>JBBRXA010000044.1:0-21912 GCA_038248855.1 Bacteroidales bacterium | reverse complement strand
GTGATGGAGCTGTTCCCCTCACCCTATATCCATATAGGAGGTGACGAGGCAGACAAGACGGAATGGAGAGGTCATTATGCTGTAATGACACCCGTCTCACACTGTTACTTCAATGTTTACCAGGGCGATCCGGCCACGGAACCGGAATCGTACAGGGGGTTGTTGACCCTGAAAAAGGTATATTCTTTTGAACCCGTACCTCCGGAACTGACTCCGGAAGAGGCTAAATATATTATCGGGGCACAGGGTTGCCTCTGGACTGAATATGTGACTGACGGAAAGACGGCAGAATACATGATCCTGCCGCGCCTGACGGCTCTCTCAGAGGTGGTATGGTCTGCACCGGAGAACCGCAGCTGGGAAGGCTTCTGCACCAGGCTGGTAAGGATGAAGGAACACTTCGATGCAGCGGGCTGGAGCTATTCGGCAATTCGCATTATATGAATTCCCCGAATAGTGGAGATTTATTGTATTTCTTGACAATAACACCCAATATCAGGGCAGTCCAGAATGAGAACAGGGCATATACCAGTGCAGGCTTGACCATGTCATTGCTCTGAATAAGCGTTCCGGCAACAAGCAGTGCAAGGGTGGTATTCTGCAGGGCAACCTCCACTCCTATTGTGAAGCCGGTACGTAAGCCGGTGCGACTTATAAAACCCATCAGGAAGCCTGCCAGGAAGCCTGCCAGGTTTATTAGCAACGCGTATGGAAGTATCCGCAAAACCTCTGCAATTTGTATTCCTGACCCACCCTTTGATTCATCGGCAAATGCAAGGATGAGATAGACCCCGGCAAAGAAAATGATCATGACCGTCCTGACAGGCTTCTGAATCTTTTCAGCCAGGTTATGCCATTTCAGACGTACAAAAATACCGGCGGTGGCTGGCAGGAGTGTGACGAAGAATATCTGAAGGAATGACTCCATAAAAGGCAGCTCAAACGGGGAATGCCGGCCAAGATAGACTGTAAGGGCGAAATTTACAAGCAGCGGTATTGTAAAAAGAGTGAGGATGCTGTTTATTGTCGTCAGAGTTACCGACAACGCGACGTTCCCGCGGAACAGGACGGTGATAAATCCTGAAGTGGTGCCTCCGGGACATGCAGCCAGAATAATGAATCCCACTTTGATTGCCGGTGGAAGATCAGTGAAATAGGTTATCAGAAAAGCTATGGCTGGAAGAAGAATCATCTGGGCGAACAGACCGTAAAAAAATGCCTTTGGAGAATGATAAATCTGTTTAAGGTCATCGAGATTTATTGCCAACCCGATCCCGAACATGATCGTAGCCAGCACACCACTTACAAGAAAATCCATGAATGACAGATTCATTGCTGAAATAAAAGGGGATTATTGACAATTAGAAAACTCCCTGACGGTAACATTTGTTTCAAAAATAATTTGGATGGGTAAGGTAAAGATATTTTAGCCCCTCCCGGTCCGTTATGGAAAACATTTTATATTTTTAGCCTATGCCACGCTACATTATTTCCGATCGGCTACAGATAACCCGTCCTTTCAGGGAATTTTATGAAAGTGAGAAAGCCGGTGGAATTGTACTTTTATTCTGCACGGTTGTATCGCTTTTAATCGCGAATTCGGTATGGGGTGAGAGTTATTCTGACCTGATGCACCTGAAGATAGGTCCTCTAAGTGCAGAACACTGGATAAATGACGGTCTTATGGCCATCTTTTTTCTCCTCATAGGTCTTGAACTTGAAAGGGAAATCTATGTGGGGGAACTATCTGTCCTTAAAAATGCACTTCTGCCGGTTGCGGCTGCCCTGGGGGGGATAATCGTGCCCGCAGGGATTTACACTGTATTTAATTTCGGAACTCCAACACAATCCGGTACCGGAATACCAATGGCCACAGATATTGCCTTTGCCCTGGGTGTCCTTTCCCTCCTTGGGAAAAGAGTGCCTGCTTCCCTCAAGGTCTTCCTGGCCGCCCTGGCAGTGGCAGACGACCTTGGAGCAATAATGGTCATTACACTGTTCTACTCCAAATCGATCCTGTGGGGCAACCTTGCAATCTCACTCGGCATCTTTGCCGGCTTAATGATACTCAAACGGCTCAGGGTTCAAACACTGATCCCCTACGTCATCGGTGGAATAGCAATGTGGTATTTCATGTACCTGTCAGGTGTGCATGCAACAGTAACAGGAGTGCTGCTTGCTTTTGCAGTCCCCTTTGGAGACGGCAGTCAGAAGTCTCCATCATACATCCTTCAGCATATACTTCACAAACCGGTGGCCTTTATTATCCTGCCGCTTTTTGCCCTTGCCAACACGGCTATAATAATAAGCAGCGGTTTCGGCAACGCGCTGACTCAATCCTATTCCATCGGCATCATCCTGGGGCTAGTTTTGGGTAAACCCGCCGGCATCATGTTTTTCACTCTGGTTGCAGCAAGGACACGATTCTGTACCATGCCCTCTGACCTCAGGTGGCAGCATATTTCCGGCGCCGGATTCCTGGCAGGTATCGGATTCACAATGTCTATCTTCATTACTCTGCTGGCCTTTGACGATCCTGTCATAATTAACAATGCCAAGCTTATGATCCTGATCGGATCACTGGTTGCAGGAATAACGGGCTTCCTGATTCTTAAGTCAGTTCTTAAAGAGGATATTGAAGATATTTCGGAAGAAGTAAAAGAGACATAATTGACGGGAGTGATATTAATGAAGATTTGAATCCGGCTTAAATAAAGTTAAACGGGCTCTTTCCGGTATGTTATTTATTTGTTTACCTGTATCACGAACCAATTAAAGGATACATTTGCCTCCGTATCAAAAAGATAAAACGTGAAATCATTGAAAATCGGGAACCTTGTGATCGCTGTTCCGGTCATACAGGGAGGGATGGGTGTAGGAATTTCACTGTCGGGACTGGCAGCTGCGGTTGCCAATGAGGGCGGTGTAGGTGTTATATCAAGTGCTGGCCTCGGGTTGCTGTACAAAGATTTATCAAAGAATTATCTTGAGGCGAGTATCCTGGGGCTTAAAGAGGAAATTCGAAAAGCAAGGGAGAAAACCAAAGGTGTGATCGGAATCAATGTGATGGTGGCCATGACAAATTTTGCTGACATGGTTAAGACCGCCATTTCTGAAAAAGTCGACATACTAATTGCAGGAGCCGGGCTTCCGCTTGACATGCCGTCATTCCTGCAGAAAGACAGCGGGACAAAACTGGTGCCTATCGTTTCCTCGGCAAGAGCTGCCAAAATAATATGCGAGAAATGGAAGTCCAACTACGATTACCTGCCAGACGCAGTGATCGTGGAGGGACCAAAGGCAGGAGGTCACCTGGGATTCAGGGAAGAACAGATAAATGACAGCGATTATAAACTTGAGAAGCTGGTGCCGGAGATCGTGGCAGAGCTGAAGACATTCGAAGATAAATACAATCAGAAAATACCTTTGATAGCCGCGGGCGGAATTTACACCGGACAGGATATTCATGACATCATAAACCTGGGCGCTTCCGGCGTACAGATGGGTACAAGGTTTGTAACGACGGAGGAATGCGATGCATCAGCTGCCTTTAAACAGACCTATATTGATGCCGGGGAGAGCGATATCGAAATTATCAAAAGCCCCGTGGGCATGCCGGGCCGTGCAATCCTCAGCAGTTTTATCGAGAAAGTCAGGGCCGGTAAGAAGCAACCTAAGAAATGCCCTTTCAAATGCATTAAAACATGCGATATCTCGAAAAGCCCCTATTGTATTATTGTTGCACTGTTGAACGCTTTTAAAGGCAATTTCGAAAACGGTTATGCTTTTGCAGGTGCGAATGCCTTCAGGGCCACCGGTATTTCTTCGGTAAAAGAAGTCTTTCAGTCACTCCTGAAGGAATATAAAAGCAGCACGCAAAAAGGATAGCGTATGTGCGATTGCCAGCTGTAAAATCATACTAATCGCACGCTGCAATCCGCAAATCGAAAGTCCCAATTCGCAATTTGCAAATTAGGCCGGATCTGCCACATGGCCCATGAAGACTATGGTTCCCGTGGTGGTCTCCCTGATGAAATAAAGGAACGGTCGGTTCACATTTACCGTGGTGGTCATAGGCATTGAGGTAAAGCCCATCTCAACCACGGTGGCTGCTGCAGCTTCAGTTCCCTCTTCATTGGTCTCAATAAATGTCTGGTGCAGCACCCTTGAAATCATAAGGTCCTGATCACTTATATTACTGAAGTCAGCAGAAGTTGAAAATGCAATGCCCATGCCAAGAGCGGCAAGGTCACCATTCAGCAACCGCTTATATTCATATTTGAACCTCGGAAGGCTGAGGTCCACTTCAGTAGTGCCTTCGGCCAAACGGGTCATCCACAATGCCCATTTTTCGGGAGTAATAGCCACTGCAGCAGTTGACGTTGTAACACCTTCCTCCGGCAGCATAACTACCATGGAGTAGTTGCCCTGCCCGTATGGGAGTTCAATCAGGATAGCGTTTTCCGCACGGGTAACAGCATATTTTCCATTCCGGAACATCATGGGCACCTCAACGGGAGAATCAGGGGTCACATAAAACGGTTTGCTCTTTGTGTCGTCCTTGTCAAACTGGTGTCTCCATTTCCCGTTGAAGTAAACGGCATTAATCAGCAGCATTGCCAGATCGGGATCCAGGGTTTCAAGCATATTCCTGATCTTGTCATGCGTCTTTTCCTCAATCCATCCGTTAACCATATCAACGGCACCCGGATCTGTCACATCAATACTTCTTGCCTCAGCAAGATAGGACGACTTCAGGACATCAATAAACGGCTGTTTGACTGTAAGTCTTTTCTCAACCCACACCGAGTTTGCAATTTCCATTACGACCCTGGGATCAACCGGGACCATATCTTTCATCAGTTTCAGATAAGCGTCATTGATCTCTTCTACTGTCTTGCCGTCATAACGAAGCGCCTGTTGCATAGCTTCAAAGGTCTCGCCTGTGGCACCGTTGAGAGTCATTGAAAGAGCACTTGCGACACTGAACGGTGAGATCATTATATTCTCCGCACCATTATTCTCAGTTACTATCGGCACAAAGAGGCTGAAGGCAAACTTGTTTGCAGATTCCACAACCTCCTTTTGCTTCAGACTAAGTTCGATCTGAACAGGGTCACCCGGAGGGGTTTCATTCCTGTTTTTCTCACATGATGTCATAGAGGTCGATATTCCTGCAATTATGAGTAACGCGAGGCTGAAAATACATTTTTTCATGGTCCGGTGAGTTTAAGTGACAGGGATTTTGTACAAAAACTGTACCGGAAGGAAGAATTTGAATGGCTGTATGCTGTAATTCAGTTACCTCCCGGAAAGTTTTTATAAAATTTAACTCATGAAATATCTTCAGGTGAAAATAATTGCATTATTTTTGCACTACTATTTCTATAGGATACATGGTTTTGATAGCATTAATGAATTATGAAAAAAATAATAAGAAGTACCGCCTTCTCGCTTTCTCTCACTTTTCTTTCATTTGTGGCTGTCTGCGGACAAAGCATCAATTTGATTAAGGACCAGAGCAGCGTCACTGTTTCGGGGACCTCCTCACTCCATGACTGGAATGAAAAGGCAGGTGATTTTACAACAACAATGAAAATTCAGCCTGCTGGCGGTCCTTCCACAGCAATTGAGCGGGTAACATTCGTCTGTAAATCAGCTTCTCTGACAAGTGATAATTCTATCATGACCAATAAGACACATGCTGCACTTCAGACAAAAAAATATCCTGAAATAGTTTTTATCTCAGGGGAACCTATATCCATTACAGGCCCGGACGGGGATTTCTCTGCAATTGTTAAAGGTGAACTGACTCTCAACGGAGTCAGAAAAGCCGTTTCAATTCCTGTGAAAGGCACCTATGAAGGAGACAGGTTAAATATCAGCGGATCACAGGCCTTGAAGATGAGCGATTTCAACATCAAATCACCCACGGCCATGTTAGGCACTTTAAAGACAGGGGATGAGGTCACCGTTCATTTCGACCTGAAATTTCAAGTATCTGATAGTCAATAGTATAGTCAAATATATCTAACATTTACACTTTTTACTCAAGAAAATGAAAAGAATCATATTTCTCTCAATCGCGGCGATAATGATATCGCTGGCTGTTTCTGCCCAGTTTGAGGAGCCACAGCTGAAGGGGCAGGATTTTGACAAATTAAAAGTCCGCCTGGGGGCAGATTTCGCGATGCAGTATCAGTCACTGACACATTATGCCGACAGTGCACTCATTCCGCTGGGTAAAGGGTTCAACCTGCCCACTGCAAATCTCGTAATTGAATCTTTGCTTGCCCCGGGGATAAAGGTTAACCTTACAACCTATCTTTCATCGCGACATCACAATGAAACCTGGGTAAAGGGAGGTTATCTGATAATTGATGAACTGCCGTTTCTGAAGTCTGAAGGTGTCGGCCGACTGATGGATTTTCTGACCATTAAAGTCGGGGACATGGATATCGATTACGGGGATGCTCATTACCGCCGGTCGGACAACGGGAATATCAATTCAAATCCGTTTGTGGGCAATTACATTATTGATGCCTTCACCACACAGATAGCTGCAGAAGTAATGTTCCGGTCAAACGGGGTATTGCTGATGGGAGCCCTCTCGAACGGTACTCTGAAACCGGCCCTTGCAGGATACAGTGCCTCTTCCGGATATGATGCCTATGACACTTTCAAGGAACTGGCATTTTACTGGAAGGCTGGTTATGACAAGCAGTTAAGTGAGGATCTCAGGCTTCGGTTAACTCTTTCCGGGTATCATGCTCCCAAAAATCACTTCGGGTCACTTTATTACGGTGACAGGACAGGTTCACGCTATTACCTCATTATGAACAGGGTGACGAACAGTGCCAATGATGTTGATATCACCAAGAATCACCTTTCAGGGTCCTGGGGCCCCGGGCTTACCAATAAGGACAACTCCCTTATGTTAAATCTCTACTCGCAGTATAAGGGTCTGGAGTTTTTCGGAACTTTTGAATCCTTTAAGGGAACCACCCTTAGCGGAGCCTCCACAGAATATGCACAGTACGGCGGTGAAGGGATATACCGTTTCGGAGGCCAGAGGCAGTTCTATGGCGGGGCACGTTATAACAAAGCCTGGAATAATCTTGACCAGTCAGTGTCGCGACTTCAGCTTGGGGCCGGATGGAAAATGATTGAATCAGTACTTATCAAGCTGGAATATGTCGACCAGAAATATAACGCGTTTATCTCCAGTTATGGTGCTGATGCAGGCTTCAGGGGCATAATGATGGAGGCAGGTATTTCATTCTGAGATGACGGGCTCATTTAAAAATATTATAACGGCAGGGGTGCTCCTGATAGTCGGGAGCGCCCATTCGCCTTTATTTTCTGAAGGAAGAAACAAGGAGAAAAATGACGGATGTGTCAATTATATAGTCATTAACGGAGAGTCAAACGTCAACCGCTTCAGTTTTATTTATACCACATTATCAACAGATTTCAGAAATTCCCTTTTTTATCCTTCACTTCCTGTGGAAAATGAAATCACTATCCCAGTACGCGATTTTGAGGCCAGCAATCCTCTCATGTACAAGGACTTCCTCACCAACCTTCATGAACATGAGTTTCCGACGATAACAATAAAATTCTATAACCAGGAACAAAACAACGGATTGATTCCTGTCCTTAACCCCAGATACAATATAATGATTACAATAGCAGGCGTTACCCGGGAGTATAATGTTGAGTGTGAAATTCAGAACTGCGGTAGTCATTACTTACTCAAAGGATCCAGGGCGGTCAGGCTTTCTGATTTTAATCTCGTCCCGCCTGAAAAACTCAGCGGGCTCGTTAAAGTCAAGGATGAATTCGTGGTAAGTTTCGGCATTATTCTTAATTTTACCGCAGACAATTCCCTTACTTCAAAAAAGTGAAAATAAGTACAAGAACCAGGTACGGTGTAAGATCCATGATTGAAATAGCGAAGGGAGGACCTGAGCGGGGGGTATTTCAAAAGGATATTGCGATCAACCAGGAACTGTCCCTGAAGTACCTTGATCACATCATCCAATCCCTGAAAACAGCACACCTTATCTGCAGTACCAGGGGCAGAAAAAGCGGTTATGTACTAACGAGAAAACCGTCTGAAATAACCATTTTCGATATTCACCGTGCGTTTGAACCCGGCATTTGCCTTGTTGAATGCCTGTCGGGGAATTTCAAGTGCAACTTGAACGAACACTGCAAGGCCCAGGGATTCTGGGGGCAACTTAACAATCTCGTTACCGGCTATTTCAAATCGGTAACCCTTGAGGACCTGATGAACGGTAAGGTCCATGTTGAAGACCTGTCAATGATTGACACATTGGGCCGGAATACGAACTGATAATTCCTTCACTGTTTTTCAGAAAAGAGCAGTGCCTGTCCAAAACCAGTTAATTATATGATAGGAATTTAGATCAAAAAACTTAATATTAAGACTATGAGCTACTATTTCAATAAAACAGTCAGAGGCAAAAACTTCGATGAGGTCACTGAAATGGTCAAATCAGAGTTGAAGACAGAAGGGTTCGGAATCATTACCGAGATAGACCTTAAAGATACTTTCAGAAAGAAACTGGAGATTGAATTCAGAAACTATAAGATTCTGGGCGCTTGTAATCCGCATTTTGCCCATAAAGCGTTGGAGCTCGAGAGTAAGATAGGAGTGTTTCTTCCATGTAACGTGGTTATTGATGAGCTGGAGCCCGGGGTTGTTGAAGTCAGTGCGGTTGATCCTGTGGCATCAATGATTTCTGTACAAAATGAATCGCTTGGAAGCACGGCAACAGGCATTCAGCAAAAACTAAAGAATGTAATCGACAGGCTGCAATAAAACATTCTGCCGGACACTAGCTCACCAAAAGGGAGCTTTCCTGTAACCTCCTCCTCTCCTTTTTTCCTTTAATATATTTGTAAATTTCGAAACCGACTACACTGAACAGACCAGCTAATGTGCTGATAACAGTTTCGGTGATACTGATTTTTTCAAACTGGAATAGATTTGTCAGGAATGGTACTGTCAGTATCAAAACAAGAAAAACTATTGCTCCGCCTGTAACCCATTTCACTGATTTGTTAGGGGTAAGTATGATTCTGAAAATACTTGAGGTCCACGAGCGGTTTGACAGAATAACTGCAATATTTGAAGCAATCAGACTCACGAAAGTCAGTGTTCTCACCTCTTTTTCAGAATACCCCAGCTTTAAGCCGACAAAATAGACCATCAGTGTCACAGTCAGGATACCTATGCCCTGGAAGCAGCTGAGTAGAATTTTTCTGGCCCCGAAAAAAGGCTCCTCAATAGCCTTGGGAGGTCTGCTCATCAGTCCGGGTTCTTCTTTTTCAGCCTCGAAGATTATTGAGCAGGCAGGGTCAATGATCAGTTCAAGAAAGACAATATGAACCGGCCACAAGATCAGGGGCAGGTCTGCAAACATAACCGGTATAAGTGACAGGCCTGCAATAGGAACGTGTATGGCGAAGATATAACCCAGCGCTTTCTGAAGGTTGTCAAAAATCCTGCGGCCCATCTTTATCGCCCCTACGATCGATGCAAAGTTGTCATCCATAAGTACCAGTGAAGAAGCTTCACGGGCCACATCAGTCCCTCTCTCTCCCATAGCGATTCCTATGTTTGACGATTTCAATGCAGGCGCGTCATTTACACCATCACCTGTCATGCCCACTATCTCATCATTCCTTTTCAGGGCATTCACTATCTTGAGCTTCTGTTCGGGTATGACCCTTGCAAAAACATTTACCTCCTTTATCCTTTCAGACAACTCCTCTTCGCTCAGTTTATTAAGTTCCGGTCCGGTAATGCAGAGATCAGGATTCTTCAGCCCGATCTCTTTTGCAATATTCATAGCTGTAACCGGGTAATCACCGGTGATCATTATTACTCTTATACCGGCATTGTAACAATCAATGATAGCCTGCGGTACATTCTCCCTGATAGGGTCTGACAACCCTATCAGCCCCAGAAATTCAAAATCAAAGTCGTGCTGCTCTTCAGGCAGCGTCTCCCGGTTTATATCTGCCCTGGCAACCCCCAGAACCCTGAGCCCCGATGAAGCCATTTCTGCAACTGCCGCTTCATATTTCCCGAGAGTGTTTTCATCGAGATGACACAGGTCAAATATGGCTTCGGGGGCACCCTTTGATGCAATTACCTTCTTTTGCGTCCCGGTATTGGTAAATACTCTTGACATTGCAAGCAATTCCCTGGACAGCGGGTACTCTTTCGCCATCTCCCAGCCAGTATGAATGTGCTCAGTCCCCTTCAGGAATTTCTCACCAACATTCATTATAGCCTTTTCCATTGGATCGAACGGATGGATCTGGCTTGATAAAATACCGTACTCAATTATTTCATGGAATGACTCCGGGAACTCTCCCCCAGCGTCGACTTTTAGAAATTCTTTTCCGTTATGAAGACTTGAAACGGTCATTTTATTTCTTGTAAGCGTACCGGTTTTATCTGTGCAAAGAACCGTTGCAGAACCAAGGGTCTCTATGGCTGACGGTTTACGGGTCAAAACTGCCTTTTTTGATATCCTCCATGCACCTACAGCCATGAAGATTGTAAGTACCACCGGGAACTCTTCAGGCAACATTGCCATCGCAAGGGTGATGCCGGCCAGGAACCCTTTAAGCAGATCACCCCTTGTAACTGTGTAAACAACTATTACCAGCACGCATAATAAAATTCCTATGATGGCAAGACGCTTAACCAGGATACCCATCTCCCTTTTCAGCTTGGTCGGTTCCTCCTTTACCTCTTCCAGGGCTTTTCCAATCTTACCTATTTCCGTATTAAGTGCAACAGCAGTAACCTTTACAATCCCGTTGCCCTGAACTATCATGGAACCCGAATACACCATCGGCAGGTCATCTCCTCCGGGAGTTACCTCCTCATCACCCTCCTGCCATTCCCGTTTTCTTACAGAAACCGACTCACCAGTAAGGAGAGATTCATCCGCTGACAGGTTAACACACTGCAAAACAATGGCATCAGCGGGTACCCTGTCACCCTCCTGAAGTATGACGATATCACCGGTAACAACATCACGGCCTGCAATTCTGATTTCATCCCCTTCCCTTATTACAAGAGCACGCGGACTAGCAAGGTCTTTCAAAGCATCCAGAGCTTTTTCTGTCTTCTTCTCCTGGTAAAATTCTATCCCCATGATTACAAAAACAAAACCGAGTAACATCAGTCCCTCAGTCATATCGCCAAGGAAAAGATACAAACCCCCGCAAGCAACCAGCAACAGGAACATTGGCTCCCTGATAACTCCCAGTGCTATCTGCAATACATTTTTGGGTTTGGACGAAGGCAGCTCATTAAAACCTTCATCAAATTGCTTTTGTCTGACTTCTTCAGATGTCAATCCCTTATAGTCAGTTTTGAAAAAAGTACTCATTGCTTTTTAATGTTAGTATGGTTTAATTCCTCGGAGCTCTGCTCCGAAAAGATAAGTCCAGAGTTCTACTCTGGGGTTTAATACCATTTATTTAGTATTTACTAATAATATTTTTAAAAATATCACTTTACTACTTTACCGAGCAGACGGACAAGTTCATTAAGCTCTTGGCCGTTCAGGTTCCTGCGGACATATTCAACTATTTTACCGTGTGCATAATCATGCATCCCGTTGATCAGCAGCCCCTTTTCAGTCAGATGTATATGCTGGCTTCTGCGATCAGCATCTGACTTGACTTTGAACAGATAATCCTTTTCAATAAGTTTCTCAACTGCGACTGTCACCGTAGGTTTTGACAGTTTGAGAGCAGTGGCAAGCTCTGTCAGATTAGGATTCCCAAGGTAATTTATGACCTCCATGTAATGCATCTGAGTCAGGGTCAGTCCCGAGAAATTATATTGCTCTTTGGCATTCTCTTCCATCTGACCCATCATTCCCGAAAGCTTCTCAACGATCTGCTTCAATTCTTTCATTCCACAAATATAGTTAGTATTTACTAACAATATTAGTTGTGAGTAATTTTTCCTTTTCCCTGATTATTAATTATGTTTTGACCGCACAATCAATTTTAATCTGTGTGTTTTTACGGGATGAACATGTTACCTTTACTCTCACAACAACTTACTGAAAGCAGAAATCAGTTGGAATGACAGCACTGAGCAAACATGAAGCAATACGTTACCAGCGGCAACTGATTATTCCTGCTGTTGGTGAAGCCGGGCAGGAAAAGCTTAAGAAAGCCCGCGTGCTGGTTGTTGGTGCTGGCGGACTGGGATCTCCTGTGCTGCTGTACCTTGCAGCTGCCGGAGTGGGCACAATAGGCATTGTCGATTCAGACATTGTTGATCTCAGCAATCTTCAGAGACAGATTCTATACAACATAAAAGATATCGGCCTTCCCAAGGCTGCGAAGGCCGCTGAAAAGCTTGCTGCACTGAATCCCGGCGTCACATTGAATACATACTATATCCGGCTTACAGAAGACAATGCCGATGAGATTCTGAGCGGTTATGACCTTGCGGTGGACTGCTGTGACAATTACCCGACCAGGTACCTCCTCAGCGATGCCACACTGCGGGCAGGCAAGCCGATGGTCTACGGTGCCGTGTACCAGTTCTTCGGACAGGCATCGGTTTTCAATTATAAAAATGGCCCTTCATACCGGACCCTTTTCCCCGATGAGATGAAACTTACAGGAGATAAACCCTCCGGCCCTCCCGGAGTAATCGGAGTACTGCCCGGTATAGTTGGCTCAATGCAAGCATGCGAGGTTATCAAGATCATAACCGGCGCCGGCGATATACTCTCCGGCCGCCTTCTTCAGATTGATGCCCTGAACTTCCGCGTGGAGATCATATCTTTCTGACTTCCAAAAGATACTCTCTCCGGGATGCCGGTTTTCTTACTAATCCACGACGGGTATCAGTCAATACCCTTGAATGCATTTCGTGTCATTCTCATGATGAGTCCGTATGGCAAAAATGACTCGATAGCATGCAGCATTTTATAAAATTTACCGGGAACGATCAACCTTCTCCTGCGGAACATCTGGTTTATGATCTCCCTGGCTGCCGCGTCAGCTTCAAGTGATGAAATTATGGCACCTTTTCCGCCTGCTGCAATTCTCTCGCGTACTTTGCAATTTGTCTTCACCGGCCCGGGCATGGCCACACTCACACTTACCCCGGTGCCGTGCAGTTCCTCACCCACCGAAATACTGAAGTGATATATGTACGCCTTCGAGGCTGAATAGATGCTCTTGTAAGGCATGGGTACGAATCCGCTGAAGCTCCCCATGTTCAGAATGTAAGACCGTGGATGCGACCTGAGCTCCGCAATGTAATAGTTTGTCAGAAGGGTGGCACATCGTAAATTCAAAAAGATAGTTTCAGATATGGATGCGTCACTGTATTTTCCGATCTCACCACCATACCCGATACCGACATTATTGATAAGAATATCAAGAACGATCCCCTGCGATGAGGTAAATTCCCTTATCAACGCGGGTGTTTCAGGATCGCACATGTCAGCCTCAAAGCAATGGGCTACAATATTATGGACCTTTTCAAGTTCGGAGCAGACCTCTCTCAGCCCTGTCCCGGGCAAAGCAATTAATATAATGTTATGTCCCCTTCCGGCAAGCTCGTTGGCAATCGCTTTCCCCAGACCGGCACTGGCTCCTGTGATCAGCGCGTATGATTTCTTTTCCTCAGTCATTAATTCTACTGTTTACTCCTGAGCCACTGAAGTGTTTTTTCAACACCTGAAGTGAATGGCGTAATGCTGTATCCCAGTTCTGAGACTGCCTTATTGCTGCTTAAACTCCAGTGATTCATATATTTCTTTACCCATGGCACTGTTATCATCGGCGGGATTCCTGTAACTTTAACCTGCCATTCGAGCAAGGCCGCGCCGGCAATCATCAGCCTGACAGGAAACGGGATCAGCACTCTGCGCTTTCCGGTAGCTGCAGCCAGTAAGTCAAAAAACCGGTTGAATGTCAGATTGTCTCCCCCAAGCAGGTATGCCTCCCCTGCCCTGCCTTTCACTGCCGCCAGGATATGACCATTTACAACATCATCAATAAAAACATAGTTGCCAACACAACTCCCGTCGCCGGGCTTGATGCGCCATTTTCCCCTGCTGTACCGGTCGATCATTATGGTCACAGAGTTGCTCTCACTCAACTTGCCGGGTCCGAATACTCTCGTCGGGCTGACAATCACCGTTTCCATATCTCCATATGAATACTCCTTCATCAGGGTTTCCGCCTGGTGTTTGGTCTTTTCATAATCATTGAAAAACGGCACGGTTCGGGTAAAACTCTCATCAATTGGTTCCTCTCC
This sequence comes from Bacteroidales bacterium, assembly GCA_038248855.1. Taxonomy (GTDB): domain Bacteria; phylum Bacteroidota; class Bacteroidia; order Bacteroidales; family VadinHA17; genus SR-FBR-E99. Next base: position 7,565 of record JBBRXA010000044.1, on the reverse strand, counting down.
GGGAGAGGGACCTATAACCGCTGCAGATGAGGTAAATACGAACCTCCTAACCCCGGCTTTCTGCGATGCTTTTAATAGATTTTCAGTCCCCTGCACATTGACCCTGAACGGCAGGGATTTATCCTTCGACCACGGTTTTGCCAGTGCAGCCATGTGAAACACAGTGTCACATCCGGCAGCTCCTGCCTCAAGCGCCGTGATGTCATCAAGGACGCCAATGACTGAAGTAACGTCCTGAAGATGTGCTAATTCCCAAAATCTTTCCGGTGACCGTACAAGGCACTTTACCGTGTGGCCTTCCGCCGAAAGTCTCTCAGTAAGACGAAAACCTATAAATCCGTTTGCACCGGTGATGAAGCACTTCATTCAATGCAGTTTTGTGCTTTATCAAAAATATGGAAAATTAATTCATATCCAATATCCGGGCAATCTGTCTTACAAATCTCAGCGTTTTACTTTAACCTTGGCTTCTGCCGATATTTCAATATTGCCTTCCGAAACAGCGATCAAAGTAACCACGGCCTCTTTACTGCACCCGGGCTTAGCTGTCAGCCATACGGGGACAGATATTTCACCTCCGTCGGCCGATGCGGCAAGTTCATTCACGATCACTGCACTCCATCCCCCTCCGGTCACGCCGGCCTTAAGCCTGTAAATGCCGTCACCTTTCAGGGTAAAGATTATCTTTTCGGTTTCAGCCTTCATTTTATAACCAGGTTCAGCTGTCAGGGCCAGTATTCCGCCAATGACTTTTGAATCAAGTGACCTGACCCCCAGGGTATAGGAGATGATTTCCTGATCATTCCTTTCCACATCAATTACATAGAAATGAAGCCTGTTGGGCACGTCAACATATTCAAACTGACTGCCCGAATTGAGCCCCGCATGAAAGAGTGCGTCATTCAGCTGACGGTAGTCTGCAACGGTTCTCATAACCTTCTCCCCGTTGGGTTTAACGTAGTCGACCATGTTGATATCCTCAGGGTGAGCGTCAATTACCCAGTTAAAACAGTTGAACTCATTAGGACCGCCGTTACGACCCTCTTTATCAGTATTCTTTGCAATAAGTACTCCGTTGTCAGGGCAGAATGAGTCATAACCTAAACGCTGTACAACTTCAAGTGAGTAGAAGTTATACCTTGGTTTTCCCGGCGAGAGCGGATTCACAGCAGGGTCATCGGCAGGGGTTCGGTCATGCGGCTCTGCACCGTCAAGTCTTACTATCATGCCGGCGTATTCTCCCTTCAGTGGCGCCACCGCCCTTGCCGTGACGCGCGCAACCACCGGGGTTGATGATGCCAGGGCTTCACGACTGACTGTCAGCACCTGATCTTCAGTTATAAATCCGTTTACCATTCGGTTACGCAACATGAGTCCGGCAGGCATAGCTGCTCCGCCGATGGCGGGTACTACCCAGCGCATATGGGGTCCGCCCGGTCCGTTGAAGGAACCGCGGTCCATCATGTCCCAGGTACCTGACCCGACCCTGCGGTAGGGTGTCACATATGGATTATTATTGTTGTCTCCTGTTCTGAAAGCAAAATGGCCCAGTTCATGGGTTATTGTTCCTGAGTTCTCACCCTGTCTGATAGAGGAGACGCCCCATTGCATCTGGCCTGCCTTCCATGAAGTCCAGGGCACATAGCGTGTAGGAATCCACCGGGGTTTTTCCGGATTCGGGTTGCCCCACTCAGGAGTTATTTCTTCCTTTGAGTTGAATTTCATCTCACCAAACTCCTGCCAGACGCCTGTCTCATCATATCCGCCATAGATGCGCAGGATTGCGTCATAATTGCCTTTCAGATCTCCTTCAGCAGCCTTCCAGAGCGAGTCAACATCACGCTCCATCCGGTACCGGGCTCTGCTTCCGTCAGGGGTTGACTCATTCTGCCTGTGCTCATTAAGGCCATAGGCCCAGTGTGGCCTTGGCATACGATATGGACCGAATGGCTCAAGAACAGTGATCCCGAACTTGCCCCGTGATTGCTCCATCCAGTAGCCGTTGATTGTCTGTCCGTGATTCACCTCCGAGGGTTTAAGCCAGAAGTCGGCATAGAACTGAGGGATTGCCTCCCTCTTTACAGGGTCAATCTGTGGATTCCCAAAGAGATCCGACCCTTTTGGAAGTGTCATCACAAAAGGCTGATCAGAGAAATCAATTGCGACAAGCGCCATCCGGAATGCACGTTCAGGCTTCAGTGAAGGGTCTGCCCAGTTAAGGCCCGGAATGGGTTTGTAGTCATTCCATGCCATCTGGTCCTGGTCCTGAATTAACTGGGGATCAATGGGTCCCGGCATCTTCTCACCTTTTTGCTTACCTGTTTCAAATGCGGTAGTTCCGGCAAAGAGTAAAGCCAGAAACAGAACAAGTGCTTTTTTCATTGCTATGCCTATTTTAAATAATTACTTTGAAACGGGATCAGCAGCGTACATGTCAACCCTCGAGAGCAGGTGATCAAGAGTTGCCAGGCCGTAGACAACAACGGCAGTTACCACAGCCGTATGCTCCTGGTACTCAGGTATGCTCTTGTTATAGGTGTCGCGTTCCGTATGCCATATCTCACCGTAATTAAAATCATACCCCTTTGCATCGGGGATATCAAAGCTGAGTGTGGGAACACCGTTAATTGCAAAGTATGCATGGTCGGAACCGCCTGCACTTGTCGGTTTTGGGCGTGCCGGAGCAGTGCGTTTGGTGAGCGTGAAGGGAAATTCAGGGTTAATTGTGTTCAGCGGCTTGCAAATCTTTTCGTAATCGGCATACATTGCCTCTGGCACTGTCAGACCTGTTGTAACGGTAGGACCGCTGTCGCGGTTGAAGTAATTCGATATTTTGGGCAGTTTATCCTTATTCGATTCGACCCAGTGTTTCGAACCCAGGAGCCCGAATTCTTCGCCTGCCCAGAGACAAACGAGGATAGTCCGCTGAGGCTTGCCTCCTGCCGCCATTATAAGGCGTGCTGCCTCCATGGCGGGAGTGATACCTGACCCGTCGTCAACACCACCGGTTGCAACATCGAAAGCATCGAGATGGCCGCCCATCATCACATATTCATCGGGATATTTAGTTCCCCTTATCACCCCGATGACATTGTGGTATTTCACCGGTCCCGGCTTAAAGTGGTTGCGGATATCAAATTCCAACTGAAAATACCGGCGCTCCTTGACCATCTTTTCAATTAAAGCATACTGATTCTCGTCAAGCTTGATATCACATACTGTCGGCAGCGTCTCGAAAGTCATATTGTCAAGGTTCTTGCGGTCATAGAGAGCCCTGATTGGCACTGTTGAGGACTGGATGACACCCAGGATTCCTGCTTCGTGCATCTCACGGTAGAACAGAGCCGGCTCTTCCTTCAGGGGCAGCATCTCTTTCTGGGGTTTGTCACGGTTGGAATAGTTCTCCCGCATGATTTCGCGGTTCAGCCTGGCAATCGAATCATTATAAATTTTTATCTCATCGCGCGCAGAGTCAGCTTTGGCAGAATAGTCAACCGGCCATCCGCTGTTTGTCCCGCCTATCAGGACCCAGGCGCCTTTAAGGGCGCCCTTCATGCGATCAAACTCCTCCTTGCTTTTTGGCTCAATAAGCACATGGCCGCGCTGAACACCTTTTGTCCCTGAGGTATATGACGGAGTTGCAAAGTGAAGGTCCATACCGCTTTCGGAGAGCATCCGCCCGAACCAGGGTCCGCGGTTGAAGCCTACAGGAACTGTGCCCACTTCATCCATTATCACTTCCATTCCCCATTTGCGGAATTCGGAGGCGCACCACAAAGCGGCGTTTTCATAGGCATCGGAGCCAATAAGACGTCCGCCAAACCGGTTTGAGATAACATCAAGATGCTGCATGGTGCGGTTATCCGTCTGGCCCAACTCAATTATGCGGTCAACAACTTTTCCCTGCTGTGCCGGGGCAGTGCCTGTCATAAGAAGCAACGCAAACAGAGAGAGAAGATTTCTTTTCATTTTTTTCCGATATTATATAAGATAAAGACAGGCCAATTTACCTATAAACATCAGACTCTGCACAACTCAGGTATGTGTTATTCAACAACACCGGGACATCTAATTGCCCCTCTTAAACTTTTCAACTATCTTTAACGAATGTACCAGAAAGACTACATCCTCAGAATGATAGAGATGCTCGGAGATTTGCTTGCGGGCATCTTGAGATCCTGGCTGAGCTCTTCAATGCCGAAGCTGAGCTTGAACTTGCCCAGGGTAATTTGTCCGGATGCATTGAATATTCGGAAAAATCGTTGTTGTTATTTGAGTTCATTGACACAGCACAGAAGACGTTATCCGTAGACAGACTTGATAGGATGAGTCAGATCCGTGACAGGATTCTGAAACTCAAGGTCTGAATGATGGAACATGAGGTGTGAGAGAGGAGATTTGAGATTCATGTTCTGAGTCCCTATAGAATTTTCAACCTTTCAACCAGCATCGCCACCCCTTTCGATGCCCCTTCCCTTATGAACTCAACATCATGGGGTGAAGACAGTGTCACCGGGTTAGGGTCAACCAGGAATACAGGAGTCATCATAGGTATGTAATGAACTAATCCTGCTGCCGGATATACCACCAGCGAGGTGCCGATGACTGCAAAAATATCAGCATAGGAAGCTGTTTCTGCTGCCTCCTCCATGGCAGGCACTGCCTCCCCAAACCAGACAATATGAGGCCTCAACAGGGAGCCGTCTGGCGCCTTTTCACCATTCTCAAGGTCTCTGTAACCAATGTCAATGATAAGACCGGGATTTTTACTGCTCTTCGCCTGTGTCAGCATGCCGTGAAGATGGAGCACTTTGGTGCTGCCCGCGCGTTCATGAAGATTGTCGACGTTTTGTGTGATGATGTGAACATCATAATCTTTCTCCAAATCTGCCAGTCCGTAATGTCCTGCATTGGGCACAGCCTTTTCCAGCTGCCGGCGGCGTTCGTTGTAAAAGCGCTGAACCAGTTCAGGGTTGGATTGCCATGCTTCGGGGGTGGCAACCTCCTCAACACGGTATTCCTCCCACAATCCGCCGCTGTCACGAAAGGTCTTTATCCCGCTTTCGGCGCTCATGCCTGCCCCTGATAGTATTACCAGTTTCTTCATACCAGATCTGTTTCAGATAAAGATAAGGCAAAGAGCTGATCTTATTTATTCTTTGCGGCATCTCTTGACCTGAGAACCTCCTCAATCTCTTCCAGGGAGACTCCCCTGGCTTTTAATAACACGAGTAGATGATATAACAGATCGGCTGTCTCCTGCTTCAGTAAATCAGTGTTATTATCCTTTGCTTCTATGATGAGTTCCACTGCTTCCTCTCCCACTTTTTGGGCCATTCTGTTAATTCCCTGACGGAATAATCTTACTGTATAGGATTTCTCATCCGCTGTGCTAAGGCGGGAAGTTATCAACTCTTCCAGAGTATATAGAAATCCTCTGGCGTTTTTGTTACCGAAACAGGTATCTGTTCCGAGATGGCATACCGGGCCGGAAGGAACGGCTCTGATAAGTAACGTGTCACTGTCACAGTCCGTTGATATCCCTTTGACTTCCAGGTAGTTTCCTGATGTCTCTCCTTTGGTCCACAACTCTCCGCGTGAGCGACTGTAAAAGGTCACTCTTTTTTCACTGACGGTTTTTTGCAGTGCTTCACTGTTCATATAGCCGAGCATAAGGACCTGACCATCGCGGTCATCCTGAATTATCGCAGGGACAAGCCCTCCGCTCTTGTTAAAATCAATGTTCATCGTAATGGTATATTTTCTGTTTTAAGATAGTTTTTCAAATCCCGGACAGATATCTCTCCATAGTGAAAGACTGAAGCTGCAAGTGCAGCGCCGGCTTCAGTCTTTCTGAAAAGGTCGCTGAAATGTTTCATGGTTCCTGCGCCGCCGGATGCTATAACAGGTATATTGACTGCCTTACATACTGCATCCGTCAGTTCAATTGCAAACCCGTCACGGGTACCATCGCTGTTCATTGAGGTGAGCAGTATTTCCCCGGCGCCAAGCTCTTCAGCGGCAGCCGCCCATTGCACTGGAGTCAGCTCCGTAATCGTCCTTCCTCCTTCGGAAAAAACCCGCCATGATCCGTCGACAAAGGCAGTATCAATAGCCACCACCACACACTGACTTCCGAACTCTCTTGCAAGTGAGGCAATAAGTCGGGGGTTGCGTATTGCCGGGGAGTTGATGCTGATCTTGTCAGCCCCGGCCTTTAAAAGCAATGCAACATCAGTCACGGAGCCGACTCCGCCACCGACAGTAAAAGGGATGTTCACAGTAGCAGCCACGCGTTTTACAAGGTCTGCAAGAGTAGCGCGCTTTTCTATGGTAGCAGTAATATCCAGAAAAACAAGCTCATCAGCCCATTCCTCCATGTATCTACCGGCCAGTTCTACAGGATCGCCGGCATCTCTCAAAGAAAGAAAGTTAATTCCCTTTACCGTTCTTCCATCCCTGATATCAAGACAGGGTATTATTCTTTTTTTCAGCATAATGTCCTAGTTTTTCAGGTTTTATTTTCCCTTCATATATCGCTTTGCCTATGATGGCACCGTGACAACCGATAGCGGAGAGGTCGTCGAGATCTTCAAGGGACCTGATGCCACCGCTGGCAATAAGCCTTACTCCCGTAAGATCAATGATTTCACGGTAAAGATCAAGGGCAGGTCCTGCAAGCATCCCGTCTCTTGCAATATCAGTGCAGATGACGTCTGTCAATCCTTCACTGGCGTAACCGGTAATAAACGGGATCACATCAAGGCCTGTCTCCTGTGCCCATCCTGAAGTTGAGATTAACCTTTCACGGGTGTCAGCTCCCAGGATGATCTTTTCCGGTCCGATTTCTCTCAGCCAGCTCCGAACACTCACAGGATCCGTGGCAGCAATGCTTCCGGCGGTCACCTGTGTTGCACCACTCCGGAGCGCCAGCCTGACATCTTCCCTGTTTCTCAGTCCCCCCCCATAGTCAATGACAAGACTGGTTTGAGCTGCTATTGCGCTGAGTATATCCATATTGACAGGTTTGCCGGTGCGGGCTCCGTCGAGGTCAACAAGGTGAAGATATTTTATACCGGCACACTCAAACTCTTTGGCCATTTCAAGAGGTGAGGCACTATACTCCCTGCGTGTGGAAAACTCTCCGCGGCAGAGCCTTACACACCTGCCACCAATTATATCCATGGCTGCTATGATCTTCACAGGTTCAGGAAATTTTTAAGTATAACCTCGCCGGCCGGACCGGATTTCTCGGGATGGAACTGAGTTGCATAAAAATTATCTCTAGCAAGTGCAGCACTGAAAGGCATGATATAATCACACTCTGCGACTGTATGCGGAGATAATCCAGCAAAATAACTGTGCACAAAAAAGTAGTCCGTTTCAGCTGGCACATTCCGGAATAGCTCTCCTGCTGTCCGGTTCAGAGTGTTCCATCCCATATGCGGGATCCTATCAAGGGGTGGAAACAGAAGGACATCGGCATCAAAGATCCCAAGCCCTTCAGTATTGCCCTCTTCAGATCGGCGGCACATCAGCTGAAGTCCCAGACAGATCCCAAGTAC
>JBBRXA010000043.1:0-21997 GCA_038248855.1 Bacteroidales bacterium | reverse complement strand
TTCCGAACAGAGAAGTTAAGCCCTCCTGCGCCGATGGTACTGCAGAGCAAAATGTGGGAGAGTAGGTCGCCGCCGACTTTATAATGAAAGCCCCCAGGGAAACCTGGGGGCTTTTTTTATGTCTGATCTGCCAGCTGGCGGACGGGGCTTTTTTTTATGTGCACCCGGCATGGGAGAACACGAGGAAAAACCACTGGCATACTGCGAAGAGTCTTATCCTCTCCACTTCCATTAATACAGCGCGCCTTCGCCTTGCCGGCTATGTTTTCTTCACGGACTACTATATTAAGCTTAGAGTTGTATCTTAGGGAACCACCGTATATGTGATCCGTACAGTACGGTGTTGTGAGAGGTCGGAAAATGAAAAGGAGGAAACCTATTTCATTTTCCTCCTACCCGATTAAAATTTAATAGCTTTGGAACTTTGCCATGACAATTTAAAGTCTCATTGGCGTGATATGACAAACTGATTGAATTATGACAGAAATTCTTGAAAAGCTGTCGACTTGTGTCGAGTTTGGCAAAGTTGATATTAATTCTCCATATCCCCCGGACATGAAGAACCAGGAAGGGGCTTTTGAACTTACCAGAAGCGCCCTCGAAGCTGGAATCAGCCCGGACGAGATTCTGGAAGATGCACTGATACCTGCCATGTCAAGGGTCGGGCAGAAGTTCAGCCGGAACGAAATATTCGTTCCGCAGATGCTCATGGCAGCCAGGGCAATGAGCAGCTCCATGGTGCATATAAAGCCCTATTATCTTAACGGCCAGACAAAAAGAAAGGGCACCTTTATCATAGGAACTGTCACGGGAGACCTTCATGATATAGGAAAGAACCTTTTATCCATGATGATAGAAGGGGGTGGATGGGAGATAATTGATCTTGGCGTTGATGTCAGCACCGATAAATTCATGCTGGCTGTTGAAAAGCACCCTGACGCCGTAGTGGGATTGTCAGCCCTGTTAACCACCACAATGGAAAATATGAAAAAGACGGTGGCGGCACTCAGGGAGAAACATCCAAACCTTAAAATATTCGTGGGAGGAGCTCCCGTTACCTCAGACTTCTGCAAAAAGATAGGTGCTGATTTTTACTCTCCTGATCCACAGGGAGCCGTGGAATATCTTAAGGCTCTCGTAAAGGTGTGACCTGCCCGGGGTTTTAAAAACTATCTTTGGTACATGAAAACAATTCTGAGCGGCAGGACTAAAGAAGTAATTATTGATACTGATGGTCCTGTGGTTATTATAGGTGAGTCAATCAACCCCACAAGAAGGAAGAGGCTTGTGTCGTCACTTCAGGAGAGGAACTTTGAGTATATGCTCTCCCTTGCCAGGTCTCAGATCAATGCGCTGGCTGACGTGCTGGATGTAAATGTAGGGTTTCCGGGAGTGAATGACCAGGAACTGCTACCGGAAGTCGTTAAGGTTCTGCAGGATAATTTTGACATACCGCTATGTCTTGATTCCCCGAATCCGGGAGCAATAGAGGCTGCGTTGAAAGTCGCGAAGGGAAGGTGCCTGATCAATTCCGTCAACGCCGAAGAAAAGTCCCTTCAGAGATTATTGCCATTAGCCAGGGAGTATGGAGCAGCAATTATAGGCCTGGTACTTGATGACAACGGCATTTCAAATATTCCGGAACAAAGACTTAGAATAGCGGAGAAGATACTTGAAAGAGCGATAAAGGCCGGGCTAAAGTCTGAGGATGTAATAATAGATCCCCTGGCAATGGCTGTCAGCGCTGATCCGGAAGCCTGCAGAGTTACACTTGAGACTATCAGACTGGTGCATATGGAGCTGCGACTTAATATTACCCAGGGAGCCAGTAATATTTCATTCGGGCTTCCCAACAGGGAGAATATCAACAACGCATTTATGGCACTGTCAATAATGAACGGACTCACATGCCCTATTGCCAATCCTGAAAAAATTGCAGGACTTGTCCGTGCCACTGATCTGGTACTTGCCCGTGATGACTATGCAGTCAGGTTCATTGAGCATTACCAGAGGTCACCGGCAGAGCCCGGCTAAAAATTATTCCTTACTTTTACATACAGTTTTCACCCCGCAGTCCCTATGGAAACCGACAGGTTCACATTTTCATTTAATGAGCTCATGCCATCAGTGTCAATGCTTGAACTTACAATGGGATACAGGGCAGGGGAAGCACCCGAACCCGTAACAATATTGCTGAGAGAGGTCATTGAAGAGGTTTCAGGGCTTAGGGAAGTAAAAGCCGAGTATAGGGTATTTGATAATATATCCCTTGATAAAACTGAAAAATACCTGGCCGTTGAAGGTACCCGGTTTAATACCAAAGGCATTATTTTCAGCCAGATATCCAGGGCTGAAAATATTATTTTATTTATATGTACAGCCGGAAAGAGTATAGGTGAAAAAAGCGGGCAGTGCATGAGAAGTGATGATTTGCTGCGGGGCTACTTATATGATGTTGTTGGCTCTGAGATAGTAGAGGCAGCTGCCGGCAGGATGCAGGAGGATCTGAAGAAGAAAATGGCCACTTCGGGGAAGAAAATCTCAAACCGGTTCAGTCCCGGATATTGCGGATGGGATGTCTCAGAACAGCATGAGCTTTTCAGTTTCTTTCCTGATAATTTCTGCGGCATCACATTGACTGAGTCAGCCCTGATGCAACCGGTAAAGTCAGTTAGTGGTATTATAGCTGCGGGTGTTGATATAAAGTTCGCGCCTTACCAGTGTAAAATATGCGGTGATAAGAACTGTATTTACAGAAACAGGAAGCTAAATGCTGAGGTCTGAGGGGGACCGAGCGTAATGAAATTGCCCGGAGGTCCGCCAGCTGGCGGAGAGGAGACAGGGGTGCTTTATTTCTTAGCTGAAGTTCTGAAGTTCTGAAGGTCTGAAGGTCTGAAGGTCTGCAGGTCTGCAGGTCTGAAGGTCTGCAGGTCCGTCAGAACGACATGCGGTCAGGAATTTATAACGGTTGTTCCCGTTTTATTGCTTATTTTGTATAAGAATTACTGCTTTAGAGTGTCCCGCGAGGTTACCATATATGATATTGCCAGGGCGTTGAATATCTCGCCTCCCGCGGTTAGCAGGGCATTGAAGGACAACCCGAGGGTATCGCGCTGCGGAGACTGCATCAGTGTCATTATTGACAATCACCGGGCGGGTTACGGTATGACCACGCACCTGATCAGCCAGGGCTGCCGCAGGATAGTCCACCTGGGCGGAGGCCTTATCAATAAACTGAACAACCTCCAGTCTACAAGTCTGAGCACAATAATATTGTCACACTCAAAAATCATACGGCAGTCTTCGGACAGAAGGCCTGCCGGCTGATCTTACGGTCTTCTTCGGGCATTTATCAGAACAGTAAAAGAAATAAAACAATAAAATGAAGTCGGCATGCTGTTACTTGGAATTGATTTAGGCAGCTCATCTGTGAAGGTGTCTGTGTTAGACGGTGAATCAGGCAAATGTATTGCCTCTGCATTTCACCCCGAAACTGAAATGGCCATTCAGGCACCTTCACCCGGTTGGGCTGAGCAGGATCCGGAAGTGTGGTGGTCCACCCTGAAGGTGGCGCTCGGAACATGCCTGGTTTCACTGGGGGAGAGGAAGAGTTCAATCGGCGCCATTGGCATCTCGTACCAGATGCACGGGCTGGTCATTGTGGACAAGGACAGGAAGGTGCTTCGTCCTTCAATCATCTGGTGTGACAGCAGGGCGGTGGATATCGGTGAGCGGGCTTTTCAGAAGATGGGACAGGATTTCTGTCTTCATCACCTGCTTAATTCGCCGGGTAACTTTACGGCGTCAAAGCTTGCCTGGGTGAAGGAGAATGAGCCCTCGCTCTACAGAAAGATAGATAAGATTATGCTTCCGGGAGACTTCTTAGCTATGAAGCTTACCGGTGAGATCAGGACCTCATACACCGGGCTTTCTGAAGGCATTTTCTGGGATTTCATGCGGAATGCAATTTCTGAGGAGTTGCTTAAATATTTCGGTATTGACCCTAAAATCCTTCCTGAAGCCATGCCCTCATTTTCAGTTCAGGGCAACGTGCTGAAGTCTGTTGCTGCCGAACTGGGTCTTCCGGAAGGTATCCCGGTTTCATACAGGGCAGGAGACCAGCCAAACAATGCACTTTCACTGAATGTGCTATCGCCCGGGGAGGTAGCTGCCACGGCAGGAACATCGGGTGTTATTTACGGTGTGACAGACGAAAAGAAATTCGACCCGCAGTCGCGGATAAACACCTTCCTACACGTAAATAACAGCGACAGTCAGACGCGCCTCGGGGTTCTGCTTTGCATAAACGGCGCAGGGATACTCAATTCGTGGATGAAAAAAATTGCAGGAACGGGACTGACTTACAGCCAGATGAATTCCCGGGCGGCGAAAGTCAAACCCGGCAGTGAAGGCCTGCTGGTGTTGCCCTTTGGCAACGGCGCTGAGCGCGTCCTTAAAAACAGGGAAATATCCGCTTCTTTCTCCGGCATAAATTTCAATATCCACACTCCTGCGCACCTCTTCAGGGCAGCCCAGGAAGGCATAGCATTCTCATTCCGCTACGGGCTGGATGTGATGAAGGAGACAGGAATAAACCCGGAAATCATCAGGGCAGGAGAAACCAATATGTTCCTGAGCAGCGTTTTCAGGGAGGTGCTTTCAAGCGTGACCGGTACCGTAATCAACCTCTGCAACAGTGACGGTGCAACCGGAGCTGCAAGAGGATCAGGGATCGGGTGCGGATTTTACAGTAATGAAAGTGAAGCTTTTAAAGGCCTTGAAACCGTGGGCGTTACTGAACCTCGCAAATCACTTGCCAGTGTTTACGAAACCAGATACAACCAGTGGAAAGAGCTGCTGGACTCAGTTTAATCTCTCCCGGGTAAATTCCCCGCAGCTTGCTGCGGAAAAAGAGTCCAGAGCTTGCTCTGGGGTAAATACCCATTTATTAATATCGAATCATAACTATAAAAGTGACTAAAATGATTAAGATAGTAAAAAAGGAGGCTTTCCCCAGGATTGGGAAGATTCAGTACGAGGGAAGGGATTCAAGGAATCCTCTCGCCTTCAAATGGTATGATCCGGAGGCAAAAGTGGGCGGTAAAAAAATGAAAGATCACCTGAGGTATTCAATCGCCTACTGGCATTCTTTCTGCGGCGACGGTACTGACACTTTTGGTGCTGCTACCAGGAATTTTCCGTATGACAGCATGACTGGCGATGACCGGATAAGGGTCAGGCTTGACATGGCTTTCGAGTTCATCACAAAGATTGGGGCTCCTTTTTACTGTTTCCATGACACGGACCTTGTAGGTGACGGATCTGTTTTTGACATCGAGAAGCGTCTTGAAAAAACGGTTCCGCTTGTACAGACTCTGCAGAAAGAGACAGGGGCAAAATTGCTGTGGGGCACAGCGAACCTGTTCAGCAATCCCCGTTACATGAATGGCGCTGCCACCAACCCCGACTTAAACGTGGTTGCCAATGCAGCCGTACAGCTTAAAAATGCAATTGATGCCACCATAGCCCTCGGCGGACAGAACTACGTCTTCTGGGGCGGCCGTGAAGGTTATCTTTCCCTTCACAATACCGATATGAAGAGAGAGCTTGAGCACATGGCAATGATGCTTACCCTGGCACGGGATTACGGTCGCAAGAAGGGTTTTAAAGGCACTTTCCTTATTGAACCCAAGCCCATGGAACCCACAAAACACCAGTATGACTATGACTCCGCTACCGTGATCGGTTTCCTTCGCCATTACGGGCTTGACAACGATTTCAAACTGAATATTGAGGTCAATCATGCCACCCTCGCCGGTCATTCATTCCAGCATGATCTTCAGGTTGCTGCCGATGCCGGCATGCTTGGAAGCATTGACGCAAACAAGGGTGATTACCAGAACGGATGGGACACTGATGAATTCCCGACAAATATCAATGAAGTTACCGATGCAATGCTGGTCATACTTCGTGCAGGAGGGTTTACCTCCGGCGGGATAAACTTTGACGCACACGTGAGACGCAACTCCACCGATCCGGAAGATCTCTTCATAGCCCACATCAGCGGGATGGACACTTTCGCCAGGGCACTTATTACTGCCGACAGAATACTCAAAGACTCTGACTATCTGAAAATGAGGAAAAAAAGGTACGCTTCATTCGACAAGGGTGTCGGGTCGCAGTATGAAAAGGGTGAGATGACCCTCGTGAAGCTCAGGGAGTACGCCCTGAAGGCAGGCGAGCCACAGAAAATAAGCGGCAAGCAGGAGCTGTACGAACAGCTGCTGAATATGTACATCTAGTCGGGAATGGCGATTTTTACTCCTCTCAGCCGGTGGCAGCCCGCCTTCCGTCCGTTCGGCAGGACCGGGCTGCCGGGCAGAATTCTTGCATTTACCGAGAGATGTGTAAAGGGGCCTCTTTTCGGCTGCCGCATGTGCGGAAACTGCCTCCTCCAGGAGACAGCCTTCATATGTCATATGGAGTGCCCCAAGGGCATCAGGAACGGTCCCTGCGGAGGAGTGAACAACGGATTCTGCTACGTTGATCCGAAGCGAAGATGTGTATGGGCCCTGATCTTCGAGAGGTCCCGAAGAATGCACCGCGAACACAGACTTCTGGAGGTTCTGCCCCCGGTAGACTGGGACCGCGCAGGAACCGAAACCTGGGGTGAGGTGGTTCGGAAAGTCAGGGAAGCAGGATTCAGGAGCATTTTCTTTCCCCCTAGCAGCAGGGGTAAGGCCCGGAGGCAACAACAGGGTCAGGACCGGTCCTGGGGGCACGTTATCGGCAATAACCTGGAGGAACTGGTATTCAAACCCATCCGTCAGCCTGAATGGTGGAAGGGAGACCCGGTGTACCACCCGCCGGCAGTGACCGGACCTCAGTCTTTCCTGGAAACCAGCCTCCGTGCCGGGAAGTTTGTCATCACTTCCGAAATTACCCCGCCGCTCAGTGCATCGGCAGACAGGCTTAATGAGAAGATTGACCTTATAAAGCCCTGGGTCTCTGCAATAAATTTCACAGACGGCTCCTCAGCCATACCGAGGATGTCAAGCATTGCCTGCTGCAGCGTTGCCGCTGCTCACGGTGCTGATCCCGTACTGCAGATATCGGCGCGTGACTGTACAAGGTCGGGCCTGCAATCGCAGGCTGTAGGGGCTAACATCTTAGGAGTTAAAAATATTCTATGTCTCTCCGGTGACAGTCCGCGGGTAGGGCCCAAACCCAGGGGTAACCTGAACATTATCGATCTGGATTCGGTGCAGATGCTCTGGATACTCAGGAGAATGAGGGACGAGGGTATCTGGCTCGACGGACGGGAAATGAAGCACCGGCCTGAATTCTTCCTTGGTGCAGCGGCATCGCCCTTTGCTCAGGATCCGTCACTTCAGGTAATCAGGGACAGGAAAAAGATCAATGCCGGTGCTCAGTTCTTCCAGACCAACCTGGTTTTTGATCCCGACCGTCTTGACGGATGGCTGGAGAACCTCGGGAAACAGCAGTTGCTCGATAAAGTCTTCGTACTGGTTGGAGTAAGTCCGTTAAGGACTCTGAACATGGCAAAATATTTGAATGACAGGATCCCCGGTATCACCGTGCCGGATCATATTATGAAACGGATGGAACAGGCAGGGGCCGATGCTCCCGAGGAGGGCATCAGGATTGCCGTGGAGACGATCCGCAGGCTGAGAACCAAACCCGGCATAAGCGGTGTCCATATTATGCCCCTGGGATGGGAGGCTGCGGTTCCGCAGATTGTCAACGCCTCTTTTTAATATTCCGGTAATAAACTACATTTGTAATAGAACGCTGTTACGATGAAACTCCTGACATCACGAGAGCTCGCCAGGGCTACCAACCTGGATATCCCCGGAGGCAATATAATTGCCAAGGCGCTGATGCAGATTTTCCGGTACAATAAGCTCAACAGGGTTTATTCATCCTCATATGACAAGGACCCTGTAATCTTTATCAATTCAATCCTGGATCACCTGGATATCAGGTATGAAGTTCCTGAAAAGGATCTTGAGAACATCCCTGTCGAAGGTCCGTGCATGACGATATCAAATCATCCGTTCGGGGGCATTGACGCCCTCATCCTGCTCAGGATTCTGACGTCACGCCGTACGGATGTCAAAGGAATGGCCAATTTTCTCCTGCAGAAAATAGACCCGCTGAAAGATTATATTATTCCTGTTAATCCTTTTGAGACACACAGTGAGGTTAAATCTTCCTTCAAAGGCATAAAGGAAGGTCTGAACTATGTCAGGGAGGGCCACCTGCTGGCTATCTTTCCTGCAGGAGAGGTCTCAACTTACCAGACTGAGTCCAACCTTATCATTGACAGGGAATGGAAGGACACTGTGCTAAAATTCATTAGAATGGCCGAGGTGCCTGTGATCCCTGTTTACTTCCACGGAACAAATTCACGGTGGTTTCATATTCTTGGCAGGATTCACCCGTTGCTCAGAACGGCCAAGCTGGCCTCGGAGCTTTTCAATAAGCGAAACAAAAACATCAGGATTCGGATAGGCAAGCCGATATCAGTAAAGGAACAGTCCGAATTCCGCGATATTGCCCGTTACGGGCGCTATCTCAGGGCAAGGACATATTCGTTGGGATCCACACTGGAGGCAAAAAAATTCTTTTTTAACAGCAACGGGGGAAAGAGCAAAAACAGCGTGGCTGTGGCTGAACCCCAGCCGGTGGAGGTGCTCCGCGAAGAGTTTTACCGGGTTCGTCAGACAAATGAGCTTTTAACAAGTAAGAATTATTCTGTCATTTTTGCTCCCACGCAGACCATTCCTCATATTTTCGAGGAGATAGGCCGCCTGAGGGAGCTCACTTTCAGAGCCGCCGGCGAAGGGACCAACAGAGCTACCGATGTTGATGAGTTTGACTTCTACTATCACCACCTTGTGATATGGGATACCGATGCGGATGCAATTGTAGGAGCTTACAGGATAGGCAAGGGTAAGGAAATATTCAACCAGTACGGGATCAAGGGGTTTTATATCAATACCCTTTTTCGCATAAGCAATGCCTTTGCCCCTTACCTCGGAGAGGCTATGGAGCTGGGCAGATCATTCATCGTGGCTGAATACCAGCGCAAGGCGCTGCCGCTCTTCCTTCTCTGGAAAGGCCTGCTTACTGTTCTCCTTGAAAATACAGATTACCGCTACCTGATAGGACCGGTGAGCATCAGCAACGACTTTTCGGAATTCTCCAAATCTCTTATCGTGCAATTCATCAAGGATAATCATTATGATCCTGGTCTTGCGGCACTCATTAAGCCGCGCAAAAAGTTCAACATTCAGGTAGACAGGCGGGTTGACAGCCGGATAATAATTGACAGCGCAGAGAAGGATATAAACAGGGTGGAGAATGTTGTAAGCGATGTTGACAACGGATACCGCATTCCCGTGCTGCTGAAAAAGTATCTTGAGATCAATGCGAAGATAATCGGATTCAATGTCGACCCCGGTTTTAACGACTGTCTTGACGGTCTGATATTCCTTGATGTATATAAACTCCCGGCTGACTTTGTGAAAGCCCTTTCAAAGGATATGAGCGAGGAGAATCTCAGGAAGAGATTTGAAAATCCGCAGTAAATAAAAATCCCGGTGACATGCCGGGATTTTGTTATGGAATATTTTCTTTCTAGTAGAACTTGTATCTCATGTCAACCACCTCTTTCTTATCTCTTAAGGCCTGGTACGCTTCGTATGATGCTCTGATCTCGTAGTTTGAACCCAGCCTCTCGCGGACAAGTGCAATATCTTCTGCCACTGTCGGGGCGGCGCTGTTAACCACAAAAACATATACTCCGTTATTTCCGGCCACGGGCTTTGAAATAACACCGGTTTCAGAGGCCGAGGCCGCTGATATCAGGGCAGGTTCAACGCCTGCACCGGGCACCGAGTATGACCTGAAGTTGATGCCGGCGGCATCCTGGACAGTAGTATTGTAATGAGAAGCAATATCATAAAGGGTCTTGCCCTCTGCGGTAAGCTTTTTAATCTCATCGGAGATAATCTCGCCCTTCTTTTTCTTTGCGAGGATAAACCTGATGTCGGATGTGACGTCCTCTACAGGAGCAATACCTTCCTTCTGAATGCGCGTACAGTAAGCCACAACATACATGTCAGGCAGCTCAAATATCGCCTGGCTGCTACCGTCAAGGACTATGCTTCCCTTTTCACTCCGCTCGAAAAGCGACATGACAAGACCTCTTGACTGGGTCAGGCCGGGAAGCTCCTTCTGCTCAGGAGTCACATTCAGTGCCAGCTTTTTGTTGAGATTGCCGGCAGCCACCGCTTTGTTGAATTTCTCGTAGGTGTCATTGGTGCCGGCGAACTGTGATGCTTCTGCATAAATCTTCTGAGTGGTTGCATTGCTGGGTATCACTTTACGGTCAACGACTCCGATATCATATTTTCTGACTTTTTTGCTCTGGTCCAGGATTCTGATTATGTGCACCCCAAATGTTGTCTCCACAGTCAGGAGGTCGCCTTTATTCCCTGAGAAGCAGGCATTATTGAACGGAACAATCATCATTCCTTCGCTGAACCATCCAAGATCTCCGCCTACAGGGGCAGAGCCCTGATCGTCAGAAACTGCCATGGCAAGAGTGTTGAAGTCTATTCCTGCCCTGATAAGCTGCATGAGACTGTCAGCCTCAACCCTGACCTGTGCCAGTGTTCTTGTCTGACCGGGTGTCAGGAGAATATGAGCAGCCCTCACAGAATCGGGACGGTCAGCAATGTCAACGATGCGTGCAATCTTGTAAGCCCCGTTTTCGAAGTAAGGACCTGCGACAGTGTTCAGGTCTCCATCCTCAGACAGCTGGCGGAGAGATTCCGGCAGCTCGGATAAAGGAAGATAGAACCCCGTATGGCGGGTGTCAGCGGTGAGGTTTATGTACTGGATTTTGTCTGTTGCAGCTGCGAACTCAGCCTTTTCGTTTGCAGCCCAGAGCTCAGCTTCCTTCAGGTCGCTTTCTGACGGCAGTATGTCGAAAACAATATATTCCATATCCCTGACAGCGGTACGCTTAAAGTCGTCCTTATGACCGTCATAGTATTTTTTGATCTCTTCGGTGCTGATTTTGACAGTGCTGTCAGGAACAGCAGCATAATTACGCGTTGCATAACTGAAATTCACCGTCTGTTTTGTCAATCCTGCCTCAAATTCCGACTGTTTCCCCGTCACGTACAGGCCCTTTGACATCAGGCTGACAAGTTTGGAATTGAGTTTGTCATTTATAATCTGGTTCTCGAAGAAGAGCCAGTATCTTTTAGTTGCTTCATCAGTCTCTGTTGCCTTCAGGAAGTTGACAAGGAATGATTTGTTAAACATTCCGGTCTGGGGGTCTGTAAAGAGTTGCTGCACTATGGGATGAGGATTGTCGCCGAAAACCATCATCTCCACTTCTTCAGGACTGACTGAAAGGCCGGTTTTCCTGTATGTCTTGCCCATAAGTCTGTCAGTCAGAGTCTGCTGCCATATCTGCTCCCTTATGCTCTCTGCCATCTGTTCGTTGATGTCAGTTGAGCCGGACATTTTGTATATCTCTGTCAGTTCCTGAACCTTCGCCTCAAATTCCGGGTACTGAATGACCTCACCGTCAATGCGGGCCATCTCATAGTATTTATTCGCTTTTCTTCGCTGGGCGTTGTTGTTGCCAAAGAAATCACTGATCACAAAAAGCAGCAGCGACAGACCTATAACGCCTGCCACCAATGCTCCTGCCTTCTCTCTTAAAGTCTGAAGTACTGACATCGGAAAACTGTTTATCTGATTGAAATTACCTGTTTAAAAATACAGGCGACAAATATAACAAAATTCAGTAAAAAAAACGGCCGCCCATTATTCTCTGTTTGGGGTGACCTTTAAAAAGTGATAATTCTCATTTTCAAGTTTTATCTTGCAGTTAATAAATAACTTGAAAATCTAATTATTAGGAACAACTCGCAATGTCAAAGAATCTGAGAGGGCTTTCTGAAAGAAAGGGTCTGGAACACGGTCTCTATGAAGAGATTGCCACGGCCGGGAACAAGGGACAGGGGTTAAATGACAAAAATCTTGAAGCGGCAGCTGAAAGGTTTCTGGTGGGTAAATCACTTGTGCTTGGCGTAAGTTCGTTTTACGATTTTCTTTCTTCAGAGCACAGAGGGAAAAAGGTTTTTGTATGTGACGGTACTGCCTGCCTCACTTCAGGCAGACAGAAGGAGCTGAAAAAGAGTCTCCTGGAAAGGTACAGTGAAGAAGAGATAGGCAAAGTGTCATGCCTGGGGCATTGTCACTCGAATAACGCTTATATGGGTGATCAGGGAGTCTGCTCGGCTGAAGATCATAAGCCGGCTGACAAAAAGATCTTCACCGGCTCCAATTCCGGAAAACCTGCTCTCATTACACCTACCGGGGAAATAAATGAATACTATTCGGTGATATCAGAATGCGGTGACCGCGGGGGAGCTCTGAAAGAAATAGAGCTTTCCGGCCTGCGCGGAAGGGGCGGAGCGGGTTTTCCGTTTCATCTGAAGGTTAAGACATCCCTGGAGGCTAAATCAGACAGGAAGTATGTTGTATGCAATGCCGACGAGGGTGATCCGGGGGCTTTTTCGGACAAATGGCTTCTGGAAGAACGTCCTCATTCAGTTCTCTTCGGGATGCTTATGACAGGGCTCATTACAGGGGCTGATACCGGGGTGATCTACATACGGGGCGAGTACCCCGGGGCAGTCGATACTGTGAAGGAAGCAATACGCCAGCTTGAGGATGAAAACATTATGGGCGGGCTTCTGCCCGGACCGCAGTTCAGGTTTTATGTCGTCGAAGGTTCCGGTGCATATATATGCGGGGAGGAGACATCTCTTCTCAACTCGCTTGAAGGACTGAGGCCCGAGGTGCGCACGCGACCGCCGTTCCCGGCAGTATACGGCCTTTTCGGCAGGCCTACGGTCCTAAGCAACGTGGAGACATTCGCCAACCTGAGATATATACTGAAAGAGGGAGGAGCGGCGTATGCTGCCCTGGGAACGGAAAAATCGCCAGGGACCAAGCTCGTCTGCCTCGACGGTGCCTTCCGGAGACCGGGTCTTTACGAGGTGAAGATGGGCACTCCTCTGAAAGAGGTTCTTAACGTGATGGGCGGAGGAACAAGGTACCCCGTAAAAGCTTTTCAGGTGGGCGGACCTCTGGGAGGAATAGTACCGGCCTCAAAGGTTGATGGTCTGACTCTCGATTTCGAGTCGTTCAGCCGCGAGGGATTTCTGCTGGGTCATGCCGGAATCGTATCGGTTCCCGAGGATTTCCCAGTAATAAAACTTCTGGCACATCTCTTCGAATTCACAAAAAAAGAGTCGTGCGGAAAATGTTTTCCGTGCAGGATAGGCTCCTCGCGTGGCATGGAACTGCTCACGGGAGCCTCAGAGAGCGGGGAGAAGATTGACAGGCAGCTCTTTGACGACCTGCTTGAGACGATGCAGCTGGGATCACTGTGTGCGCTGGGAGGCGGACTGCCATTACCGGTCAGGAATGCCCTGCAATATTTCAGCCCGGAGCTGGACGGTTATTTCACTTCAAAAACTTATGGCCGTGAATGAAATAGCATATATCGACAACCAGCCGTACCCCGTGGTTACGGGGGAAACAATACTGGAATTTGTCAGAAGAGTGATGGGACGGGATATCATACCCACCCTTTGTCAGGCTGACAACCTTGAAAACTACGGTTCCTGCCGTATTTGTTCGGTGGAGGTGGCACTCAAAGAGAACGGTCCTGCCAGGGTCATGGCATCATGCCATACACCTGTTGCACCTGGATATTATATTTATCATTCGACAGAAAAGATTAAAAGGCTCAGGAAAAATATCCTGGAACTTGTGCTTACGGATTATCCTGAGGGGAAGCTGATTCCGGATCCCGGCAAACTTCCCACAGAGTTTCAGAAGACTGTGGCTTCAGTCGGTATAACTTCGGTAAGATACCCGAAGAATCATAAAAAAGCAGATGTTGCACCTGACCGGAGCCATCCCTATATCTGGTCCGATATGTCAGAATGCATTAACTGCTACAGGTGCGTAAGAGCCTGTGACGAGTTACAGGCGGAACATGTTCTGGGGGTTTTCGGACGCGGCTCGGAGAGCAGGATCATCAAGGGTGCAGACAGTGATTTTCTGGAATCACCATGTGTCTCCTGCGGGGCCTGTGTGCAGACCTGTCCCACAAACGCCATTTCAGACCGGTACGGGACAAAGACTCTTGCGGCCGATAAAATTGTCCGCACAACCTGCACATACTGCGGTGTGGGATGTAATCTGGAGGTGAAGGTAATTGATGGGGTTGTCAGAGGCATACAGGCACCACTGGACAGCGAGGTCAACCGTGGCCATACCTGCCTGAAGGGAAGATTTGCTTTTGAGTTTTACAACCATCCTGACAGGCTCCGTTCTCCTCTGATAAAGAAAGATGGGAGGTTTGAGGAAGTATCATGGGAGGAGGCTTACAGCCATACCGCAAAACGGTTCAGGGAGATAAAGGAAAAATTCGGTGCTGACGCCCTGGCAGGAATTTCCTCGGCAAGATGTACAAACGAGGAGAACTACCTGATGCAAAAATTTTTCAGGATAGTTCTGGGGACCAATAATATAGACGGTTGTGCACGGGTATGTCATGCCCCTACGGCAATGGGCATGCAATGGGCTTACGGCACGGGCGCCGCAACCAACTCTGTTGAAGAACTCTATGAGACGAAATGCATACTTGTAATAGGTGCCAATCCAACCGCAGCGCATCCGGTTACAGGGGCCAGGATTAAAGCCGTTGCTGAGTCGGGAACGCCGATGATAGTCATCGATCCGCTGAAAATTGAACTGGCACGACTGGCAAAATATCACCTTCAGATAAAACCGGGGACGAACGTGGCCGTGCTCAACCTGTTTGCGCGTTATATTCTTGAGGCGGGACTTGTTGACAAGTCATTTATCGGGTCCAGGACCGAAGGGTGGGAGGGTTTTGAACGTTACCTGCGAAGCCTTGATATTGATGAGCTTGAGAAAACCTGCGGTGTGGACCGTGAACTTGTTAAAGCTGCAGCGGAAGAATATGCATCGGCTGATACAGCCATGGAGTTCCACGGACTGGGGGTCACCGAGCACTGGCAGGGCACCAAGGCAATAACGCTGTTGTCAAATATCGCAATGATGACCGGTAATATTGGCAAGGTGGGGTCGGGCATTAACCCGCTGCGGGGCCAGAACAATGTCCAGGGAGCAGCGGATATGGGAGTGCAGCCACATCAGGGAGCAGGTTATCTCGATGTCACCGATCCCGTAAACATCGCCTTGTATAATACGTACTACGGAGCAGAGCATCCTTCGAAAGTCGGGTTACGTATTCCCGAGATGTTTCAGGCCGCCCATCAGGGGGAGCTGAAGGCTATGTGGATTATGGGGGAGGACCTTCTTCAGACAGACCCAAATACATGTCATGTGAAAGGAGCGCTTAAGGGGCTGGAGTTCCTCGTAGTTCAGGAACTTTTTATGACTGAGACTGCGAAAATTGCAGATGTTGTGTTCCCTGCATCGTCATTCCTCGAGAAGGAGGGAACGTTCACCAACGGTGAAAGAAGGATACAGAAGGTACAGAGGGCGGTGGAGCCGCTTACAGGAACGAAGGCCGACGGGCAGATAGTGGTTGACATGATGAATGTGATGGGTTATCCGCAGCAGGGCTACTCAGCCGATGTGATCCTCCGGGAGATTGCCGGGATTGTTCCCTTCTTCAGGGGAGTCAGGTGGGATGAACTGGGGAAAAACGGTAAACAGTGGCCGGTAAAGGAGGACGGCACTGACACAAAAATACTGCATACCTCGACATTCAAACGGGGGTTAGGCAAGTTCCATTCCTGGGACTATGAAGAGACACCCGAGCTGGTTGCCAATTCCGCAAAGTATCCTTATATCCTGACAACAGGAAGGGTACTGGAGCATTACAACAGCGGCACCATGACCAGGAGAACGCCAAACAGCCAGCTGGTCAGGGAGGACATCCTTTACGTACATCCTGCCGATGCGGAGATGAAAGGGTTGAAAACGGGAGATTTCGTGACCGTCATTTCCGAGCGCGGACAGGCTACCGTGAAAGCCGAGGTTAACGATGCGGTTAAGCCTGGAGTGATCTACACAACCTTCCATTTCCCGGAGACATCAATAAATTACGTTACAAGCAGCATCGGAGATGAATTTACAATGACTCCCGAATACAAGGTTGTGGCTGTTGATATAAGAAAATCGTTTTTTGCAGGTTTTAGAAAGCCGGAATGTGACCCCGTATTGTAAAAAAACAGTAAAATAAAATGAGCGCCCCATAAAAAATGGGGGTATGTTCTGAAAAAAAAGATAAAATATTCAAAAATATAATAAGATTATAGGGGGTAGGTACTGAAAAATGGTTTAGTTTTGCCAAAAACAATAAAATTATGGCAAAATTACGTTTCAGTGCGCTCAAGGAATTATTCAGCAGGGACCCGGTCGAAATAGACCTACCACGCGAGACAGTATCACAGTACTTTGCAATCAACGTCTTCGACAACCCAAAGATGGAACGCTACCTTTCAAGGGAGTCGTTCAAGGCAGTAATGACTGCGGTTGACGAGGGTACACCCATAACCAGGCAGATAGCTGATCAGGTTGCGACAGGCATGCAGGCCTGGGCCATGGAACGCGGGGTGACGCATTTCACGCACTGGTTCCATCCTCTTACCGACGCCACGGCAGAGAAGCATGATTCTTTTCTGGGCAGGGGAGAAAGAGGCTCGATGGTGGAGGTCTTCTCCGGCGAGGTACTTGTGCAGCAGGAGCCTGATGCATCGAGTTTCCCCAGCGGAGGCATAAGAAACACCTTCGAGGCGCGCGGCTATACTGCCTGGGATGTCTCATCACCTGCGTTCATCGTCGGTACAACTCTTTGTATCCCCACCGTCTTCGTCTCCTACACCGGCGAAGCCCTTGATTACAAGACACCCCTGTTGCGCTCCCTTGCAGCCCTTGACCGTGCCGCACTGGAGGTATGCCATCTATTTGACAAGGATGTAAAGAAGGTTTACGCTACCCTTGGATGGGAGCAGGAGTATTTCCTTATCGACGAGGCTCTTTACTATGCACGACCTGACCTGATGCTTGCTGACCGCACACTTATGGGGCACCCATCCTCAAAGGACCAGCAGCTCTCCGACCACTATTTCGGCTCTATCCCTGACAGGGTCAAGGCATTTATGAGAGAGTTCGAATTTGAGGCCTATAAGCTTGGGATACCCGTTAAGACACGACACAATGAGGTAGCTCCAAACCAGTTCGAGTGTGCTCCCGTCTACGAGGAGGCAAACCTTGCCGTTGATCATAACCAGCTGATAATGGACGTGATGCGCAGGGTGGCACGTAAGCACAAGTTCAGGGTGCTGTTTCACGAAAAGCCGTTTGCCGATGTCAACGGTTCAGGAAAGCACAGCAACTGGTCTATGGCCACTGACGGCGGTGTAAACCTGCTTTCACCGGGGAAGAATCCGAAAAGCAATATGCAGTTCCTGACTTTCCTGGTAAACGTGGTCAAGGCTGTAAATGACAATCAGGAGCTTCTTCGCGCCAGCGTGATGAACGAAAACAATTCCTACCGGCTTGGAGGTCATGAGGCCCCTCCGGCCATAATTTCCGTTTTTCTGGGATCATACCTGACCAATATCCTTGAAAATATAGCCAGCAAGGTGAAAGACAAAAAAATGACCCCGCAGGAGAAGACGGAAATAAAACTTGGACTGGGCAAGATACCCGAGATACTACTTGACAATACTGACAGGAACCGTACTTCTCCCTTTGCCTTCACCGGCAACAGGTTCGAATTCAGGGCAGTAGGGTCATCGGCCAACTGCAGTTCCGCAATGATCGTACTGAATGCGGCCGTCACACGCCAGCTCACCCTTTTCACAGCAGAGGTTGACGGACTTATAAAAAAAGGAAGAAAGAAAGATGAAGCGATCTTTCAGGTCCTTAAAAAATACATTATCGACTCTGAGCGAATACGCTTCGAGGGAGACGGCTACAGCCAGGAATGGCATAAGGAGGCGATACGGAGAGGCCTTTCGGTAGAAATGAGCGTTCCAAAGACACTGAAGTCATATGTTTCAGAGTCGTCACGCAAAGCCCTTGTCGATACGGGAGTGCTTAGCAGCCGTGAACTCGAAGGACGTCTCGAGGTGGAGCTCGAAAAATTCACCAAGAAAGTGCAGATAGAATCGAGGGTGCTCAGTGACCTTGCCATAAACCACATAGTCCCCATTGCCGTGGGTTACATGACTACCCTGGTCGACAACGTCAGGGGGCTGCGTGAGATATTCGAGGAAAACGAGTATATGAGACTTGCAGGGGCACGGAAAGAGCTTATTGTCTCCATTTCCGACCATATATCCATGATAAAGAAGCTTGTAGGAGAGATGACTGAAGAAAGGAAGAAGGCGAATGTCATATCTGATCAGTTTAAGAAATCTCTCGCCTACGAATCGAAGGTCAAACCTTATCTTGGTGAAATAAGAAATCATATTGACAAGCTGGAGAGTGTTGTTGACAATGAAATGTGGCCACTGCCGAAATACCGCGAGTTGCTCTTTACCCGTTAGTTCCGGTATCGTACCCTTGTGATCAGCCCCGATCCGCCAGCTGGTGGACGGGGCTTTGTTTTACTTAGCCCTGCTGATGGTAATAATTAGCCCTGCGCGCCGTTAACTATTATAACATTCATTACTTTTGCAATAAACGAATCCGGCTCGTATGAAAAAGAGTTTTATCAGCCTTATAATTATATTATTTCTCGTTCCGGTTTCTGCAGAAGCCCAGAAGCAGAAGGCAGAACGCGCTTATGAGGCATTCAGATCGGGCAGTTATTTCGAAGCCACCGATCTTTTCAAGGATGTCTATTCCAAGACCCGTGACAAACAGGTGAAGGCCGATATGGTTTACATGGTATCTGAATGTTACCGGATTATTAATGATCCGAAGAATGCCGAACTGTGGTATAAAAAGGCTGTTAAGTCAGCCTTCCCCAAACCTGAAGCTCAATACTGGCTTGCAGAGAGCATCAAAAAGAACGGTCGCTATCCGCAGGCTATTGAAGAATTCAGAAAATACCGCCAGATGGTACCGGGCGATCCCCGCACAGAACAGCAGATACGCGCGTGCGAATTGGCCATGGAATGGAAAAGTTCCCCTGAAGCATATAACATTGAAGAAGCCAGGGAACTTAATTCGAAGGACTCTGATTTCTCTCCTGCCTATGCCCGTGATGATTACGGCATGGTGTGGTTCACTTCGTCACGCGATGATGCACAGGGCAACAGGAGCCACGGAGCCACAGGTCAGAATTTCACGGATATCTTCGAGACCAGGCTCGATAAAAAGGGCCGGTGGAGCACCCCGGTGCCGGCCGATTATCTGAACAGTGAGTTCGAAGACGGTACCCCTTCGTTCTCCGGTGATTTTACGGAAGTATATTTCACCAGGTGCGAAGCAGGCAAAAGGGAGGAAAAGGGATGCGTGATAATGTATTCTGAACGCGACGGCACGCAGTGGTCAGACCCTAAAGTAATAAACATACTTGCTGACAGCCTGGTGGCTGCGCACCCTTCAATATCGGCAGACGGGCTTACCCTCTATTTCGTCTCTGACATCCCCGGTGGTCTTGGAGGCAAGGATATCTACCGTTCGGTTCGCTCATCAGCCAGCGGCGACTGGCCGCGTCCCGAGAACCTGGGCAGTGACATCAATACGCGGGGCAATGAACTGTTTCCGAATGTTCGGGAGGATGGCACTCTCTATTTTTCGTCTGACGGCCAGATAGGCATGGGAGGTCTCGACATCTTCCAGGCTTCGCCCCAGGCAGGAGGGGGATGGATTGTGGAGAACATGAAATCACCTGTTAACAGCAATGCTGACGATTTCGGAATTGCCTTTGAGAAGGAGGCTGAAAAAGGCATTTTCAGTTCCACCCGGAAGGGCAGGGGGGACGACGATCTTTATTTTTTCGAGCTTCCTCCGTTGCGTTTCGGAATAACCGGGCTTGTCAGGGATGAAAAAACCGGCCAGCCGGTACAGGGAGCAACAGTTGCACTCATTGCAAGCGACGGCGTTAACCTGCAGGCTGAAACGGGAGCTGGAGGCGACTTTAAATTCACACTCAAACCCAATGTTGATTATATCTTTCTGGCTTCAAAAAGAGGATATCTTAACGGAAAGGAGAAGGAGACAACCAGGGGCCAGGACAAGAGCCGCGATTTCATGGCCACAATACTCCTTACGGCCATTGACAAACCCATTGAACTACCAAATATTTTCTACGACTTCGGCAAATGGGATCTCAGACCCGAATCGATGGTGTCACTGGATAAACTGGTGGAGACACTTAATGATAACCCGAATGTTACTATTGAACTGATGTCCCACACTGACTCACGTGACACTGAGGAATATAACCTCGAACTGTCACAAAAAAGAGCACAATCGGTGGTTGATTATCTTATAGGCAAGGGAATAGCCATGGAGAGGCTGACGGCCAGAGGCTACGGTGAAACCAATCCAAAGGTGGTGGATGCATCTATGGTTCAGGATTCTCCTTTCCTCAGGACAGGCACTACTCTTACGGAACAGTATATAAATACACTTGCCAGTGATGAACAGAAGGAAATAGCACATCAGATAAACCGGCGTACTGAGTTCAAAGTGTTGCGTACCGATTATGAGCCTGCAAGGTAAAATGTCAGTAGCTTTTAACACATATAGTTTCTGATCCATGGCTGACGGTTCCCGTTACGGAAAGAGAGGAGTCTCTTCAGGCAAGGAAGACGTGCATGCTGCTATAAGCAATATTGACCGGGGAGTTTTCCCGGGTGCATTCTGCAAGATTGTACCTGATCTCCTTGGCGGTGACCCGGAGTACTGCAACATTATGCATGCCGACGGGGCAGGTACCAAATCGTCACTTGCCTATGTATACTGGAAAGAAACCGGAGACCTGACAGTATGGAAAGGAATTGCGCAGGATGCGGTTGTAATGAATCTTGATGACCTGCTGTGTGTGGGAGCCACCGATAACATACTGCTTTCATCCACAATCGGCCGTAATAAAAACCTTATTCCGGGTGATGTTGTCAGGGCAATCATCGAGGGCACCGAAGAGTTTCTGATTGAGTTGCGTGACGCAGGCATAGGTATCCGGTCGACGGGAGGGGAGACGGCAGATGTGGGTGACCTGGTCAGGACGGTAATAGTTGATTCCACGGTAGTTGTACGCATGCGCCGGGCTGAAATAATTGACAATACCAATATCAGGTCAGGTGATGTAATCGTAGGTCTTTCTTCATGCGGGAGGACAGCGTACGAGAAGGACTACAACGGCGGAATGGGCAGCAACGGGCTGACTTCGGCACGTCACGATGTTTTCGGCAAGTACCTCGCCGCTCTTTATCCTGAGAGTTTCGACCCCACTGTTCCTTCAGAACTCATATATTCCGGGAGCTCACGCCTTACTGACCCTACGGCTGTTCCGGGAGTCACCGCCGGCAAACTGGTTCTTTCACCGACGCGGACCTATGCTCCGGTTATTAAGAAAGTGTTTGACTCTATGCGCGGGTCAGTCCACGGGATGGTTCACTGTTCCGGCGGCGGGCAGACTAAGATCCTCCATTTCATTGACAGGATACACGTCATTAAGGACAACCTGTTCCCGGTGCCGCCGCTTTTCGCACTTATACAGGGCAATTCAGGGACGCCGTGGGAGGAGATGTACAGGGTTTTCAACATGGGCCACCGCATGGAGCTGTATGTCTCACCGGGAGATGCTCAGGCGGTCATTGATATTGCTGCCTCATTTGAACTTGATGCGCAGATTATAGGTAGGTGTGTAGAGGCGCCAGGAAGGTCACTCACTGTCAGGAGCGAATTCGGG
>JBBRXA010000042.1:0-22049 GCA_038248855.1 Bacteroidales bacterium | reverse complement strand
TCCCGGGCTTTAGTCTTTAAAAGCCCTGGTTGCAAATTCGCTTGTACGGCTCACATCAATTCCGGTAGCTGCAGTCATCTTGACCTCAAGCGTTTGTCCGGCTTCATATTTTCCCATTGTGGCACTGGCGCCAACCTCTGTTTTGTATCCTGCATCAATAAGCTGGCCTTTTTTATTAAAAGTGAGTTCAAAACCGGCTTTGGCAGAAGCACTTGCCGAACTGCCATCGATACCCTTTATTCCGAAATCAGCTTTTAACCCCGCTCCGCCAAATGCGGTCAGTTCTTTTTTCTTATAGTTCCATTTTACACCTGCAATCAGTCCCTCGCCACATTCAGCTTCAATGCTTTCGCAATCGATACCCGCACTGCACACTCCCAACCCGATTTTAAGTTTCATTTCTTTAAACGGACAAGGAACAGCATCTTTGTCGGGAATATTCACATCATCTTTGTCTTCTTCCGGTGGATCCGGCGGCGGCGGTGCTTTTGGGCAGTTACCTGTAACCGATGCAAACGAAGCCAGATTGGAGATTCCGAATTGAAGCCTGCGAAATGAATAGTCAGTATAAATAAGGCCAAATTTGGAGGCAACGTATGATTTCCGTTTGCTGTTTAGCTCCTCAAATTCGTTAATATCATACGTGCGGTTAAGATATTGCTCGCACAATACCCAGTAAGTCATCAGGATATCTTCGTATGTTTTATGTCTTTCGGAAGCAACTTTTTTCCAGTCAACAAAGCTTTTATCGTTTATCCGGGTAAGGAGGTTGCACCGTTCAATCAGTAATGCCTGAAAAGCTGCAGGATCTGCTTCCAGTTGCTTCACTTTGGATTCATCGTTTGCGGTGACCTGTTTAATTTGTTCTGTAAACCACACCCCGTTAATGCTGTCAGACCGGATTTATTTCCGGTTAGCAGTCTTAAGCTGATAATCGAAATATTCTTCCATCATTTCCATTGCTTTTTTATATGCATTGTCAGTGGGTTTTATCCCGGTCAGCTTTTTGCTTATTTTTTCAATTGAATTATCATGCACAAGCGCTCCAATGTCCGGCCAATCAGGAAAATCAGGAAGGACAAGGTTGTCAACCGGAACGTTTGGATTTGGCGAACCCTGATCCTGGCTTTCTTCTGAACCTTGTTTGGGTTCTTCTGTTTCCGGCGGTGCGGGAGGAGAGTTTTTCTTATCGGTTCTTACATTCTTCTTAACATCAGCAAGTGATTCACTGTAAATACCTGTTACACCTTTAAAAAGCTCCTCCATGGCTCTCCTGATGTCTTTCTGCTTGAGGTAAACATTCACCAGACCATGTCGCGCCAGGGCATAATCAGGATTAATTTCCAGCGATCTTTTGTACAGACTTTCAGCCGATTTGTCATCGTACAGCTCAAACAGCGAGTTTCCCAGGTTGGTCAAAATAACCGGGGCATCGGGATAAAGAGATTTGGCAAAAAGAAAAACAGGTACAGATGTTTTAACAGAGTCGAGCATTCTTAAAACAGCTCCAAAATTATTGACAATCAGTGTATCGTTTACTCAATTGTCCGGGTAATTGCAAGCCAGGCAATATCCGCACCAGGACTGCAGTACTCTACTTCATGCAACCTCTGCAAGGCTGGTCAGTAGTTGCCGGACAAATTAAAGATTATTCAGACTGTCAAGCCTGCGAATGTCATCCTCCGAAATTTCAAAATTGATGTCAATGTTCTGGCGGATGTATTCAGGGTGGACGGATTTGGGCAGCGGCAGTGCTCCTTTCTGCAGAACATATCGGATTGACAGCTGGGCAACACTTTTACGGTATTTTTTAGCAACGTCTGCTATGGCAGTGTTATTTAAAAGCCTGCCCGTTGCCAGTGGAGAATACCCTTCAACCAATATGCCGTTCTTTCTGCAGTGCTCATTTACCTCCGTCTGGCTGTGCCCGATGTGCATCCTGATCTGGTTGACCATCGGCAATATCCGGCATGTTTCCAGTATCCCATCTATATCCGTAACACTGAAATTGGATATTCCAATCGAACGTGTCCGGCCACCCATGTAAAAATCCTCCATTGCCTTCCAGACCTTAATATTCTCTTTTGTATAATCAGCTCCCATTTCATTCCAGGGCCAGGGTGCATGAATGAGGTACAGGTCAATATGATCCAGGCCAATGTTTTTCAACGTTTTATCGGCATACCGGAGGGCTTTGTCATAATCCTTTATCTCTGCCGGCAGCTTGGATGTTACGAATATTTCTTTGCGGTCAATTCCTGAGTCGCGTATCGCCTGCCCGGCACTTGCCTCATTTCCGTAAGCAAAAGCGGTGTCTATATGTCTGTATCCGGCCTTCAGGGCGGTGGCAACCGAATTATAGGCCGGGTCACCCCCCGGGATCTGCCATGTACCAAAACCTACCACCGGGATTCTTATTCCGTTGGACAGTGTAAAGAAACCCTTGTTGTTCATAGTCTGAAGATTGACATTATTCGGAAGAAGATTGATACCAGTAATATAACCTTTAACTCCGGAAATTGTTAACGGTCTGTGATGAGCTTTTTCGCCTCAACGGGTGATCTCAGGTATTCAATGACGAAGGGAAACAGTTTTCACGCACACAACCGCTCATTTTGAAAAAACAATATTAATTTAAGGCACCAAAAAAATCCTCAGAATGAAACTGTCTTTATCTTTTTTTCGCATACTCGCGCTGACAATGATTCTTCCTCTGTTCGATGCAGGAAATGCTGCGGCGCAGCGACTGAAGCCCGGCCCCCAGGATCTGTCGTTTTTCTCCTCGGTGGACGACACCGATCAGCCATACGCGGTCTACATACCTGAGGACTTCAACGAAAAAGAGAGGTATCCGCTTGTAGTTTTTCTGCACGGCGCCTGGTCAAATCACCGGCTGGGACTCCGTCGACTCTTTGGCGTAGGCAACGCCCAGGGGTATGATTTTATAAAACCCGGAAACGTTCCTTTTGAGACTGACGTCGAAGCCACCCGTTACTACCCGGCATTTAAGCCCGTAGGTTACATTGCAGCGGCACCGTTTGCACGCGGTACCGCCGGATACCAAGGCGTAGCCGAACAGGATGTCTATGATATGCTTGACGATCTTAAGTCGCGCTTCCTGATTGACGAAGACCGTATTTACCTGACCGGGCTCTCGATGGGCGGCGGTGGCACCCTGTGGCTGGGCCTTACCCGTCCTGACGTCTGGGCGGCAATAGCCCCGGTATGCCCGGCACCTCCCGAAGGCACCGGTGAGCTCGCCGGCAACGCTGTTAATATGCCGGTGCACCTGTTTATAGGAGACAAGGATTTCCTTTATAAAACTGCCACCGAATGGAAGACGAGGCTTGAATCCTCGGCACGGAGGTTTGACTATGTCGAATATCCGGGTGTAGGCCATAACAGCTGGGAGTGGGCTTACAAGGACGGCTTTATATTCGACTGGTTCTCCCAGTTTACGAGAGACCCGTTCCCCCAAGAGGTGAAATTCACCACAAGATGGTTCAAATACAACAGATCTTTCTGGGTGACCCTTGATAACTTTATTCCCGGAACACCGGCAACAATTGAAGCCCGGTTCTCAGGCACCAATGCAATTAATATAACCACCGGGGGGCTCGACGCTTTTACCCTTAAGCTGGGAGGACATCCGCTCTTCAATGCCGCCCAGAAAGTGTTGCTGAAAGTCGACGGCAAATCATTTACTGTTAAGACTTCCGATGCTGTTTCATTTATGATGTCCGGCGGATCGTGGGTTAACAGGAAGTTCACTCCCGGACTTACCGCAAAACAGCCCGGCGCCGAAGGCCCTCTATATGTTGCGGTAAGCAGCAGTCATATTTATGTCTACGGTACCGGTGGCAGCCCTTCACAGGAGGAGCTGACGGCCAGAAGGGCACAGGCAGCTGCCGCTGCCGAATGGACAGGTATGGGGGGCAGAATTATGGTCTTCCCAAGGGTTGTCTCCGACAATGACGTACGGGCAAGCGACTATGTCACTTCGAATCTTGTTCTCTTTGGCACACGCGAAACGAATGCCGTTATTGAGAAGTTTGCCGACAACCTCCCGATGCATCTGAATGTTGATCAGAACGGTTACGGACTCGTCTATATCTTTCCCCTCAACAGGCACTATGTGCTTATAAATTCGGGCCTGCCCTGGTGGACGCCAGCCGCAAAAGCAGCAGGACAGGGGGGGTATGCATTCATGGGATCAAAGGTTGAAGCACTGAAGAAGTTTCAGGATTTTGTGCTCTTCAAGGAGAGTTCAGACAATATTATCACGCATGGGATCTTTGACAATAACTGGAAGCTGCCGCCGGAGGCTGCAGAGGCATTGAAAACCACCGGGGCAGTAATAATTAAATGAAATTGATCGGAGGAAGCTGTGAGCAGAATTAAAACTGTTGTTTTCGACCTCGGGGGTGTTCTGATAGACTGGAACCCGAGGCACCTGTACCGCAAGATTTTCACAAACGAAGAGGAAATGGAGAAGTTCCTCATTGAAATATGTACCTATGACTGGAATCAGTTGCAGGACGGCGGTAAACTGTTCACCGAGGCCACGGCGGAACTGACGGCAAAATACCCGGAACACACCGTAAATATAGCCATCTATTATGACCGCTGGAAGGAGATGCTGGGAGGGGAGATAAAAGAGACTGTCGCCTTGTTTAACGAGCTTAAATCGTCCGGAATGCCCCTCTATGCCCTGACGAACTGGTCTCACGAAGCCTTTCCGTGGGCCTATGAGATGTATGACTTCATGAAGCAGTTTGACGGAATAGTCGTATCAGGATTTGAAAAGGTCATGAAGCCTGACCCTGAGATTTACCGCAGGCTGACGGAAAGATACGGTATCAATCCTGTTGAAACAGTCTATATCGACGATAACAGACCCAATGTCGATGCTGCCGCGAAGCTGGGTTTTCACGCCATTTATTTTACCTCGGCCGTGCAACTGAGGAATGAACTGAAAGGGTTGGGGCTGAGTGTTTAGCGTAACGCATTACACTTGCTCCTTTGTCTCCCGACAAACAAGCTTTTCCTGACGGCAAAGTCCTGAAAACAGCATTGGGTGAGAGTTATGCCAGTATTCAATTGCCTGATTTACTCAGGATCATTGCATACAAGAAGGGGCTGAAATGAAAATCAGGTAGGTTCTTCCACTTTTCGCGGCCCTGATGACCTGTCTGACAGCGCAGGGTCAGTCAAAAAGCCCTAAGCGCGGCATATGCGGTGATGCCTCAACGTTATTATGAAACCGGGGCTGTATGTACTGACAGTTACGGGCAGCAATATAACAGCACAGACAAAACTGATAATCAGATAAATTTCTACCTTCATCCCTTAAAATATACTGACCTATGAACTGGATAGACTTTGTCATCATCGCACTGCTGGGTTTTGGACTTATTCAGGGATTCATCGACGGCCTCGTCATAGAAGTGGCTGAACTTGCTGCTCTCATACTGGGAGTATGGGGCGCCATCCACTTTTCAGGATGGACCGCCGTGAAACTTTCGGGGTGGTTTGATTTACAGACGGCCTGGCTGGGGATAATAGCCTTTGCAATCACCTTCGTGGTAATAGTGATTGCCGTCAATCTCATGGGAAGACTGCTGGACTCACTAATGAAAGCCGTAGCTCTCGGCTTCATGGTACGGATACTGGGCGCCATCTTCGGAATTATAAAAACAGCACTGATACTCAGCGTCGTCTTCGTCTTTCTGAACACCCTTCATCAGAAAAGAGCCTTTCTCCCGTCAGACCGCATTGCCAAATCATATCTCTACAACCCCATCGCCGACATTGTGCCGGCAATTTTCCCGATAGTTGAAGGCGGGGACCTGCTCGAAAGCTTTAACCGCTATAAAAAGAAACCGCAGGATGTGACACTCTGAGCGGTTTTGATATCTTTGCGGAGTTGAATTTTAACATGTTACGAATGAATTTTGTTGAGGAGCTGAGATGGAGAGGCATGATACACGACATCATGCCCGGCACTGAAGAATTTCTGCTGAAAGAGAAGACTTCGGCATATGTGGGGTTTGATCCCACCGCCGACTCTCTGCACATCGGACACCTCGTAGGAGTAATGATGCTGAGACACCTGCAGAGGGCGGGGCATACGCCTATTGCACTGATGGGCGGCGCGACGGGAATGATAGGTGATCCCTCCGGCAAGTCGGAAGAGCGCAACCTTTTAAACGAGGAGACTCTCCGGCATAATGAGGAGGGCATGAGGAAGCAGTTTGAGAAATTCCTTGACTTCCGGTCAAAGGCCCCCAACAAAGCCGTGATGGTCAACAATTACGACTGGATGAAGGATTACTCCTTCCTTGGCTTCATCCGTGATATCGGCAAGCATATAACAGTCAATTATATGATGGCCAAAGACTCTGTTAAAAAGAGGCTTGACTCTGAGAGCGGTCAGGGCATGTCATTTACAGAGTTTTCGTATCAGCTTGTCCAGGGCACCGATTACCTTTTCCTCTATAACAACTACGGGTGCAGGCTCCAGATGGGAGGATCGGACCAGTGGGGCAACATTGTTACCGGCACCGAGCTTATAAGACGCAAGTCCGGCGGGGAGGCCTATGCAATGACCTGTCCGCTCATAACGAAAAGTGACGGCACCAAATTCGGCAAGACCGAGTCGGGCAACATCTGGCTCGATCCGGCGAAAACCACCCCTTACCAGTTCTACCAGTTCTGGCTGAATGTGGCTGATGATGATGCTGAAAAATTCATTAAGATATTCACAATGCTTTCTCACGGTGAGATAGACGAGCTTGTCAGTACTCACAGGGCGGAGCCGCACCTGCGGATACTGCAGAAACGCCTTGCCGCGGAAGTGACTGTAATGGTGCATTCACAGGCTGATTATGATACCGCAGTAGGAGCTTCGCAGATACTGTTCGGCAAGGGCACCACGGAGCAGCTTCGCAGTATGGATGAACGCACTTTTCTTTCCGTTTTTGAGGGGGTACCGATGTCCGACGTACCGCTAAAGCTGCTTTCTGAGGGAGTGACACTGTCAGATCTGTGCGCAGTGCACACCAGGGTAGCGGAGTCCAGGGGTGAGTTCAGGCGCCTGGTGCAGGGCGGCGGCGTCAGTCTCAACAAGGAGAAGATTGAAAATGCAGAAACAGGGGTGACCGTGGAGATGCTCCTCAACGGAAAATACCTCCTGCTGCAGAAAGGCAAAAAAAGCTATTTTCTTATCAGGGTTCTGAAAGATTAAAGACGGGAAAGATGAAAGACAAGATTCGCACTGAGTTCAGACCCGATTCTGTAGACCTTGTAAACTTTGTCATTAAACATATCAGGCTCTTCCTTATTGCAGGTTTTGTCGCAGCGGTTTTAGCCGCAGCGGTTTCTCTGATGCTGAAGCCGCTTTATGAGTCTTCGGTGATCCTGTATCCCTCGTCCAATATTGCTGAGACACCGTCGCTTCTGGGCGAGATAGCTCCTGAAGCCACCCTGTTCGGCGATGACGATGCTACCGAGAAACTGCTGCAGATTCTCAACAGCAGTCAGGTCAATGAATATCTTAAGACGAAGTATGACCTGACGGCACATTACAATATCAGACCGGGGGAAAAGTATCCCAATACAGTCATAGCCCAGAAGATGAAGAAATACATCCGCTCCTCCAAAACGTCATTCGGCTCGGTGGAGATAAAGGTACGGGACCGCGACCGGGAGATCGCATGCGCAATGGCAAATGACATCGCAGCCAGGGCTGATACTATTCTCAACATACTTCAGCGCGGAGCTTCGGCCGGAATACTCTCAGACATAAACCGGAGCTATCAGACGCAGCTGGGCCTGGTCAAACAGTACCAGGACTCGATTGTCAGCATGTCAGATCAGTACAATCTGCGGCTCTTTGCCGCACTGGAAGCTGAAACCGACTACCTGGCCCTTATCAGGGGTCGCTATATGGAGGCGCAGGCTCTTAGCCGCCAGACCCTTCCGTATACCCTGGTTGTTGACAGGGCAATCGTTGCAGAAAAGAAGATCTGGCCGAAACGCAGTTATACTGTAATTATTACTGCCGCCTCAGCAGTGATGCTGCTGGCGCTGGGACTGTTCGTTGCCGAGGGAATGAAGCAGCGCCGGACCGATGATCAGCTCTGAGTTTATAATTGTATGGCTGGTACCGGTAATCCTGGGAATAGTCCTGCTTACCGCAGTATCCCTCGAGTACCTGCTGCTCCTGACACTCTTTCTAACCCCCCTTTCGGTACAGATAAGCTACCTGTCGGGCTCAGCACCGTTTGACCTCTCACTGCCCACGGAGCCAGTCATGGCAATGCTTTTGTTTGTAACCCTGTACAAGCTCATTGTCAGCCGCGAGTTTTCCCCCAGGCTACTACGCCATCCTGTTACACTTATCATAGGCCTCTACCTTATCTGGACCCTCCTTTCATCAGTGTTCTCCACGATGCCTGTTGTCTCTTTCAAGACCCTCGCGTACAGGTTGTGGTTCATTTCAGGATTTTATCTTATTTCAGCCCAGCTCTTTGTCGGGGAGGGGTTTGACAGGAGGTACATTTCCGCCTATTCGGCCGGGCTTGCCGTGGTTGTCATTTACTTTCTCGTCCGTGTGGGGGGGGCCGGGATGCTGAACCAGAAGTTTGCACATTCAGCCTGCTATCCCTTCTTCAGGGACCATACATCATTCGGGGCTTCAATGGCATTTCTTCTTCCACCGCTTGGAGTGATGCTGTTCAACCGCAGAAAGGAGAATACCCGATTCAGGTTACCCGTTGCCGGGTTGATTCTGCTGTTCAGCGCCGGGTTGATTTTTTCATACAGCAGGGCTGCCTGGGTAAGCCTCCTGGCGGCTCTGGCGGTTACGTTTATCATTTGGCTGAGGATACCGGGAAAGCTGCTTTTCCTTACCACGGTTGTTTTACTGATTGTGATTGCACTTTCCGCAGGGCGGATATGGGAGAAAATGGACAGCACCACAGAAGACTCTTCCGCGGATATGGCTCAGCACCTGAGATCTTCATCAAATATCTCCACCGACCAGTCCAATCTCGAGCGGATAAACCGCTGGAAATGCGCCCTGAGGATGTTTGCAGAGAAGCCTGTGGCAGGCTGGGGCCCGGGAACATACCAGTTTAAATATGCTCCTTTCCAGAGGGCCGGGGAGAAAACAATAATTAGCACTGATTTTGGCGATGCAGGGAACGCGCACAGTGAGTACCTGGGGGCTCTCAGTGAAGGGGGACTTCCTGGGGCCGTACTGTTCCTGCTGCTGACCATAGCATCTGTCATGACAGGAATAAAGGTATGGTACAGGGAGAAGCGTGACAGTGGATATTTTGTGCTTGCGGTTCTGGCCGGACTGATGACCTATATGATACACGGAGCCATGAACAGTTTCCTCGATACTGACAAGATTGCCTCTTTATGGTGGGGATTCATCGCAATGCTGGTTGCGGCGGACCTGAAAGGCCAAAACCTGAAAGTCTGAGGGTCTGATCTGAGCGAGGGTGGCTATC
Organism: Bacteroidales bacterium; assembly: GCA_038248855.1. GTDB lineage: Bacteria > Bacteroidota > Bacteroidia > Bacteroidales > VadinHA17 > SR-FBR-E99. The sequence goes on along the minus strand of JBBRXA010000042.1, from coordinate 12,528 downwards.
TGATCTCCACAGCCAGGATCGATACATCGTCAAAGAGAAGCGGGTTGGAGTCACGAATATCAAGATCGGCGATCAGTGAGGCAATATTTTCCGACAGGGGATGCGTATTGGAAAAATGCTTTATTACCGGCGATGCCCCGAGATCATTGCCTTTTTTGTCCTTTAGCTCCGAAAGGCCGTCAGTATAACAAACAATCTTTGCCGGGCCGCTTATGTTCAGTTTGACTTTACCAACCGGGGGCATGTCATCGAGCATTCCGACTCCCACGCAGGAAGTTCTCAGCAAAGTCGATCTATGTGAGCGCAAGTCAATAAGCACAGGCGGGTTATGGGCTGCATTCACATACTCCAGCACACGCGTGGCTATGTTGTAACGGGCGATGAAAAAAGTGAGGAACCGCTCACCGGAGGAGTTGATGACGACAATCTGATTGAGCTTACGCAGGAGAACCTCCAGGTCAATTTCTGCCGAAAAAAGCACCCTCAGGCTGGCCTGGAAATTTGACATCAGCAGTGCCGCAGATATCCCCTTTCCGGAGACGTCGGCCATACAAAATCCGACGATGTCATCGGACAGGGAGACGAAATCATAATAATCGCCACCTACCTCATAATGAGGGAAATAGAATCCGTGAGCGCTGATTTTTTCATTTACGGGCAGCTTTTTGTTGTCAGGGATCAGCATAACCTGCATCCGTGCCGCGAGTTCCAGCTCACGCCTTAACGCCTCCTGCCTGAGGCTCTCGTTGAAAAGTCGCTGGTTCTCGATAGCCACAACAATGACGCTCGATATGGTCTGAATAAAATGCAGGTGTTTTATCACCGGACTCATTCCTTCGCCCTCCTCGTCAATATCACCTATCAGCACGAATGCCAGGGGGATATTGTTGTTCAGCACAGGGATAATGATATATACTCCTTCAAAAGGCTGTTTGGGCACTCCGGTGGTAATCTCCTTGTAGGGAAGCAGGTCGCGCTCAACTTCCAGATTTCTCTTCAGGCTGTCAGGAAATCCGGAGTTCAGCAGTGCCTCCCACCTCTCTCCGTGTTTGAAAAGCAGGATCTTGCCTATACCAAGGTCTTCGCGGAGTATCGACTCATATCTGGCAAGAAGACCTTCTGTCGGCAGGTTGGCATTGATTGAAAGTGTAATATCGAGCAGGGCGTCGAGTTTGAACTTCGACATCTTCAGTCTGTCGCTTGAAAGCCCGCTCCTGGTCATGTCAGAGGATCAGCCTTTAACGCGTTCGATATAGGACCTGTCTCTTGTATCAATACGGATCCGGTCGCCGGTGTTTACAAAGAGAGGTACCATGATTGTCGATCCCGACTCAATTGTTGCAGCCTTGTAGGTATTTGTTGCCGTGTCTCCCCTGAGTCCGGGCTCGGTATATGTTACCTCCATAACCACGTTGATGGGAAGGTCGACAAGGAGTACATTCTCGGTATCTGCATGAACTACAACCTCGACAGTTTCTCCTTCCTTAAGCAGGTCACTGTTTTCAAGCAATGATTCAGGAACCGAGATCTGTTCGAAGGTCTCGAGGTGCATCAGGTTATATCCTGATTCATCCTTGTAAAGGAACTGGTGCGGTCTGCGCTCCACGCGGGCTACGTTGACCTTCACCCCGGAGTTGAATGTGTTCTCAAGTACTTTGCCGGAGGTTACATTCTTAAGTCTTGTGCGGACAAAGGCGGGGCCTTTTCCGGGTTTAACATGCTGAAACTGAACTATGGTATAAAGGTCATTATTGTATTCAATCACCATACCGTTTCTGAAGTCTGCCGTTGTTGCCATAAATAGCTCTTAACTCTTTTTAATTAATAATCAGTGGCGTTTTCAGCCCCTCACTGCTGATCATTTCCACGTGGAATGACCCCACAAAGATATCAAAACGGATTTTAACAGGTAAAAAATTTTCATCGGCACTGAACCACATTGCCATATCCTCTTCGGTTTTGAAGACCCGCCCCACCTCGGTGACGGGATGAAAACGGTAGCACAGCATTTTTTTCCCGTTGACCCTTATCGTCTCTTTACCCCTGTATTTCAATGTTATAGGATACAGCTCATCAGAAAACCAGGTGGTCATTGTGAATGTGTCCCCCGGTTTAAGTGAGTCTCCGTTTGCCAGATGATGTTTGCGGAACCAGTAAAAGCACGAAAGGATGTCAAGTATTCCTTTTTTGGTCATATGCTTACCGGAGAGGTCACTTGTAAGCACCGCGGAATCAGGCCTTGCCGTTTGGTCAAAGACTACCTCGTTGTATTTGCGGTACTTTCCTTCCGATATGTTGCGTATTGAGAACAGTGGAAGATCAGTTGAGGGATCAATATAACTCTCATAGATGTCTCTTACCTTGTAAAGGGCATCAGCCAGGCCGGTAGTCTGGCCTGACACTACGGCATGCCAGACGGGAATTCCGTCCCAGTAGCCATCCTTTATTTCAAGGGTGGCAACACCGCTGTTGATAACACCGTATCTGATCTGGTAGGTGATTTTCTCACCGGGCATGTATGGCTGATACTGTGCCTGCAGGGCAAGCCGGCAGATCAAAATCATCATCAGTAATGCCGTTGCTCTCCTCATTTTCGTTTTCCGTTTCTCACGGGATCATTTTCTTCGGTACCGTGGCGAGGAATTCTTTCAGGTAAAAGGGTTCGAAATAAGCTGTGTCTTCAAACCGTTTTTCTTTGAGGGCCTCTGCTGCGGGGAGTTGCAAATATGATGCCGAGAGAGCAAAGTCATCTTCAAAGAGCGCATTGCTGTCAGTAATAATGCCCTTGCATTTTGCGGCGCCGTTGCCAAAGTAAATGACCCTGCCTTCAGCCAGTTCAGCGTGAAAAGAGGTTTCGTCAATTATGTCTGCTGCGGTAGACCTGACCATTTTACCGTCATGGGTGAAGAGGGCATTGAAAACCTCCATGCGTCTTGCGTCAATCATCGGACAGAGCAGCGTTTCTCCCGGGGGGACACCGTGTTTTGATATAAAGCCGTAATACATGGCAGTCATGGTGTTGATGCCGATGAGCGGAATGCCGGCACCGTAAGAAATGCCTTTTGCGACGGAGACGCCGATCCTCAGTCCGGTGTACGAGCCCGGCCCCTTGCTCACGGCTACAGCGTCGAGCTCCTGTGTGCTGACAGAAGCTTCGGCAAGCAGTTCACGGATAAGGACTGTCAGTTGTGATGCATGAGACCTTCCTTCCGCCGCCTCGCGCAGGTGAAGGGTCGCGGTGTCATTGCACAATGCCGCGGAGCATACCCCGGTGGCTGTCTCAATACAAAGGATCATTTATTTAAGAGTTTTCGACTCTCTTATTTCTTCTTCTTCTCAGTATTGAAAAGGGCTTCCTTTTTTACTACCTCGATGAGTGTGGAGTCAGACAGTTTTTTACTGATGGCGCTGAAAGGCTGGACAATTGCATCTTCACCTTCGCTGAGACCGCTTAGTATCTCGATATTTGTGTTATCCTGAATGCCTGTCTTCACATCGCGGGCCATAGCGTACTCTCCGTCAGAAACGAAAACGATGGTACGGATTTCTTCGATACCGCTCATCTTCAGCTTTGTGGTATCAGTTCTGGTGGTAACAGCCTGGATGGGAACAGTAAGGATATTCAGTTTGCGGCTCGTACGAATGTCGACAGAGGCGGACATTCCCGGCCTGAACGGACTGGGATTCCTTTCTGTGATGAGGTCCTTGTATGATTCAGGAAGAATCAGTATTCTCACCGGGAAATTTGTTACCTGGTCAGCTGTAAGACCGGCGCTTTTGGCTGAATTGGCAATCTCGGTCACAATGCCCGTAAAGTCGCGGTCAAGATATGCATCCACCTCAATTATGGCTGTGTCTCCCAGTTTTACCCTGATGATATCATTCTCATTCACATCAACCACAACCTCCATGCGGTTGAGGTCGGCTACCCTGAGAACTTCGGTGCCGGTCATCATATTGGCTCCAATCACCCTCTCTCCAAGTTCTACGGAGAGGCTCGATATTGTGCCTTTCATGGGTGAGTAAACAGTTGTTTTGATAAGGTTTTCATTGGCCTCCTTCAGTGATGCTTCGGAACTTTTCACTGCAAAAAGGGCGCTTTCCCTTTCGGCTTTGGCAATTTTATATTGGGCTTCTGCCTGTTCAAAATCAGCCTGTGATATCGTTTTTTCCTCCCACAGGGATTTACTCCTGTTATATGAAAGTTCAGCCTGTATAAGCTGGGCTTCAACCTGCGAAAGGCGGGCCTTTGAAGAGCTTACGGCAGCAGATGCCCTTTCGCGGGCGGAAACATAGATTTCAGGCTTGATCTTGAAAAGGAGGACTCCCTTTTCAACATGATCTCCCTCTTTCACATGCAGTTCTACAATCTCGCCTGACACATCAGGGCTGATCTTTACCTCTGTTTCAGGCTGGATCTTACCATTGGATGTCACAGCCTCAACTATTGACCGTGAAGCGACTTTCTCAACTGCCACCTTCACTGTTATGGCCTTGCCGAACCATCCCTGTTTTTTACCGAGCACGGCAAAAATGAGCAGAATGGCAACGGCGACGAGGAGTATCTTCAGAATTTTATTCTCTTTCATGACTCGGTAAGTTTCAGAATTGATTCGCTAAAATATTGATATGCTGTAATGTAATGGGTATTCCCCTGTAAAAATCCAGGACTTTGGTCTTAAAGACGTATTCATACTTCGCCTGTGCCATTTCACTCTGGGCATTCAGAAGCTGTGTCTTTGACTGGTTATATTCCACGGCTGTCACCATTCCCTGATTCAGTTTTTGTTCTGCATAACGGAAAGCCTCTTCCATTGCTTCCACGGCCTTTTTGCTTGCGGAGTATTTCTTCAGTGCGCCGTTGGCATCCGTGAACGCCTGCTGAATATTCTTATAAAGCTGCTTCTTTGTCGCCTCAAGGGTATATTTTGAGTTTTCTATGCCAAGTTTGGAATTGGTGATGTTAGTGTTCACCTGCCATCCGTTGAAGATAGGTATGTTCAGAGAAAATCCCACCCCGTAGTTCAGGTTGTCATTCAGCTGGCTGCGGAAAGTATACGGTTCAAGGGTGAAGGGATTGATCCTGTTGTCAGAGTAGGCAGTACCGACTGATGCTCCCAGACCCAGCCGCGGGCTTCTGCCGCCTTTGGCAATTGAGAGGTCATATTCAGCTCCTTTGAGCCGGTATTCGGCACCGAGAATCTCTGGTCTCGTCTTTTCCGCAATCGAGAAAATTCCGGCGGGGTCTCCTGTCACACTCACCGGATCTACTGTTATTTCCGGGATAGAGATTGCGAAGTCTTCCACCGAGGGGAGCTCGAGCATCTGCGCCAGCGTCAGGTAAGACATGGAGAGCTGGTTCTGCAGGTTTACAAGCTGAAGATCCTCACGTGCTGCCTGCGCCTCGATGTCAAGAAGGCCACCGCGAGCCAGGCTGCCTGCATCAACGAGTTTCTGAGTGCGGTCTATCTGCTGTTTTGTCATGGCAACCTGTGAATTGGTGGCCGTGACAAGTTCACTGTTCAGAAGTATCTGAAGATAAGCCAGGGCGATATTCATCGAAATATCATCCTTTAATCCTTCAAGATCCTGTTCACTGGCCATCAGCTGGTAACGGTTGCGTCTGATTGTGTTGTAGGTCACCAGGCCGCGGAAAAGGGTTATACCGGTTGTGGCGCTGAAGTTATTTGACTGCACTGTCTGGTTGTCGGTGAACTCATAGGTGGTTTCGTCAAGTGCACGTCCGAAAGAGTAATTGTGGGAGGCGCTTCCGTTAAGGGTAGGCAGCTGGCTCATTTTAGAGAGTTCGAGGGCTGATGCCTGGTATTTGGTGGCTATCTCCTGCTGTTTGATCTGGATATTATTCTGAAGGGCATGGCCTATGCTCTCTTCCAGTGTCCAGACTTTTTGCTGTGAAAAGAGCAGAAGGGGACTCATCAAAAATAGGATGATGAGGCATGTGAATTTCCTTTTCATGGTATTCAACTAATCGCTTTTTTTGGAAGTACGAAGATAATTAATTGATTATTATAATTGGCTAAGGACCTCAAAGATATTACCATATTGCATTTTGTGCGGTAAAAAGCAGCAATCATTTTTTACATATCTTTACAGGCGGAAAAATGTCAGGTTAACTATAAAACATCAGATAATGAGTAACAAAGGATTAAATCTTGAACCAGGGGTGATCTTCGGCGACGATGTAAAGAAGCTGTTTGATTATGCCAATAAAAACGCTTTTGCAATTCCGGCAGTGAATGTTGTGGGCACGGACTCGGTAAATGCAGTTCTGGAAACAGCCCGCGAGGTCAAATCGCCTGTGATAATTCAGTTTTCCAACGGTGGTGCACATTTCTTTGCCGGCCAGGGACTTACAAAGGAGGGGCATACCGGAGCCATTGCCGGAGCAATATCAGGAGCTCTTCACGTGCATAATGTTTCTGAGTATTACGGCGTGCCTGTAATACTTCACACTGACCATGCGGCGCGCAAGCTTCTGCCCTGGATTGACGCACTGCTTGACGCGGGCGAGGAGTTTTACGAAATGAACGGCCGGCCGCTTTTCAGTTCGCATATGCTTGACCTGTCAGAAGAGCCGCTGAAGGAGAACATAGAGACCTGCAAGAAATACCTGACACGGATGTCGGAGCTGGGCATGACCCTGGAGATAGAGCTTGGCGTTACGGGAGGCGAAGAAGACGGTGTGGACAATACCGGGATAGACAGTTCAAGGCTTTACACACAGCCTGAGGATGTGGCGTATGCGTATGAGGAACTGCTGAAGATTTCGCCCAATTTCACCATAGCGGCATCATTCGGCAACGTTCACGGTGTATACAAACCTGGCAATGTAACCCTGAAGCCTGTGATACTCAAGAACTCACAGGATTATATTGAGAAAAAATACAAAACTGGTAAAAATCCTGTCAATTTCGTCTTCCACGGCGGATCAGGGTCCGAGAAGAACCTGATTGCCGAGGCCCTCACATATGGCGCTGTCAAGATGAATATTGACACAGATATGCAGTGGGCGTTCTGGGACGGTGTCAAGAATTACTATGAGGCCAAAAGGGGGTATTTGCAGGGTCAGATTGGCAATCCCGAAGGAGAGGATAAGCCGAACAAGAAATACTATGATCCCAGGGTATGGCTGCGCAAGGGGCAGGAAACATTCATAGCAAGGCTTAAGGAGGCCTTTGGTGATCTGAATGCGCTGAATCGCATTTAATACTTATTAATAATATAAAGGAAAGCAGGTCAGGCTCTTACGTCTGACCTGTTTTTTTGTTGTTGATAAGTCAGGGCCATCAGTCCTTCACGGCATGGGGCTACCGACTATTTTAGCAAAAATTTCATCAGGAGTTGAAACGGTCTCAGGCCACGGAAGAAAAGTTACGGAGGACGACAAGCCTGACGCTGAAGCTGAACCCCAGGGAGGCGAGAGCGCTGAACATATACTGCAAGAGGTTCAGGGTAAGGAACAAATCGGAATTTATGCGGCATACCATCATGCAGGCAATAATAGGCAGGTTCGATGCCGAGCATCCCACCCTCTGGGAGCAGGGTGAGCTGACGCTCTTCTCGCAGGAGCAGAAAAATAACTGATCAATAAGCACAACGACCGGCTGATTTTGTTACATTTGCATATGGGTGCAGCGCATTTACAGGCGGAGGCTGTAATATATTTCTATTATGAGTTTAAATAACATTGAGATACAACCGACGCGGGTGACGCCGGAAGTTGTCTTCAGGGAAGGCTTGCTCAGTATCAGGGGCAGATCCATTCCGGAGGCTGCGGCAGACTTTTACAGGCCACTTGAGATGTGGGTTGAAGGTTATGTTGCGGAAAGTGATTCAGAGACCCGTGTTGTGCTTTCATTTGATTTTATAAATACAGCCTCCACAAAGTGGATCTACGCCATTATCAAGAAGCTGGCCCAGTACAGGGATGTACACAAAAAGGTTAAAGTAGAGTGGTATTACGAGAACGGGGATGATGAGCTCTACGAGCTTGGTCATATAATTCATTCTTTTATTGACTGTCCGTTCATCTATTACGAGACAGAGCAGTCCTGATTTCAAAAAATATTTTATTTTTGCACCGCCTTATCAGGCACCGATTGACCCATGGTGTAATTGGCAACACGTCTGATTTTGGTTCAGAAGAGTCGGGGTTCGAACCCCTGTGGGTCAACAGAGCAGTATCTCAGAATGTTTAAAACCGCTTAGAATCAATGATTTTGGGCGGTTTACTTTTTTTGGTTACCCAAAATGTATACCATAACTCCTGGAAAGAGGAGTAAAATTCGAGCCCTGTTTAAATATTACCTGAGAGGTCTCGCTAAACCATTTAACAGCCTGTATATTATGCTATTATATGCAGCAAACTGCATTTATTACGGCATTAAATTCGATCAGCTTTATGCATTAAACAGCACATACCGCCGAACGTTAGATGTAACCTTGACGGGCACACTGCCATACGTTTTCAACGGTGAGATAAAGGGATTCGTGAATATACTCTTTGAAACAACCTCCGGATTTACAACAACCGGAGCATCAATACTTAGCGATGTTGAAGCCCTTGACAAATCAATTCTGTTCTGGCGCAGCTTAACGCACTGGATAGGTGGGATTGGCATTATCCTTCTTGTAATTATTATTCTCCCTTCGCTGAAAATAGGCGGCTATAACCTGTTTTCACTTGAGTCCTCACTGAAGGAGAAAATACTCCCCAAGACAAAGTCTATAGCATACCGGGTTGCTCTGATTTACCTGGGACTCACAGTGGCAGAAATTGTTCTCCTGATACTCGGAGGCATGGATCCCTTGGACAGCATATGCCACTCCTTCGGTTCGGTTGCCACAGGAGGGTTCTCAACAAAGAACACCAGCCTTGCCGCATATTCGCCATACATACAATATGTTGCCGGCATTTTCATGTTTCTTGCGGCAACCAGCTATGTTGTATTCTACTATCTGGTAAAAGGAAATTTATCGCCATCTTCACAAAGTCCTTCTGGAGAAATTAGCATTAGAATATGACACACAGTCTGTAAACTTAATTGGCCGCCCTTTGTTTTAATTACCTAATAACAGGCGTCATGAAAAGTATTATCGGTTTGAAAGGCAAAATGTCATCCGGCATAGCTTTTATCGTAATCCTCCTCGTTTCAATGAGCGGTTGCCAAAAAGTCTCTGACACGAACAATACCGGAGGTGATCCCGGAGGTACTCCGGCACCGGGTGCAAGTGAGGTCTTCATTCAGGGTTTTGCATTTAATCCGTCATCAATTACAGTTGCGGCAAATACAACGGTGACCTGGACGAACAAGGATGCAGTTTCCCATACGGTTACGAGCAATTCAGGTGTGTTCGACAGCGGAATGATAGGCCCCAACGGAACATTCAGCTTTAAATTCTTAGCTGCAGGAACTTACCCCTACCATTGCACACCCCATTCCTCAATGACTGCATCGGTCACTGCGAATTAAGCGATTTCCCGGTAATCTAACTCGATAAAATCCGAGACCGAAGGCATCCAGATTTATCATATCAGTATTAATTTCAGTTGATCTCCAGGTATGGAGCTTGCCGGTGTTACTGCCTTTTTCGCATTAAGATCAGTTTTCATAATATATCCTCAGACTTTCTGTTTTAAGTTTTGTCTTTAGCCAGCTCTTAATTTTTTCCCTGTCAGCCTGATCCAGATTCCTGTTTTTAAGTGTGAAGATGATTACAATCATGTTGGCTGGGGTTTTACTTCCGTCAGCGAAGCGGCTTGTCTCACCGTATGAACAAGCCAATATCTGGGGGTAAAGGGCCTGTATTTCCTCAAGTATCTGCCTCCCGGTCATCCGGCTGTTGCCGATACTGTCTATAAGTTCCTGTTTCTGTTGAATTACCATGTTCAGCCTGTTCATCTCCGCCCTCATCTTTTCAGCTTCAGTCTTTCGAAGATCCGGTGCATCTGTCGACATACCCTGCTGAAAAATAATTTCAGCATTATTTAGTGAAAAGTTAGAAGCATCTTCCCTGATTTTGCTCTGCCTTTCTTCGTTCATCGTGGTGCCGCCGTATACCAGGGTGATAGTCCTGCTGGACGGATTGACATCATTCCTGAGCAGGTAATTTCCCTCCACTTTACTTACGCTCTGCACAAACCGCGCGGCGTTTTCTGTAAAACGCTCCTTCTGTACAAGCAGCCACCCGAAGTAAATACTGGGGAAGAGTATCAGGATTATAACTGCGGTTATGGCACGGTTTACCTTTTTCCTCTGGGCAGCCCCTACGATTGTCCTTATAGGAAATTTAAGTATCTGGGATATTATGACGGAAGAGAGGGCGATGAAGACGGTGTTTATAGTAAAAAGGTAGAAGGCGCCGAAAAAGTAATCGAACTGACCCGTCGCCAGCCCGTAACCTGCTGTGCATAACGGAGGCATCAGGGCAGTTGCAATAGCTACCCCCGGAATTACATTTCCCTTAAACTTGCTGCTGATGGCTATTATACCGGCCAGTCCTCCGAAAAGGGCGATAAGCACATCATATATCGTCGGGCTTGTGCGGGCCAGAAGTTCAGAGTGAGCCGTGGAGATGGGACTTATGGCAAAGTAGAGGGTGGATGTGGCCAGGCTGGCAACGACAGCAAAGGTGAAGTGCCTGAGAGATTTCCTGAAAAGTTCTGAATCATAGGTGGCGATGCTGTATCCCATGCCATTTATGGGCCCCATAAGAGGAGAGATAAGCATAGCGCCTATTATGACCGCGGTGGAATTCATGTTAAGACCCACAGATGCCACAAGAATTGCGAAGATCAGTATCCAAAGGTTAGTGCCCTTGAACATGATTTCCTTTTCTATGGACTTGTGTATCTTTTCAAAGTCGTCGAGTTCGTCCTCAAGATTCAGAAAATCGAGGACCCTTCTTATCAGTCTGAACATATCTGCCAGGGTTAATTTTAGCTAAGTTATTAATTTCTTGAATCCTGACAAACGCTGCATCTTTCCCGGTGGCTGCCTTCTGCCAGTCACGGGCGCCCGGAAACGGATGCCATATTCTGGAGAACTTTATTTAAATTGCAGAAGGAACGCAATCCGGATTCGTGCATACCATAAAACATTCCGGGAGTAAAATGATTCTTGCAGGAGATGCCAGGCTATTCAGGACTCTTGGACCGGCAGCAGGTTTATATGAAGTAAAATCTTCTAACAACAGAATAAGAATTTTTATGAAACTTGTTGAGGTCACTGACAGGCGTACGGAGAAAATGTTTCTCGACTGTGCCAGGATAATCTATGAAGATGATACCACATGGGTTTGCCCGTTTGACAATGACATCAGGGCAGTGTTCGATCCTGAAAAAAATCCCTATTACAGACACGGTGAAGCAGTCCGTTGGGTTCTCACTGATAATCATAACAGGCCCGCAGGACGTATTGCCGCTTTTATCGACCGCAACCTTGCACCAACCTATGACCAGCCAACAGGTGGAACAGGTTTTTTCGAATGCATTGATGATGACCAGGCAGCAGGCATTCTCTTCGATGCTGCCAGAGAGTGGCTCATCGAAAGGGGGATGGAGGCAATGGACGGACCTGTTAACTTCGGGGAGACGGACAAATACTGGGGTCTGTTGGTTGACGGATTCACCCACCCTTCATTCGATGTCCCTTATAACCATAAGTACTACCAACGACTTTTTGAACAGTACGGTTTCCGGGTCTACTATAAGATGGAGGGATTTCATTATGACCTTACAAAGCCACTGGATGAGAGGATCAGGAAGATTGCGTCATGGGTGGCAAATAAGCCGGGTTACGAATTCAGACATTTTTCCTGGAAGGAGGAGGATACGGTGATCACTGACTTCGCCACGGTGTTTAACGAAGCATGGGCTTCATTTAAAATCAATTTTGAGCCCCTTGAAATTGACTACATCCGTAGTGTTCTTAAAAAAGCGAAGGCGATCATTGATGAGGAGTTTATCTGGATTGCATATTTTGAGGGCAGACCGATAGCAATTTACCTGATGTTCCCCGATCTGAACCAGATACTCAAACATCTCAACGGAAAGCTGAATCTTTTTACAATGGTGAAGTTCCTGTGGCTTAAGAAGAGGAATACAATGACGAGGGCCAAAGGGCTGCTGATGGGGGTGATCCCGCAGTACCAGAACCTCGGCATTGAATCGGCAATTATGCTGAAGGTGAGAGAAGTCATGGAGAGGAAGCCGCATTATACGGAAGTTGAATTCTCGTGGGTCGCCGATTTTAATCCCAAAATGCGGAAGATTTTCATCTCCGTGGGCGGTGTGCCTTCGAAGAACTACATTACCTACAGGTACCTTTTTTTTGACAGGTCGAAAGAGTTTAAACGCTATCCTATCCCGGACATAAAATGAGGACCGGAGGGGGATTTTCAGGTGCCATATGCAGAGAACACGGATTCCCCGGCAAATAATCTGCCATTTGGGCAGCGGTCTCTTTTTCAGAACGCCGCTTTTCGCCTGACTGATAGGGAAGCATC
>JBBRXA010000041.1:0-22410 GCA_038248855.1 Bacteroidales bacterium | reverse complement strand
GGTTAATATTCAGTAATTATTATTTTTATTATTCTATATGACTATCGGCAATGAGTAATAACGTTTTTATTTGAAGTGGTCACACATGCTATTAACAGTCTGTCAAACAGCTGGTCACCATAATTTCTTCTGTTTACTTTGTAACAAAACTCATCCAGGTAATTTTGAGCATACTTTGTAGAGATCATGCGGTGTACTCCAAGCAAAGTTCTTTTAGCATTACTTATCATTGTATGAACCCATGGTAATACTTTTCCGGCATCTTTTGGGCTTACCTTCTGTGGTATATGACACCAGACATTATCTTTAATCTTAGAATAACTTGAATAATTATCAGTTTTTACAACAGAGTCATATTTAATGTTTTCAGAGACTTTTTCTCCAACTATTTGTCCCTTGAGGTTATCCACAACAAGCATTCTCACATATCTGAATTTGGTTGGTTTGTTGAACTTCTTTATTTTTCCAAAATCGTGCACCGTTGAAGCCATTACCATTACTGTGGTTTGTTTTTGGCTACCTCGTCCACGTTTTTTCGGAGCAGATTTTTCATCATTATCTTTTTCTGTATCAACGGTTTCAAAAAAACCTTCATCCAACTCAACGATTTTGTCCAATTGATATTTGCTGTCCCTGGATCCCATTGTCTTCCTGAGTTTCTGCAACATATACCATATTGGTTCGTAATATTTATGACCTATTTGTCTCTGAAGTTCCAAAGCAGAAAAGGTCTTTTTTGTACCGGTTAACAGATGGATTGCTATAAACCAATGTCTAAATGGAAGATTGCTTTCCTGCATAACTGTTCCGCTTCGTAATGAGGTCCTTGTTTTACATTTCTTACATTGGTACTCCTCCACAGTCTTTAACCAGTAATGATCTTTGCTACCACATTTTCTGCAAATGACCCCTTGGGCGTCTCTAAATTCTTTAAATTTGATCCTGCATGAGGATTCATCAGGAAATGACTCAATAAATTTGATTAGATTCATGGCAAATATTTTCCTATAATATAATCATTTATTCGTCATTCCCGATACTCATAAAATATAATTGAAATGTTACATGAAGATGACCTTTGGAAGGCGCTGAAAACGGTAATGTTTCTTATCCTCGCAGTCACCGCTGCCGGTTGTTACAGTCTGAGGACTGCTTCATTAAGCAGTATACCGCAAAAGAGAAATGTTGTCATGTTGCACGCCGACGACAGCCTGTGGGCTGTCAGTAATTACACTGTTTCGGACGGTATTCTGATGGGGCAGATCTATCAGGATTCCCTGAAAATAACAAAGCTGAAAGTGACACACCTCTATGCGGCTCCGTTGTCAGCCGTAAAGATCGACGGCAACAGGCTGTCTGTTCCGGCAGGAAACATTGCCAAAACTGATTACTATGTGATCAACCTGTGGCTGACCCTGGGAGGCACCGTAGCAACTGCCTTTGTTTTATTTACCTTCCTCCCTGCCCTGTTCTGATGACCTTTCCCTGATAAGGATTCAAAATCTAAAAAGAAAACCATGCAAAAACAGAGCGAGTATCAGAGGACAGTGGCACTATTTCTTGCCGGGTTGATAATGTTTACTTTTTCAGGATGCTATACCCTGAAAGGAGTTCATAAGGGCGAGATCCAGTATTCAGCCGGAAAGTACTACTATATTCATGGCGTGAACTCCGCATTTCAGATCAATAATGCAGTCATCTCAAACGGAGTCCTGACAGGTAAAATTACCCATCTTCCTGAGCCACAGAAAAAGAAAGACATCGTGCATGTTTATGTTGCCCCTGATTCAGTAATCAAAAATGACGGAAGCAACATAAGCATACCCTTTGAAAACATTGCCAAAGCCGAGATTAACAAGCTGGACGGATCAAAAACAGTCATTTTCACTACAGGTATTGCTGTCGGTACTGTTTATGCCATAGTTATTATCGCGCTGTTGGCAAAAGGTGGCTCATGTCCATTTATTTACAGTGAAGACGGTCTGGCTGCCAACTTTGAAGGTGAGATCTACAGCGGGGCAACTGCAATCCCCCTTGAACGCAATGATTATCTGCCCCTGAAATCGATTAAACCTGTTGATGGTCTCTATAAAATCAAACTTGCAAATGAGGTGAAGGAGATCCAGAATACAAATCTTACCGAGCTGATTGTTTTTGACCATTCACCGGAAACCAGAATTATGGTTGACAAGTACGGTATATCCCATACCCTGGCTGACATTAAAAAGCCCGTCTCCGCTTATGACTGTTATGGCAGATCACTCAAAGAGGAGCTCTCCGGTTATGACAGCCTCAGGTATATTAGCCAGGTAATAAAAGATCCGGTACTTAAGGATACAATCTCCCTCTCCTTTGAAAAACCGCACAATGCAACCAGCGCCAGGCTTGTGATGTCAGGAAAAAATACAATGTGGCTCGATTTTATGTTCGTGAAATTCACCGACCTCTTCGGCAACAGGTATGATAACTGGAAGAAAAAACGGAACGAAAAATCGCAGGAAGAGCTGCTGAAGTGGTCTTTCGACCAGGGAATGCCTCTTGCAGTATATATTGAGACTGACTCAGGGCTGAAATTCTCGGATTATTTCAACCTGCCCGGACCAATGGCCGACAAGGCTGACATTCTGAATCTTGATCTTACCGGGGTAACCGGAGATAAAGTAAATATTAAGCTCGTCGCCGGGCTCCTGTTCTGGGACATCGACTTTACCGGTATGGATTTCTCTGTCAACCAGGCTGTAGTCAAAACTGCCGTCCCCCTTTCATCGGCAACAGATGAAAATGGGAAAAATGTCTCCGGAATGCTCCTTCATGATGATGACCTCTACCTCATTCAGCCTGAAGTGACCAATGAAACCTCGATCACTTTTCCTGCCCCGCCGGCTGTTCCGGGAATGAGCAGGTCTGTGATCCTGCACAGCAAGGGCAATTATGAAATACTCCGTGATACCAGGGGAAAGCCTGACATCGTTTACCTTAAAACATTTCTTGAACCAGGAGCATTCACTAAATTTTCCAAGGAACATTTCCTCCAATATTACCAGAAGAGAAACTGATCTGACCAAACCCGGCATAATTATCTGAAGGATGAACCTTCGTCACCCGCTCTCTTCGCTGAAAAGGACAGTTATTGCTTCCCTGCTGAGAACCAATATACTATTGCTTGCTCTGAAAGAATACAGAAATCCCGCAAAGGCCATAAGTGCAGTGAGGATGCTCGTTAAAAAAAGAGAGGCTTTCAGCGGAGTCCCCGGCATTGCGAAGTTTTTTTATGCAAACGGCCGTTTCTTTTTCAATCCTAATCTGCCAGGATTTCCTTCAAAATCCTTCAATAAATTCATTGTCAGTGAACTCAACAATTCTCTGCCTTTTAAGAATGGCCAGCCGCGGCTGACAACCCTGTTTCTCTCAATTACGAAAAAGTGTCCGCTCAGATGCCGGCATTGCCTGGAGTGGGACAGGCTTGACGAAAGTGATACACTTTCAGTTGACAATCTGAAAGTGATAATCGATAAATTTCAGCGCTACGGCGTAAGCCAGATTCAGATATCCGGAGGCGAGCCCATGGCCAGGTTTGAAGATCTGCTGACACTGGTAAGGCATACAGACCACCGTACAGATACGTGGCTGCTGACCTCGGGTTTTAACCTTACCCTCGGAAAAGCCCGGCAGTTGAAGAATGCCGGACTGACCGGTGTAAGGATAAGCATCGACCACTGGGAGAGCAGCAGGCATAACGAATTCAGGGGCAGCCCCCGTGCGTTCGGCTGGGCTGTGGAAGCCGCAGAAAACTGCAGGAAAGCGGGTCTGGCAACAGGACTGGCAATATGTGTCATGAAAGAGTTTTTTTCAGAGCATTTTCTTTCAGATTACCTGGAGTTTGCCAGATCAATCAAGGCCTCCTTTATTTTTCTACTTGAACCGCGTGAAACAGGACATTTTAAAGACAGCGATGTTAAGCTGTCTGCAGAATTGCTGAAATCCGTTGAGAATTTTTACCTGAGGGTAAACTCGTCGCCTGAATTCGAAAACTACCCTCCCCTCTTCTTCCCCGGTTATCATCAGCGAAGGATCGGTTGCTTTGGCGCAGGGATCAGGTATCTGTATGTAGATTCCGAGGGATCTGTCCACGCCTGCCCCTTCTGCCAGGGAAAGATGGGCGATTCTCTTGAAGATGACCTTGACAGGCTGATACCACTGATAAGCCAGAAGGGCTGTCATCTATTTCCAAAACCTGTTAATCTGAACACCCCCCATACTGCAGTTATCTCATAATCCATATCTTTCTTTCAGTTGAAACAGGCTATCCGGAGAAAAATTAAAAAAATTATACTACCGCCACTGAAAGATTTAATTTCCTCATTATCAATGTATAAACAATTTATAAAACACTCTTTTTCTCTTAATGTTTAACAGATAAACCAATAAAAAGCATATTTTTAATTGATTAATCGATTTTTAATATATTTTTGACACCTGACAATTGAGAAAAAGTGATGAACTCTGTACTATATTTTATTTCCATTTTTATTCTGACCTCTGGCAGTTGACCCGGAAATAATATGTAGTACCATATACATACAGAAGCTTTCCGGGAACCGGGGGGCTTTTTTTTTAATGTTTTTATGATCATGAAGAACCAACTCAGGAGTGCAACAACGATAACCGGAAGAAATATGGCCGGAGCAAGAAGCCTCTGGCGCGCAAACGGCATGAAAGAAGAGCAGTTCGGAAAACCTGTTATTGCAATAGTCAACTCATTTTCTCAGTTCGTTCCCGGACATGTACATCTTCATTCCATTGGCCAGATCATAAAAAAAGAGATTGAAACACACGGACTTTTTGCAGCTGAGTTTAATACGATTGCAATTGATGACGGTATAGCCATGGGCCATGGAGGGATGCTCTATTCCCTGCCATCAAGAGAACTTATAGCAGACAGCATCGAATATGTATGTAATGCACATCAGGCTGATGCAATGATATGTATAAGCAATTGTGACAAAATCACCCCTGGAATGCTGATGGCGGCAATGCGGCTTAATATCCCGGCCGTGTTTGTTTCCGGAGGGCCGATGGAAGCCGGAATACTCCCCGGCAGAACCCTTGACCTGATCGATACCATGGTGTCAGCTGCCGATAGCTCGGTGAGTGATGAAGAGCTGAATGAAATTGAACGGGCAGCCTGCCCAACCTGCGGCTCTTGCTCCGGAATGTTTACGGCAAATTCAATGAATTGTCTCAACGAGGCACTCGGTCTTGCCCTGCCAGGCAACGGAACAATAGTGGCGACTCATGTAAACAGGATGAAGCTTTTTGTAAAAGCAGCCTCGCTGATAGTCAGCCTTGCAAACAGGTATTATAATGAGGGCGACGACTCTGTTCTTCCCCGTTCAATAGCAACCGTGGCAGCTTTCAGAAATGCCATGTCCCTCGATATTGCAATGGGGGGATCAACCAACACGGTCCTACACCTTCTTGCAATTGCTTATGAAGCCGGTGTTGATTTTACAATGAAGGATATCGATGAACTTTCCAGAAAGGTCCCCAACATATGCAAAGTCTCCCCCAGCTCCAGATACCATATTGAGGATGTAAACCGTGCCGGAGGGGTGTTTGGTATCCTTGGTGAACTTGAACGTAATGACCTGCTTGATAGTTCAGTCAAAAGGGTCGACTACCCTACACTCCATGAAGCTATTACAGAATGGGACATCCTGAGAGAAAAAGCCATACCGATTGCCTTTAAGTTCTTTAAAAGCGCCCCCGGAATGAAAAGGAATCTTGAAATGGGCGCCCAGGAGGCTTATTATAAGGCCCTGGATACCGACAGGGAATCAGGATGCATTCGTAGTGTGAAATTCCCCTATAACAGGGAGGGAGGCCTTGCTGTGCTCTATGGAAATATTGCAAAAAACGGGTCTGTTGTAAAGACTGCCGGGGTCGACCCGTCGCTCTTTGCATTTTCAGGGCATGCAATAATTTTCGAATCCCAGGAAGATGCAGTGGAAGGCATTCTGAACGGTAAAGTGCGGGCGGGAGAAGTAATAGTCATAAGATATGAGGGGCCAAAAGGAGGACCGGGAATGCAGGAAATGCTTTACCCTACCTCCTATCTGAAGTCAAAGGGGCTTGATAAAAAATGTGCCCTGATAACTGACGGACGATTTTCAGGCGGCACCTCAGGTCTTTCAATAGGGCATGTATCACCCGAGGCTGCTGCGGGCGGAGAAATTGCCCTGTTAAGAACCGGAGATTTGATAGAAATTAATATAATAAACCGAAGTGTAAATGTTATTATATCTGATAATGAATTGGTTATGAGACAGGAACAGGAATCGGCAAGGGAGAAAGAGGCATATAAGCCACAAGACCGCCGGAGACTAATTCCCGCCTCGCTGAAAGCCTATGCTGCTACAGTCAGCTCAGCCGACAGGGGAGCGGTGAGAATTGTCTGAAGGTCTGGGGTCTGAAGGTCTGATACTACAGCTGGCTGACAATTTTAGGGAGGAGACATATAGTATGGGAGTAATTAATATCGGAATATGAATAAAAACAAGGATTTGAATACAAAAGGCGTGAATGACAATGATCAGGGACAAATATCAGGAGCTGAAGCGCTTCTCAAATGTCTCATTGAGGAAGGTGTGGACACAATATTCGGATATCCCGGGGGTGCCATCATGCCGGTTTACGATAAACTCCTTGATTATGAAGACAAACTCCATCATATTCTAACGCGTCATGAGCAGGGGGCGGCACACGCAGCCCAGGCTTACGCTATGGTGACGGGCAAACCCGGAGTATGCTTCGCCACCTCAGGCCCCGGAGCAACAAACCTCATCACCGGCATTGCAAATGCATTCCTTGATTCAGTCCCCGTTGTTTTCATAACCGCACAGGTGGTATCAAACCTTATCGGAACAGATGCATTCCAGGAAACTGACATTCTCGGTGTATCCATGCCCGTCACAAAATGGAACTGCCAGGTTAAAAGGCCGCAGGACATACCTGACACAATAGCCAAAGCATTTTATATCGCAAAATCAGGACGTCCCGGACCGGTTCTGGTTGATGTGGCCAAAGACGCCCAGATCGAAAAGTTAAGTTTCAGCTATAGTAAGTGTGAATATCTGAGAAGCTATAACCCGAGAATACCTTTGCACACCAGGGAGATAGAATCAGCTGCCATCATGATCAACCATGCTGAACGGCCACTCATTCTTGCCGGACACGGAGTTCTTCTTTCGGGAGCGGAAAATGAACTTAAACAGTTTGCCGAGAAAACCGGCATTCCTGTAGCACTTACCCTGCTCGGGCTCTCAGCCTTTCCCTACGGACACAGATTATATGCCGGGATGCTTGGCATGCATGGAAACTTCGGACCAAATGTCCTTACTAACCAGGCCGACCTGATAATAGCCGTGGGAATGCGTTTTGATGACCGTGTAACAGGAGCCCTTAAGAAATATGCAAAGAGCGCAAGGATAATTCACATTGAGATCGATGCTGCGGAAATCAATAAAAATGTGCAGGTCGATCTTGAAATAAATAACGATGCCCGGGAAGCACTGCGCTACCTGATACCCCTGGTGAAAGAAAACTCATTCCCGAAATGGATCAGGGAATTCAGGATATGTGACAAAACAGAATATGAGAAAGTTATCAGGCCCGAGACTGAACCGGAATCAGGAGAGATAAGAATGGGGGAAGTAGTCAGGCTGGTGTCAGACCTTTCACACGGAGATGCTATAATTGTAACCGATGTTGGGCAAAACCAGATGTCTGCCGCCAGGTATTACAAATTTAAGAATCCAAACAGCCTGGTGACATCCGGCGGCATGGGTACCATGGGATTTGGCCTTCCGGCTTCAATAGGCGCCAAAATCGGACAGCCTGATAAACAGGTTGTGGTATTCCTTGGAGATGGCGGTTTCCAGATGACTATCCAGGAACTCGGTACTATTCTCCAGTACCAGATTCCTGTCAAAATCATTATCCTCAATAACAGCTATCTGGGAATGGTGAGACAGTGGCAGGAAATGTTCTACAATAAACGATACGCTTCTACAGCTTTGATCAATCCTGATTTCCTCAAAATAGCCGAGGGATTTAATATAAGGGCAAAAAGAGTAGCAGAACGAAAGGATCTGGAAAAAACACTGGCTGAGATGCTGGCCTCTGATGTGCCTTATCTGATTGACGTTACAATAAGCAAGGAAGCAAATATACTGCCAATGGTGGAGCCAGGCTCATCAGTATCCGATGTACGATTGACATATTAAATCAGAGAGAAGATGAAAAACGAATATACACTGTCACTGTTTACCGAGAACCACATCGGGATATTGAACCAGATAACAATAATTCTGACCAGAAGGCAGATCAATATTGAAAGCATCACAGCCTCTGAATCAGCTGTTGCTGGCGTGCATCTGTGGACTCTGGTAGTTATTACATCCCCTGAAATGGTTAGAAAAGTGGCCAGGCAAATGGAAAAACTGGTTGATGTGCTGAAAGTCTTTGTGCATACTTCTGATCAGATAATTTACCAGGAGATCGCACTTTATAAAGTCGCTACCAGAGGATTAATGTCAGGCAATATAATTGATCATATTGTCCGGGGGCATCATGCACGCATACTGGAGGTTTCTCCCGAATATATTATTATCGAAAAAACCGGGCACAAATCTGAAATAACCGAATTGCTCAGACAGCTTGAGCCTTATGGAGTCCTTCAATTTGTCAGGTCCGGACGTGTGGCTATCACAAAGCAGGTGAAAGAATTAAATTCTTACCTGAAAGAAATGGATGAGGCAATGCGCCCGGAACCGCAGAGGGCTGAAAATATCAACTAATTAATAGTACTAATCAAATATTCTGAAATCATGGCAAAAATCAATTTTGGAGGTGTCCTCGAAAACGTTGTAACAAGGGAAGAATTCACGCTTTCAAAGGCCCGTGAAGTTTTAAAAAACGAAGTAATAGCCATTATAGGATACGGCGTTCAGGGTCCCGGACAGTCGCTAAACTTAAAAGATAATGGCCTTAACGTAATTGTCGGGCAGAGGAAGAATTCATCTTCCTGGGAAAAAGCCATCAGAGACGGCTGGAAAGAGGGTAAGGATCTATTCGAAATTGAGGAGGCTTGCAAAAGAGGCACAATAATACAATACCTGCTTTCAGATGCCGGACAGATTGAATCATGGCCGACCGTTAAGAAGCATCTTACAAAGGGTAAAGCACTTTACTTTTCACATGGCTTCGGCGTTACATTCAATGATCAGACCGGTATTATACCTCCGGCTGATGTTGATGTGATCCTTATTGCACCGAAGGGTTCGGGAACATCCCTGCGCCGTCTTTTCCTGGAAGGGAAAGGCCTAAATTCAAGCTATGCCATTTACCAGGATGCAACAGGTAAAGCCCGGGAAAGGGTATTTGCCCTTGGCATCGGTGTCGGCTCAGGCTATCTTTTTGAAACAGATTTCAGAAAAGAGGTATACAGTGATCTGACAGGAGAAAGAGGCGTCCTTATGGGTGCCATTGCAGGAATTATGGAGGCACAGTATAACCTTCTGCGAAAAAAAGGACATTCCCCGTCTGAAGCTTTCAATGAAACGGTGGAGGAATTATCACAGAGCCTGCTACCGCTTGTTGCAGAAAACGGGATGGACTGGATGTATGCCAATTGCTCAACAACGGCCCAGAGAGGTGCGCTGGACTGGAAAAACAGGTTTCGCGATGCAGTTGCTCCCGTATTCGACAAACTGTATGAAAGTGTCGCCACCGGCAATGAGGCCAGGATAACAATTGAGGCAAACAGACAGGCCGATTACCGGAAAAAACTGGCAACCGAACTCGATGAACTTCACAATTCAGAAATGTGGCAGGCGGGCGCAATGGTAAGAAAACTCAGACCCTAAACACTTGTATGGCTGAAAAACTATTAACTATGAACGACAGGATAATAATTTTTGATACAACCCTCAGGGATGGAGAACAGGTCCCCGGATGCCAGCTTAATACAATAGAAAAAATTGAGGTTGCCAGGGCTCTCGAAGCACTTGGTGTCGACGTTATTGAGGCTGGATTCCCGGTCTCAAGCCCCGGAGACTTCAAATCAGTTGTTGAAATATCCAAGGCTATTTCTGAGCCCGTAATCTGTGCATTAACCCGGGCTGTGAAGAAAGATATTGAAGTTGCCGCCGAAGCTCTTCAGTATGCTAAAAAGAAACGTATTCATACCGGAATCGGAACCTCTCCTTTTCACATCATGTACAAGCTTAAAACAACGCCCGAAGAGACACTTAAACGGGCTGTGGATGCCGTAAAATATGCAAGAAAATTTGTGGAAGATGTGGAGTTTTATGCTGAAGATGCGGGAAGAAGTGAAAACGAATACCTTGCCAGGGTTATTGAAGCTGTTATTAAAGCCGGGGCAACAGTCGTTAACATTCCCGACACAACCGGATACTGTCTCCCGGAGCAATACGGTGAAAAGATCCGGTTCCTGAAAGAGAACGTACCGAATATCGATAAAGCCGTTATATCAACACACTGTCATAATGACCTTGGTATGGCTACAGCAAATACAATGATGGGAGTCATTAACGGTGCCAGACAGGTTGAGGTAACAATCAACGGTATCGGCGAGAGAGCCGGGAACACATCACTGGAGGAAGTGGCAATGATAATTAAGAGCCATCATAATCTTAACCTGACAACAAATATAGATTCAAAGCTTATCTTCAGCACCAGCCGGCTTGTCTCAACCTTGATGAGCATGCCGGTACAGGCAAATAAGGCTATTGTAGGCAGGAATGCCTTTGCACATTCATCAGGAATTCACCAGGATGGTGTTATCAAAAACAGGGAGAACTATGAAATTATTGATCCTTTGGAAGTTGGAATAAGGGAATCTTCAATCATCCTTACCGCCCGAAGCGGAAGAGCCGCCCTCAATCACCGGCTTGAGTTGCTGGGACTGACGTTTGGCAAGGAGGAACTCGATGACATCTATCATCGCTTCCTGCTTCTGGCCGACAAAAAAAAGGAGATAAATGATGAAGATATAAGGATCCTTTCCGGTGAGGTATTCAAAGGAGAAAAAGCACTCAAGCTGGAACGACTACAGGTTACATGCGGAAAATCATTGATACCGGTAGCAACGGTCTGCATGAGAATAAACGGGGAAATCCATACCTCCACCTCCTCGGGCAACGGCCCTATTGATGCGGCATTTACTGCAGTCAGGCAACTGATAAGCAAAACAGTGCACCTGGAAGAGTTTCTTATCCAGGCTATCACAAAGGGTAGTGATGACCTTGGAAAGGCACATATTCAGGTGGAACACCAGGGTAAAATATATTACGGGTTCTCCGCCAACACTGATATAATTACAGCTTCTGTGGAAGCATTTATTGACGCTATTGATAAAATCAAATAGAACCATACCCTGAATAAACAGTAATAAATTGGAAGCTAAAACACTTTTTGACAAGATTTGGGATTCCCATGTTGTGAGACACATTGAGGAGGGGCCTGATGTGATTTATATTGACCGGCATTATATTCATGAGGTAACCAGCCCCCAGGCCTTCAATGGTCTGAATGACAGGAAAATACCCGTATTCAGGCCCGAAAAAACTCTTGCTACTGCTGACCATAATATCCCTACCCTGAACCAGGATCAGGAGATAAAAGATGAATTGTCCCGGAAGCAGGTGGCAAAACTTGAAGAATATTGCAGGAAATATGGCATTGAACTATTTGGCATTAACCATCCAAATAATGGCATTGTTCATGTTATCGGACCTGAACTTGGGAAAACGCTTCCCGGAATGACAATTGTCTGCGGTGACAGCCACACCTCAACACACGGAGCATTCGGAACGGTTGCATTCGGTATCGGAACAAGTGAAGTGGAAATGGTACTGGCAACACAATGCATAATGCAGGCAAAGCCTGCAAAGATGAGGATCACTGTCAATGGAAAACTTCAAAAAGGTGTAACAGCAAAGGATGTCATCTTATATATCATCTCCAGGGTCTCTGCAAGCGGAGCCACAGGATATTTCGTTGAATACGATGGTCCTGTTATCAGGAGCATGAGCATGGAAGCCCGGATGACAATATGCAATATGAGTATCGAGATGGGGGCACGCGGCGGACTTATCGCACCGGATGAAATCACATATGAATATCTGAAAAGGGTGCCATCTCTCACCTCTGCCTATTCAACATCAGGTTTCCCTGAAAAATGGAGTGAACTAAAGAGTGATCCCAGGGCCAAATTCGACCGTGAACTGGAATTTACGGGTGATTTAATAAACCCTATGATTACCTATGGTACAAACCCCGGAATGGGAATGGCAATAGACGACTCCATTCCGGAAATTGACAGTGCAAAAGGGGAGGGAGCAGCATCATTCATTAAATCTCTGGACTACATGGGTTTTAAACCGGGAATGAACCTCCTCGGCCACCCTGTTGATTATGTATTTGTGGGAAGCTGTACAAACGGGAGAATTGAAGACCTGAGAGCTTTTGCCGGAATGGTGAAGGGGAGGAAAAAAGCTTCAAATATTACAGCACTCATTGTGCCGGGGTCTAAAATGGTGGAACAACAGGCAATTAAGGAGGGGCTGGCAGAAATACTGAAAGCGTCAGGATTTGAACTGAGACAACCCGGTTGTTCTTCATGCCTTGCCATGAACGAAGACAAGATCCCTCCTGGCAAATATGCGGTTTCTACTTCCAACAGGAACTTTGAAGGCAGACAGGGACCCGGGTCGAAAACCCTTCTGGCAAGTCCCCTCACTGCTGCTGCCGCTGCCATTACCGGAAAGATAACCGATCCCCGGGATTTCATAAAATGAATCACTCCATTACAGAAAATGAGATGAGCAAAACTAAATTCGATATACTAAGGTCAACATGCGTACCCTTACCCTATGAAAACGTAGACACCGATCAGATTATCCCAGCCAGATTCCTGATTGCTACATCGAGGGAAGGATTCGGTGAGAACCTGTTCCGCGACTGGAGATTCAGTAAATCAGAAACTGTAAATAAGGACTTCATCCTGAACAATCCTGAATATAGCGGAAGTATACTTGTCGCCGGAAAAAATTTCGGATGCGGGTCGAGCAGGGAACATGCCGTATGGGCTGTCTATGACTACGGTTTCAGGGCAGTGGTGTCATGCTTCTTTGCAGATATATTTAAAAATAATGCACTCAATAACGGGCTCCTTCCTGTGGTGATAGCTGAAAAAGACCTGCAAACTCTTCTTTCCTGTGTCACAAAGGCACCTGAGACTCTGGTCAGTATAGATCTTAACCAGCAGTTGCTTATGGCCCCTGCTGCGGGATTGTCAGTTTGGTTTGAAATAAATCCGTATAAGAAAGAGTGCCTGTTAAAAGGTCTTGACGACATTGACTATCTTCTTAGTATTCAAAATCATATAATTGATTATGAGCTCATAAACAAGTAAATGAAAATAGAAATAATTGATACTACCCTGAGAGACGGAGAGCAGACGCAGGGCGTTTCATATACTCCCCCTGAGAAGCTTCATATAGCAGCACTTCTTCTCAAAGATTTGAAGGTTGACCATCTTGAGGTGGCCTCGGCACGTGTTTCCGGGGGGGAATATGAGGCTACCCGTAAGATTACTGACTGGGCGCGCCAGAATGACCTCATAAGTAAGATTGAGGTTCTTGGTTTTGTGGACGGCGGACTCTCACTTCACTGGATTAATAATGCCGGCTGCAAGGTGATAAACCTGCTCTGTAAGGGATCACTCCGCCATCTCCGGAAACAACTACGCAAGACACCCGAAGAGCATGTAAGGGATATCAGGGAGATTATCAATGAAGCAGGAACCCTGGATATGCAGGTTAATATCTATCTCGAAGACTGGTCAAACGGAATGATCAACTCGGAGGACTATGTGTATTTCATGATAGACTCACTGAAAAATAGTCAGATAACCAGGTTTATGCTTCCTGATACCCTCGGTATTCTTAACCAGGAACAGACTTTTATGTTCTGTAAAAGGATGACAGATAAATATCCTGCATTAAATTTTGATTTCCACGCCCATAATGATTATGACCTGGCTGTTGCCAATGTCTTTTCAGCTGTCAGGGCAGGAATAAGGGGAATACACACTACCGTGAACGGTCTTGGGGAAAGAGCCGGTAATGCCCCTCTTTCAAGTGTCATAGCCGTATTACGTGATCAGCTTGGAGCAGAGACAGGGATTAACGAGTATGAAATAACGAAAGTCAGCAAAGTTGTTGAAACATTCAGCGGAATACGGATACCTGTAAATAAACCTGTTATAGGTGAGAATGTTTTCACACAGACCTCCGGTATTCATGCTGACGGTGATACCAAAGACAACCTTTATTTTAACAATCTTCTTCCGGAACGTTTCGGCAGAAAAAGGAAATATGCCCTTGGCAAACAATCGGGCAAGGCTACTATCAGAAAAAACCTCGAAGAATCCGGGCTGTTTCTCAATGCCGAATCAATTGACAAAGTGACCCAAAGAGTTATTGAACTGGGTGATAAAAAGGAAAATGTTACTTCAGAGGACCTGCCATTCATAATCTCAGACGTTCTGGGCGAAGACCGGTCCAGCTATAAAATCTTCATAAAAAATTACGCCCTTTCACTTTCATACGGCATGAAACCGTCTGCAAGTGTTCAAATAGAAATCAACGGCGATCTTTACCAGGAGACCTCTTCCGGAGACGGACAGTATGATGCATTTATGAAGGCTCTACGGATTATTTACGACAGGCTTGGAAAAAGTTATCCTGTACTGACTGACTACCAGGTCTCTATACCACCGGGAGGACGGACAGACGCACTTGTTGAAACCGTAATTACCTGGTATCATAACGGTAAGGAGTTCAAAACCAGGGGGCTGGATGCCGACCAGACCGAGTCTGCTATAAAGGCTACCGAGAAAATGCTGAACATAATTGATAATAAAGGGAATACAATAAATGCTGATAATTTAATAAAGGTAACACATGAACATTAATTTAGCGGTTTTACCGGGTGACGGGATCGGACCAGAGATAATTGAGCAGGCAAAAAAGGTTGTACTTGCAGTTTGTGATAAATTCAAACATACTGTCAGCTTTACGTTTGGCCTTGTTGGTGCGGCAGCAATAGACAGAACAGGTTCTCCCCTGCCTGATGAAACCCTCAGATTGTGCAAATCATCCGATGCTGTTCTTTTCGGCGCCATCGGTGATCCAAAATATGATGCCGACCCATCATTAAAGGTCAGGCCTGAACAAGGTCTTCTGGCAATGCGGAAAGAGCTTGGCTTATACGCAAACATCAGGCCGGTTACCACTTTCCCCGCCCTTCTCGATATGTCTCCACTTAAGAAAGAGATAGTACAGGGGGCAGACATCATAATGGTGCGGGAGCTTACCGGTGGCATTTATTTCGGGAAGCCCCAGGGCAGGTCTGAGGACGGTAACACTGCCTATGATTCATGTGTTTACAGTCGTTTTGAGATTGAAAGGGTCCTGAAAGTGGCCTTCGACTACGCAATGTCACGCAAACATAAGGTCACCGTTGTTGACAAGGCCAACGTACTGGCAACATCGAGACTGTGGCGTGAGACTGCCCTTGAAACGGCAAAAGAATACAGCGGACTTGAAGTTGAATTCATGTTTGTTGATAATGCCGCAATGCAACTGATACAAAATCCCTGCAGATTCGATGTCATAGTCACTGAAAATATGTTTGGTGATATTCTGTCTGATGAAGCAAGTGTTATTACCGGATCGCTCGGACTTCTGCCGTCGGCATCAGTAGGGCTGTTTACCTCTGTTTTTGAACCCATACACGGCTCCTACCCGCAGGCTGCCGGAAAAAATATTGCAAACCCGCTCGGCACAATTCTCTCCGCAGCTATGATGTTTGACCTCGCATTCAAACTGAAAAAAGAGGCTGGAATGATCAGGCGGGCAGTCGAACATTCAATTGAAGAGAATATAGTGACTGAAGACCTCTCCCGCACCAACTCAAAGTCAACATCGGAGGTGGGCGACTGGATAAGCAGTTACATTTTAAAGAATTAAAGGAAAGAGTATTAATACAGAGATCCCGGGATGGGGTTTCTGATTTTAGCATTTATAAATGAAAATAGCTATACAGGGAGAAAAAGGAAGTTTTCATGAGGTGGCTGCAAGACAATTCTTCGCACCTGACACAATTGAGATTGTGCCATGCTCAACTTTCGACATTACAATAAACAGTGTGAAACGGGGGGAAGCCGATTTTGCAGTGATGGCAATAGAAAATGCACGCTCCGGCAGCATCCTCTACAATTACACTCTGATCAGGGAATCAGGGCTGAAGGTGGTTGGAGAGCATAATCTCAGGGTAAAACAGAATCTCATGGCCCTGCCCGGACAGGGAATAGACGATATCACGGAAATAAGATCACACCCGATAGCCCTTGCCCAGTGCATGGAGTTCCTTAACTGTTACCCCGGCATATCTCTTATCGAGTGTGAGGATACTGCCGCCAGCGCAAGAATTATAAGTGAAAAACAACTTAAAGGGATCGCTGCAATAGCAGCGATGAACGCAGCAAAACTATATGGGCTGAAGATACTTTCTGAGGGTGTTGAGACATATAAGAAAAACTATACAAGGTTTCTTACAATCGGAGATGAGGAGAAAATGCAGAATGACGGCAATAAGGTTTCAGTTTGCTTTTCCACAGGTCATAAACCGGGTTCCCTGGCTGCTGTGCTGGTTATCCTCGCTCAAATGGATGTTAACCTGTCCAAGATTCAGTCTGTTCCACGTCTTAACAGTGACTGGGAATATATGTTTTATCTCGACCTGGAATTAAGCAGGACAAGCAGTCCCGGCATGATTGAACAGGCTCTGGAAAAACTTACCAGCCATCTGGAGGTACTGGGCGTTTACAATAAAGACAATGTACTTTATGAAAGTTAAGCCAGAAAAAAATATGTCTGATTGCTCTTTTATTTGAATAATATATTAGTTTTGCAACCATGAAAACAAGGACGTTATATGTCTGGCGCTGGCGCAGCTTATTGAATGATGCTGT
Source organism: Bacteroidales bacterium (assembly GCA_038248855.1). Classification (GTDB taxonomy): domain Bacteria; phylum Bacteroidota; class Bacteroidia; order Bacteroidales; family VadinHA17; genus SR-FBR-E99. The sequence continues at coordinate 5,288 of JBBRXA010000041.1, read as the reverse complement.
GAATCACGCTATTATATAACTCTTATAAGATATTTGTTATAAAGGCACACCATTCACGGTGTGCCTTTTTTATTTACTAACCTTAATCGATCAGTTATGGAAAAAATTACCAAAATTATTTTAAGCGAAAGTGAGATGCCCCGCCAGTGGTACAATATTGTTCCAGACATGCCCAATAAACCGATGCCGCCGCTGAATCCGGCTACCGGTAAACCGGTGGGCCCTGATGATCTGTCGGTCATTTTCCCGATGGAGCTGATAAAACAGGAAGTATCAACCGAAAGATACATTGATATTCCTGATGAGGTCCTTGATCTGTACAGGTCCTTCCGTCCATCTCCCCTTTTCCGGGCAAGCAATCTTGAAAAAGCCCTGGGGACAAAGAGCAGGATATATTACAAATATGAGGGTGGCAATTATTCAGGTTCCCATAAGGCTAATACAGCCATCCCGCAGGCGTATTACAACAAAATGGAGGGCGTAAGGAGGATAACCACAGAAACCGGAGCCGGTCAATGGGGAAGCGCAATGAGCTTCGCTTGCAATCATTTCGGACTTGAACTGCTTGTATTCATGGTAAAAGTCAGTTACAATCAGAAACCGGGGCGTAAACTCCTGATGAACACTTACGGAGCAAAGGTTGTCCCGTCGCCAAGCACAATGACCGCAGCCGGAAGGAGAGTCCTTGAAACAGATCCGGATTCACCCGGAAGTCTGGGTATTGCAATTTCCGAGGCAATGGAGATCGCTGCACAGGATCCCTATACAAAATACTCTCTCGGCAGTGTGCTTAACCATGTCATTCTTCACCAGACCATTATCGGGCAGGAAGCCTTGCTCCAGATGGCAAAGACTGACGATTACCCCGATGTTGTGATCGGATGCTTCGGCGGCGGATCAAATTTCTCGGGAATTGCATTCCCCTTCCTCCGCGAAAACCTGAAAAACGGGAAGAAAACGAGACTTGTAGCTATAGAACCTGCCTCCTGCCCCAAACTCACCAAAGGGAAATTCACCTACGATTTCGGTGATCAGTCAGGCATGACCCCCCTACTCCCCATGTACACATTGGGGCATAATTTTATCCCGGACAAGATCCACGCGGGAGGTCTGCGATACCACGGTGCAGGCGTACTCGTCAGTCAGTTACGTAAGGACGGCTTCGTCGAAGCAAAAGCCAAGCTGCAGCGTGAATGCTTTGAAGGAGGTATTCTCTTCGCCAAAACAGAGGGCATCCTTCCGGCACCTGAGTCATCATATGCCATCGCAGGTGCTCTTGATGAAGCTCGGAGAGCGGATATTGAAGGAGTGTCGAAGACGATTCTTTTCAATCTCAGCGGCCACGGTCATTTTGACATCTCCGCTTATGAGAAGTTTTTTGAGGGCAATCTGCCAGACCATGAAACAACGACGGCGGAGATAGAGAAGTCACTCTCGGAATTGAACCTCCCCACTTTCTGAATGGGCCATTCAGTGATACCAGAAGAGAGGCATGAATCACTCATGCCTCTCTTCTCATTTGATATGTGGTTTTTAACTGTCAGCTGCACTTTGATGTCCCGCAGTCGGTGCAGATAAGGCACCCTTCCTGGTAAACCAGTGAGGTAGAGCCGCAAGTGCCGCATTTGCCCTTAGCTTTCGTGCCGTTGGGGATGTAGCGCTTCAATGACCGTTCAACACCGTTTTTCCAGGTATTGATAGACTCACTGTCAAGCCTCATGGAAGAGACAAGCTGTACAACGTCCTTAATCGGCATCCCGTAACGTAGCACACCTGATATGAGCTTGGCATAATTCCAGAAATCGGGCTTGAACATATGCGACAACCCTCCGAGAGTGTTCTTATAGCCGTATTTGTCAGTGTACTGAAAGTCGTACCTGGTATTTCCTCCGTCATCCTTGTTCTTGATGATCTTGCCCTTTATGATGCTCTTTGGTATCGGGAAGATCTCGTCATCCTGGATGCCTGTGAATATCTCGTAGGGAGTTCCGTCTTTCAGTCCCACGAATGCAATCCATTTTTCCTCATTGTTGCTGAAGCGGATTACGTCAGCCTCAAGCACTTTCGGACGCTCGGGACTTATCTCCGGCCTCTTCTCCTCCTTGTTGGAGACGAGCACGCCGGCCCTTGAGCCGTCGCGGTACACCGTTGCACCCTTGCATCCCTCCTTCCATGCCGTGAGATAGAGTTCGGAAACGAGTTCCTCTTTGGCATCTGCCGGCAGATTGATTGTCACGCTTATTGAGTGGTCAACCCATTTCTGAATCGCTCCCTGCATCCGTACCTTGGCAACCCAGTCAACATCATTCGCCGTGGCCTTGAAATAAGGAGATTTTTCCACTACGGCGCTTATCTCCTCCTCAGACATGTTCTTGACTTCCTCGTAGTTGATCCCGTTCTCCTTCATCCAGTCGATGAACTTGTGATGGAACACCACAAATTCCTCCCAGTGGTCGCCTACCTCGTCGGTAAAATTCACCTTCACATCCTTGTCGTTGGGGTTCACCTTGCGGCGGCGCTTGTAGAACGGCATGAAGATAGGCTCGATTCCCGAGGTGGTCTGACTCATCAGACTGGTAGTGCCCGTGGGGGCTATTGTGAGCAGGGCGATATTGCGTCTGCCGTGTTTTGCCATGTCGGCATACATTTCCGGGTCTGCTTCGCGAAGACGGCTTATGAACGGGTTTTCAAGCTCTCTCTCAGCGCTGTATATTGGAAAAGCACCTCGTTCCTTGGCCATGCCCGTCGATGCCCTGTAAGCCTCGATGGCCAGTGTTTTGTGTACGCTGACTGAAAATTCAGTTGCCTCATCGGTGCCGTAGCGCAACCCGAGTGCAGCAAGCATGTCACCTTCAGCGGTGATGCCAATGCCGGTACGTCTTCCCTCTTCGGTCTTGTGACGTATGTTGGACCACATGTTCCGCTCAACCCGCTTCAGTTCCGGGTCTTCCGGATCATTGTCGATCTTTATCAGGATGGCATCTATCTTCTCCTGCTCGAGGTCGATGATGTCATCCATAATGCGTTGTGAAAGATGAACGTGTTCCTTAAACAGGTTGAAATCGAAGGAGGCCTTCGGCGTAAAGGGCTTCTTCACATAACTGTAGAGATTGATGGCTGTGAGCCTGCAGCTGTCATACGGACAGAGTGGTATTTCGCCGCACGGATTTGTCGAAACGGTCTCGTAACCCAGGTCTGCATAGCAGTCAGGAACACTCTCGCGTTTGATTGTATCCCAGAAAAGTACGCCGGGTTCTGCCGACTTCCATGCGTTGTGCACAATCTTGTTCCAGAGTTTCCGGGCGTCTATCTCCCTGACGAATTTCGGATCCTTGGATTTAATAGGATATTGCTGGCGAAAGCTCTGTGCGCCTACGACGGCGTCCATGAAATCATCTGTGATCTTAACCGAGACATTGGCGCCGGTAACCTTACCCGCCTCCAGCTTGGCATCTATAAAGTTCTCTGCATCAGGGTGTTTAACTGAAATTGAAAGCATCAGCGCGCCGCGGCGGCCGTCCTGCGCCACCTCTCTTGTGGAGTTGGAATAGCGTTCCATGAACGGGACCACGCCTGTGGAGGTAAGCGCACTGTTCAGCACCGGGGATCCTTTCGGACGGATGTGTGAGAGATCATGACCCACGCCGCCGCGGCGTTTCATGAGCTGTACCTGCTCCTGGTCAATCTTCATGATCCCCCCGTAGGAATCGGAGTCGCCCTGGTTCCCTATCACAAAACAGTTCGAGAGAGAGGCGATCTGGTATTCATTGCCGATGCCTGTCATCGGTCCGCCTTGTGGAATTATATATCTGAAATTCTTAAAAGCCTCATATATAGTCTCCTCCGTAAGAGGATTGGGATACTTCAATTCAATCCGGTGGATCTCGGATGCCAGGCGCCGGTGCATGTCATCCGGACTCTTCTCATACAGGTTCCCGAAGGAGTCTTTCAGGGCATACTTGCTTGCCCAGACTTTTGCCGCCAGATCGTCGCCGCCAAAATATTCCCGCGTGGCTTTAATGGCCTCGTCGTAATTGTATGTTTTTGCAGTCTGATCAGCATTGGCTTTCTTGTGCTTCTCCGCTACCGTCTCCTCTTTTTTCATCTTCTTATCCTCTTTTTTGAGGACATCCGTTTCGTTTGGAGCGACAGAAGGTGCTTGGACAAATGAATCTCCCATAGGTGTATTAAAAATATTACAGTTTGAATATTAGTTGTTTAACTCCCCGGCGGCTGTTTTGTTCAGGTCTTGCTAAAGTAGACAAGGGAGCAGGTGCCGGCAAGGATTAACCTTTGCATTTATTAACATTTCCGGTGAGGTTATTAACCTATAAAAAAGAGGCTGTCAGTTGACCTGACAGCCTCTTTTCGGTGAATTCTGTGTAACTGTTAAAAAATCAGTCTGAGGCCAAGAAGACATCCCCAGGTACTTCCTGTGCTGATGCTCTTGCTGAGAGTCGTTTTCGCTGTAAAATCAGCGAGTGAAGTGGCATTGAGCCTGTAAACCGGAGCAGTGGTGGAAGTACCTCTTGTCAGGACTGACAAAGGACGGACATTCTCATAACTGGCCAGCGCGTTGTAAGTATAGGTACCCCAGCTGTCATTGATAAGGTTGCCTGCATTCAGAAGGTCAACGCTGAACTGAACCGTGTATTTGCGGTCAGTGCCGAATGTCGTGAAGATATCCTGCAGGAACTTGGCATCGAAGCGGTGTATCCACGGCTGAACATGTCCGTATCTTTCTGCATACTCGCCCTTATGAGCCATGAGGTACTCATTATTATTAAGGTAAGTCCAGAAAGCCTGCTGCTGATCAAGAACTGACATACCGCTGGCAACACCGAAATTGATGTCCGTTGCGCTGACAGGAATGTACATCAGGTCAGAGGAGTTTCCGTCGCCGTTCAGGTCATTGGAATAGGTGTATGACCACCTTCCGGTCTGATACCCCTGGTAAACCAGTGAGAAGGTTGTGGCGAAATGTTTTGCATACTCAAAACGGTAAGAAACGCTTCCTATCAGTTTATGAGGGGTTGCAAAATTTGAATAACTCAGTCCGGGATTGTTCAGGCTTCCAACTGCCGTGTTTGAACTCCAGGCAGATCCTGCACTTGAACCCGGGTTGGCAGAGATGTCTTTGGCCATCGTGTATGTATAGGCAAACATTCCCGCAAATCCATTCTGGAAGTTCTTGGAGAGCTGTGCTGTAAGAGAATACTGATAACCTTCTTTTGTATTTGTAAGCTCTGTTGCATTGCTTATGCTCGGGACAATTTTTGTATCGTTGT
>JBBRXA010000040.1:0-23016 GCA_038248855.1 Bacteroidales bacterium | reverse complement strand
TTCCGTGGCCGGATCGCCCTGGTAAACATTGAAGTAACAGTGTGAGACGGGTGTCATTACAGCATAATGACCTCTCCATTCCGTCTTGTCTGCCTCGTCACCTCCTATATGGATATAGGGTGAGGGGAACAGCTCCATCACCTCCGTCAGCAGGGGGTACTTTTTGATCTCGATGCGCCATCCCTGGTCGTCCACAAGGTGCCAGTGAAAGACATTCATCTTGTGCATCGCAAGAATATCGATATATCTTTTTATGAAGCTGACGTCGAAGAAGTGCCGGCTGACGTCAAGGTGCATTCCTCTCCAGGCAAACCTGGGGTAATCCTGAACAGTCACACAGGGCATTGTCCATTTAATGCCAACTCTGCGAGGTAGTTCGCCACACCTTCTGCATATTCACCGCCATTATACTTTATTATTGATGAGGGGGTCAGGGTGAAGACCCCCTTCTCTGTTGTCATCTGTACCGGCTGAGGTATCACTGAAGGTGCATAAACCTGCTTCTCAGCACACCCTGAGGCAATGATTGCGACAGCCAAAATTACCGGAATGACATATTTTTTCATTTCAATGCTTATTTAATTGTTTCAATATCGAAAATTTCATGCCGGTCAAACTGCAGCCAGTATTTTATGGAATTTTTACGGACCAGTTCCCAGTAGATGTCACTGTCGAGGCCGTAAATAAAATTGATCTCCTTAAGTTCAGAGGAGACTCTGTCAGCCAGCTCTTTCTTAAGGGAAATCCGTATTATATTTCCCTTATGTGTGAAGTCAGCCGCCGGAAAGAAGGGCGCCTCATTATCTACTGTCAGCAAACCGTGTCCCGGAGTAGCGCCGGTGCTGACCTGAATGCCGTCGTTCATGCAGCTGAGCGGCGGGATGCTGCCCGCATGGGTAGTAACGGTCATCTCGTCCACGCCCGTGGAGAAATATTCCCGTGCTCGGATTCCCATCTTGACCCCGAGGATGGCAAAAACTCCGAGGTGACGGTGAAGCTCATTGGCAATTATACCTGACGTCCACTCATCTTCGCCGTACTTATTACGGATTTCACTTACGAAAGGTTGCAGGTCTGTCATATAGAAGGAAGTGTCTGCAGGGATGCTTTTTATTACCTGCATCCGGGCTACTGTCTCACCTTTCAGGATCGTCACTGTTGCCCTGCGAAGAGCATTTATATCACCCGGGGTGTAAAATTTATTCTTCTGCATCCCGCCCTCGCTGCTGAACATTGAGGGGAAATGGAGAAGCAGCGGAACCATCTCGTCGAAAGATGTAAAAACGAAGCTGTGTGATGCGTTGGTTTTCAGAATTGAGACTATCCGCTCGCTGTAAATTGAATGAGTGTTTTTAAGTTCGGAAATAAGTTCCTGGCTGTAAAATGATGATCCTCCTGGCCCTGTGACAAGAACGGGCAGTGATGCCAGAAGAACCTTTTCAGCAGCCCCGGAGGCGGCTTTGTAATTAAACCCATCTTTCCCCGGGAGTCCCTCATTGCTCCAGATGATCTGTTTTATTTTTTCGCTGAAGGCCGGAATGGCATCAAGAGCTGCAGCTGCTGTCTGCAGTGAGCCAAGGGCGACAAAGGAAACAGGCGTGGTCTCCTGAGACAGAACATTCCTTATAAGATTGATAGCTTCGCTCCCCATGGCTACCGGAAGTCCTTCATGCCATAACTCATCTACCAGGCTCCTGACTGTTTCCCGGGCAGTATTCTCTTCATGAAAACCTTTGGAAACGGTTATTGCAAGGACACGGACATCAGGGGAGGCGAGCAGCATGCATATCGCTTTCTGGTCATCGAGACCTCCATCTGTATCAATAATGACATAATGCCGGGGCTTCCACGGATGGGCGGAAATTGCAATTGCTGAAAGAATCAGTGCAAGAGTAAGTATCCCTTTTTTCATTTTTGAACTTTTCTCAAAAATAGCAATTAAACCCTTTTCGATGACAATTAATGGCGTAAGTAGCCGCAAAGCTTCTCGATATCATACCGGTCTTTTTGTTTTTTTCCTATCTTGACCTCCCTAATCTGTTAACGGTGAAGAGACGTATCCTGCTGTGGTTTATTCCGGGATTTGCTATCGGGATCATCTTTATTCTGAGCTTCGACAGGGTTGTGGAGGCTACTTCCACCAATGAATTTTGCGCATCATGCCACGTTCATCCCCAGGCCACCTCAAGCTGGAAGCAAGGTGTTCATTATGCCACGCAGTCGGGCTACCGCGTATCCTGCGCTGAATGTCACCTGCCTCCCAAAGGCGAGGGTTACCTTGTTGAAAAAACGAAAACAGGATTACGCGACCTGTGGAGTCACTGGACTAAGGATTCAGTTGATTTCGACTGGGAAGCTGCGTCATCTCTTGAAAGGGCTTCGAAGCACGTGTACAATTCCACCTGCATCAAATGTCACGAAAATCTTTTCCCTGCAAAACTGACCCGCGAGGGATCCGATGCTCACCTGTACTACAATAAGATGACAGAAAAAGGGGAGGAACTGCAGTGTATCAGCTGTCACCTCAATGCGGGGCACTATATGAAAGATTATACACACGGCAGCAACAAAAGCTTCGGCCTGACCGGCAGCAAACCGGATACCGTCTTTACCGCTCCTGCCGCAGTTGTTTCTTTCACCTCGTTTACTGAGCAGGTGCCTGAGTCAGGCATCACTTTCCGGATGATAGCGCTTCCGGGAGGAAAATTCAGGATGGGCAGTCCTGAGACTGAACCGTTGCGCAAAACCGATGAAACGCAGCGTGAGACGGCGGTGGATTCGTTCTTCATTGCTGAGACTGAGGTGACATGGAATGAATATATGGAGTTCTACCGTCAGACGGCTGCCGAAGGCCGGTCGACCGATACTGAGGGTGCACGGCTGAATAAGGACGGCGTCGATGCCGTCAGCGGCGCCACTCCTCCTTACGGCAAGCCTGACCAGAACTGGGGGATGGGCCGGAGACCCGCAATATCCATGAGCTACCATGCTGCAGAAACCTACTGCCGCTGGCTCTCTTCAGTGACAGGAAGAAAATACCGCCTGCCCACCGAGGCTGAATGGGAGTATGCCTGCAGGGCGGGAACTGAAACCCCGTATTTCTTTGCAGGTGATCCGAAAGGATTTACAAAGAAGGGATTGTTTAAGAGCAGGCCTGATACCGCAGTAATAAATACTTATGTTATCTATAATGTAAACAGCCCCTCCAGGACGCAGGAACCGTCAGCAGTGAGACCCAATCCGTGGGGACTCAGAAATATGTCAGGTAATGTGGCTGAATTCACCGCGGATATTTATGAAGGAACGGAAGAACATGTCATCAGGGGCGGATCATACCGCGACGATGCCGCCGGGGTAAGAAGTGCATCGCGTGACCGTACCCGGACTGATGAATGGCTTAAGACAGACCCTCAGATGCCGAAAAGCATATGGTGGTACTCGGATTGCTTTTTTGTCGGGTTCAGGGTAGTAATGGAAAAAAATTAGGAATTATGAATTAAGAATGAACGGACTCAGACCTCATCCGCCAGTGGCGGATCAGACGTCAGACCTTCAGACAACAGTATGTCAAAAAATACTAACTTTAAAGCACATATAACCAAATCATGAAAAACTCCGGTATATCAAGAAGAAATTTTCTGGGCAAGGCAGCTGTAGCCGGTGCCGCAGGAATCATTGTTCCGACAATTATCACATCATGTTCGACCAAAAGCCGCAAGGAAGTGATTGTGCCTGTCATGCCCGACAAAGCACCTGACGGTCCGATATTGAAAGCCGGCCTGATTGGTTGCGGCGGCAGGGGAACAGGCGCTGCACTGAACTTTCTGCATTGTGGACCGAACCTTACTGTCACGGCTCTGGGCGATGTCTTACAGGACAGGATTACTTCATGCCGCGAACGCCTTGCAAAAGACGGGGTGGAAGTGGCCGATGAAAACTGCTTCACAGGGTTTGACGCTTACCAGAAGGTAATAGATTCAGGTGTGGATATTGTCCTTCTGGCAACTCCTCCTGTATTCCGTCCCGTTCATTTCGAGGCTGCCGTCAGCGCAGGAAAACATGTATTCATGGAAAAACCTGTAGCTGTAGACCCAGTAGGAGCCAGACAGATAATGGCGACCGGACTTAAGGCCAAAGGGATGGACCTGTCGGTTGTAACGGGAACACAGCGTCATCACCAGCACGACTATGTTGCCAACTGGGCCAAAGTTCAGGAAGGAGTGATCGGTGACATCGTGGCTGCAAACTGCTATTGGAATCAGGGTCAGCTGTGGTACCGTAATCCCGATCCGGCATGGAGCGAAATGGAATATATGATACGCGACTGGGTTAACTGGTGCTGGCTGTCAGGAGACCATATTGTTGAGCAGCATGTCCATAACATCGATGTGGTAAACTGGTTCACCGGCAAGAAGCCTGAATCGGCTGTTTCTTTCGGTGCACGCCACCGCCGTATCACCGGAGATCAGTATGACATGTTCAGCACTGACTTCATATATGAAGGAGGGATCCACGTTCACAGCATGTGCCGCCAGATAAACGGCACCGAGGGAAATGTCTCGGAATGGCTGCAGGGAACAGAGGGCAGCAGCAACTGTCAGAACGCAATCTGGAACAAGGCAGGTGAAAAGATCTGGAGCTTCGAAGGCTACAAACTTGACGAGAAGGGCATAATGACAGACCAGCTTCCGATAAGCCCGTACGATCAGGAGCATACTGATTTTGTCACAGCTATCCGCACAGGCAAACCGATCAATGAAGCTGAGGCGGTTGCCACATCGACACTGGCTGGAATAATGGGCCGCATGTCAGCATATACCGGGAAGAAGGTGACCTGGGATGAGGTGATGAATTCAGAACTTAAACTCGGTCCTGATGTTTATGTAATGGGCCCTGTTGAAATCGTTAAAACCGTGCCTGTGCCGGGCGAATAAGACTTAATAGGGAAAATTATGGATAAGAGGAGATCGCGCAGAAGTTTTCTTACTGCCGCTGCGGCTACCGGTGCTGCGCTGTTCACAGCGCCTGCACTTCTGGCAGGTGCCGGCAGAAACAAGGTTACGGTTTCAGATGCCGATAAACCTTTCAGGCTTAAGTTTGCCCCTTCGCCGGGAATGTTCCGCGGTCTCTGCGGCAGTGACGACCCGGTTGACAATATTAAGTTCATATGTGAGAAGGGATTCACCGCCCTCTTTGACAACGGCCTTCCCGGCCGCCCTGTCGCTGAGCAGGAGAGAATCGCCGCAGAAGTACAGAGGCTCGGATTGTACATGGGCCCGTGGGTTCTCTATGCGGATTTCTCAAAGACCTCCTTCGTCCTTGACACCAAAGAGGTACGTGACTTTCTTAAATCAAAGATGCAGGAGGGCATAGAGGTGGCGCGACGTACTGGATTCAAGACGGCTCTTGTGGTTCCGGGAAGGTATGATGAGCGTCTGCATCCCGACTACCAGCGGACAAATGTAATTGACAACCTGAAATACTGTGCTGAGATTATGGACCCGGAAGGGATAACACTGGTCATAGAGCCACTGAACACCCTGCACGACCACCCCGGACTGTGGCTAACTCAGATGCCCCAGGCATACCAGGTATGCGATGCAGTGAACAGCCCTTCAGTAAAGATAGTGGAGGATATGTATCACCAGCAGATAACCGAGGGTAACCTGATACCTAACATCGAAGCCTGCTGGGATCATATTGCTGCATTCCACGTTGGAGACAATCCCGGTCGCAACGAACCCACCTCAGGGGAGATCAATTACAGAAACATATTTAAATACCTCCGTTCACGTGATTATGAGGGAGTTATATGCATGGAGCACGGGCGCAGCATTAAGGGTATTGAGGGTGAAAAAAGGGTGATTGAAGCCTACAGGGAATGCGACCCAAGTTAGTTTTAGGTTTATAAGGTGTGATATAAAAGAAAGATATGTTTAAAAAGAAGGCTGTTTATTTCGTTATAGCTGCCAAAATAGTGGTGGTCTCTGTGCTGCTGACTGATTCAGGATGCGAAAGGGAAAAGGAAGGCAAGGACGCATTCTCCGTGGCTTTTATGACTGACATCCATCTTCAGCCGGAAAGGAATGCCGTTGAAGGTTTTACAATGTCACTTGATACGGTTAACAGTATGAAACCCGATTTTATCCTCACCGGCGGTGATCTGATAATGGATGCCCTGGGTCAGAGGTACGGCCGTGCCGACTCGCTTTACAATCTTTATCAGGAAGTTGTAAAGAAGGCCGCGATGCCTGTACACAACACCATGGGGAACCATGAAATTTACGGCATTTACGGTAAAAGCGGTGCAGACCCTGCAAATCCCGAATACGGTGAGAAGATGTATGAGAAGAGAATCGGACCGCTTTACTACTCTTTCCTGCATAAGGGATGGAAGTTCATGGTCATCAACTCTGTAGAAGACACCGGCAAGGATAGTTATACCGGACTTGTTGACTCTGTTCAGATGGACTGGATAAAGGAGGAATTGAAGAATACTGACCCTGAAACACCCATTGTCATCAGCACTCATATTCCGTTTGTATCTGCCATGACCCAGGTGCTCGGCGGTTCAACGGTTCCCAATGATTCATCGCTGGTGGTATATAACTCTAAGGAGGTGATAGCACTGTTCAGGGACCACAATCTCAGGCTGGTGCTTCAGGGTCACCTGCACGTACTTGAGGAAATCAATATTGACGGTGTTCATTACATTACCTCCGGCGCCGTCTGCGGTGCCTGGTGGAACGGTCGCTACAACTGGTCTGAAGAAGGATTCCTGTACCTGACTTTCGGCAAAAACGATTTCACCTGGCGGTATGTCGACTACGGCTGGAAAGTCGACTGAGGCAAAGCGTTGCTCAGCCGCAACGCTACCTCCGGAGCCACTCCTCCACTGACACAACTTCGCCGTAGCTCTTCATGGCTGTCAGGGTAGAGGCGTGAACGTCGGCGGCAAGCACTTCGCGGTCACCGTATTTCAGGTTGCGCGAGGCACAGGCGTCGTGCAGGAGGATGACAGCATATCCCATGTCATGACCCGCCCGTACTGCCGCTTCAACGCACATCTGTGTCTGCATCCCGCAGATGACAAGTGTGTCCACACCTAGATTCTTTATATGGTCAGCCAATCCTGTTCCCAGGAAGCTATTGACATCTTCTTTTACAAAAACAGCCTCCCCGGAGAGTGGCTTGACCAGTTCATGAATCTCCATCCCCGCAGCTGATTTATGCTGAATGTAAATGACAGGATTATTCTCCTCCCTTGCCCTGTTAATGGCCAGGGCGGCCATTTCTGCAGCCTTTACAGGCTCAACAAGCTCGGAACGGCCGCCCGGAAAGTAAAAGTTCTGCACGTCAATCACCAGGAGAGCATATTTTTCTCCGGCAACCAGCGGCACCGCAATAAGAAGTGCCATTGCAATGATTATCAGTCTTTTCATAGCTATCAGTATAAAAGAAAACCTCGGGTTTTACGGGACTGAAGTTACTCTCTTTAATAATAAATTAAACCTCTCCCGGCCTTTATTTGCCCTGGGGATTTTACGCGCCCTGTCCCTTTTCGCTTTTTCGCGCTTTATAGCCTTTGCATTGGCAGCACATGCCTGCCCGAACGCGACTAAACTACTGCACAAAAATGAAGATGGGGTGAATTAATTACGCCGCATTTTAAGGCGGTGAACCGATATGGGTAACAGCGATGAAGGCAGGGCTGAAAACTGCCTCATTTTACTGGGTTGGATCGGAAGCTCCAACAATAAGGGCGGTCACGGATACGACTGGAAATGGAAAGATATGCACTCGATATTTTATGCCGAAGGACCTGCCTTTAAAAGAGGCTTTGAGACTGATACGCTGTACAATGTCGATGTATACAATATTATTGCCCGGATTCTGAACCTGGTCCCGGCGAAGAACGACGGCGACCCTGAGAGGATCTCACCTCTCTTCAGGTGAGCCCGAAACGTATCCGATATTCCTCCTGATCCTGCCGTAACCGGTACGGCTTACCGGTGATGAACTGAAGATTACCTTAAACTCTTCCGGCGTCATATTCAGCCATTCATCCCTTGTCAGCTCAGTGACACGACGGTCTGCTTCCAGCTCAGCGTCGGTGTACCGCCTTGCCTTATTGTTCCAGGGGCATACCTCCTGGCAACGGTCGCATCCGAATATCATTTTTTCGGTTTTGCCCCTGAATTTCTCTGGCAGTTCTCCCCTGTGTTCAATTGTCAGATAGGCGATGCAGCGACGGGCGTCCAGGGTCCGGTCATCACATATCGCCCCGGTAGGGCAGGCTTCGGAACAGCGCCGGCACGTGCCGCAGCGGTCCCTGTCATCAGCTTTGTCATAGTCAAGAACTGCTGAAGTCACTATCTCCCCGAGGAAGAAGAATGATCCGAGATCTTCATTTAGCACCAGGCTGTTGCGCCCCCGCCACCCGAGCCCGGCGCGTATGGCCCAGCTCTTTTCGGTCACCGGCGCAGAATCACAGAACACGCGCGACACTGCATCCGGCACCTCACGGCCCAGAATTGCAGCGACCCGGGTCAGTTTTTCCTTCATCACTTCATGATAATTCCTGACTCTTGCATAACGGGAGACAAAATAATTTTCACTGCCGGCCGAAGGGTCATCGCTGTAGTAGTTGAGACCTGCCACAACAACTGAGCGCGCTCCCTCAACAAGCCCGGTGATGTCAGCACGCTTACCGGAGTCCCTTTCCATGAACTTCATGGTACCATTCCTTCCTGCAGCTATCCACCTGCCGAAATTATCATTTTCCTCAGGAAAGGGAGCAGCCTCTGTTATGCCGAAAATGTCAAAGCCCTCATTGCGAAGGGCTTCATGCACTTTGCAGGTAAGAAGGTATTTGTCACCGGCATCCATATTGGGGAGATTACAGAAATCCCAGCTCGAGCTTAGCCTCGTCAGTGAGCATGCTTCTGTCCCACGGCGGGGTGAAGGTGAGTTTCAGATCACACTCTTTGACTCCCCGTGTGCCTCCCACCTTATACTTTACCTCCTCAACGAGCTCTTCGGCCATCGGGCAACCGGGAGCGGTAAGCGTCATGGTGATATGCGCCACCTGTTCATCGTCAAGCCTGACTTCATATATCAGGCCGAGATCATAGATGTTGACGGGAATTTCCGGATCAAAAATGCTTTTCAGCACTGAGACGATACGCGCTTCTGCCTCTTGTATTTCCTGTGTGTTCATGACTGTTCCTGTTTCGACTTGTATGCGATGGCATAGAGTTTCATCTGCTTCACCATTGAGAGCAGGCCGTTCGACCGGGTGGGAGAGAGGTTCTGGCGCAATCCTATTCTGTCAATGAAATATAAATCGGCGGCCATGATTTCATCAGGGGTGCGGCCTGAGAGGACCCTGACAAGAAGCGCCACGATTCCGCGGGTGATGATTGCATCACTGTCGGCGGTGAAGGTGAGAATGTTACCGTCAAAGTCGGGGTGAAGCCACACCTTGCTCTGACACCCCTCGATCAGGTAATCATTGGTTTTATACTTCGGATCAATGACAGGAAGTGTACGGCCCAGATCAATAAGGTAGTCATACCTCGAAATCCAGTCGTCGAACATTGCAAATTCTTCTGTAACCAGGTCCTGTATTTCGTTAACGGTCATAGTTGTAGGGTTATGAGAGCATCTCCATCACTTTGCGGATTCCGGCGGCGAGGGCATCTATCTCATCTTCAGTATTATAAAATGCAATTGATGCACGTATTGTGCCGGAAATTCCGTAATGTTCCATCACCGGCTGGGCGCAGTGTGTTCCTGTTCTGACAGCAATGCCCATCTTGTCAAGGATCATGCCGGCGTCATACTGATGAATGTCGCCCGGGAGAAAAGAGACCACTGATACCTTATGCGGTGCCGTACCGAAGAGCTTCACTCCCGGAATCGCCGATAATGCTTCGGCAGCGACCGAGAGGAGAAGTTGTTCACGCTCTGCAATTGCAACCCTTCCGAGTGCTGAAACATAATCCAGTGCAGTTGCAAGTCCTATGGCGCCGGCATAGTTTGTGGTGCCCGCCTCGAATTTAAAGGGCAGTTCGTTATAAGTTGTCTTTGCGAAGGTAACATGGGCCACCATGTCACCTCCACCCTGGTAGGGAGGCATCTCTGTAAGCCACTTTTCCTTGCCGTAAAGCACACCTGTGCCGGTTGGGGCATAGATCTTGTGGCCTGAAAAGACGAAGAAATCACAGTCGAGGTCTTTGACATCCACAATACCGTGCTGTATGCTCTGCGCCCCGTCAACAAGCACCGGAATTCCATGGCGGTGGGCCTCAGCCACCATCTCCTTTATCGGGTTGACAGTACCCAGAACATTGGAAGCCTGGGTGACGGCGACCAGCCTGGTACGTTCTGTCAGAAGGCTGGAATACCGTGCCGCGTCAAGAAGTCCTTCATCAGAAAACGGTATCACTTTCAGCAATGCCTTTTTCCGTTCGCAGAGCATCTGCCACGGGACAATGTTGGCATGGTGCTCCATTTCACTTATGAGTATCTCGTCGCCCTCATGCACGTATCTTTCGCCGAAAGAAAATGCAACTGCGTTTATTGATGAGGTGGCGCCGGCGGTGAAGATTACCTCGTCCTTCCCTGAAGCATTTATGAATGCCCTGACGGTTTCGCGTGCGGACTCGTACCTTTCGGAAATAAGGTCTGAAAGGAAATGCACGCCGCGGTGCACGTTGGCATTGGAAGTACGGTATATTTCGTCCATCACGTCCAGAACCTGAACCGGTTTCTGGGTGGTGGCTCCGTTATCGAGATAGACCAGTGGTTTTCCGTAAGGTTTCTGTGACAGTATCGGGAATTCGCCCCTGATCTCTTCTATGCTCCTGGATAGTTTCATGATGTCAGTTGCATTGGATGGCACATGAGGCGCAACGTGATAGTTCTCCTCGGAGACGCTGCATCACAAGGTTGTCAATCCGGTCCCTGAGAGCCGGAATGCTGATGTTCTTCACTACCTCGTGGGCAAAACCGAACATGAGCATGAGCTTCGCTTCACGGGCGTCGATGCCCCGGGAACGAAGGTAAAACAGGGCATTCTTGTCAATCTGCCCCACTGTGGCTCCGTGGCTGCACTTTACATCGTCAGCGAAGATCTCCAACTGCGGTTTGGTGTCCATTTTAGCATCCTCAGACATCAGGATGTTGTTGTTGGCCTGGAAGGCATTTGTGCCCTGTGCATCAGGCCTTACCAATATCCGGCCGTTAAAGGCGCCGGTGGCATTATCATCAAGTACGCCCTTGAATAGCTGGGTGCTGTTGCAGTGAGGTGCGGCATGGTCTACCATGACGAAGTTGGCCACATGCTGGTGCTTGTCTGAAAGAAAGATTCCGTAGGAGTGAGTCTCGGCATTCTCACCCGCGAGACGGTGCCAGGTGGCATTACGGACCAGCCCGCCGTGGAGGGTTACATTGTTCGAGGAAGCGTAGCTGTCGCGCTCCTGGTGAATAAAGGTGTGGGTGATCTTGCCCGCATTGTTGTGCTGGTTCTGTACCCTGATGATCTCAAAATGAGAACTCTTTCCGACATAGACCTCGGTGACGGTATTGGTCAGAAAATGCTGCGGTGAGAGAGCATGGTCACACACCATCAGTGTCAGCTGAGCTCCGTCTTCAACAACAACAAGGTTGCGGTCCTGAACAAAAATATCCTTGTCTGAATGAAGCAGGTTGACAATCTGGATAGGTTTTGTATAGACTGTGTTTTTGGGTGCGTATATGAAAAGCCCGTCAGCTGCCAGTGCGGTATTAAGCTGGATAAGACCGTCTTTTCCGTCTTCAATGTACTTGTTATAGTGCTTTTCCACCAGTGCCGGGAACTGTTTTGCTGCTGACTTCATGCTGCCCACCCATATGCCCCCGGGCAGCATCATAAGTCCTTCACTGCCGTGTGGATAGAATCCGTTGAGCAGGACAGTGTTCCAAACGTCCAGGTCTTCAACCTCGCAGTGAAAGCGTTCTGCCTCCGTGAAATCGGCAGGGGTAGGAAGGTAGTAACCGCTGTATTCATGCTTTAGGAAAGCCTCCAGATTGGTATACCTGTAAGCCTCATTCTTCCTGTCAGGTATTCCAAGACGCACGAAATCTGCGAAAGCCTTTCCGCGGTGCCTGTTGAACAGCTCCGGTGAATCTTTCTGCAGAGCGCTCAGGCTGTCGTTGTATAACGCCGACAGTCTATCAATTACTTCCGGTCTGTAGTCCATGATTCCTCTTCCCTTAGTTCAGCTTCTTTCTTTATCCAGTCATAACCTCTTTCCTCGAGTTCGAGGGCCAGTTCCGGACCTGCGGTCTTGACTATCCGGCCGTCATAAAGAACATGCACAATGTCAGGAACAATATGGTCAAGAAGTCTCTGGTAGTGGGTGATGACTATTACGGCAGTGTCAGGCTTGCGAATCTTGTTGACGCCGTTGGCCACTATGCGGAGTGCATCGATATCGAGCCCGGAGTCAGTCTCGTCAAGCACGGCCAGTCTCGGTTCAAGCATCGCCATCTGAAATATCTCGTTCTTCTTTTTCTCTCCGCCTGAGAACCCTTCGTTCACACTGCGGTTTGTGAGTGCCGAGTCTATATCCACCAGCTCTTTCTTTTCGCGCATCAGCTTCAGGAAGTCAGAGGCAGAGAGGGGCTCGAGGCCGCGGTGCTTTCGTTGTTCATTCACTGCTGTCTTCATGAAGTTTACCATGCTCACTCCCGGAATCTCGATAGGATACTGGAATGAGAGGAAGATCCCCTCCCGGGCTCTCTCCTCCGGTGACATCTCAAGGAGGTTACGGCCTTCAAAAACCACTGTCCCGGCGGTCACCTTCGCTATCTCACGTCCGGTCAGCACGCTTGCGAGAGTGCTCTTGCCGCTGCCGTTGGGGCCCATGATGGCGTGTATCTCGCCGGGCTTTACCGCGAGACTCAGCCCTTTGAGTATCTCTTTGTTGTCAATGGAAGCTTTAAGGTCTTTTATCTCAAGAAGAAAATCGTATTTCATATCAGGTTTTGAATATAAATTCTGTTATCCTACGCTCCCCTCCAGGCTTATCTGCAGAAGCTTCTGTGCTTCAACCGCAAATTCCATCGGGAGCTTGTTAATTACTTCACGGGCATACCCGTTCACAATCAGCCCTATCGCGTCTTCCGTGGAGATGCCGCGCTGATTGCAGTAGAAAATCTGGTCTTCCCCAATGCGTGAGGTTGTGGCTTCATGCTCCACGATAGCCGTCGGGTTGTCAACCTCTATATATGGAAAAGTGTGGGCGCCGCATTTATCTCCAAGCAGCAGCGAGTCGCACTGCGAATAGTTGCGGGCTCCTTCTGCCTTCTTCAGGACCTTGACGAGGCCGCGGTAGCTGTTTTGCCCCACGCCTGCGGAGATACCCTTTGAGACTATGGTGCTTTTCGTATTTTTTCCTATGTGGATCATCTTGGTGCCGGTGTCAGCCTGCTGATGATGGTTAGTGACCGCCACGGAGTAGAACTCGCCCACGGAGTTGTCACCGCGGAGAATGCATGAAGGGTATTTCCAGGTCACTGCAGAGCCGGTCTCAACCTGGGTCCATGATATCTTCGAATCGTCGCCCTTGCAGATGCCGCGCTTGGTGACGAAGTTGAAAATGCCTCCCTTGCCCTCCTTGTCTCCGGGGTACCAGTTTTGTACTGTACTGTATTTTACCTCTGCGCCGCGTTCGGCAATTATCTCCACCACAGCTGCATGCAGCTGGTTTTCATCGCGCTGCGGGGCAGTGCATCCTTCGAGGTAACTGACATATGACTCTTCATCGGCTATCAGCAGTGTGCGTTCAAACTGCCCGGTGTTGGAGGCGTTGATGCGAAAGTATGTCGAAAGTTCCATAGGGCATCTTACACCCTTGGGGATATAACAGAAAGATCCGTCAGAGAATACTGCCGAGTTAAGCGATGCAAAGAAATTATCGGTATAGGGAACCACCGAGGCAAGGTATTTCTGCACTAGTGTAGGATGTTCCTTTACCGCCTCTGAAAAAGAACAGAAGATAATACCCATTTCCGCGAGGGTCTCACGGAAAGTAGTCTTTACCGAGATGGAGTCCATTACCGCGTCAACCGCAACACCGGTAAGCTGCTTCTGCTCGCCGAGGGGAATCCCCAGTTTGGCGAATGTCTTAAGCAGTTCAGGGTCAACGTCGTCAAGGCTTGCCGGGGCTATCTTCTGCTGCGGCGCAGCATAGTATATGATATCCTGGTACTTTATTTCAGGTATCTTAAGATTCGCCCAGGCGGGCATCTTCATCGTCAACCAGTGGCGGTAGGCTTTGAGGCGGAACCCGAGCATCCAGTCAGGTTCTTGCTTCTTGGAGGAGATTAGCCTGATCACATCCTCGCTGAGGCCTGCAGGGATTGTATCAGTCTCTATATCAGTTACAAAGCCGTATTTATAATCGCCTGAGGTAACCTCGCCTATTACCTTATCCTTCTCGTTTTCCATATTGTTTCCTTAAACACGCTCAAATACTCAACAATCGGGCGCACTTAAAGTTTTTCAGATCGTTTCTAAAACATCGCAAAAATAATTAAAATTTAACTGTCAGGCTTACTTCTTATTGATGATAAGGGCCCCTATTACTCCCGGCACCCATGCACACAGGGTAAGGAGGAATACTATGAGTATTGATCCGCACCCTTTGTCAATTACCGCCAGCGGGGGGAAGATTATGCAGAGAAGAACGCGCCAAATGGACATGGGGATTTGCGATTTGCGAATTGCGAATTTGTTGAATTGCGATTTGCGAATTTAGAATTGCGAATATACTAAATTTCAGTGTCCGGTGCCACTTCCTGATTGCTTCATTCTGAACAGGGGATCGGCAGCCTGCAGTATCTTGAGCTTCAGATCACGGGGGTATTCAGGATTCTCATCAAGGAACGTTTCAACCATCGCCCTGGCATTAGAGGAGTGATGGCCAGCGAGAGTTGCTGATATCCACCCTCCGGGGAAGAAGATGTCTCCGGTGGCCTTAATCTCTTCAAGCATCTCAAGTGAAGGGAGAATATACTTTTCTGACTGTTCTGCCCTCAGGGGATGATGCAGGTAGCCCAGCGCCTCCAGCACCCAGGGCTCATGTTCCCTGTATGACGGATCGCGGAGGCTTTCGAAGAATGCATCCCTGACAGTCTGGTCATCTGATACGGCAGGGGCTATGAAACCGAACTTTGCGATGCGGTCACCTCCTGTCAGACGCGCACCTTGCTCCTTGAGTATCCTTTCAGCTTCGGGATGACCCTTCAGGGCCAGGGTGAATGCAAGCGTGCTCAGCTCATCTTCGCTGAGCTTCTGGCTCCCGGGCAACATCCCTCCGTCCCATAATTTATGCAGTTTTGCAAGTCCTCCTTCCGTGAGGGCCACGCTGCGAAACATGTTGTACCATGTCCGTCGCTCCGACGGATCATCGGCTTTCTGCATCATACCGTATGAAAACTCTTCTGCGGCGCCACCGTATTCACTCCGCTGACTGTCGGAAAAAAAGTCCCAGAAAGTGGAGGTAAGACAGCCGATCAGGTATGTTCTGAGCTGGATATCGGACTCACCGTGCAGGGATCTGAAGACCGTCATGTAAAACAATTCAGGGTCTGTTCTTCCGTTGATCAGATTCTCATTCAAATTAAGCCAGAGCGTCCCCCTTACAAGTGCATCGGGAAATTCATCGATGTGCTCCGAAAGAAACCGGACCGTGAGGCTGTCAAACATCAGGGAACCGTAGGCCGTTCCGGAGATGTCAGGTAGAACACACAGTGGTTTGGAGGCAACATTTATTGTCGGTTTTTTGTATCCGGGAATGCATTTTACGATGACAGTATCTGTAGCAGTGATGATCATAGCTGAGAGTTCCTGCGGCCAGTGACGGAGACGGTCGTCAGGATCGCTCTCGGTGAAACGTATTGTGAAACCTGAGTCCGTCATTTCGGTCAGCGACTCTATCGTCGGCATACCGGCCTCCTTCACCCAGCTTATGCTCCATGCTTCGAGCGGGACAGAGGTCTCCACCTCGAGTATTTTTACCAGGTCATCCCAGCGGGCGTTGCCGTAAGAATATTTTTTCAGATATGTCCGTAGTCCTGCCTCCAGTCCCGCTTCACCTGTCATTTGTTCAAGGTGCTTCATCACAATGGGCGCCTTGTTGTATATGATGCCGCCGTAGAGAGAGCCGGCATCCTTCATGTTGTCAAGCTGCTGGATCACGGGATTAGTTCCCTTTGTACGGTCCACGGCATAAGCGGCAGGGAAACGTGAGAGAAGGAACCGCAGCTCATGGTTTACTCCGGGGAAACCGGGACTGACAATCTTGTCTGCCATGAATCCGGCGAAGACCTCCTTCAGCCAAACGTCGTTAAACCACTGCATTGTAACCAGGTCTCCGAACCAGATATGAGATGTCTCATGGGCAATAAGGGAAGCCCGCGAAAGCTGCTCGTTGAGAGTGGGGGAAACCTCCAGGAGCAGGCTTGAAGCCCGGTAAAAGATGGATCCCGGGTGTTCCATGCCACTGTATTGAAATGAAGGTATCAGAACGAAGCCGAACTTATCGAAAGGATAAGGGATCTGTGTGTATTTCTCCAGCCACCTGAGGGAATTGTAGTGCAGGCGGAAGATCTCATCGGCATTGCGGGCTATGTATTCAGGACGGGTCTCGCGGTGGAGCATCTCCATCGTTACCCCTTCGACCTCCTTTTCAATCCTTTCAAATTTCCCCGCAGCGAAGGCGAAGAGATACGTGCTTATGGGTCTTGTCTCGCCGAAAATGACTGTTTTCCTGCCGGCGGCTGTGTCGGTCCTTATAACAGGACTGCCAGCCATCGCCTCGTAGTCTGCCGGCATTTCAAGGGTGAGGCTGAAGCTGGCTTTGATATCAGGCTGGTCGAAGCAGGGGAATGCGGTGGAGGCCCTGTCAGGCACGAAAAGTGTGTATAGGTATTCGTCGTTGCGGTTAAGCGATAAATCTCCGGCACGGAATTTCAGGGTGACTGTGTTCAGTTTCTTCCGCAGGTACCTTTCGGGAATTATGATGTGCTCATTTACAATTGCCGGGGTCAGGTTTTTACCGTTTGCCGTTACTGATCCGAGGTAGCCTTCAGGAACGCGGAAGTCCAGAACCAGCGGCTCCCGCTTCGAGTTGAGCCGGAATTCAATTACAGCACCGGCGGGGATGGGCTGTTCCTTATTGGCAGGAACGGAAAATGTCAGCCTGTACTTTACCTCGCTGACTGTGGCGGCCCGGTAGGTAGCCAGGAAACCTGAGACGCCCGGCTCAAGAAATTTGTTTTCATCAGTCGTGTTGCACGAAAACGCGGTTATCAGTGCAGCAAAAGAAATGGCAATCAGTGTAAACGGCTTTGGCAGTTTGGTCATTTCGGAATCTTGTGTTATCCAAAGATAGAAAATGAAAACAAACGGCGGCAGAAGCTTTAACCGATAATTGTCCTCTCTTTTTTTGCCAGGTACCCGATTATGGAATTGAGATGCACCTTAAGCTTCAGCAAATCATCAACGGTCATTTCTCCTGAAAAAATGCCTGCTGCCAGCTTTTCGGGTATTGAGGCTGCGGATCTCTTCATTTTCTTCCCGGAGGCGGTCAGGTTAACGATGACTTTTCTTTCATCGTTACCTGAACGTATCCGGGTGATGAGGCCCTGTTTCTCCATGCGCTTGAGAAGGGGTGTGACAGTGTTGGTATTGAGTATCAGCTTGCCGGAGATGTCATTCACCGAAACGCCGTCAGCCTCCCAGAGAATGAGGAGCACCAGGTACTGCGGATAAGTTATCCCCAGCTTTTCGAGATAAGGCTGGTACTCCCTTGTGATGAGCCGTGATGCTGCGTAGAAGGGGAAACAAAGCTGGTTCTCCAGTTTCAGCTGATCGTATGCCATGGGTTCAGATATTTGCTAACCGAGCAATTTCTTAAGGAAAGCATCGATTTTCTCCGGTTTGGTGGCGGAAGAGAATCTTTTGAGGGGATAACCGTTGCTGTCAACCAGGAATTTTGTGAAGTTCCATTTGATCCTGTTTGTCGGGAATCCCGGCAGGCTCTTTTTCAGGTATTTGAATATGGGGTGGGCGTCTTCACCGTTGACTTTGACCTTCGAGAACATCGGGAATGTAACACCGTAATTAATGAGGCAGCCCTCGGCAATCGATTTCTCGTCGCCGGGTTCCTGGTTCCCGAACTGGTTGCAGGGGAAACCTAATATAACGAGACCCTTTTCGCTGTATTTTTCATAAAGCTTCTGGAGTCCTTCGTACTGTGGCGTAAATCCGCAATTGCTTGCTGTATTTACAACGAGGACGGTTTTACCCCTGTATTCTTCCATTGGTATTTTCTTTCCCTGAAGGGTTCTTGCTGAAAACTCGTATAACTGCTTATCCATTTTTATGTTTTTGAAAGTTAGTGATATTGAGATATCGCATACGAATATATCGTACGCGATGCAAATATAGATATAATTCTTAATATCGCAAGCGATATAAAATATTTTTCCGATTTTTCTCTGTTTGCAGTTCCCCGGGGGCTGATATGATATTTTATATCTTTGGACAGCAAGTTTACAAATCTCACCAGATGATGAAAAGACTCCTCGTACTTTTTCTGCTGGCAGCAGTATTCCCGGCACTGTCGGGACAGCAGAATGCATGTTTTATGACTGACCCGACGCTGTCGCCCGACGGCAAAACAATCGTTTTTGTATACGAAACGGACCTGTGGGAGGTTCCCGTAAATGGCGGTACGGCCAGCCGTCTGACGGCAATGGCAGGCAATGAATCGCTGCCCCGCTTTTCACCAGACGGGAAGTGGCTGGCTTTTTCATCCACCCAGAACGGCAACGCCGACGTGTATCTGATGCCTGTAGGGGGTGGGAAGATAGTTCAGCTTACCTGGCATGATGCCAATGACCTTGTTGACAGCTGGTCATGGAATTCGCAAAAGATCTACTTTACTTCCGAGAGGTACAATACATTCAGTGCCTTTGTTGTTTCTGCCTCGGGCGGCACGCCGCTGAGACTCTTTTCAGACAATTACTTTGACCAGGCCCACCATGTCACCGAAGTACCAGAATCTTCATCCGCCGGGCCTTCGTTTTACTTCACTACCTCATGGGAGAGCTACCTGTTCCCCCACAGAAAAAGATATGTCGGGGAAAACAGTCCTGACATAGAATATTTCAGTCCCGCCACAGGTGACTACAGGCGTCTTACAACCTGGGAGGGGAAGGATATGTGGCCTGCAGCTGACATGAAGGGGAACCTGTATATAGCTTCTGACGAAGCAAACGGGGAGTATAATCTGTATCTCCTGAAGGATGGTGCAAAGCAGCAGCTTACAAGTTTTGAGACTTCAATTGGCCGGCCGCAGGTGAGCGCTAACGGGAGCATGATTGTATTCGGCCGCGACTACCAGATCTGGACTTACGACGTGGCAGCAGGGAAGCCGTCACTGTGTGACATCAGCATCTACACCAATGAAACACTGCAGACCGAAATACCCTATACAACAGCCGGCAAGATCACCTCTTTCGATATCTCGGATGACGGAAAGAAGGTGGCTTTTGTCTCGCGCGGCAGGATATTCGTTTCGGATCTCACAGGCAAATTTGTGCGTGAAATACCTACAGCCAGGAATGAACGGGCGGTGGAGGTCAGGTGGATGAAAGACAATATCTCCCTGATTTATACCCGCACCGTAAAGGGATGGGCAAATCTTTTCACAATCAATGCTGAAGATCCGGAAGAAGAGAAGCAGCTGACAAAAAATGAAAGGACCGTCCAGAACCTTATTCTGTCACCTGACAGAGAAACGGCTGTCTACATCAGCGGTAACAGTAACATTGACCTTATTGATCTGAAAAACTTCAGTGTAAGTACAATCATTAATGACGAATTCTGGTTTCGGATCTCCCAGCCGCGGTTTTCACCTGACGGAAAGTACTTAGTCTATTCATCATACCGCAATTTTGAGGAGGATATTTCGGTTTATGACATCAGGGAAAAGAAAATTATCACAATAACGAACAACGGTGTTGCAGAGAGCGACCCGTACTGGTCTCCTGACGGCAGGTATATTTACCTGAGCGCTGACAGGTACAATCCCGGCTTCCCGAGAGGCGACGGTGTCAGCAAGATATACAGGATACCGCTTTTCAGGTTTACAGAAGGGTTCAGGTCAGATGAATACGAAAAAATGTTCTTAAAAAAACCGCCCAGAGACAGCCTTCAGACAGATATCCGTTTTGATACGGAAGACATTGACGACCGCTGGGAGCAGATCGTTGTCAACGGCAACGGTCAGTCGGGCCCCAATGTTTTTAATCTGAAGGGAAAGACCCTGATTCTCTTCAACAACTCTTCAACCCCCCAGGACAGAGTTCTTACGAAGGTCGAGATGTCGCCGTTCGAGCCCCTGAAATCGGAAAAGATAGGAGACAAGCCATTCAGCCAGCTTGAAGAGGCCGGAGGTAAGTTTTATGCTCTCATGGCAGGTGATATTTATGAAGTGAAGGTGGCGGAGAGCAAGACCGAAAAACTTAATCTGAATGCGGATTTCAGCAAGAGCCTGAACGACGAGTTTGTGCAGATGTTTTATGAGAACTGGGCAACCCTCGCAGAATATTTTTATGATGAGAATTATCACGGTGTCAAATGGACAGATATTCGGAGCAGGTATGAGACTTTTCTGCCCTTTATGCGAAACAGGGAGAACCTGAAAATACTGCAGAACGACATGCTGGGTGAGCTTAATTCTTCACATCTCGGTTTCACCAGCCAGGGCGATGAGGCAAAGACATTTTACAGGCTTCAGACCAATGCCACCGGAATAATCTTCAGGGAGAACGAGCCTTTTGTAGTTGACCGGTGGGTCAGGAAATCCCCGGCTGACCTGCTTGTCACACCTCTTAAATCCGGCGACGAGCTTGTTGCAGTAAATGGTGTTCCGGCAGATAAGTCCCGGGATCGTGATATCTGTTTTGCATTACCGCGCCTTGAGAAAGAAATTTCCCTTCGTTTTTCACGAAAGGGAAAAGAGTTCGAAATGAAGCTGAACCCTGTTTCATCATCTGCAATGAAGTCCCTCATGTATGATGAGTGGATCGCGGGGAACCAGCGGAAGGTTGATGAGGCAACGGGCAACAGGGTTGCTTACGTTTATATGAAGGATATGGGGACGCCTAGCCTGAACCAGTTCCTGATTGAGATGACAGGTGAGGCAGCCCGGCGCGATGCCCTTATCCTTGACCTGCGCAGCAACCGCGGGGGAAATGTGCATGATGATGTCATTCAGTTTCTCTCACAGAAGCCTTATCTGGAATGGCAGGCAAGGGGAGGGAAGCGGTCTCCGCAGCCCAACTTTGCACCGTCGGGCAAACCGATCATCATAATGATAAACGAACAGTCGCTAAGTGATGCTGAGATGACGGCAGCTGCCTTCAAGGCACTGAAACTGGGGACTGTTGTAGGCACAGAGACCTACCGCTGGATCATATTCACCTCGGGCAAGCAACTTGTTGACGGATCATTTACCAGGCTGCCGGCATGGGGCTGCTATGACCTGGAAGGCAATGATCTGGAAAAGACAGGGGTGAATCCTGACGTTTATGTGCGTACTACCTTCGGCGATATGCAGAAGGGCGCTGATCCGCAGCTTGACAGGGCGATTGAGGAGGTGCTACGGAAACTGTAACAGCGTCTAGCAGAGCTCCTGGAATGCCTGCCTGAAGGCCATGGGTCTTGCGATGTTATGGAAGGTCTCCCTGGTGCCGCCGGTGCCGATAATAGTTATTGAACCGTAGTTCAGTATGCGGCCCAATACAGTCTGGTCGACATTTACCGTTTCAATCTTTGACAGGTTCATCTCAAAGGTCCTTCTGGCGATGAAGCCTTCCTTTATGACGATTCTCCTTGTTGTTATCACAAACTCTGAAAGCCATCGTATTAGCCAGGCGGCGATTGTGAGTGTCAGTATCGATTTCAGGGTAAAGAAGATGACCCAGTGGTACTTGGTTTCATATGCAACAGATTCATCCTTGATGAGATGTGCATTGACGTAGCTTCCCATTACTTTATTGTTAGGTATTATGTGTTATCAGTCGGTAACCTTTACCGCCTTGTCTTCGCTCTGCCACAGTCCGTGTTTGGTACAGACTGCCATTGCGCTGAGGTTCAATGACACGTCGGGGGCTACGATGAAGAAGTCCACTTCAAAATGTGTCGGTTTGTGGCCGTTCACCCCTGCGGAATAGCGTGCTTCGGCGAGAAGTGTCTCGCGGTTCCAGAGCTGCATCAGGCCAATAAAGTGATCATGGTCGTCAGGGTGTGGGTACTCCTCGCCGAGGCGCACCTTGACCATGAATTTTTCACCTCGTTTGACCGTATCAGTGCATATGACATGCGGCATATGGCGGTCGAGATAATCGCGCATTACCTCTTTGTCTTCCTTTTCAACCTCCAGGGCTTTGAATACTCTTGGCATGGCTTTTATTCTTTACAACAACCGTTACGTTATTATGATTGTCTTGCAACTGTAAATTTAGTAAGAATTCATTTCTTTTTCTCCAAAGACGCGAAGAAAGTCCGGAGTGGCCCTGATTCCATAGCCAGTCTTCCGGAAATATTTTCTTTTGTTTATTAAAATTATAGGTTGTATCTTTGCGCACAGATTGCGGGGTGGAGCAGTGGCAGCTCGTTGGGCTCATAACCCAAAGGTCGGAGGTTCGAATCCTCCCTCCGCTACAAATGAAAAGCCCTGGTACGTAAGCATCGGGGATTTTTGTTTTTAGCCCGCGCTGTGCTTGCACAAGCGAGGGGCAGAAATAAAAAGACCCGACAGACGCCGAAGGCGGATGCAGGGCTTTTGACTTGTTAAGCATCCCAATTGAGGATCACGAAGTAATCCTCTTCAGCTTTTTCGAATGAGTTGAGTTTGTCAGCCGGAGGAATGAAAATAAAAAGACCCGACAGAC
>JBBRXA010000039.1:0-23796 GCA_038248855.1 Bacteroidales bacterium | reverse complement strand
CCGTAGTTGTTGGAGGTCGTTCCCGCAAAAGATGCTCTTTCATAGACTGTGGCGTCTATCATGCGCTCGCCGCTTTTCGCATCGGTGACAAACCCGCTTACTGTTGCTTTCTGGGCATCAGCCGTTGCACATATTGTCAGTAAGACAATAAGATTCAGGAAGAGAAAAAAGTATCTGCACATCACTTTGGGACTTGTTGCATCGGTGAGCCCAAAATTAGCATTTTTATCTAACCCTGCCTGCTATTCCGCATCAGTTTTTTTGCCTGCGTCATCACAATGACCAGTGTTTATATTTAATTATCATCCAGTTTATTCAATGGGTAATGCCTACGTTAGTACCTGTTACATTACAGGTTCCTGGCATTTTCCAGAAATGGCAAAGGCGATACAAATTCGAATTCTTCAGATACGTCAAAAAAGAAGTTTAACAGATTTAAGTGACCTGCGCCAATTATCAATAGGATCCGGTCATCAGCGTTATGGGGTATCCTTTGAATGTTGCGAAAGATTCTCAGGTTTCGATTGAACCACCTCCCGGTTTCAAAGTCAACACCTGTAAAATCACCGGGTTGCTCCTCATATTTGAATGGATTAAATAAATATACTGCTAAATCCTCTTTGACAACATCAGGCTTGTTCCTTTCATACAGTTCATCAATAATGCCGGATACCTTTCTTCCTGTCAATGGTCGCCGGAAAATTGTATCCCGCGATTTTAAGAAGTAATCTTCAAATTTTGCTGATCGGATACTGTCGTTAAAAATCTGCGTTATATTATCGTAATGTTTCCCATAATCGTTGACACAATTGATTCTATTTAATTTTAAATCCTTTCCGATGCGAAAAGCCAGCTGATAGATCTCATCTTTTCCTAACGTCAGTTTATCATCCGCGTATTGGAGGAACAGAGAATCAATTTTATGTTGTTCTTCGGGAATCATTTCTATAGCAATAATTGTAGGATTGTATTCTTCAAGAGCTTTTGAAATGGCGATGATCTCTGACTGATATGGCTCTTCAAGGACTGAAATCTGATCCTCCTTTTTGGTTGTAACAGCATCCAGATTATGATAGGCAAAATGAAAAACGCCCAGTGTCATTATTTTTGCTCCGGCAGATTTGTCTCCGGCTTGTCCTGACAAAATCTCAGTAATAAGAAGTGCGCAGAAAAAGGTGATAAACAGTTTCATGTTTATGCAGGTAATATATATTTTATTAAAGACGACTCTTTTCCCTTTCTGTTACAAAATGAGCCACTGTTTCAATCCATCAGCACAGGCAATGACCTGGATAGTACTCGCAACCGGTCTTTGCCCGGGATGCTTTAATGTACCCGTGAATAACCGCGATGAACCTGATATTTTTTTTCGAATTGTAATGCGTTCGTACTTTATCTAAAATCTTTGCAGTTGTAATCAATGCTTACCAGATTGAACTCACCGTAACAAAGATCTTCATCAGGATGCTTATAGAATAGTTTTGCACCTGCGGGCAGCCGATATCCGTTTACGTTTGCATAGCCTGTCACGGGAGTGCTCCAGGGATAGTTTATGTAATTCTTCCCGTCTGTAGTTTCGAATCTGTCATTGCTGACAAAGTTGACAAGTTCCCCCTCTTCGTTGAAATACAGTTTCGCACTGACAGTTATTTTACCGTTTGTGAATTTTGCATCGACTGTTTTACTGTCAACCTCCTTCCATTCT
The DNA here is from genome assembly GCA_038248855.1 of Bacteroidales bacterium. Classification (GTDB taxonomy): domain Bacteria; phylum Bacteroidota; class Bacteroidia; order Bacteroidales; family VadinHA17; genus SR-FBR-E99. The sequence goes on along the minus strand of JBBRXA010000039.1, from coordinate 22,091 downwards.
ATATTCCGGTCAATCAGTGAAGCGGGTGCCATGAAACACATATCGTTGAATAATGTTACAGTCTCACCCTGGTTCATTTCCTTCCCTCTGGCATCAACAACTGTAAAGAGTCCAAAAATTTTTATCAGCATGATTGCCGTCTGATCTCTGTACAGGTGAATCCCTTTCGCAGGAATTCCTTTTTTCTTTGCAACAATGTAAAAAAGCCGCGAAGGATTATCGGTGAAATTATATTGCACCGATTTAAGAGGCATAAAATCTTCGGTGGATTTTGACCTTATCCCTCCCTTAAACTCCGCCCTGAAATTCAATACTTTATCTTTTCCTATTGAACCTGTATAATGAAGATATTTTTGAATGATGGCAGGTAAGTGCTGAATATCTGCCTGGGTCAGCGGTTCATGTTTTATTGTCTTAGTGCGCTCTAAAGCCTCCAGAACGGCATTTTTATAAGTCCTTTTCATTTTAGATATTAACGTGCTTATTTTCAAAGATGACGGTTATTATTGGTTTTATAGTAAAATCGCTGCCGGGCAAAATCCGGGGCCAGGTGATAATGCTATTTCAGATCAGTGCATCTATGGCAGCCCTGATCTCGCTGTCGGTGGAGTCCTTGCTGTATCCGCTAACGACTTTTCTTATCACCCTCTTCTCGTCAAGGATGAAGAACACCGGGACACTTTTAACCCCGTAGGCCTTCGTCACAGCATCCTCCGATAGCAGGAAGAGGTGGGTAAGGTCATTGGCAGTCCTGTACCTCCGTATGCCCTCAATATTGTTGCTCCAGGTCTCGATGCTCACCAGGCTGAGATCGCTCTCGCCATATTCGCCGGCCAGCTGCCTTAAGAACGGCAACGACATATGACACGGTCCGCAGCCGATGCCGGTGAACTGTATCATGACCACTCTGGCCTTCAGATCCTTCAACCCTACCAGCTTTTCATCCATATCCTTCAAGGTCCAGTCCGGCGCTGTCATGCCCGTCATGGTGCTGGTGTCCGGCTTCTGCTCCCTACGGAGCTGTACGATCTCAAAACCGTCAGGGAAATAATCGGTGGCCGTGAAAAACGTGTCACGAGTGGTGTTGAACCTGGCCCCGTGACACTCCTCAAAGTAGGTGGTATGATACCATCTGCTCCTCATCCTGTAAGGCATGCCGTCAGCCTTACGGAACCAGATATCAAACCGGGAGATCTCATCTTCAGGGATATATTCGTTTTTTATAACAATGGGTCTGATGTGAAAATAGACATGCTTGTTATATATCTTCAGGCCAAAATGAAGGGAGTCGCCATAGTCCCCGAAAACGGTCGAGATGCTGTCTTCAGTCGTCAATGAATACTTAATTATCTCATTGATCTTTGTATAGAAAGGATAATAGACAAGCCTGAAGGGGTACGGGTCGTTCCGGAAGCTGTCAATCTTCACATAACGCTCCTCGCGTTTGACTGACCCTCTTGCAATGCCGTCATAGAAGTCGGTCATCTCGGTTGTGTCCGCCCCCTTGAAAAGCAGGGATCCGGAACCCACAAGGGTGTCATCAGGATTAATGAATATCTTCACATACCGTGTCCAAGGCTCTGAGAACTTCAGGGTGTCACCAGGAGCACTGGCCGTAACTGTGGAAAAGTATGTTGCCGACCTGATCCTTCCCAGTTTATCAGAAACCTCAGTCAGGAACTCCTTCTCACTGTACTGCTTCCTGCATCCGCTTGCAAGAATCACTGCAATGAGTAACATAAATCTTCCTGCCGCCATAATCAGAGTGTTATTCATTTTATAGGTTTTAATGAGCACAAAGCCCGGGTGTGTAGTCGTTTTGGGGGTGTATGCTTAAGGCTCGTGTCATAAGGAGTAATTTCAATTTTTAGAACAGATTAAGCAGTTGTCACGGTGCACACTCAAGACAGATCCGCAGTTCGTACAGGTCCTTCGCTTTGATTCGAAAACAAGGAAGCTTTCTATCCCCTTTTCCTTTATCATTGTCAGGTTCTCAAAAAAACTTGTTTTGTATTTTGTGCGGTACCGTAAATATAGTTGTTTCAATCTTCTGCAAGGGTATTTTTCACAGTCATAGCAGAATTTTGAGACTGTATTTTCAAGGTGAATGCACTTTTGAATTATGCACCGTTGAATGGAAACAGCATTGTCCGCAATGTAAACACGACAACCGGGGCACCTCTTTTTTTCTCTCAGATAGGCAATGCATGTCCCGCAATTCATTCCGCACAGTCCCCCGGCCTCTTTATCAAGGGATAACCAGATAAACTTCGGTTTTCCAACAATATGATCTTCAGGGACAAATCCCCAGTACCTTGAGTCGGCTGATCTATGCCTGTTATCTCCCATCATCCAGTAATAGTCCATTTTGAAAGTGTAGCTGTCTGATGGAACATTATTTATGAAGATTTTGTCACCTTCAACTCGAAAAGCATTATTTTCATAGACATCAATAATTCTTTCGTAGAAATACATCAGTCACATTGGGGAACTCTGCAATTTTACCATAATTCTCCATTGTAAGAGGCAACCTGTAACCTCCTGTCAATTTTTGTTGGTCGGCAAGTGAAATACCAAATCTCTCAAAAGCCTTTGGATTGATTGCAGTCCCATTTGTACTTACCAGGTAGTCTGTCTGTTGGGTATTGTTTTCAGGTAGTTGTTTGCCGTTAACAAATATGACTCCGCCTTTAATAAGGATTGTATCACCAGGTATACCTATGCATCTTTTAACATAATTATCCCTTCTGTCTACAGGTCTGTAAATAATATGAAATCTGTCTCTTATTTCTTTCCTGGCAAGCGTCGTGTAGTAGGTATCATTTTTTAATGTTTGGGAATTTTGATAGTCCCTTTCTTTAAGATCCTGTGCAGTCCTTCTGACAATCTCGTAATAGCTGGGAATCTGATCCTCTACAACAACCGTATCTCCTGCCGGGAAATTAAAGACAACAGGTTCATTGTTTTTAACCTTTCCTGTACCGGCAAGCCTCTTATATGGCCAATGAATGATATCGGACCAGGATTTGCCTTTCGTAATTGGCATTGTATGCTGAGTAAATGGGAAGGCTATCGGAGTATTTGGCATTCTTGGACCATATGCAATTTTACTCACGGCGAGGAAATCACCGATTAGCAATGATTTCTCAATAGAGTCTGAAGGTATCCTAAGGTCCAGTTCACCTTTGCTGATACGTAAATATCGAAAAGGATTAACAGCCCTATAAGTAACCAGTAATTTCCAATCCAAATAACAATAAGGAGATAGATGTATCCGCGGCGTTCAGGGAGACTGCATGCACTTTTATCAGAACCTCGTTGTCGTTTGGAACAGGTTTATCAATGTCACAATAGATAAGTTTGTCAGGAATACCTTTTTTGTTATATACGACTGCTTTCATATTATACTAATTTCCTCAAAGTTATCGAATATTTATGTTGGTCTCTTATGATGCCTAATGGTCCTGAAAATGGTTTGCCGGTTAGCTTAAGGTGATAATATATTAATCCTGATTGATAACCGGTTTCCCGGAATTGATTTAGATTTGCGTTATAGGATGGTAAAGAGTTTTGAGATATGGAAACAGCAATGATATTTGAGCGGTTCTGGAATCGCTATTCTACTGAGAATCCCAATGCAAAACGGATCTTTGATCTTTTAACAGCCCGTGGCGAGAAGGTTGTTCATGACCATATTGCCCTGAGAACATTCGATGACCCCAGAATGAATATAGATGTGATTTCACGGGTATTTACCAACAACGGTTATGAGGCACGGGGGAACTATGAATTTAAGGCCAAAAAGCTGTCAGGGAAGCATTTTGAGCATAAAAGTGACCCGAATGCACCCAAAGTTTTTATCAGTGAGATGTTGACAGATCAGTTTAGTGATTATCTGCAGACAACCATTAAGGGTTTCCTGAACCGGATGGGCGACAGCGCCTATGCTGATCCTGACCTGGCTTATGGAGGTAGTGTATGGGGTAAGATATCCTTTGATACCTACAACAAACTGCGAGAAGAATCGGAATATGCAGCATGGCTGCTTGTATATGGTTACCGGGCTAACCATTTTGCCGTTAAGGTCAATGAGCTGAAGAAGTTCTCAACTTTACAGGAGGTCAATAAATTTGTGAAAGGAAATGGTTATCTCCTGAATTCTGTCGGTGGGGAGATCTATGGAACACCTGAGGAGATGCTCGAGCAGTCTGCAACTATGGCTGAGATTCAGCCTGTTGAATTTACCGACGGGGTACATGAGATACCCTCGTGCTTTTATGAGTTTACCCTTCGGTATAACCAGCCCGACGGGAAGCAGTATCCAGGCTTCATTGCTGCCAATGCCGACAAGATTTTCGAAAGCACAAACTATTATAATAAGCAGTCAGAGATGATGTAGTCTGTTGGAAGAATGTTTCAAATGTCACATTTTCCTTTATCAGTTCCTGCAGTTTCTTGTTATCGAATACTTCTGAACTCAGGTGTGAATATTGGATACCATCAGAGAATCTTCAGTTCCACCAACACTCATGAAAAGCCTTGCATTCAGATCTTTATGTAAAGATGCATAATCTTTCTCATAATTAATAAGAATGCCTGTATCATGACCTATGGCAGGGCTCCCGGCGTAATAAATGTTAAATAATTCCGGTTGTTTGAATAAAACGTACAGAGATTTTTGAATACGATTACCTGAAGGGTTTTCAATTTTAAAGTAGACATTGAGTCCGAGACAACGTTTGACAGATCCTCCCATTTGCTCATAAGGGTCGCACGAAAACGTTCTTTCGAGGTTCTCCTCCAACATTGCCTTTATTTCCTCTCCCGTTAACTCTACTGTAGAGACAGGTGGATTCATAGGGATAATGTTATAAAGGTCATTCAAGGTTATCTGTCCCGGCACTATTGGTGCGCCGTAGCGCCAGCCATTAGAAAATGCCAATTGAGCACCGGTGCTTTCAAGTAAGGACTGAAGAAGGAAATTGTCCATAGTAGTCTCCATGGTTGTTCCCCGGTTGAGTGCGGTGGATGTTTCACCAACAACCTCTCCGAGTTCATTCCTGAAACAGAATGATTTATGCATCTGCCAATGCATCGCGCAATGCTTTTACATGGTCGTGGTCGGTTTTTAGTAATGATTTTTGGGCGGCAAATTGCGGTCTTTGACTTTGAGCGCTGCCAAATGAAAATTTACGATGTTGCATTATTAATATCTGCTGCGCCATCGTGTTTGAAATTTGCCGCCGCATTTTTCACATCTTTTTTGCATCCTCATATTTTGCTTTCCCTTTGTCAACAAATCCTTCAAGATCTTTTTTAGCGCTTTCAAATTTTTCTGTAAGTGAATCACGAAATTCATCATACTTTGATTTTAGTTCATCCACATAATCATCGCCTTTATCCATGATTTTTTTGCGGGTTGTTGAACCTTTTTCGGGTGCTAATAAAATACCTGCTATTGCACCAATGGCAAGTCCTGCCAATGAACCTAATATTACTTTACCTGTACTCATAATTGATTTTTTTACGCCCCACAAAACGTCCCAAAAGGGAGGCTAAATGAAGCGGATTATTTGATCGTAAAAGTATTGGAGTTAATCAAGCAAACAGTTACACACTTATTGGGAACGGTTACATGATTCACACATTCCATTTTATGGAAAAAATCAAATGTGTCGCAAAGATTATAAACAATTAGACAGTCTTTTCAGAATAGCCTCCCGCTCCGGTAAAGGTTGAGAACTGAAAATCACATATCAGGCACTTTTCTGTGAAGAAAACTGTTGATTTTATGTCTTCTCCGGGAATGCAGTGAGGATCATGATGGTGTTCCAGCCAGAAGGCGCCCAGTTGTTTTATTGCAGGTCATCTGTTTCTTTTGGAATTGAAAAATAAAAAGTGGCACCCTTGTCAGGTTTTGCCTCAGCCCATATTCTTCCACCATGGCGTAAAATTATTCTTTGCACGTTAGCCAGGCCAATGCCGGTTCCTTCAAACTCAGAAGATGAATGCAACCGCTGAAAAACTCCAAACAATTTCTTGGCATATTTCATATCGAAACCCACGCCATTATCCTTAACGTAAAATACATACTCTTTATCCAGGTCCTTATACCCCACCCTGATAACTGCCTTTTTTTTATCCTTCGTATACTTAACGGCATTATCGAGCAGATTTATCCAGACGAGACGCAGAAGACTGTAATCGCCATGAATCTCAGACAGGGGTGAAATTTCCCAGTCTATCTTACGGTTCTTAAGTGAGGCTTTGATCTGTGTTAATGCATCATTGACCACCTGGTTCATTTTAAATGATGATTTCCTCAATTCAGCCCTTCCCGTCCTGGAAAAACTCAGGAGGTCATCAATGAGAGTGCCCATCCTCTGTGCAGAGCTCACAATTGTGTTTAGATGCCTCAGGGCTTCCCCGGATAGTTCACCGGAATATTGTTGTGAAAGGATCTCTGCGAAGCCATTAATATGCCTCAGGGGAGCCCTCAGGTCATGGGAAACAGAATAGCTGAAGGCTTCGAGTTCTTTGTTGGCAGCTTCAAGTTGCGCGGTGCGTTCAATTACCCGGTTTTCAAGCTCTGAGTTCAAATTTCTGATAGCTTCATCGGCTACCTTGCGGTATGTAATGTCTGTATTAAATCCATACCAGGTGATACTCCCGTCCGGCAACCTCTCGGGTGATGACCTTGAAAATATCCATTGAACCGGTCTGCCCGGGATCTGCACCCGGAACTCACAGGTAAAATAGGTCAGATTCTCAGCAGAGTATTCAATGTCCCTGATTACTCTTTCCGAATCCTCCGGATATAATACCCTGGCAATCGGGGTAAAGTCGTTAAGCACCTCCTCCGGGGAACAACCAAAAATATTCCGGATACCTTCAGATGCCACAGGAACAAAATAGGACCCGTCAGGCCTTCTCGTAAACTGGAAGATAAGGTCGGGCACATTTGCAGAGAGTTTTCTGAACTGCAGATCTTTTTCCCGGATTTTCTCTTCTTCAGCCTTACGTTCCGAAATATCCTGAAAGGCTCCCTGAACTTTAAATATCTTTCCTTTATCATCCCTTACAGCTTCTCCGATAGTTCTTACCCATATCCGTTTCCCTGTAGATGTAATGATCTCCATCTCCTCATCATAAGGAATTCCTTTCCGGGCACAATCTTTAAAGACCCGACTGATCCGGTCGCGCCATTCCGGGGCATAGAAGCTGATCCCATCCTCTACCAGGGGCACGAAACCTGAAGGCATTTCATGAATTAATGCTACCTCATCAGACCAGTATGACCGGTTCTCTTTCAGGTCAACATTCCAGCCTCCAAGCCTGGCTTTTTCAGCAGCGATCCTTAACAGGGAGTTGTTCTCCCTGAGCTTCTCTTCAGCAAGTTTGCGCTCGGTGATGTCTTCACCTATGCTGGCTGTGCCAATCACCTCCCCGGAAGGTGAACGCAGCACGGTGTTGTTCCATCGGACGGTCCGGCGCTCTCCCTTTCGGGTAAGTATACTGTTCTCGTAATGCCATGCCGCCGGTTCGTCATGCAATACTGCTGAAAAGGTCCGTTTCAGTTTATTATCCTCAGGGGGGATAAACATTTTGAACCAGTTCGAGCCAATAACTTCCTCCAGTGACCATCCGGTCAGGCGCAGCAGATAATCATTACAGAACGTAATTCTCGCATCCTGGTCGAGGGTAATGGAGATAAGGTCTACGTTGCTCAGCATATCACTGTAGCGGCGCTCGCTCTCACGTAACGCATCCTCTCTTTCCAGAATGGACTTATTCAGCTCAATTTGTTCCTGTTTCTGAAATGTCATCTCACTGATAATCCGCGTCATCCCCAGCAAAAAATCCATCGCTGTTTTTACTTCCTCCAATGAAATAACGGGTACTTTCCCCATAGCCTCCAGGTACTCTTTCTCATCGAATCCATACTTCGCGGCTTGCTTTATAAAGAAGGAGACATCCGGTTTTTCAAAAAATAACTGTCCGGAAAACAGGTTTGCAATATGTTCCCCGTTTACCACAACCGGTACCGCCACATCAACCAATCCATTCAGGCATTTGTAGAAATGGTATTTTTCGCCTTTTGCCATTTTACCGGCCAGAACGGTATCACTTAAGGTACACCTTTTTGAAGTTTCAGGGTTTACCCGATGAAAGTCAGTGCAGATTTGTCGCCACCCTGACCTGGAAAGGATATTTCCCTCAAGGTCCAATATGGCAGTAACATATCCTGTGGTTTTATTGAAAGCTTCGAGCAAAGTATTTACTTTCTCAAAGTCGATATATTCTAAATTTTTAGTTTTCATTTATAGTCATTTTCTATTATAAATTACTTACTATTTGCGGGTTGGATCGGGAGCAGGTTAGCTTCTGATTTCAGGTGCAACAATTGCCAAGGTACAACTAATTGGGATGGGAAACATTAATCTCTTTAAGTAATCCCCTTGCTCCATGCCCCCTGCTCCCTGGCCCCTTGCTAATTCAGCAGCTCGGGAAGGCCGGCAGCCCACTTCTCTATCTCATACCAGTTGCGGAAATCGCCCTCAGCCCATACCCCGAAGAGTATGCTGAGCTTGAATTTGAGCCTGTCAGCAGCTCCCGGCACCTTATTCAGATCCAGCACCCCGGCAAAGATGCCTGTACATACACTCCATGGCCTCGGGCAACCATTTGCTGGCCTGTATGGCGCTGCCCGCCACAACGGCATCATAACCGTCAAGCTCCTTCACCTCCTGCATCGGCTTTACTTCGGCAACCTCCCCAAGGTCCCGGAGTATCTTACCTATCTTCTCTGCCACACCTGCAGTAGAACCGGCACGACTGGCATAGGTCACAAGAATCTTTTTCCCCATATAAGTTATTAAGTTTATATACAAATATACCCAATTGATGAATGCTACCCTGAATTGAGCCGGTGCACATTAAAAATCAGTTTTAAAATTGTCTGCGTGGACATTTTGCATTCGGACCTCTATTGCCTACTGCCTTCTCTTTCGTATTTTTGTGCAAAACATCACAATGGCGATACCAAGCTTCTTTAAACAGACAAAGCCGCGCGGATTCAATTATGCCCCCCGCCACTATGACCCTGTCAAAGAGGAAAGGGAAGCGCGGCACAGGGCTATGGGTATGGATAAAGAAAGCAGGGAGCCTGGGACACAGGACACCGGGCTGAATGGAAAGAGCAGGGAGCAGAAAGCAGGGAGCATGGGGAAGGAGATGGAAACTGCAGGTCAGAAACCCTACAAGAGGACCATCACCAAAGGTTCGATGAGAGACATTTATCATCACAGCCAGGGACGCACCCGGCAACTTAACTCCATCAGACTCATTGTCATAATATTAATCCTGGTGCTGGTGACATACCTGTACCTCCGCTTCTAACCGCACCCCCCTGATGAGAGATATTATAAAGCTTCTTCCTGACTCCGTGGCAAACCAGATAGCCGCAGGCGAGGTGATTCAACGCCCCGCCTCGGTGCTGAAGGAGCTTGCCGAGAATGCCGTTGACGCCGGCGCCACGGAGATAAGCGTGGTCATACGTGACTCCGGCCGTACCCTCGTTCAGGTCATTGACAACGGCGCCGGCATGAGCGAGACCGACGCCCGCCTCTCCTTCGAGAGACATGCCACATCAAAGATAAACAGCGCTGACGACCTCTTCTCAATCACCACCAAGGGATTCCGCGGCGAAGCACTCGCCTCCATCGCCGCCGTCTCAATGACGGAGCTGAAAACACGCCGTGAAGTAGACGAAACAGGCACACTCCTGGTAATCAGCAACTCGCGTGTGGAGAAACAGGAACCCTGTACCTGCGCCGTCGGGTCAGTCTTCAGTGTCAAAAACCTCTTTTACAATGTCCCCGCACGCCGCAAATTCCTGAAGACAGACAATACCGAATTCAGGCATATTATCACCGAGTTCCAGCGCATAGTACTGGCACACCCGGAGATAAAATTCAGCCTGACACATAACGACCAGGACATATACCGGCTGCCGGCGGGCAACCACAGACAACGAATCGTGGGCATCTTCGGCAAACAGTACAACCAGAACCTGGTTAACGTGGAGACTACCACAACCATTATCTCCGTCACAGGCTTTGCCGGGAAGCCCGAGAATGCCCGCCGGACACCCGGCGAACAGTTTTTCTTCATCAACAATAGGTTCATCCGACACCCCTACCTGCACAGGGCGATGATGGAAGCCTACCAGGGAATACTCCCTCCGGAAGCCGTGCCTGCCTACTTCATCTTCATGACTGCCGATCCCTCCACCATCGACGTCAATATACATCCTACAAAGACCGAGGTTAAATTCGAAGACGAAAGATCCGTCTGGCAGATACTGCTGGCATCGGTACGTGAGGCGCTGGGACGTTTCAACGTGGTACCGTCGATGGACTTCGGTCCCGAAGGAGCGGTTGAGATACCGGTAATCACCGGCGGAATGACAATGCCCGGCACCCCTCAGATAGAGGTTGACCATACATTTAACCCGTTTGACACCAACGAATATAACAGGCCCAAAAACACATGGGACGGACACACTGAACGGGTAGACCTGAGAAACTGGGAATCGCTCTTCACGGTGACGGCACGCAGCGGCGAAGAACAGACAAACAAGGCTGCAGGTGAAGCGACAGGGAACGGCAGACGCTTCTTCCAGTTGAAGAACAGGTACATAATGTGCCCTGTGATATCCGGCATCATGATGATAGATCAGCGACGGGCGCACGAGAGGGTGCTCTATGAAAAGTTCCTCTCCTCGCTTGGCGACGGTCCTGCACCCGTACAGGTTTCAATGTTCCCGGTGACGGCGGAACTTAATCCCGGAGACATTGTTATTCTCAAAGAGATAGCCGAAGAGATAAAGATGCTTGGCCTTGACGTGGAGACCGGGAAAAACAATACAGTGACCGTAAAAGGTCACCCGGCTGACAGCCGTAATGCAAATCCCCTGGAGATGCTTGAGACTGTGATATCAGAATATAAGCGTACCCTGAGCGATCCGTCAATAGGCGCACGCGAGAGAGTCGCAATCTCGATGGCCAGAGCTGCCGCCATTCCCTACGGGCTGGCGCTGACACATTCGGAAATGGAGGAACTTTTCGACATGCTTTTTGCCTGCAGCCTCCCAAGCTATTCACCGTCGGGGCGCACGGTAATGAATATAATCACCCTTGAGGAACTTGACAGGCGGTTCAGCTGACATTAAGAATGTTTAATTAAATTTGCCCACTCTAAATACACAGGTTAAACTCAAGAGATGAACAGAGGATTCGGAGATCTGCCCCCGGTTGTAAAAAACCTTATAATAATTAACGCCATAATGCTGGGGCTCATGTACGTACTGAAAGCAGTATGGGGAACTGACCTGAACAGCATACTCGGACTCTATTATCCTAAGTCAGACTCTTTCAGGTCATACCAGGTGGTGACGCACATGTTCATGCACGGAGGGTTCATCCATCTTCTCTTTAACATGTTCGCACTATACATGTTCGGTGGTATCCTCGAGCAGGTGTGGGGCCCGAAGCGTTTCTTCATCTATTACGTTATTACCGGCCTCGGCGCAGCCTTTACCCACGAGTTCGTACAGGGACTCCAGTATCATAAAGCCCTTGCCGCACTGTCGCCTGAACAGCTGCAGTACGTATATGACTCAGGAAGCGAGATCATCAGGCAGGGCAAGAACTTCAGCGATCCCCTGATGGCTAAGCTTAACCTGATCCTTAACATTCCCACCGTGGGGGCTTCAGGCGCCGTCTTCGGCGTGCTGCTGGCCTTCGGCGTGCTCTTCCCCAACACGCAGCTGATGTTGCTCTTCCCTCCCATCCCTATAAAAGCAAAATACTTTGTGCTCATTTACGGCGCCATAGAGCTTTACCTCGCTGTTACCGCCCCGGGAAGCAACATAGCCCACGCGGCACATCTCGGGGGAATGATATTCGGATACCTCATGATAAGAATCTGGCGCAAGACAACCAAAACACTCTATTGATGGGCATCGGGGAAGAAATCAAGACCTCATTCAAACACGGAACAAGCCTTACCAGGCTCATTTACGTCAATGCTGGCGTCTTTCTGATCATCAAGATCCTTGAGATGATCAGCGTTCTGGCCTCGAAGCCCGAACTGGCAACCTCGGTTGTCAGTTTTCTTTCGATTCCCGCCGCTATGCCTGCTCTGCTTGCAAAACCGTGGACACTGATTACATATATGTTCGTGCATCAGGGCTTCATTCACCTGCTGTTCAATATGCTGTGGCTCTGGTGGTTCGGAAAGATCTTCCTGACCTACCTCGATCAGCGCAGGCTGGTGGCCGTTTATTTCCTTGGGGGCATTGCCGGCGGACTGCTTTATGTGGCTGTCTTTAACATCTTCCCGGCCTTTGCAGGGACGGTCAATGTTTCAATGGCCCTCGGCGCGTCGGCTTCAGTGATGGCGATGGTTGTCACCACTGCCGTTTATCTTCCGGAGATGGAACTCCACCTGCTGTTCCTTGGCAGGATAAAACTTAAATACCTGGCACTTATCACCTTCCTCATCACATCGGTATTCGACTTTTCTGTCAACACCGGCGGCAAGCTGGCGCACATCGGCGGTGCACTACTGGGCCTGGCCTACGGGTACGGACTGAAAAACGGCACAGATATTGGTGCATGGTTCAGCAAAACTGTGGATTTCTTCGTTACGCTTTTCAAGCCCCGAAGCAAGCTGAAGGTGACCTATAAGAAGCCCCGTACCGATTTTAACTACAATGCGGAAAGGGTGGAACGGCAGAAAGCAATAGACCATATACTGGACAAGATATCAAAGGGCGGATATGACAGCCTCAACAGAGAAGAAAAAGAGATCCTTTTCAGAGAGAGTCAGAAAAAGAACTGAGTCGTTCAGGCACTTTGTGCGCAACTCTCTTCTGGTGGCGAACATCATTGTGGTGGCTGCCCTGTTCCTGGCGTACCTGTCAGTATATGTCAATCCTTCCGTCACTGCCATACCGGCGCTTTTCGGTCTTGCATATCCCTATATTGTGGCTCTGAACCTTATATTCGTACTCGTCTGGGCGGCAAAGAGGAAATGGCTGGCACTCATCTCCGTTGCGGCAATCCTGATCGGTTCCGGGTACATCCACAACTTTATCAGGTTCCGCAACCATGGTGTTGAGGAACACCACGACCTGAAGCTGATGAGCTACAATATCAGGCTCTTTAATTCCTACGAGGAGAGTGAAAAGAATTCGCGCCAAAAGATGCTTACCCTGCTGAAGAAGGAAGACCCGGGGATACTGTGCCTGCAGGAGTATTTTGTCAAGGGGAGTCCCGCCGCCGGTGAGGCGAGCCTCAAGGCAGGCCTCGGGGGCCGTTTGTATACCCATTTTAAACTGATAAAAAGCGGCGGCAACAGCTTCTACGGGATTGCCACCGCGACACGGTACCCGATAATCAACAGGGGAGACATAGTGCATCCGGGGTCGTCGAGCCTCACCATCTTTACCGATATAGTAGCCGGTGCAGACACCTTCCGCATCTACAACAACCATTTGCAGTCGTTCAGGCTCAAAAGAGTGGAAGGCACGCTGCTCAGCGAGATCACCGGAGAGGTACAGTCAGGTTCCGTGGTAGAGATAAAGAGCATCTTCAAGAGTCTCAAACGCGGCTTTGCCAGCAGGGCAGTGCAGGTCTCGCGCGTGAGAAAGCATATTGAGACATCGCCGTACCCGGTGATTGTGGCCGGCGATTTCAACGACACGCCCATATCTTACACCTACCGCAAAATGAAGCGCGGGCTGAATGATGCCTTCGTGGAGGCGGGCTACGGCGCAGGGTTTACATACAAGGGGAAGTACCCACCCAACAGGATTGATTATGTGCTCTACACCGATGAGCTTGAATGCATCGACTTTGATATTGTAAAAGTCAGGTATTCAGACCATTATCCGATTATCACATATTTCAGGCGGGCTGACGGACCCGGGAAATAATCTGACGCAGGGGGGCTTGACTGATGCCGGCAATGAGGTGATTCAGCCGGACTAACTAAAAGGGAGCTTTTTCAGATCGACGTTCCCTCCCGAGATAATAATACCGACATTTTTGCCGGCAAAAAGCGGCTTGTAGTCTAGCACGGCTGCCAGGGCCACTGCGGATGAAGGTTCAATGACTATCTTCATTCTTTCCCAGACGAGGAGCATGGCGTTAACAATCGACGCCTCTGTCACCGTCAGAATGTCATCAACATTGTCCCGTATTACAGTGAATGTTCTCTCGCAGAGCGATGTAAGCAGCCCGTCTGCAATGGTCCTGGGCTTCAGTGCGGGCTGAATAACACCTGTGCGGAAGGATCTGCTGGCGTCATCCGCCAGCAGGGGTTCGGCGCCGTAGATGCGGATGTCGGGATTGAGGTGGCGGGCAGTAATGGCGGTTCCGCTGAGGAGGCCGCCGCCGCCTACGGGAGCGATTATGGCGTCGAGGGCTGGCTGTTCTGTCATCAGTTCCAGCGCCGCGGTGCCCTGGCCTGCGATGATGAAAAAGTTATCGTAGGGATGCACAAGCGTGGCTCCTTCACGGCTGATGATTTCGGCGGCGGCGGCCTCCCTCGCCTCGAGGGTGGGCTCGCAGAAAGTGATCACGGCACCGTAGCCCGCCACAGCCCTCTTCTTCACCTCGGGAGCCGATGACGGCATCACGATGAATGCCTTCACACCCCTGGATACTGCAGCATGCGCCAGCGCCGCAGCATGATTGCCCGACGAGTGCGTCACCACCCCCCTGCGGCGCTGCTCGTCCGTCAGGTTGATGACCGCATTGGTGGCACCCCTGAATTTGAAGGCACCCACCTTCTGGAAGTTCTCACACTTGAAAAACAGTCGCCCGCCACTGACGGCATTCAGCTGACGCGAGGTAAGCACCGGCGTGCGGTGAATAAAGGAAGCAATAGCCCCTGAGGCAGCAAGTACCTCTTCAAATCCCGGTATAAACATCTTATTTCTTTAAGCTTATTAATCTGGTAGTATCAGTTGACAGGTCTGAACATGTCATCATATATTTTATTGCCTCCCCGCTGCCTGAGACCGGTAAATGCATAAATTAATAAAAGCACAGTCAGTAAAAACAGATTCCTTTTGTTACTGACCTGTGATCCGATGCTTAAGTAACTTTTCATTTATCTATCTGGTTTAAAGAATTCGTTCCGGTCCTAATCAGGGTTTTATCCGGGGCCGATTTAAGAATTCATCCGGAACATGTGATGAATTCGCTCCGGATTGCTTTATGAAACAGTCCCGGACCCCTTTACCAGATCATAAATTTACACAATATAGATAGTATCATCAAATATCGGATATAGTTTCAGGGCATAAAAAAAGGGAGCTGCAGCCGCTCCCCTCTTTTTTCAGTTTGCAGTATCAGCCTATTATGCTCCAGGTGACTGTCAGTCCTGCCATTACCACGGCAACCATTGACATGAGCTTGATAAGGATGTTAAGTGAAGGTCCTGAGGTATCCTTGAAAGGATCGCCTACGGTATCACCCACTACGCCTGCCTTATGGGCCTGGCCGCCTTTGCCGCCGTAATTGCCCTTTTCAATGAATTTCTTGGCATTGTCCCACGCACCGCCGGCATTGTTCAGCATGCTCGCCAGGGTAAAGCCTGCTGTCATGCCTCCTATAAGCAGTCCTACAACACCCGGAACACCCAGTGTAAGTCCCATTACAAGTGGAACTGCAATTGCAAGCAGTGAGGGAAGAAGCATTTCACGCTGTGCTCCCCTGGTAGAAATTGCAACACAGGTTGCATAGTCAGGCTTGCCTGTGCCTTCCATAATGCCCGGGATCTCGCGGAACTGGCGCCTGACCTCCTCAACCATGCTGCCTGCAGCGCGGCCAACGGCTTTCATCGAGAGGGCGCTGAAGAGGAATGCCATCATGGCACCTATGAAGATGCCTCCCAGCAGAAGCGGGTTGAAAACGGAAAGGTCATAGGCATTCACAAAATCCTTTATATTTGCTGCATTTACACTTACAGCCGTCAGCCCATCAGGTACCGAAGCTGGTATTGTGTTCTTGTAGAAAAGCACGTCTCCGATCTGTTTATAGCCTTCGGCTGACTGATCTGCAAGACGTCCGAGCCACAGTTTTACCTCTTCCATATACGCAGCCACAAGAGCCATTGCCGTCAGTGCGGCAGATCCTATGGCGAACCCTTTACCTGTCGCTGCAGTGGTATTGCCAAGCATATCGAGAGCGTCTGTCCGTTCACGTACCTCTTTAGGAAGATGAGACATTTCGGCATTTCCGCCCGCGTTATCGGCGATGGGGCCGAAGGCGTCGGTAGCCAGTGTGATCCCAAGTGTCGAAAGCATCCCCACAGCAGCAAAGCCAATGCCGTAGACGCCGCTCGGGAAGCTGGTGAAGCCTCCTGCAAAGGCATAGGCAGCGATAATTGCACCGGAGATCGTAAGCACAGGCACCCATGATGACAACATTCCCACTGCCATCCCTTCGATGATGGTTGTGGCAGGACCCTGCAGTGTCTGTTTCGCGATGCCCTTTGTAGGGCCGTATTCGTCTGAGGTGAAGTATTCAGTAGACTGGCCGATTATCACGCCGGCAACAAGACCGGCCACTGCAGCACCGAAGACACCCCAGGTGATCCAGCCAAAAAAGGCCATGGCAGCTATGGCTACAAGAATAAGCGCCGAACTGCCACCGGTTCCGAGCAGCAATGCGTTAAGCAGGTTTTTCTGTGTGGCCGTCTCTTTTGTCCGTACCATGTAAACACCTGCTATCGAAAGCAGAATGCCAATGGCCGCCACTATCATGGGAGCAATGACAACCTTCATCTGTTCGGCTGACGTCAGCGCGGGCAGGGCAGCGCCCAGGGCAGCTGTTGCCAGTATAGAACCCGCATATGATTCATAGAGGTCGGCACCCATTCCGGCTACGTCGCCTACGTTGTCACCAACGTTGTCAGCAATTGTTGCCGGGTTGCGGGGATCATCCTCGGGGATGCCTGCTTCAACTTTACCAACCAGGTCAGCTCCAACATCAGCAGCCTTTGTGAAGATACCGCCGCCGACACGTGCAAAGAGAGCCTGTGTGGAGGCACCCATACCGAATGTAAGCATGGTGGCGGTGATCTCGATCATTTTCCCGTGCTCGTCAGTTCCTGCCTGTACGAAGACAAGACCGAGCCACTTAAGGCCTTCAGCCATATGTTCGGGAGTGAAGATCACATTGTTCAGAAGGATAAACCATAAGGCGATGTCAAGCAGCCCGAATCCCACAACAATCAGTCCCATCACAGCACCGCTGCGGAAGGCTATCTGCAGTCCCCGGTTCAGGGAAACAGAGGCTCCCTGGGCGGTTCTTGAAGATGCGTGAGTGGCGGTTTTCATACCGAGGTACCCGCAAAGGCCGGAGAAGAATCCGCCGGTCAGGAATGCGACAGGAACAAACGGGTTCTGTACGCCGAGGTAGGCCAGAACTGTCAGCAGAAGAACCAGGATAATGAACACCTTAATGACAACCCTGTACTGGCGTCCGAGGTAAGCCATTGCACCTTCTCTTACATATTGAGCTATCTCCTGCATACGGTCATTGCCTGCCGGGGCTTTCATCATGCCACGGTAGAAGATCCATGCAAAGAAAAGAGCCAGCACCGCTGAGATGGGCGCTATCCAGAACAAATTACTGATCATACTCTTAGGTTTTTAATGTTTGAGGTACAAATCTAATCAGTTTTTTTTCAAAACCTAATGTGACTTTTCATCTGTAAAAAAAGAACCGGGGAAGTTATCAACCGCCCCGGACTCCTGTTATTCAGTCACATACGCAACTACTCCTTGTTCTTTACGTATTTATCGAGCCACCTGAGGTATTCCCAGTGCATGTGCAGCAGAGATTCCCTCGCGGCATAACCGTGAGCCTCTGCAGGAAGCAATACGAGCCTCGTGGTGACACCTGCACCCTTCAGGGCTGCATAGTATCTCTCACTCTGGACGGGGAAAGTACCCTGATTGTCATCGGCTATGCCGTGAATCAGCAGCAGCGGATCCTTAACCTTCGTGGCATACGAGAAGGGAGACATGTCCATATACAGATCACGGGCTTCCCAGAAACTCCGGCGTTCGCTCTGAAAACCGAACGGCGTCAGAGAGCGGTTATAGGCACCGCTGCGTGCAATACCGGCAGCAAACAATCTCGTATGAGAGAGCAGGTGTGCAGTCATGAAGGCACCGTAGGAGTGGCCGCTGACGGCAACCCGTGCCGGATCAGTAACACCCATCTCAACCGCCTTGTTGATAGCAGCCTCCGCATCGGCAACCAGCTGCTCAATAAAAGTGTCATTCGGCTCTTTTTCTCCGACTCCTACTATCGGGAATGCTGCGTCATTGAGCACGGCATAACCCTGTGTCACGTAGATCAGCACCGATGACGGGCTGATGCGCGTGAAAGTATACGGTGACCCGCTTATCTGACCTGCCATTGACGCATCATTGAACTCCCTCGGATAGGCCCACAGTATCGTCGGCAGAGGACCGTCTTGGGCCTTGTCATAACCTGACGGAAGATACAGTGTGAATGAAAGATCAACCCCGTCGTTGCGTTTGTAGGTGACAAGCTCTTTTTTGACGCCAGACAGCTCGGGATAGGGATTTTCAAATTTTGTGACCTGCACCAGTGTACCCTTCTTAAGGTCACGGATGAAATAGTTGGGGATCTCTGTTACCGACTGTCTTATGGTAAGGACCAATCCTTTTGCAGGATTGATGAAGTCGCTGACTGTTTCGTAATACGGTGCTTCTGACCTCCAGAGGCGTGTGGTCTTTCCGGTTTTGATATCATATTTGTCAATAAAGGGCCTGTCACCTTCCGGCGATGATCCGTTTCCGGTGAGAAAAAGGCTCTTCCCCCTGTCGCCGACAAGAAGGGTCTGGCGTCCGAAACTGTTCAGTGCCGTCATGAATCCGCCCGGGTTGCCGTAGCGGTCATCCGAGTTGATCTCGTGAATTTTCTTCAGGGAGTTCTGCGGGTCGGCAGGGCTGAATGTGCTTGTCACCCTTACACGGCTCTTTGAAAGACCCTCGGATAAAACAGCCAGGTTGTCATTGCCCCAGGTTATCCTCTGTATCCTTTTTTCAAGAGAAAGGAACAGTTTGGGCTCTGCCGTGAAGGGAGCCTCGAGGAGCCATACCTGGTCATGGAACTTCATTTCCTTTGCATAGTAATCGCCTCCGTCAAGGGCTTCAACCCACAGTAGTGATGCAGGCCTGTCTGCCCTCCAGCTGTAGTTCCTCGGTCCGGGATCCACGGCATCGTAACCCCTGGGGAGATTCTCCTGCAACGGTTTGAAAAGCAGTTCTTTCACCAACTTGCCGGTGAGATCCAATATCTCAGTCCTGTTGGGAAAGAACGAATAGGGAACCAGGTATGAGAATGGCCGTTCAACGGTGGTGACCATCAGCCACATGCCGTCAGGCGAAGGAGAAACGTCAGTTATGATGCCTTTCTTTCCCAGTACTTCCTTTGCGGTGCCGTTCCATCTGACAAGTTCGGAGGTGCCGTAGTATTCGAACATCGCCTCGTCATCGGCATTTTTGAGAAGGTCCTGGAACGTGCGTGATTCGCCCTGTTTACCTGAGCTCTCCTGGACCACCGGTCCCATGGGTGTCAGTGAGGATACCGGTGCTTTGTCGCGGTTTTTCAGGGTACGCAGGTAGATGAATGAACCGTCAGGAAGCCAGCTGCTGCTTCCGCGAAAAATATTGTTCAACCCATCATCTATTTTTGTGGCAGCCATGGTTACAAGGTCTGCAACCCACAGCTCGACGCCCTTGCCGGTAGTATTGGTGAATGTGAAACGCTTGCTGTCATCAGCCCACGAGATGCCCCCTATCTCAGGAGTTGCGGGCATACCGGTGAAGCTGCGGAGGTTTGTGCCGTCGATGTTCAGCGCTGAAATTTTATTCACCGACTGTCCCCGGCTCTGGCTGTTGGTGAGCGGATCGAGCCTGAGGCCTGCAATACGCAGTTCGGGTGCTGAAAGCTCGGCTATGGATACCAGTCCCGGCCTGTCAAGAAGCAGGATGGTCGTATTGTCAGGACTAACCATTACTCCCGGCGTCTGAGGTGCATCGAGGATCTTAACTATCGCCTCCGGGGGAAGCTGGTACCTGAAGTCAGTCTGTCCCATCACCGCGGTGACTGTACAGAAAAGAATTGCTGCAATGAGTGTTTTTCTGATCATACTTTTTTCGTTTGCTGCTTTCAAAATTAACAATCTCAACAGATGATATTATGTTCTATAATAGTTATTATTGTTTTTTAACCACCGGAAATAACATTTACTAATTTTGAAATCAAAAATGAGTTTCGGAAAAGAACTTATCGGGGAGGCCTGGGAGCATCGTGAAAGGCTGAGTGACGAATCAGTCCGCAGGGCCGTTGAAGAGGTGATAGAGGCTCTCGACAAGGGTATTCTGAGGGTTGCAGAGCCTGTCGGGGACGGGTGGGTTGTGAATGAGTGGATAAAGAAAGCTGTCATTCTGTATTTCCCCCTGCGGGAGATGATGACAACCAATGCCGGGCCCCTCGAGTTTCACGATAAAATAGCCCTGAAGCATAACTATAAGGTGCTTGGTGTCAGGGTTGTTCCTCACGCAGTTGCCAGGTACGGATCTTATCTTGCAAAAGGTGTGATACTGATGCCCTCGTTTATAAATATCGGGGCCAGGGTTGACGAGGGGACTATGGTAGACACCTGGGCCACTGTAGGCTCGTGTGCACAGATAGGCAGGAACGTTCATCTCAGCGGGGGAGTGGGCATCGGAGGAGTGCTGGAGCCGTTGCAGGCGGCGCCTGTGGTGGTGGAGGATAACTGTTTCGTGGGTTCACGGGCAGTACTGGTTGAAGGTGCGCGCATATGCCAGGAGGCGGTCATTGGAGCGAATGTTGTGATAACAGGCTCCACCAGGGTGATAGATGTCACAGGCGGGCAGCCGGTTGAATACCGGGGGTACGTGCCACCGCGCAGTGTGGTAATACCCGGAACATATCCGAAAGAGTTCCCCTCGGGAACATACAATGTGCCCTGCGCACTTATAATCGGTAAAAGGAAAGAGTCAACAGACAAGAAAACCTCTCTCAACAATGCCCTTAGAGAAAACGATGTGACAGTATGAAAAACGAATTCGGGGAAGATATAAAAAACGCCCTGAAGGTTCTCAGGGCCGGCGGGGTGATACTTTATCCCACTGACACCGTCTGGGGTCTGGGCTGTGACGCCACCAACGCCGAAGCTGTCAGAAAGATCTTTGAAATAAAAAAAAGGAGCGACGCCAAAAGCCTGATAGTGCTTGTCAACTCCGCAGCGATGCTCACGAGGTTTGTTGACAGTCCGCCTGAGGTAGCCCTGCAGATGGCCGAATGGTCAGAGAAACCGCTGACAGTAGTCTATGACAAAGGACGAAGCCTGGCAGAGGGAGTAGCCTCTTCTGACGGCTCAGTGGGTGTCAGGATATGCAGCGAGCCGTTCTGCGACGAACTTATCGATGCCCTGCGTAAACCGTTGATCTCAACATCAGCCAATATCAGCGGGGAAAATGCCCCGGCAGTCTTCGACGACATAAGTGAAGCTATTCTCAGCGCCGTGGATTACGTGTGCCTTTACAGACAGGATGACAGGTCGAAAGCCTCACCCTCTTCAGTCATCAAAGTATCTGCAAACGGAGCGGTAAAAATCCTGCGCCAATAAGTTATTTCATTCTTACCTTTCCGGAGCCGGAAATTGAAGCGTCAATTTTAGGATTGCCTGAATAGTACACGCTCCCGCTCCCGGAAATTGATGCCTTCAGCATTTCGGTAACGTGACAGTCGCAACTGCCGCTTCCCGATATTGAAGTTTCGAGGGTACCTATCTGAACAGTATCTCCCTTGAAGCTTCCTGAGCCCGATATGTCAACCTCAAGTTTACCTATGGTTCCGCTGCCTTCGGCAAGAAAACCGCCAGAGCCTGAGATGTCGCATTCAACTTTGTTCAGCGTGACATCCCCCAGGTAAACACGGCCGCTG
>JBBRXA010000038.1:0-24985 GCA_038248855.1 Bacteroidales bacterium | reverse complement strand
TGGGCGCTTTGATGGGATTGCTTGCATTTATCAGGTCTAAGAAGGTTGAGAAACAGATAGACGAAGATACCTGGCAACCATCGTTGATACTTGACGCACTGCTCACAATATCAGTTCTTGCAGTCGGTATTTTCCTTGTTGTTTACTTGATTTACAGTATTTGACCTATTAAGAGAAAGTATGAATCATGCAACTTATAGCTGAAATTGTGTAACGCTTTGCAGTGTAGAGGCAATCAACTTTGGTGTTTCAAAAGGAAATTGTGCATTGTGTTAAAAAGCGAAAATGAACATGAAAAAATTTAGCAAAACTGAAGCCAGGGAAATCGGCAATGGTCTCAAAATTAATTGGGACAAGATAAGCCTGGAGGCATTTACAAAAGGCTTAAATGTCGAACTCGAACATGGGGCAATACACGCCGCGACCAATGTTACAAACAATGATGGAAAATTGACAGGTGAAATAGCCCTGGCTCATTTAAATGAGTTTCCTGATTATTATACAAGACTCGGAAAATTGGAGAAAAAGGCCAGGGAATATTGGAAAAAACATTAGTATGGAAAAGTGGCCCTCCGCCTATGATGGATGCTGTTCTCAGGCAATTAGCAAATCTTGGTGTTGATAAAAGTTTAATTACACAAGAATTAATATAAAATAAAAAAATTATGAGCACATTCACAACAAGAGACAAAACACAGATCTATTTCAAGGATTGGGGAACGGGCAAACCTGTTGTTTTTTGTCATGGTTGGCCGCTAAACGCAGATGCGTGGGAATCACAGATGGTATTTCTGGCTTCAAACGGCTATAGATGCATTGCTCATGACCGTCGTGGACACGGGCGTTCCAGTCAGCCATATAATGGCAACGACATGGATACTTATGCTGACGATCTTGGCGAAATGATTGAATTTTTCAATCTGAAAAGCGCAACGCTAATTGGTCACTCCACGGGCGGCGGCGAAGTTGCCCGATACATTGGCCGCCACGGAACTTCCCGCGTCGCCAGGGTTGTATTGATGGGCTCAGTGACACCGCTGATGCTGAAGACTAAGGCCAATCAAGATGGAGTACCAATGGACAAGTTTGACGACATCCGCTCAGGAGTTGCCGCTGACCGTTCACAGTTTTTCAAGGACCTGACCACTCCGTTCTATGGTGCCAACAGAAAGGGAAACAAGGTTACACAGGGTATGCGTGATGCTTTCTGGTTTCAGGCAATGGCAGGCGGATTGAGAAACGAACTTGAATGTATCAGGGCCTTTTCGGAAACAGATTTCACCGGAGATTTGAAAAAGTTTGATGTTCCCACGCTGATTATCCACGGCGACGACGACCAGATTGTGCCTATCGCTAACACTTCAAAGGTAGCCGTCAAACTCATTAAAAATGCGACTTTGAAAATCTATGCCGGTGGACCGCACGGATTAGCCGAAACACACAAGGACAAGCTTAATGCAGATTTGCTGGCCTTTATCAAGGACTAAAGGCTTCCAGGCCGGTCTCCAACAAACAAGGGAGTGTCTTAATCCCCATTAGTCTGGTAGTTTTAATTTTTTGTTATTTTAATCCTTTTTTCGCCACGGTAACTCCTGACAGTGTTATGTTTTTTCAGGTAACTGATCAGTGCATCAGCTGTTGTGATAAAGAGAGATTGACCCGGATCACTGTGCCCGTATTTGTAAACCTGGGTCATGTAACTGTTCATGGCAACGGTATAGATGCGGGTCATCCCAAGAGGAGCGCCATCTTCGGTCAGAATGATGAACTCTCCGGGATTACCTGCCGCATCAATCTTCACTTCCGTTCTGATTCCCGAAGGATATAAAGGTGATTTGTCGTCTACTGTCCATGCGGCGCGCATAAGTGAGTAAATCTCCTCACCGGTCAGTTTTGTGACTACCAGCTCATTCCCGAAGGGGTCGAGTTGATAAACATTTTTGATTGTTACCGGACCTTTGTCTAGTCGATCAATGCGGACGCCGCCCGGGTTCATCAGGGCTATATCGGCCCCGGCAGCCTCGCGCTGTGCATCGGACATAAGGTAACCCAGCTCTTCATATGTGGAAAAATCGTCGGCAGCCGTTGCAATCACCTCGTTAAGAACGGGATTGTCGTTGTATTTGTCAACCATGGCTCGAATGGCCGTTTTCTCCTTCTTAGAGTTCCTGATGTTGATCAACTGCATGTTTCTCTGCATTGTCCCATCGCTGCTGACTGTCAGCCTGATCAGGGTGCCGTACTTCAGTTTGTTTTCAGCCTGGGTAATCATGATCCCGTTGTGGATCTGTTCCTTATCAACCCTTGTATGGGAGTGCCCTCCGATGATCAGATCGATACCTGCCGGCATGGTTTCAGCCAGTTTAACATCCTCTTCAAAGCCGATGTGCGTCAGAGCAATGAAAATATCACTGCTGTCTTTCAGCCACATGTATTCGGGTGCAGCCTCAAACGGAGAACGAAAGGCAAACCCTTTTACATTGTCGGGATGGCTGTCCGGGATGCCGTTCTGACCCAGTTGGAGTAACCCGAGAAAAGCCAGCCGTAACCCGTTGGGCAGGGAGATTATCTTGTAAGGGCTCATTTTAACGTCATGCTGACCGTCGGATGAAACATTGGCGCATATAAAACTGAAATCAGCCTTATTTGTCAGGTTTTTTAATCCTTCCGGGCCGGTATCGAATTCGTGGTTGCCTAGTGCGCTGATGTCAAAGCCTGTCTTATTCATCAGGTCAATCATCGGCCATCCCTTTTCCGGGTACTGATCATTTACCGGGTTGCCAGTCTGGTTGTCCCCGGCAGCCACCAGAAGCATATCCGGAAAAATGGTCTGCAGACTGTCGGCTAAATAAGCAAGCTTTGGAAAATTATCTATTGCCGCATGCATATCGTTAACGGCAAAGATGACTGCCTGTCTTTCGGCGGGAAAGGTGCCCGCGGTCTGCTTTTCCGCGGCAAGGGTGCCGGAGGACTGTTTTTCAAGGGCGGCGGAGGTTCCCGCATGCTTCAGGCTGCTGCAGCCTGAGAGAAGTCCGACAGCCAGCACTGCAGTGATAATTTTCAGGGAAGAGGCTCTCTTTTTGCGCCCAGACACGATGAAAAGAGCATTCCCTTCCTTCAGTTCGCCGTCGGGGGCAACCTTGTTCCCAAAACGGTCTTCGACAGGGGGCAATCTTTTGGGCTCTTTTCGAACTGATTGCGTATAAAAACTAATGATGGCATCTTTTACCCTGGCTCCGTTATGCAGCTCAAGCAAAGTGGTGTTAACAGTAATTTTCATCTATAAGGTTTTGATGACGATGTAACGAGCTTTAGCAGGGTGCATTGCAATGATGTCCTGTGAAAGCGATGATCTATATCAATAGTTTTCATTATCTTTTCATACCCAATTTACGAACATATTACAAAAGAAACCTTTTATTTAACTGTTCTCCGCCAAAAAATTTATGACTAATGAAAATGCGTTTCACAATTCTGTCTGTACTGGCTTCAGCGGCAATGCTGAGTCAGGTCGCCTGCACATCAACCCCCACAGACCTCTCAAAAGCTAACATCATCCCGAAACCGGTCTCCGTGGTCCAGACCGGAGAATCCTTCAAACTGACCGGACGCACAAACATCTACGTTCAGGGGGAATCGGCGGAACTGCTGCAGATAGGACAGTTTCTGGCCGATAAGCTGAATCCACCTACGGGTCTGGGTCTTGAGGTAAGAAGCACTGATAAAGCGCCCCGTTCCGGTAATATTCTTTTAGCTCTTTCGGCAACCGATGAGGAACTTGGCGATGAGGGTTACGAACTTGTAATAACGCCAAAACTGATAACCCTGACAGCCGGGAAACCGGCAGGATTGTTTTACGGTGTTCAGACCCTCCGGCAGCTGTTGCCCGCAAAAATTGAGCTGACATCGTTGCAGGATGGCCCCTGGGAACTGGCGACGGGAACGATCCGTGATTACCCCTTGTATTCATACCGTGGGGCAATGCGCGATGTAGCCCGTCATTTCTTTGGCGTCGGTGATATCAAAATTTTCATTGACCAGTTGGCACTTTACAAAATGAACGTGTTGCATCTGCACCTGTCTGACGATCAGGGCTGGAGAGTTGAAATCAAATCGTGGCCCAATCTTACGGCTCACGGCGGG
This sequence comes from Bacteroidales bacterium, assembly GCA_038248855.1. Taxonomy (GTDB): domain Bacteria; phylum Bacteroidota; class Bacteroidia; order Bacteroidales; family VadinHA17; genus SR-FBR-E99. Next base: position 20,842 of record JBBRXA010000038.1, on the reverse strand, counting down.
AAAACGCAGGTCGGCGGCAGCGAAGGCGGATTTTACACCCAGGAACAGTACTCCGATATAGTTAAATATGCCGGTGAGAGATTCGTTACTGTCATCCCTGAAATTGACATGCCGGGCCATACCAATGCAGCACTTGCATCGTATCCAGAATTAAATATCAGCGGCAAAGCCACCGAGTTGTATTCCGGTACCGATGTGGGATTCAGTACCCTGGCCACGGATAAGGAAATTACCTACAAATTCATCGATGATGTCGTTCGCGAGCTGGCAGCACTTACTCCCGGCCCTTATTTTCACATTGGCGGCGATGAGTCACACGTCACGAAAATTGAAGATTATATACCTTTTGTGAACAGGGTACAGGATATTGTTCGTGCTCACGGGAAACAGGTTCTGGGATGGGACGAGATCGCCCTCGCAACCTTAAGGTCAAATGCAACCGTTCAGTACTGGGCTCGTGCAGAGAATGCCCTGAAAGGTGTTGCACAGGGTGCGAAAGTGCTGATGTCACCCTCGAAATACGCATATATCGATATGCAGTATGATTCGACAAGCATTTACGGATTGCACTGGGCTGCCTATATTGAAGTCGATGATGCCTACAACTGGGATCCGGCTACCCTGGTTCCGGGAATAGGCAGGGAAAATATTATCGGTATCGAGGCTCCGTTATGGGCAGAAACCGTTTCGAACCGGCAGGAAGCAGAATACCTTCTTTTCCCGAGACTGCCAGGTTATGCAGAGATCGGCTGGACTCCAGTCGAACTGCGCAACTGGGATGATTATAAAGTTCGCCTGGCAAACCACGGTGAAAGAATGAAAGCCATGGACATCAGCTTCTTTCCTTCCAAAAGGGTAGAGTGGGTCATTGAAGGCCAGTAGGAACACTTTTGACACAAAATGATGTGACACTTCTGAGCGGAAGTATCAAAACTTTTGTTTTCAGTCATAAAAAGCTGTATATTTAGACTTTAGATCCATCTTTTAAGGGTGGCTATATTTGAGTCGGTATAATCAGGTCGGCATGAAAAGATTTTTATTTCTGATAATGGTGGGTGTTATGATCTCATGCAGTTCAACGAGACAGTCGTCAACACTGCCCGCTGAAGGTGAGCTGGTCATAACACGTAAATTCATCGGAGTTTTCCTGGATTTTCGCCAGACAGGCCCGGAGAACTATGATGGACCCAACATAATATGGCTGAAGACTTCCATGGAAAGCACTTACGGGAAGCTATCGGCATACGGAAAAAAATGCGAATTTTCTCCGGGTGAAAGACTTTATCTCAAGCGAACCTATTACAGTCCCGGCATTGTTCCGGGGTACTGGGTTTACACCGTGGAAAACGATTCTTCGGTATCTTACCGTGCCACTGATTTTCAGCACGACAAGGGGGTTCTGATACGTGACTGGATAAAATAAACCTTAAAAAACAATCATTTCAGCTTATGAGAAACTTTAAACTGCTTCTGCTGCTACTGTTTACAGTTGTGTACGGATGTTCACCCCGGACCGAGTATGATGTCATTATCAGGAACGGGCAGGTTTACGACGGTTCCGGATCTCCTTCCTTCAGGGGAGATGTCGGCATAAATGCTGACACGGTCGTTGCGGTAGGAGATCTGAAGAATGCCACCGGCCTTACTGAAATCGAGGCCGAAGGGCTGGCCGTTGCGCCGGGCTTCATCAACATGCTCAGCTGGGCGGTGGAGTCGCTTATCGAGGACGGCAGATCACAGGCTGACATAAGGCAGGGTGTGACGCTTGAAGTGCTTGGCGAAGGTGATTCGTGGGGTCCCCTGAATGAAAAGATGAAAGTTGATCTTAAAGCAGCCCAGGGAGATATTAAATACGATATTGAATGGACCACACTCGGCGAATACCTTGAGTTTCTGGAGAAGAAGGGAGTTTCGACAAACATAGCCTCATTTGTCGGCACAACCACGCTAAGGATTCACACTGTGGGTTATGAAAACCGCGCCCCTTCTGACGCGGAGATGGACTCAATGAAACTGCTTGTACGGCAGGCAATGGAAGAGGGAGCCGTTGGCGTCAGTTCTGCTCTGGAATATGTGCCTGCCAGCTTCGCATCGGCTGAAGAACTGGTTGAGCTGTGCCGTGTAATGGCAGAATATGACGGTCTTTATATCTCACACCTGCGTAATGAGGACGACCTCCTCCTCGAAAGCATGGACGAACTCATCAGGGTGGCAAAAGAGGCAAATGTCAGGGCTGAGATCTATCATTTTAAACAGACCGGGAAAACGAACTGGTACAAGCTTGACGGGGCTGTTGCAAAAATAGACTCGGCAAGAGCCGCAGGTCTGGCAGTCACGGCGGATATGTACAATTATGTTGCCAGTTCAACCGGATTCGATGTGCTTATGCCCGACTGGGTGCAGGAGGGCGGTTTCGGGAAATGGGTGGAAAGGCTGAAAGATCCGAAGGTCAGAAAAATTGTCGGGCCGGAGATTCTGAAGACTATTCTGAGAAAACCTGGGTCTGCAGAACGGGTTCTTATAGTAGGATTTAATTCTGATTCACTGAAATACCTCCAGGGCAAAACCCTGGCTCAGATTGCAGAACTCAGGGGAAAATCATCTGAGGAGACGGTGATGGATCTGGTGATAGAGGACGGAAGCCGTATCAGTGTGGTATATTTTTCGATGTCGGAAGACAATATCCGTAAAGAGATAGCCCTGCCGTGGATGAGTTTCTGTTCTGACGGTCAGTCGATGTCTGCCGAAGGAGTTTTCCTGAAATCTGCCACTCACCCGAGGGCCTACGGCAATTTTGCCAGGCTGCTGGGCAAATATGTGCGTGACGAGAAGGTGATTTCGCTTGAAGAGGCTATACGGAAGCTCACTTCGCTGCCGGCGTCAAACCTGAAGATAGAGGACCGCGGTGCACTTAAGCCCGGCTTCTATGCTGACGTGGTGATATTTGACCCTGCAAAGGTACAGGACCTGGCAACGTTTGAAAATCCTCATCAGTATGCCACGGGCATGGTACATGTATTTGTCAACGGGGTGCAGGTATTAAGGGACGGCGAGCACACGGGAGCCACACCCGGAAGGGTTGTCAGGGGACCGGGGTGGAAAAATGACTAAAGGTTTGCAGCTGCTGCCGGTTCCTTGTTTACTGCATCGACAATACCTTTCAGAAAGACCTGCCAGTCTATCGTTCCCCGCGGTGAACAGCCGGTTCTGACAATCACAAGCTGTTTCGAAGGAATCATAAATATTCGCTGCCCCTCATAACCGTCGCAGTAAAAAAGATCTTCCGGTAATCCCGGGAATTCGCCAGATTTATTAAGCCATAGGAGAGCGCCGTATTCGCCACCGGAACCTTCTGCAGGGGAAGTGGTATAGGAGACCCAATCCTCAGGGAACAACTGTTCTCCCATCCAGTTACCGTTGTGCATGTACAGAAGACCGAACCGGGCATAGTCACGCATAGTGGCATAGAGATATGACGATCCGACAAAAGTGCCGGAAGCGTCGGGCTCCCATATCACGCTGCGCATTCCGGTTTTATCGAAAATTGCCTTGCGCGGGTAGACGAGATACTCCGCATCATTGCCCATCACTGACCGCAGATAATCCTGTATGATGTTACTTGATCCGGACGAATAGGCCCACAGTGAGTCAGGCTTTGCAATCAGTTTCTTGGATGCTGCATAATCGCCCATATCTCCGTTTTTGAGCAGCATCGTTGTGGCATCGGTAAGTTTTGTTTTGCTGTATTTTTCATTGAACTCCAGTCCGCTGTTCATATTTAACAGGTTATCGAGTGTAATGTTTTTCCGTTCATCCCCAGCCCATTCCGGTCTGTTCACAGGTTTCCGGATGTCAATCATACCATCTTTGACCATTGTCCCTACCATGGCATTGGTAAAGCTCTTCGCCATTGACCAGCTGAGGAAGCGGGTCTCCGGGGTCATGTCGCTACGGAACCGTTCTGCCACGATCTGGTCTTTAAAGACAACAGTGACGGCGAAGGTGCCTTTCCAGGCGACAGTATCTTCAAACACACGGTCAAGCATTCCGTCAAGGGTTTGCAGGTTTATTCCGGCAGGAACTGTATCAGCGAGCAGGTCGCCTGCAGGCCAGGGTATAGTGTCAGGGTTGCCTGCCGGGAGCGGCATCAGCGGATAATCGAGTTTTTCAACTTCTTCTTTCGTAAAACCTGAGACCAGGGTGCAGCCGAGTCCCTCATTGTATACTGCTCTTGATTTCCAGAGGAGGAATTTGCTTGTAACCTCTCTGTTTTCGAAATCGACCGTATTCTTGCTGTAGTTGACCGGGAAGAAGTTAATGTCCTCATTTTCTATACTCTCCTGTGTGCGCCCGGCAACAAATACACCGGATGCAAGGTTCTTGGCTGCATAGCCGGTAATACCCGGTGCCAGGTAATTGATGTAGAGCAGAATTCCGGTAAGAAGGAGCAGGAAGAAAACAAGCAGGGAACGGAGGATTATCTTTTTCATAAGGTTGGAATTATGATGACAAATTACACTTTTTATCCATAATCCGGAAAAAATGCCGCAGATCATTTAATTTAGTATGCTCAATCCAGACAGGGTTGTCATTTTCTGGTCAGGCACAAATAGAAAGAGAAGATGTTCAATTTTCTGAAAAACATTGACCGGAAAGGTTATCGCAGGCAGTACGGTGGCCTTGAAATATTCAAATACATTGGTCCGGGACTGCTTGTGACGGTGGGCTTCATCGATCCCGGTAACTGGGCTTCAAATCTGGCTGCCGGGGCAAGTTATGGCTATGCCCTGCTGTGGATGGTCACGTTATCCACATTAATGCTGATACTGCTGCAGCATAATGTGGCCCATCTGGGTATTGCAACCGGGCTGTGTCTGTCCGAGGCAGCAGCTATTTACGTGAAACCGCGTTATGCCAGACTTTTACTTTCCTCGGCAATGCTGGCTTCCGTTTCCACATCGCTGGCAGAGATTCTCGGCGGCGCCATCGCACTGAACATGTTGTTCAGGATACCGGTAAGAGCCGGGGCGATACTTGTTACAGTCTTCGTTATGATTATGCTGTATTCCAACTCGTACAAGGTGATAGAGAAATGGATCATTGCCTTTGTATCAATCATCGGGTTGTCATTCCTGTATGAACTTTCGCTTGTCGATATTAACTGGGACAGTGCTGTCAGGGGGTGGGTCACGCCGTCGTTTCCGGACGGATCAATGATCATTATAATGAGCGTTCTGGGGGCCGTAGTGATGCCTCATAACCTCTTTCTGCATTCGGAGGTCATTCAGAGCCGCCAGTGGAACCTGAAGGACGAAAAAGTGATTAAAAAGCAACTGAAGTTTGAGTTTTTTGATACCCTTCTCTCAATGATAGTGGGGTGGGCAATAAACAGCGCCATGATACTGCTGGCAGCGGCCACATTTTTTAAAACGGGAACGACTGTTTCCGAACTTCAGCAGGCCAATCAACTGCTGTCGCCTTTACTGGGGAGCAACGCGGCGGTAGTTTTCGCGGTGGCGCTGTTATTTTCAGGGATAGCCTCGACAATTACTTCGGGGATGGCGGCAGGTTCAATTTTCGCAGGCATGTTCAGGGAACCTTACGACATCAGGGACAACCATTCAAGACTGGGGGTGGGGCTGTCACTTATTCTTGCGCTGGTCATTATATTCCTGATATCCAATCCTTTTCAGGGACTTATTATCTCACAGATGGTTTTGAGCATTCAGCTTGCCTTCACCATTTTCCTGCAGGTTTATCTAACTTCCTCAGCAAGGGTAATGGGAAAATACAAGAATTCCCTGGTATCGAAGATAATGCTCTACGGTCTCGGAGGAATAGTTGCGGTTTTAAATATTGCTTTGTTCATCAGTTTTTTCAGATAATCAACCCTTAAAAGCTACCTGACAACTGGAGCGTCAAGAATTATATTTCATTGCTTTGTTGCCGGACATAAAGCTTCGCGAGAAGATCAGGGCGATTAAAGAGGAGTTCAGCCGGGACTATTCCGCATCTCATGCACTAAAGTCGCCTGCCCATATCACACTCCAGATGCCCTTTAAGAGGACTCATGATCATGAGCCGCTGATGACGAATGCGCTGAAGGAATTTTCAGCCGGCGAGAAGCCTTTCATGGTTGAGCTCGACGGGTTCGGAGCATTTGCGCCGAGGGTTATTTTTATAAAGATCAGGGAACATCAGCCTGTTGCCGGGCTTCACTCCCGGCTCAGGGATGTGCTTCTGGCACAAATGGAGTTTTCACAGGGGGAGGTAGTGAATGAAGTACATCCTCATATAACCCTTGCCACGAGGGATCTTTCACGGGACTCTTTCGGACAGGCCTGGCCGTTGTTTGAAAACCGGAAGTTTACCGGATCCTTTGCGGTGAACAGCATTTTTCTCATGAAGCACAACGGCAGGAACTGGGATATCTTCAGGGAATTTACCTTCGGGAAAGATGAATAGAAGAAAATTCATTTCGGGAAGCCTGCTTTTCACTTCCGGGGGAATATGTTTTTAGCCCAGGTCTGATATCTTTTTTAACAGAACCTTATCCTTAACGGTTACAACCTTTCCGTCAATGGTTATTATGCCTTCCTTCCGGAGCTCGGTGAGTAACCGTACGGTGTTTTCTTCGGAAATAGCCGACATCTCCCCCAGTTCCTTTCTGGTTATGGAAAGCCGGTAACTGTTATTCCCGTAAAAATCAGCTAGACCGAGCAGACTTTCAGCGATCCGGCCGCGGATATTTTTTTGATTCAGGCATATGATTTTATTCATGATCAGGGCTACTGATTTTCCAAATGCTTTATTAAGCTTCAGGAGCACCTCGTGATTTTCAAGGTAAAGTTGCTTGAGAAAGTCGAGATCTACCATGCACACCTTTGAATCTTCAATGGCGGTTACTGAATATGTATAATGAATGCTTTCAAAGAAGGAGAGTAGTCCGATATATGCAGGAGGTTTCATAAGGTACAGGATAATATTGTGGCCGTTGATTCCTTCTATGAAGAGCTTTGCCGTTCCGTCTACCAGGTAAATAGCATGACTGACATTGTCTCCCTGTCTGCATATTCTCTCGTGCTTTCTGAATTGTGCCTGAATTGTCTGGGCCCCGGAAAATGGCCTTCCTGTTAATATTATTGCCTCATATATGTCGCATTTCTGACGGCAATTTTCACAAGAGACCTTCCTGGATACTTTCATCACTGTCTGGATTTTAACAAATATAGTTGATTATTTAAGTTGTTACAGATCAATGTTACATTGCAATTCTTTGCCCGGTCCACCCAATCACAAATTCCCTATTTTAGCTAACATTAAAAAAGTTAAAAAAAACTTAACCGAATTTATGGAATCAACAGACAATTACGATTTCAGTATTTTCAGTCCGCGTAACAGGCACGGGAGAAAAAACAGAAATGTTATTCTCACCATGCTGGTAATATGGGCTGTAGCTGTTTTTGGGTTTCAGTTCCTTCTCCGGGCCATTGAAAAACCCACACCGGAGAGATCTCTCACAGTTTTCGAGTCAATCTGGCCGGCTGCACAGACAGTTGACATTGCCTCCGTTGACTACAAAGAACTCCTTCGTTCACTTGTTCTTGTAAAAGGAAAAAACACAGTCAGGCCGGAAGACCAGAAAGTCCTCTCTGATGCGATAAGCTTTATTGCTTTCAGTGTTTTTCCCGACGATGTCAGAACAAGTATGTTAAGTGGCATTGAGGACCTTAAATCATCCAGGGCAGGGCTGGCAAAGGCAACAGACCAGGAATATCTCAATTTAAAAACATTGATTTCCGCCACGGACAAAGCCCTTTCGGTTGCCAGCGAATCGTATACAGGCTTTGCTTACGGTTCTCTTGAGGCCGAAATTTTTGTCAGCAGTTTGGCAGCGCAGTATCCTGAATCATTTGGCGACGAATCATTTGCTGCTTTACCCGGAATCATGAAGCTTTATCTTACCCATAATCAGTCAGTTCTCACCGATACAAAGTTTCTCGGATTTCCGTTTCATTATTTTTATACAGCAGTGTTTCTTCTGATAATGTTCATAGTTCTCTGCTTGGTATATAATATACTAATAGAGTGGCGGTTAGAAAAAGAAGGCATTGTTGAATAACATAATCCAGAGTTGATATGAAGAAGATATTTCTGACAATATTTTTAGCCTTTTCGGGGATACTGGTCATGAGGGCTGAGAGCCTGACCCAGCTGGAAGGCAGCTTTAAAACAGGGCCGGCAATTATTCTGATTGCCACGCTTGTGACATTTGTGCTGGTGGGGATATTTTTCCGGGCCAAGGATCCTGCTGATTACTACGCTGCCGGAAGGAAGATATCAAGAGTAGGCTCGGGGATGGCAATTGCCTCAAACTGGATGAGTGCTGCCTCGGTGCTGGGTATGGCCGGAATGATGTACGGGTTCGGGTATAACGGTCTTGCTTATGTAGTTGGCTGGACGGGCGGGTATGTATTGCTGCTGATCCTGATGGCAGCACAGATCCGTAAATATGGAAAATATACCGCTCCTGATTTTATCGGTGACCGCTTTTATTCAAGGGACCTGAGAATTGCCAGTGCAATCTTTACAATCCTTATCTCATTTGCCTATTGTGTAGGACAATTCGGCGGCATTGGCCTTATGTTCAAGTGGATACTGGGCATTAACTATTCATGGGCAGTAATTATCGGCTCTTCCGTAGTTCTGTTGTATACTTTGATTTCAGGGATGATAGGGGCTACAAAGAATATGCAGATCCAATATGTCATTATTGTGGTTTCATTCCTGATCCCTGTCTTTGTAATGACCTTTAAGTTTGATTATTTCTGGCTTTTGCCACAGATAGGGTACGGCGCAGCTGTGACTGACATAGTACAGGGTATTCCTGCACCGAATATTGCGGATGGGATAGCCCTGCTTAATGCTTACGGACATGACTTTGCAATTGTCCCGAGCCCGGAGTTTGCAATGCCCTGGGACCCGTCAACAGGCACAACATTTTTTCAGTGGATAGCTATCTGTTTTTCACTGATGGTAGGCACTGCCGGATTGCCTCATGTAATCCAGCGGTTCTATGTGGTGCCCAGAGTTACTGATGCCAGGTGGTCGGTTGTGTGGGGCTTATTCTTTATATGCCTTGTCTACTGGACTGCTCCGGCATATTCAACCTTCGGAAAGCTCCTCTCCTCAAATCCGGACGCGGGGGTACTGGCTAAAGATGCAATAGTGGTATATACTGCCCAACTTGGAGGCGTGAACTCACTTATTGTCGGCTTACTTGCAGCCGGAGCCATTTCTGCTGCTTTTTCAACCGTTTCGGGATTGCTGGTTGCCGGAGCATCTGCCTTCTCACACGACCTCTATGTCAGGGTAATCAACCCGTCCTCGACCCCAAAGCAGCAGCTGAAGATTGCACGCATTGGCACAATTATTATGGCTCTTGCAGTTACACTGGTGGCACTTCTGAAGCTGGGCCTGATAGCTCAGCTTGTTTCTGTTGCATTTTCGATGGCTGCATGCACTATTTTTCCGCTTTTCCTTCTTGGAATATGGTGGTCCGGGTCAAACCGTGCAGGTGCTAAAGCCGGTCTTGCCTCAGGCGTTCTTGTAACAGCCATTTCAATCACCTACTTTATAGTCGGTTTAAGCGGAGGGAGCCTTCCGGGACAGACATTTGTTTCCTATTGGCTAAACGTGTGGTACTTCGCCTGGATTGGGGCCCCACTTGCCATAATTGTAAATATTGTTGTCTCAAAGCTTACGGCCCCCACACCACTTGAAATCAAGAAATTTCTTGCAGAACAGGTACATAATTGATGAGGCTTAATGAACTATTAATAATATCCAGGGGAACGAAGGTGATCATCGGGATCACCTTCTCAGTTTCCCTGCTGGCAATAATATTTGCATTCTTCTATTACAGGAGCATCAACAGAGCGGAGGATCCACGCGTCAGAAAAGCCAGGGAGGCTCTTTTCGCCTATGATCAGGCTTCGGGCAGCATCAACAGCTTCAAAGCATTTCACTTTCTTGACTCAGCCAGGTTTTATTACCTGTCATTGCCGGATTATGCTGCTTCCTTTGAGATCGGACTTATACATAATAACAAGTGCAGTGCATTGCTTCTAATGGCTCTGTATGACAGTACTGCCGGTGAGGCCGAGAAGAGCAGGCTACTTGGCCTTTCATTGAGATACTGTGACAGCAGCATTGTGAATTACAGGAATTGGCTTGAAGAATGGGAGGGACTTTCCAGGGAGGCTATAAACGATAAGGTGATTCCCTTTATGAAGATGAATGATCCGGTTTTCAACGGATTAAATTTCAACAAAGTGTTATCAGGCCGGATTAAATATATTGAGACAGCACAGACTGAAACATCGCGGAGGTTATCTGTAAGTCTTACGAACAAGGGAACGATTTACCGACATAAATTACTGCCTGATTCTGCCTTGCTCTGTTATCAGGAAGCGCTCACATTATGGAAGGACAATCGGACAGCTAAAAGCAATATGAGTGTACTTATGGGCGGAGAGCCTGTTAATCCGTCCCTTATTGAGTCTCTCTTTCCGCCGGACAGAAACAGGAGATAATTTGCATTATTGAATGTGTCCGGATTTTAAACACCTGACCTCTTAAAAAAATGATAAAATGAATCGAAAAGTAATCATTATGCTTCTGGCAGCAACCGGTTGTTTGCCGGTTGCATCACAGGAAAGTGATCCTTCATGGGGAATAAAATTTTCCGGCTATATCAAAAATGATATTTTTTATGATACCCGGCAAACGAGTACGGCGAACGGTATAAGGGAGGGCCATTTTTTCCTCTACCCTGATAATGTGCTGTTTGACTCTGAAATGAATGACCTTAATGCTAATCCCACTTTTCACATGCTTAATATTCAGACGCGGATAAGAGGCGACATCACCGGCCCGGATGCGTTTGGAGCGAAAACCACAGGAGTAATTGAAGCTGAGTTTTTTGGTACCGGTGAAAGCGATCTGAACGGATTAAGGTTACGGCATGCGTACGTGAAGATGGATTGGGAGAAAACTACGCTTCTGGTGGGGCAATACTGGCACCCCCTTTTTCCAGCTGAAAGCTTTCCGGGCACATTAAGCTTTAACACAGGTGCTCCTTTCGTACCGTTCAGCCGAAATCCACAGGTAAGGCTAACAAGAAAAATGGGAGCATTGAGTCTTTCGCTTACGGGTTACGGTCAGCGTGACTTCACGTCTGCCGGACCTGATGGCAACAGTAGCAAGTATATAAGAAACAGTGGTGCGCCCGGGATTAACTTTCAAATGCGTGCACCAACCGGAGATAATATTATCTTCTGGGCCGGAGTTGATTACAAAAGACTCAGACCTGAGATAACGACAACGGTCAACGTTGAAACAGACGTAATGATAGGTAGCTATACCGTTTTTGGCGCTTTGAAAATGAAAAGCAAACCTGTAAATATTTCCCTGATGGGAGTGTACGGTCAGAATGCCAGTGATCTTGTAATGATAGGAGGGTATGCTGTGTCACGGATAACTGATCCACTGAACCAGTTTAAATCATATACAAATCTTAATACGGTGAGTTACTGGGCTGATTTGAATACCAACGGGAAGAAAGTAATATTTGGCCTTTTTACAGGATTCAGCAAGAACCTTGGATCTGATGACCGGATAGTGGGGGCAGTGTACGGTCGAGGGAATAATATTGATCACCTCTTCAGGATCTCCCCACGCCTCATTGTAACTGAAGGACGTTTGAGTTTCGGGGTGGAAGTGGAAGGTACTTCGGCAGCTTATGGTATAATGCAAAATAACGGGAGGGTAACGGTTACGGATAATGTAACCAATGTAAGAGTTTTGCTCAGTACAATCTATAAGTTTTAAAGTGTTACGGTGTAAAAGTCACTGCCCGATTTCAATATAAGGTTGTTAATGGCGGCAATGGATTGCTCCGCGAAGCATCGAAGCCCGCTGTCAGAAAGGTGAAAATCCACAATATTATCCGGTTCGGTTTCCCTGTTGATACATTCGGCCTGGTGTGAAAGTCGAAGGGAAGTAAGATCTTTCCATGCCCTTATTGTTTCCCTGAGTAAGCGATAGTCGAGTTTACGTCCGGAATACAACTCCAGAATTCTTTCTATGGTTGAAAACCCGTCTATTCCGTATTTCAGGGCATAAAGCCTTATAATTCCTGTCAGCGGCATAAGGATTTTTTTAATATCTGTGCCCGCATCAGAGATGTGATTGGATGGCTGATTAAGCGGTTTCCATGCAGCAGCCATCTGGTGAAAGAATATATCATTGGTTTTAAGACCGCTCTTCACAAATGCATGTAACTCATCTGTAAGACTCTGTTCACCAAAGCAATGCCTGAAATCAAAAAATATACTTACCTCAAGCAGTTCATCCGGACCCGGTATCTTTATCCAGTCAGCGAAGTACTTTTTCCACATGTCAACAGGCTGGCACCACATTGGATTGCCGGCCATATTTCCTCCCTTGCAAAGTCTGAAACCCGCTGCTGCCAGCATCTCATTTACCTTTTTTCCGAGTGCCACGAACCAGAGTTGTCTGTTTTCAAGTTTCTCAGCTTCACAGTTCTCGAAAATTATAGCATTATCCTGATCAGTGGAAAGGGTCTGTTCTCTCCGGCCCGCACTGCCTGTCTGAATAAAAGCAAAGTGGCAGGGTGGCTCACCGGCCTCGTCAAGACACAGAGCCAGAATTCTCTGACAGATGGCATCTGCAACATTGGAGAGGTAAAGAGAGACAGCGTACGGATCAGCACGGCCCAGGATCATTGAAACTGCGGTCCTGCGGTTTTTTAAATAGAGAGCCCTTAGAGACGAAGAGGTACCTGCTTCTGCTATTTCCTCAAAGATCAGCGATGGGGATGTGAAGAAAACCTTGGAAAGGTCATCATTTGTAATAAATCCCACAGTCTTTTTCTCATCTGAGGTAACCAGAAGGCACTTTGAAAGACTGTTATGAATCATGCTGAATGCCTTATTTATGTTTGTGTCCGGAGAAATCAAGTCAGGGGGAGAGCTCATCCATCTGAATATTTCCGTCTCAGAAGAGTGCCCTTCAGCAAGTTTGAAGCAGATCACCCCAGCCTCAATGATTCCCAGAGGATCACCTTTTCTATTTATGACCGTAACAAATCTGGTGTTGTTCTCTTTCATTACCGTTACTGCATGGGAAACCGGAAGGTTCTCATTGCATTCTACGGGAGCTCTCATTATGGCAGAAACCGGAGTTTCCATTAAATATGAAGCACCATAAGTCTGCAGATCGACTGTTGGCAAATTGTGCCTGGAGGCGCTGGCAGCCATCTGTTCAATGGACCCGTCACACAAGGTCTCCCGTGAATTGGATTCCACAAACGCTACGTTTAAAAGAGCTGAGAATTCTTCTCCGGTTTTACGTCGGAGTAACACTGCTATTCCGGAAACATTATTTTTGGACAGCAGCGCTGATCTGAGGGCTTTAAACTGAGCCGGGTTAACAAAGAGAGATTCAGGATTATGTGAAAGGAGTTGCTGCATATTGCTGAAACCCAACATGTAAAGTGCCGGCTGTGTTGCATGGAGGAATCTGGGTTTCCGTCCTAAATCAATTCGGAAAAAACCGGCTCCTACATCATTTAACAAATCAGCATGGGGAGAAAATCCGGTATCTGAAGTAATCGCGCTGACAGGCCTTAATACCACGAGGACGGCCTTTATATCGCCCAACATAATTCTTGAGAAATCCGCATGCGAATTTAAAGGATGACCGTTCTTCATTTTAAGAACACATGCGACAAATCGCCTTTCAACCAGTTCATTATAAAGTGTACCGGGATCACTGATTTCCGACATCTCTGATGAGGTAAGGACTTCGTGAAAATTAGTTTTCTGAAACTCCTCTTCCGTAAACTCAAGCCATGATAACAGTGTTTTATTGGCCTGTAGCCCCTGACCTGACCAGATTATTACTCCTTCTGAGGCGGCCTCGGCCAGGGTCCTGTAGAGTTCTTTGGATTTTCGTAATTTTTCCTCCGTTTCGCTCCTCCTCTTTTCAATCTTGTGGCTCTGGGAAGAGACAGCCGTCAGAAGAATGATTATTATAAGACCTATGATACCCGAAATAATAAGGGCGCGGAATTCCATCCCGGATATTTCTGCGCGGACATCATCTATATATATTCCGGTTCCTATTATCCAACCCCATTGCTCGTAAAGTCTTACATAGGATAATTTGGGAATAATGCGGGTCGAATCATCATTCCACTGCCACATATAATCGACATAACTTTCACCTGTAGATGATACTGCTCTGACAAATTCCACAAATACCGCCTTACCGTTTGAGTCACGGAATCCGGTAAGGTCCTGTCCGTTCAGATCCGGTCTGTACGGATGGTCAATCATACGGGGATGCATGTCAGTTATCCAGAAATAATCTTTAAGGGTCTCTCCGTATCTGATGGAACTGATAGCTGCTCTGGCCTGCTCCTGTGCCTCTTCTTTTTCAAGGACACCGGTCAGTTCAAGGGAGTGGTAATGGTCAAGCAGGCTGTATGCAGAAGTTGTAATTTCATGGATCATAATTCTTTTACGTTCCATCATCACCTTTTCAAACCCCGGGATCAGATAAACAAAGATCAATCCTGCAAAAAAGGCGATTGCCATTAATGCCGGAATGTCAATCTTTAACAGAAAGATTCTCTTTGAGCGTTTTCCTGATGATTGAGCCATATTCTGTTGATCTTAAGCCAAAACTGTTGAAATAATGTTAAGTCTCATATTAACTGAGTCGATTATTGAGAATCCGGTTCTTCCACTCTCCCCGGCAAGCGGAGGCAGGACAATAATTACCATTTCATCCCCAAGTTTAATACTGTTGTTATGATTAGTATTCAGCGCCTTCAGAAATGCAATTTGTTTCCGGTAGGCAAAACCGGGGAAGTGATTATGGGAATGGCCTGAGAAAGAAAAGAGTACCTTATTAGTCTCCATGAATTTCCAAACATCAGAGAGCTGATTGTTCCTTTCAATGTAACGGGTTGTTGATCCTGTTACATCGGGGTAAATATAATGTGAAAAAAGAGCCGTGAAGCCGATATCTGATACAACTAAATATTCCGGCAGTGTTTTCAGAAACTGTATATCATCTTCATTCAGATCATTTGGAGCATCACCTTCATAGCACCATACATGGCCTCGGGCCGCACCTTTTCTTTCTTCGGCGGTCAGATTAAACCATGATTCCGGAAATTCAAAGCCATCGGAATATTCCGGGACCCTGGCCGCTGCAAACAGGTCATGGTTGCCCGCCACAATCCACCGGCAGGTTGTTTTTACCATATTCAGACATTCTTTGGCACTGCGTTCATTATTATGTCTGTAAAAACGCTTGTCAAATCCCACTATGTCTCCCAGACAAGCTAACTCGTCACATTTATGTATTTCAGCCATTCTGAGTGCTTCGCGGAGCATCAGGACATTTTCATGTATATCGGTTATAATACCAATTTTCATTTTCGGAATGGTATGATTAGTCGCCCTTTATTGCAGACCTATTTTTTTCGTTTTCTCCATTGTTTAACATGCCGGGTGATATCGAAGGGCAGGATAACGGCAAGGAGTGCTGTTATGATTATCGCCCAGTAATTTATTGAACGTGATTGGGTGTACATGATGTAGTCAGTGTTCAGAAACAACTCTCCGGAAACCGGCCATGAGATTCTTCCGTCAGGATCCCTGTATCCGTTGGTGCTGATAATCTCTGAAGGCATTTCCACCTGCATGGTGTACTCTGAAAATGAAAAGGAGAGGTCAAATTTCTCTTCGGCCACAGTCTTTGCACTGTCAAACTCCGTTTTAAAAGCTTCATAAACGCCTGCACCAAGTACCGCGTCACAGCCATCATCGAATTCAGCGTTTTCCCCGAGCTGTTTAAAGAAATCATCTTCATGGGACCTTAGTATTTCTGTTGTCATGGAGTCTTTACCTGAGGCCTCGCAAAGTGCGCCGGCAGTTTCAATCCATTCCGATATGACTGATCTGGAGAACCAGACATCCGATTTTTCGTCCAGTGTGTCTCTCAAAATCCTGTATTTTGAACTGTCTGATCCGGTTAAGAGATTAATTTTCACTTTTTGCGGCAAATTCATGAATTCTATCTCTTCCGCTGAAAGAAATTTTTCAGCGGGGAATGCATGCAAAAGGCTTTTTCCGCAGGTTTCAGAAAAGTAATATGTTGTGGTAAACCACCTGAACCTTCGTTCAAAAAATGCGGTTCTTACAACATCTCTGTTGGCTCCGCTGTCGCAACTGTAAGCCTGATTGACGGCACTTGCATCGGCGAACATTTTCTCTGCAGACCGGTACCAGGTTGTGTCTCCCTTTCCAGAGACAGATATCGAGTCGATAAATGTCCAGGTACTGTCAACCGGCACTCTGAGCTGCTGTTTCAGAAACTTGTTCTCAGTATTGCTCATTTCGACCCTCCGGAGTATCGAGCCGTCACGGTTAACGGTGTTGGTGACCGTGGTCTCAGGTCCGACGCATGAAAAAAGGATCAGGGAAAGGGTCAGGGTTAATGCTGTTTTCTTCTTCATTTTTGTCATGTAAGTACAGTCTGGTACTGTTATGCTTCAGCAATTTACAACCATTTTAATGATTGCAAGGTTCTTTTCCGGTTATAAAAATAGCGGGAAAGTCTTATCTTGGCCGGATATCGGACAGTTTCAGAATTTTCGGAATATTATGGATCGGGACTTTTCACAATACTGTTGTCAGGGAGCCACATACACTTCGGGCTATACCGACCCGGGTACCGGAGTTTCTCTGTTCGCCGTTGAATTTACCCCGCCGGAATCAAGGGGGTTACCTGACATAGTTTTTGTTCCCGGGCTTGCATCCGTGCCTGACAACTTCACCGGAACCCTTATCGGGCTGACGAGATATCATAAGGTTCATTACGTGGAGACCCGGGAGAAGAGCTCCGCAAGCATCAAGGACAGTCACCGATTTTCGGTTGCAGAGGTGTCATCAGACCTGACGGGCTATCTGAATGCCAGGTTCATGGATGACAACAGATATGTTCTGGTGGGTTATTCTCTCGGTGCCACCGCCATTGCCGAGTCATTCAGACACCTGAAATCTAAGCCATTAAGTATTGTTCTTATTGAGCCAAACGGGTCCTTCAATTTCCCGTGGTGGTCAGTTATCCTGGCTCGTGGCGCGCGATACATTTTCAGTTTCTTGAAGCCATTCCTGAAATGGTATATCATGAAGTTCAGGGTCAATACCGCCGATGATAATGAAATGTACCTGATGAACTGCAGGATCCTCGATGCTGCCGAACCGAGGCGTCTGGGATTGGCCATCAGGGATTTGAAACCTTATCATATAGGGGATTGCCTTGAGGGAATAACAGTTCCCGTACTGGTTGCAGGCACCTCAAAAGATAAATTTCACAGTCATGACGAAGCGCTGAAAATCTCAGCCGGGATAAACAACTGTACTTATACAGATCTTGAGGATAATACCCGGTCACACAGCGGTGAGATGGCGGAAATTATTATCAGATTTATAAAATCACCGTTACCGGATTAAAATCAGGACCTTATCACCCCGGGATAAATTAGCAGGGAACCGATTGCGCCGGTTGATTTAAGTAGTTTTTTCAGAAAGCCGTCGAAGAGCGGAGAATATGAAATACTGCCTCTTTGCGGCGAAACAACAACCAGCAGGTCATCGCTGCCGAATGACTGAGGGATATCGGCTATTTCCCGTTCGTCAGGCCAGGAGTAAAAATTATGAATTACAGGACTTTTTATCTTCCGGAGGTGGTCTTCTATCACACCCGAGGTAAGGCCGTAAGACCATGTTTCAAAGGGAACGGCGTTACTTTCGGCTATCCTTGACACTTTGTCAAGCATATGCAAAAATCCGAACTCCTTTTCAACATTCGGAGGCAGGAAGAGCAGTACCTTTCTGTAAAGGTTAATAGGATTCACAGGATTATAGACAAAGATGTTCTGCGGAGAATTTATTACAAGTTGTTCGAGGGAACGTCCAAGCAGGAAGTCTGCGAGATTTGGTTTTCCCGATGTTCCCACAATGATGTCTGTGGCACCTTTTTCTTTCGCCACCCGTCTTATTCCGGCAGTTATGTTATTATCGATTGTAGTCAGAGTCTCAATTTTTCTTCCTGAAGCCAGAGCTCTGCCGCCGGCGCGCTCGAGTGTTGCCCTGGCGAGACCCAGTTTTTCAACAGCAGCGTCATCGTCATTTACAACGCACAGGCCGTAAAGGGGATTGTTATGATTCTTTTTCTTAAGAGTCAGTGCCAGGTCAATCAGTCTTTCCATATTCAGCGGGTTGGAAAGAGAGATAATAATTGTCTCAGGGACTCTTTCATCCGGATATTTTGAATTTGCACTGCCGCTAAGGACAATTTTCCTTCCTGCATTTTCCGTTACAACCGAGGAGACGAGGCAGGTGACGAGGATCAGGATTATTGTGCCGTTAATGACATTATCGTCGATTATCCCGATGCGGTATCCCACCATAATGACTGCCAGTATTGCAGCAGCGTGTGAGCTGGTAAGCCCGAAGAGAAGTTTGCTCTGGTCACGGGTGAATCCGAGAATTCGCGAGGAAATGACGGAAGCTGCCAGTTTGCCGGCAAGGGCTACTACGGTGAGCGCGGTTGCGACAATGACAGCTTTCGGGCCGGCAAAGATTACGTGCAGATCCACGATCATACCCACGCTGATGAGAAAAAAAGGAATGAAGAGAGCGTTGCCTGTAAAATCGATCCTGTTTCTGAGTATTGACTCTGTCGGAATAAGCCGGTTGAGAATGAATCCGGCAGCAAAAGCCCCGATAATCGGTTCCAGTCCGGCAACCTTGGCCAGAATGGCACAAACGAATACAACCAGGGCTGCGTATATGAACTGTGAGTAATTATCATCCTCAAGACGACGGAATGCCCATCTCGAAACCGGTGGTATTAAATAAATTACAAAGAGGAGGAACAGTGTAAATGAGAGGAGAAGGGTTCCGTAAAGGACAAGGCTGCTTCCTCCGGTTGCAGTTCCTGTAATGGCTGCAAGAACCAGGAGTACCAGGGTGTCAGTAATAACCGTTCCGCCGGTGGCAACTGCCACAACTTCATTTTTTGTCAGCCCGAGCCTGGTCACAATGGGATATGAAATCATTGTGTGAGTGGCAAACATATTGGATATCATCAGGCTTGTAATTATATTGTAATCAAGCAGATAATAACACACTGGAAATCCCGTTGCAAACGGAATTATATAAGTAAGAAGGCCGAAAAGCAGGCTTTTGTATTTCGTTTGCCGGAACTGTTGCTGGTTCAAATCGAGACCGGCGGTAAACATCAGAAAAAGGATGCCGATGGTGGCAAACAGGTCGATTGCGTGACTTTTTTCAATTATGTTCAGACCGTTAGGACCGATTATGATACCCGAAACGATCAGCCCGAGGATACCCGGGATCCTGAACTTTCTGAGTATTACAGACGACACAAGGATAACAGTAAGAATTACGGCAAACACCAGGACCGGATCATTTACCGGAAGTTGAAGGATACTTCTGAATTTGTCGGCCGCTATTGTCAACTGTTTTTACAGGATTAAGTATTTATCCTGCAATTTAGCGAAAATGTTATGAGGTTGTACAAGTAAACCCCCCCCCTGACCGTCCGCCGGTTGGCGGACTGACAGGGGGGGAAATGATCTTTTAAAACAACCTCTTCAGATCTTCGTCATTTCTTTTCAGGGACAAAGACAATTTCAAGCAGATCAGCCTTTTTGAGATACCTGCCTACTGTTTTACGGATGTCCTCAGTGGTCATTTTATTGAGGATTTCCGCAAAATTCTGCTGATCGTCGCTGTTTATTCCGGTGACGTAATAATTGCGGATTGTGCTGGCCCAGTAGTTGTTGTGAGGCAATGCTTCCTCCCTCTTTTTAAGCATATTGCTTACAGCCTTGTCAAGGTTGACCTGTGACGGTCCGTTTTTGGCAATTTCATTTAACTCTTTGTAAATTATTGCTTTCAGATCAGATGCTCTCACCGGATCACATTCGAATGCCACAAGCAGAACTGATTTGGAAACGGGACGCAACTGGGTGGATGTACTTACGGTTACACTATAGGTGCCACCTTCATCCTCCCGTACTTTTTCTGTGTACACAAGGTCGAGGATACCTTTTAACACCTCCATTGACAGGTTATTTTCGGGTCTGTATTTTGTTCTGGATGTATAGCTCATCACAACAGTAGCCTTAGGTGTGGTGAGTGGGATAGAAATTTCCTTGATGACTTTTCCATCGGGCTGTCTGACGCCGCGATCGGTCCAGGACTCACTTGAATTGGTGGAGGGAAGGGAACCGATGTATTTTTCAGACATTGTACGGACTACCGCCTCGTCAATATTCCCGACTATGAAGAAAGTGAAAGCCGAAGCGTCGTCAAATGCGTTCCTGTAGATATAGTTGACGTCTTCAAACCTTATCTTCTTCATTGATTCAGGAGTCATGACAAAGGTGCGCGGACTGTACCCCGTCATATTCAGGGTCAGGCTGTCGGACATCATTTTATTGGGATCTTTCTGCATGGCGGTAACCATTGCAATATACCGGCCGATGATGGCGTCATAGGCTTCCCGGTTGAAATTTGGTTTTGCAAACCTTAAATAAAGAAGCTGCATCATTGTCTCAAAGTCTCCCGGCGTGGAAGTCCCGGAGACGTTCTGCATTGTCTCCTGCAAACCCAGAGTGACTGAGGCCTTCTTCCCTGCAAGCATTTTC
>JBBRXA010000037.1:0-25836 GCA_038248855.1 Bacteroidales bacterium | reverse complement strand
TGTCAACCATCTTGTCACTTTCAAGGAGCTTCTCCTTAAGCCTTTCGGCCATGCATCCCAGCACGCCCACAACCACCTGAGGGCGTTTTCTTTTTTCACTCCTGAAGAAGTCCAGCCGGCCCCATACTCTCTGTTCGGCATTATCACGGATGGAGCAGGTATTTACAAGGATGAGATCGGCAGAGTGAATGTCAGCGGTCGCAGCGTACCCGGCCTCCCCTAAAATTGAAGCCACCACCTCACTGTCGGCCACGTTCATCTGGCAGCCATACGTTTCGATGTAGTATTTTTTTTGCATAATTGTGGTGCAAATTTAGGGAAAAATAGGAAAGAGTGGACATGCGGACTGAGGACTGAGGGTCTGAGGTCTGAGGTCTGAGGGTCTTAGGTCTGAGGGTATGAGGGTCTTAGGTCTGAGGGTCTGAGGGTCTGAGGTCTGAGGGTCTGAGGGTCTTAGGTCTGAGGGTCTGAGGGTCTGAGGGTCAGCTGTCGAAAGGAAAAAGTCAAAAGGGGACCGGGCGTTAAGAAATTGTCCGGTGGGTCCGCCAGCTGGCGGATGAGGAGAAAGAAAGTAGGGGAGCATTGAAATAGGTCTGAGGGTCTGAGGTTTGCGGGTACGATGTCTGAGGTCTGGGGTCTGGGGAGGTAATCGGTAATCAGCAAGGTAATAAGACAAAAGATAAAAGGGAAAGGACAAAAGTAAAAATGTAAATTACTGATATTAATACCTTTATCTCTTGATGTCAGAAGGTCCACTAATTGGCAGTCCTGAAGACTGAGTGGTAAAAAAATTACCAACCGATCCGGCTCTCATTGCATCAATAATTGTGAATCGGCAGAATTATATATTTTTGTATAAAGCAAAAACAATCCATATGTCGGGACACAGCAAATGGTCTACCATAAAACGCAAAAAAGGCGCGGCAGACGCCAAGAGAGGAAAGATCTTTACAAAGATCATCAAGGAAATAATGATATCCGTCCGCGAGAGCGGCGCTGATCCCAACGGTAACGCCCGCCTGCGCCTGGCAATACAAAACGCAAAGGGCGCCAATATGCCCAAGGAAAATATCGACAGGGCCATAAAAAAGGCTTCAGGCGCAGAGGGTGTGTCTTACCATGAGATAACACATGAAGGATATGCATCTCACGGAATTGCAGTCTTCGTAGAATGCCTGTCTGACAATACCAACCGCACCCTCGCCAATGTGCGCTACATCTTCGGAAAATACAACGGCGCACTCGGACCAAACGGCTCTCTGACCTTCCTCTTTGACAGAAAGGGTGTCTTTGCAATTGATGCTGAAGGCATTGACATTGAGAGCTTTGAGCTTGACATAATTGATGCCGGGGCTGAGGATATCGAAGTTGATGAGGGCATGATAACTGTCATGTGCGCCAAAGACGACTTCGGAGCAGTGAACCGCAAGCTTGAATCGCTTAAGATCGAAGTGGAGGAGGCAGGACTGAAACGAATACCGAAAGAGACGAAGGTCCTCGATGTGGAATCTGCCCGCAAAGTGATGAAGCTGATTGAAGCCCTTGAGGATGACGACGATGTGCAGGCTGTCTACCACAACCTCGAGATGACTGATGAGCTGTTGGAATCCCTGGAATAGAATACACAAGCATACATGCCGGCGTTAATAGACTTATAGAGATTGGCAGGGTAAAGAAGCCATTGAATATAGTTTGATTCTGCCGTTTCGGAGCAGATGCCGAAGACAAAAATGTACTCTGCCGTTTCGGAGCAGATGCCGAAGACAAAAATGTACTCTGCCGTTTCAAAGGAATTACTGATCCGGGGGTGTGAGACCAAAACACTTAAAAGTGTATTATATTTGCAGGATGAAAAACAGGTTGATCGTCATCGTAATTTTTTCTATGCTCTCCGTGTCAGCGATGGCGCAGGAGGCCATGACGGTGATTGACCTGCTCAATGAGGGCCGCACCAGCCAGGAGGAGCAGCGATTGGTGATAAACCAGCCACCAGGAATCGACGCCCTCATAAACAGGCATATTCTCAACAATGCATCGAAAAACGGGGTCGACGGCTGGCGCATCCAGATATACCGCGGCGGACACCGCACTGCAAACGAAGATGCCAACAGGATAAGAGCGCTCTTCATGGGCGACTTCCCGCAGCTGGACTCGTATCTTACCTTCGACAAGCCAAACTGGTTCAAGGTGAAGGTAGGCGACTTCCGCACGCGTGAAGAGGCAGCTACAGTATTCTTCGACATACAGGCAAGATACCCTGATTCCTACCTGATCAGGGATGTCATTGCCTTTAAGGGATCAGGAAAGTAAACAATGAGTGACAGTATAAAACACGAATGCGGGATAGCTCTGATGAGACTGCTGAAACCCGCGGGATTCTATATTGATAAATACGGATCGTGGGACTACGGACTGCAAAAGATGTATCTCATGATGGAGAAACAGCATAACCGCGGTCAGGATGGTGCCGGCCTCGCGGGTATCCGCATCGGTGCCAGACCCGGAACCAGATATATCTTCCGCCAGAGGTCCAATGCTGCTGACTCGATAAAAGAAATTTTCAGGAAGATCTATATCGATATAGAAAAGAGCTGCACCCCCGGTCAGAAATGCTGGAGCGACCCGGCGTACATCACCAGCACGATGCCCTACGCCTGCGATGTCTACCTCGGACACTTACGCTATGGCACCTACGGGAGTTACAACATCGACTATGTTCACCCCGTCTCCCGGGAAAATAACTGGCGCTCGCGAAGCCTTGTAATGGCCGGCAACTTTAACCTCACAAACATGGAGGAGGTCTTCAACAGTCTGCTGGAAATAGGACAGAACCCGGTAGATTTTTCCGATACTATCACGATACTCGAAAATGTAGGTCACTTCCTTGACGATGAAGTCGAACGCCTCTACCGCCAGTTCAAGGAGAAAGGCTACACAAAGCGCGACATCTCTCCAATGATTGAAAAGCAGCTGCACATTGCAGACGTGCTCCGCAATGCCTCCCGAAGGTGGGACGGAGGGTATGTTATGACAGGGATGCTAGGCCACGGTGATGCCTTTGTCATGCGTGACCCCTCGGGCATCAGGCCGGCATTCTGGTATGCCGACGATGAGGTGGTGGTGGCGGCATCGGAAAGACCGGTATTGCAAACAGCATTCAATATCAGGACGGATAATGTAAATGAACTGGAGCCAGGCAAAGCGTTGATTATTAAAGCTTCGGGAGGATGGGCCATCGAGGAGATACTACCTGCCGGAACCCCTTCAAAATGCTCATTCGAAAGGATATACTTCTCGCGCGGCACAGATAAAAATATCTACCGCGAACGCAAAAAACTGGGAGAAACCCTGACTAAACCGGTGCTGGAGGCGGTCAATCACGATATTGACAATACCGTCTTTTCCTATATACCCAATACCGCTGAAAGCGCCTTTTACGGTTTGATGAAAGGGCTTGAGGACTGGCTCAACCAGCGCAAGAAGGAGGCAATCCTAAAGAAAGGCGCCTCACTGACACCCCAGGAGCTTGAGAAGATCATTGAGGTGCGTCCGCGCATTGAAAAAATAGCTGTCAAAGACGCCAAGCTGCGCACTTTCATTACCGAGGACGGAAGCCGGAATGACCTCGTGGCGCACGTTTATGACGTCACCTACGGAGTCATCCGAAGAGGAAAAGATAACCTTGTTGTCCTCGATGATTCAATCGTCCGAGGCACAACACTCAGAGAAAGCATAATCCGCATTCTGGATAGGCTTGACCCGGCGAAGATCGTAATTGTGTCATCGTCGCCGCAGATAAGGTACCCCGACTGCTACGGAATTGACATGGCAAAACTGGGCGATTTCATCGCCTTCAGGGCTGCCATTGAATTGCTAACGGAGACAGAGCAGGACAGCATAATCAGGGAGGTGTATTCAAAAGCGCAGGGAGAATTGGAAAAGCCTGATGATGAGATGGTTAATGCAGTCAGGGAAATTTATGCTCCGTTCACCGTCAAACGGATTTCCGATAAAATCGCCCAGATGCTCAGGGCACCTGGAACTGTTGCGGAGGTGGAGGTGGTATACCAGTCCATCGAGGGTCTTCGTGAAGCCTGTCCTGATCACACCGGCGACTGGTACTTCACAGGCAACTATCCCACTCCCGGCGGCAACAGGGTTGTCAACAGGGCGTATATGAATTTTATTGACGGGATAAATGCACGTGCTTACTGACACGCGCGCTGAGCAAAATCAGGTCAGACCGGCGCCACCGATCAGACGGGCGCCGCCTATCCGACCGGTGTCACCGCACTAACCCGGCCTATACTGCTGAATCTACTGAGAATTGTCAAAATCCGGCTGGCGTCACCGATCCGGCCGGTGCCACCGCAATTACCAGGCCCCTTTTCCTGCACCTACTGAGAAATATCAAAATCCGCCCTACTTAACCGAATCTACTGAGAGATATCAAAATCCGCCCTGTATGATAAGAGGTGGCGATTGATCTTATTAATGTAAATATCTCTTACTGTTATCATTATTCCCGTCTCCTCGACATCCCCGAAATGATGGTTGATGAATGTCCCGAAGCACTTCATGGTGGGGGAGAGATTCATATAGGCATTGATGAGCGGCGGAATATTTTCGCCAAGCTTTCTAACTTCCTGTGAAAGAATCCTGTAATTGTCCTTGAAACTCCAGGCTGAAAATAACTGCCTCATCTCTTTCTGGTGAATGTCGATGAAAATCGGATCAGACGGGATAGCCAGCTTGTCGGGATCGGGGAAGTACTTCAGCATGAAATAGAGTATCATGTTGCGGGCCTGCAAATTGTAGTGGGAGTACATGGTCACCTTGCCAAAGAGATAGCGGATCTGGCGATTGTCAATAATGATGGCACCAAGTCCATCCCACAGATTGTCAAGCGAATAGAGACTTTTGCGACCCATCGCGGAGCTCTGATACTCAGGTCTCACAAACGAGCGCCCCAGTTCCATCGTATGCGGAAGATATTTCCTGATATACTTGCGTGAAAAGGTGAAGTAAGACGATGAGGCATACCTGTCAATCGAGAAGTTTTTTTCCTTGTGAGCCGGGAAGATAAACCTGTAGCCGCCGACTATCTCGCGATTGTCAGGGTCCCAGATGATAAGTTGTTTCTGCGGAGCTTCCGGAGAAAGATCATATTCATCGAGGTCAAGCGATTTTCCCGTTCCGCCACCTGCATGCCTGAAAGTGAGCTCACGAATCCGGCCTATCTCGCGCATCAGCAGCGGCGAGGTGTTGTTGTCAAAAAGGTAGACCTCGTTGTTACCGTTGTTGGTCCTTCTGAGCATCCCTACCTTTGCCAGTTCGGCAACCAGCTCTTCTGTAGGAACCGCCTGCACTACCGGCTCCATCGTCCCCTTCCCTGTATGAGTGTCCACTTGCAGATATTAATTAAAGGTCAAAATTAACAAATAATATTAACGTGTGGATGCAAGTTTCTCTAAATCATAAGTTTTGATCCTCACCCAGTCGGCCCATTCCTGGGGACTCTTCGATTTGTCAAATATCTGCCATGGCAGCGGCTCACCAAACCAGAGATCTATCTTTTTGCCCTTCTGGCGGTACATCTCATCCACAAGATAAAGCATCTCGAGGTTCGCTTTCACATGGAAAAATGTACGGATGACCGAGAGATTATAGAAGAAGTTGCTGTTGCGGCCTGAGAAATAGCACGGGACGATGTTCCTCTTGTGCTGCACGGCCTTGACAATGAAGCTCTTCTGCCATGGCTGGTCGGTTATCTTCCCGTTGATTTTTCTTGAGCATAATCCTGCCGGGAAGTTAAGAATCTGACAGTCAGATATATATGCTTCATCGAGAAGTCTGGCGGCCTCGCGGCCAAGTGCACCGTGTTTGTTTACCGGGAGGAATATGCCTTCGTAGTTTTTAAGGTAAAGGAGGATGTCATTTACAGGGAATTTTGCTGCCGCGAAGTGCTTTCCGAGCTCGCTCATGAATACCATACCGTCGAGGCCGCCGAGAGGGTGGTTTGAGACAAAGATATTGCGTCCGCCTTTGGGAATGTTCTCAATGCCGTGGGCATTGTATTTAATTCCCAGCGTTCCCAGCACGGCGTCATTGAATGCGAATCCGCGAAGATCAGCATGATCTCGAAGAAGCCCGTTTATGCCGTCCTGGTGGGTGATGCGTTTGAGATAGTTTATCACGAAGCGGGGCAGCAGTTTTGGCAGCCTGGGATTCTTGTCCGCGAGGATTTTTTCAAGGTCCAGACGTATGGGTTGTTGTAAATTTTCCATGGGCTTGTTTCGGAGTTTCAAAGATAAAAAAAAATGATCATGCGGTCTGAGGGCTGATCCGCCAGCTGGCGGACTGAGGGACTGAGGGTCTTGCACCCCGCTCGCGGCTCCCTGCTTCCTGCTCCATACCACATACCCCGCTCGCGGCTGCCTTCTTCCTGCTCAATGCCCCATTCGCTCTGCACCCTGCACCCCGCTGAGAAAAATGCACCCTGCTACACAGATATTTATGAATTGCCGGCAAAAGTTTTCAACAAAAGTGAAGAATAATGGAGTGAAGTGGAGTGAAGTGGAGAAAATGTTTGTACTTTAGCCTTCTGAAACAACAACCTTTCAATGTCCACATTTATCGGCGATTATACATGCAGGCTTGATGCAAAGGGCAGGGTCATCCTCCCTTCAGCTTTCAAGAAGCAGATGCCCCCGGCTGCGGAGGATCGTTTTGTGGTCAGAAGGGATATCTTCGAAAAATGTCTCGTCCTCTACTCCATCGATGACTGGAACAGGCAGCTTGAGAAGATACGCAGCAGGATAAACCCCTATAACAGAGAGCATAATCTTTTTCTCCGGAACTTTTTCAAAGGCACGGCAGAGGTGGCACTCGACAGCAGCAACAGGCTGCTGATACCCAAACGGCTGCTTGACCTTGCCGGCATCGGGAAAGATGTGGTTCTCGCTGGACAGGACGGCCGCATTGAGATGTGGGCCGAAGAGGTCTACACCCGCATTGACATGGCCGGTGACGACTTCGCTAACCTGGCTGAGAAGCTGCTTGGCGCTCCTGAAAACGGACAAGGATAATGACGGCTTATCACCTCCCCGCCTTGCTCGAAGAGAGCATCGCAGGGCTCAACCTCAGGCCCGATGGGGTCTATGTCGACGTTACCTTCGGCGGCGGCGGCCACTCGCGTGCCATACTCTCTCATCTGACAACCGGCAAGCTCATTGCCTTCGACCAGGACCTCGATGCAGCAGTAAACATCATCAATGACGAAAGGGTGACTTTCCTGAATCAGAATTTCAGGTACCTGAAGAATAACCTCCGTTACCTGGGTTACAAAGAGATAGACGGCCTCATTGCCGACCTGGGAGTATCATTCCATCAGTTCGATGAGCAGGAGCGTGGCTTCTCCTTCCGCAGCGATGCACAGCTCGACATGCGAATGAATCGCAAATCGGGCCTCAGGGCTTCCGACCTGCTGCGCACCTATGACGAGGAACAAATGGCAGGCGTCTTCTACCGTTACGGCGAGCTTGACAACTCAAGACGCATAGCCAGAGCAGTGGTGAAAGCCAGACAGGCAAAACCGGTCGTAACTGTAAAAGACCTCTCCGAAGCTGTGGAGTCTCTGGTTCCATTCAACCAGGAGAATAAGTTCTATGCGAAGCTGTTTCAGTCGCTCCGCATAGAGGTCAACCGCGAGATGGACGCCCTGACGGAGATGCTGACACAGACTCTGCAGATACTGAAACCCGGCGGGCGGATGGTGGTGATTACTTACCACTCCCTCGAAGACCGGCTGGTAAAAAACTTCATACGGACGGGCAATTTCGACGGCACGGCTGAAAAGGATTTTTACGGGAACCTCCTCGTTCCGTTCAGGGCAATCAACCGCAAGGTGATAGTCCCCTCGGAAGAAGAGGTGGCAAAAAATAACAGGGCACGCAGTGCCCGTATGAGAATCGCAGAAAAGATCTGAGGACGATGGCAGAGGAGATCGGCAACATGTTGAAGGCAGCGGCGGGGAGCGGCAACAGGCAAAAGTTGCCGGTTAACAGCAGCACCGGAAAGAATTCGGCCCCGGAGAGCGGCAGGGAGAAGGCCCCGGCTGACGAGAGTACCGGAAAAAAGACGGCAGCGGCGAACGCCAACAGGAAGAAGAACGGAAGCGGAGGGACGCTGAAAGGACTAGTAAGCGGTACGTATATCGCTGAGAAGCTCATACTCAATAACATGAGATATGTAATCCTGATAGCCGTCCTTGGTATAATCTTCATCTCCAACAGGTTCCAGGCTGAGCGGGTCGAGCGTGAGATCACAAAGCTCGAGCAGGAGGTCCGTGACCTCAGGGCTGAAGCGCTGTCGGCCTCGGCGCAACTGGGCTCGGTGAGCAGACAGAGTGAAGTGATAGATCTGGTTAAGGAACGCGGACTGGGGCTGCAGGAGCTTCGTGAGCCGCCGTACAGGATTGTGGTGAATGAGTAGGAATTTGAAACCAAAGGATCAGGTAATAGCCCGCAGCGGGATCATCTACGGAGTCGTGGTGGTGATGGCTGTGGCTATATTCATCCGCATCATCATCCTGCAGTTCGTGCAGTCGGACAAGTGGGCCGGCATGGCCGAGAAGATAGTCTACCGGAAAGAGGTGACCAAAGCCCCCCGCGGTGACATACTGTCTGACGACGGCCGCATACTGGCAAGCTCCATCCCGTACTACACAGTTTACCTTGACTCACGTAGCTCAGGCATGGCTGACACCACATGGTCAAAGGGAATAAACGGACTCTCAAGGGGCCTCTCGAAATATGTGGGCGTCAACTCACCGGAAGGCTGGAAGTCAGCGTTGAACCGCGCACGCCAGAAAGGCGACAGGTATTTTCTCATAAAAAGGCATGTAAGTTACGAAACCCTCAAGCACCTCAAGGAGCTTCCCATACTGCGGCACGGCAAGTTCAGGGGCGGGTTCGTATATCAGCCTGAAAACAGCCGCATAATGCCCAACGGCCTCCTGGCCCGCAGGACTATCGGCTATGTGACCGAAGACAGCACGGCAAACATAGTGGGACTTGAAGGCTCCTTCAACAATGTCCTCGCCGGCAAGGACGGCTTCACTGTCCAGCAGCGTCTGACGGGCGGCGCATGGATAGACGTCGACAACATCGACAACATACGTACACGTGAAGGCAACGACATTGTCACAACTATCAACCTGGACCTGCAGGATGTAGCCGAAAACGCACTTTACAGGCAGCTTTCGAGGTACGGCGCCCATCACGGGTGCGTGGTCGTGATGGAGGTAAAGACCGGAGACATAAAGGCCATCGCCAACCTCGAAAAGGGATCTGACGGGGCTTACCATGAGACCTACAACTACGCCGTGGGGGAGAGCACTGAACCCGGCTCCACATTCAAGCTGATGTCTCTCATGGCCGCACTGGAAGACGGCGTAGTGGACCTGGATGATATGGTTGAGACGGGCGACGGCACGGTAAAATACTATGACAAGGTGATCCGTGACCATGACGAGATAGGACTGGGAACAATAACCGTGCAGGAGGTATTCGAAAAGTCCTCCAACGTCGGTACGGCGAAGATCATTTATGACAATTACAAAAGCAATCCGCGAAAGTACGTCGACAGACTCTACGCGATGCAGATCAACAAGCCTCTTGACCTGCAGATCAATGGAGAGGGCAGCCCTCTGATAAGATACCCCGGTGACCCGCTGTGGTCAGGCATATCGCTGCCGATGATGTCATACGGTTATGAGGTTCACCTGACGCCTTTGCAGATCCTGACTTTCTACAATGCGGTGGCCAACGACGGAAAGATGATGAGGCCCCGCTTCGTTTCGGAGATACGTGACGGCAGCTGGACGGTAAAAACATTTGACAATGAGGTGATCACCAATGCTGTATGCTCAAGATCGACTGTCCGCAAAGCACAGACGATGCTTGAAGGGGTTGTCGAAAGGGGCACCGCAATTAACCTCAGGAACAGTAACTATAAGATTGCAGGCAAGACCGGCACCGCCCAGATAGCCAATGCGAAGTACGGATACCGCACAGGTGCAAGGATGTCTTACCAGGCATCATTTGTTGGCTATTTCCCTGCAGAAGACCCTCTCTATTCGTGCATCGTGGTTGTCAATGCACCTTCGAGCGCAGTTTATTACGGCAACGTAGTGTCAGGACCTGTATTCAGGGAGATATCGGACAAAGTCTATTCTACAAATTTCTTCCGCGACCTGACGGCGCTTAATGACCCTGACAAACCCGCCAGGGCTCCGGATGCAGGTAACGGGTATTACGAAGATATTAACGGGACGCTGCGGGAGCTGAATATCAGGGCACGGCGCAAGGTCGACGGGGAATGGGTGCGCACACGCGAGGCCGGCGATACCCTCCGCGTGGTGGATCTCGCCCTTACCGAAGGGCTAATGCCGAACGTGGTGGGAATGGGACTCAGGGATGCTATTTATCTCATCGAGAACAGCGGTATGAGAGTAAGATATACCGGCCGCGGCAAGGTTGTCAGACAGTCGTTGCAGCCCGGCGCCAAAATGGTTAAGGGAGGAACAGTGCTTATCGAACTTAGACTCTGACGATGAAGGAACTGAACGAGATTCTGAAAGGGATAAAAGTCTGGACCGTTTACGGTGACACTTCGGTGAGGATCACCGGAATCACTGCCGACTCTCGTTCTGTCAGCCCGGACAACCTCTTCGTGGCAGTGAAGGGCACACTGACTGACGGTCATGATTTCATTGAAAAAGCGATCGGCGCGGGCGCCGTAGCAGTAATATGTGGCAAGGCCCCGGAGAAAAATGCCGTCGGGGTGACATATATACTTGCCGAAAATCCTGCCGAGGCGCTGGGAATGGCGGCATCCGCATTCTATGACTATCCTTCGGAAAAACTCAGGCTGACAGGCGTCACCGGCACCAACGGCAAGACCACGATTGCAACGCTGCTTTACAATATGTTCGAAACCCTGGGGTACAAATGCGGGCTGCTGTCGACAGTGTGCAATTATGTGCACCTGCGCCAGGAGCCGGCAACACATACCACCCCTGATCCGGTGAAACTGAACGCCCTTCTGGCTGATATGGTTGCTGCCGGGTGCGAATATGCCTTCATGGAGGTGAGCTCACACGCAATTGACCAGAAACGCATAGCAGGACTGAATTTCGCAGGTGGGATCTTCACAAACCTTACCCACGACCATCTCGATTACCATAAGACTTTCGCCAATTATTTGGCAGCCAAAAAGCGATTCTTCGACGACCTTTCGTCAACGGCATTCGCCCTTGTCAACACAGATGACCGCAACGGCAACGTAATGCTGCAGAACTGCAGGGCGGCGAAGCATACCTTTTCGATGCACGGCCTGGCATCATTTCGCGGCAGCATAACCGAGCAGGGTTTCGAAGGGATGCTGATGAAGATCAACGGTACGGAAGTATGGACCCGCTTTCTGGGTGACTACAATGCCTCGAACCTGGTGGCAGTATACGGCGGATCCGTTCTTCTCGGCGCCGGAAAAGAGGAGGTGCTGACTGCATTAAGCACCCTTGTACCTGTTGCAGGACGAATGGAGGTGATACGCTCGGCAGACGGAATTACGGGCATTGTCGACTACGCACATACACCTGATGCCGTAGAAAATGTCATCGGGGCTGTCAACAGGCTGAGGCAGGGCAGCGGGAAGCTTATAGTGGTGGTGGGTGCCGGCGGCGACCGTGACCGGACAAAGAGGCCGGTCATGGCAGCCATTGCGGCAGCAGGAGCTGACAGGGTCATTCTCACATCTGACAATCCCCGCTCCGAAGACCCCGAGATCATAATTGACGAGATGCAGGCAGGACTGTCACCGGATGCATTGGCAAAGACGATAAGGATAACGCTGCGAGCCGATGCGATACGGGCTGCAGTGATGCTGGCATCGTCAGGCGACATAATAATTATTGCAGGCAAAGGTCACGAGACCTATCAGGATGTGAGGGGCGTAAAACACCACTTCGATGACAGGGAAGAATTACGTAAAGCTTTTAAAATGAGTTGATATGCTGTATTATCTGTTCAGATACCTCGATTCACTGAATATTCCCGGAGCGGGGGTGTTCAATTTCATTTCGTTCAGGGCGGCAGCGGCAGTGATAACCTCACTCGTAATCTCCCTGCTTATCGGTAAGAAAATCATAAACTTCCTTCAGAAGAAACAGATAGGCGAGACAATACGCGACCTTGATCTGGAAGGGCAGTACCGCAAGCAGGGAACACCCTCAATGGGAGGCCTTATAATAATCGCTTCCATAATAATCCCGGTGCTGCTCTTCGCACAGCTTGAAAACGTCTATGTGATCCTGATGCTAATAACAACACTTTGGCTGGGATTCATCGGGTTCATGGATGACTATATAAAAATCTTCAAAAAGAACAAGGAAGGCCTGGCAGGAAGGTTCAAGGTGCTGGGACAGATATCACTGGGGCTGATAGTTGCGCTGACGCTCTATTTCAGCGATGATGCGGTGGTCAGGGTCAATGTCACCGCGCCCGAATCAGCCACTTTCGCTTCTCAGGACCTGTCAGTTCAGCAGCCTGAAGTTGATATTCCTCAATCAACCGCGGTGAATGTCAAGTCAACCAAAACCACGATACCGTTTGTAAAAGAAAATGAGTTCGACTATTCCTGGCTAATTCCATTTGCGAAGGGAGAGACGAAGCAGCTGCTGGGATGGATATTGTTTGTGGTAGTTGTAATTTTCATTGTTACCGCGGTCTCCAACGGCGTCAATCTCACCGATGGTCTTGACGGCCTGGCGACGGGAACCTCGTCCATCGCGGGGGTGACCCTGGGAATCCTGGCGTATGTCTCGGGTAACATTATTTATGCAGACTACCTTAATATAATGTATTTACCCAACATCGGAGAGCTTGTGATCTTCGCAGGCGCATTCGCCGGTGCCACAATCGGCTTTCTCTGGTATAACTCTTACCCTGCCCAGGTCTTCATGGGTGATACGGGCAGTCTGACCCTGGGAGGTATCATCGCAGTGTTTGCAATTGTGATCCGAAAGGAGCTGCTGATACCCATTCTTTGCGGGATATTCCTTGTTGAAAACCTCTCGGTGGTCATACAGGTCAGCTGGTTTAAAAGAACGAAAAGAAAATACGGTGTGGGACGCAGGATATTCCTGATGGCGCCTCTCCACCACCATTATCAGAAGAAGGGCTTCCCGGAGCCGAAGATCGTGACACGGTTCTGGATTGTGGCCCTGATGCTGGCTGTACTGAGCGTGGTAACACTGAAGATACGGTAGAAAATGAAGAAGAGGATTGTAATACTCGGGGCAGGGGAAAGCGGAGCAGGCTCGGCGGTGCTGGCACAGAAGCAGGGCTTTGACGTCTTCGTATCAGACAGTGGGAAGATAAAGGATCAGTATCGCGAGATGCTGGTAGCCAGTAAGATACCTTTTGAGGAGGAGACACATACAATGGATCTTATCATCAATGCCGATGAGGTCATCAAGAGTCCCGGCATACCCGAAAAGAACCCGGTGGTGGCTATCCTTCACGAAAAGGGGATCCACGTCATTTCCGAGATAGAATTTGCCGGCCGTTATACCGATGCAGTAAAAATCTGCGTCACCGGGAGCAATGGTAAGACAACGGTCACCAATATGATCTTCCACATGATGCAAAAGGCCGGGCTGAAGGCTGCAATGACCGGCAATGTGGGCAACAGCTTCGCCATGGCGGTGGCTGAAGGGGGCTATGACTACTATGTCATTGAACTCAGCAGTTTCCAGCTTGACGGTATGTATGACTTCAGGGCTGACATAGCAATACTTATGAATGTCACTCCCGACCATCTTGACCGCTACGGGTATGAGATGCAGAACTATGTAGACTCCAAATTCCGTGTGATACGCAACCAGAGGTCTGAAGACTGCTTCATCTGGTGCGCTGATGATCCTATTTCAGTTCGCGAGATGAACAGGATATCCCTGACGGCGCGCTCTCTGCCTTTCTCCCTCGAGAAATGTGAAGGGATGGCCGCTTGCATTGATAGTGACAACCTCATTCTTGACATAACCCAAAAGACAAACCTCATGACTATTCACGACCTGGCGCTCAAAGGCCGCCATAATACCTACAACTCCATGGCAGCTGCCATTGCAGGAAAAGTACTGAATATCCGCAAGGAGACCATCCGTGAAAGTCTGACTGACTTCCAGGGGGTGGAGCACAGGCTTGAGTCGGTCATCAGCGTGGCTGGCATCCACTTCATTAATGACTCCAAGGCCACCAACGTCAATTCTACGTGGTATGCACTGGAATGCATGAAGTCGGATGTGATCTGGATAGCCGGCGGGATAGACAAGGGAAATGATTACTCGGAGCTAAGTGCGGTTGTGAAGCAGAAGGTGAAGGCGATAGTGTGTCTGGGGAAGGATAACCACAAGATACTGGAGGCATTTGGCGATACGGTTCCGACAATCGTCGAGACCACCTCGATGGAAGAGGCTGTCAGGTCATCGTACTACCTGGCGCACAAGGGTGACACTGTACTGCTGTCGCCTGCCTGTGCCAGTTTCGACCTGTTTAACAATTATGAGGACCGCGGCAGGCAGTTCAAACTGGCAGTAAGAAATCTTTAGGTTATGGCAGAGGGAGAACTGAAACTGAGACGTTTTTTCAGGGGTGACAGGTACCTGTGGGGCCTGATAGTCCTTTTCATGGTCGTTTCCCTGCTTTCCGTTTACAGTTCATCGGTTGGAGTGGCCTATTCATCGCATCACGGAAATACATTTTACTTCCTGAGGACACAGTTTATAATGCTGTTCCTGGGACTGGTAATAATAGTGGTGACGCACTGGATACCGTACATAAATTATATGAGATATGCTGCGCTGGCGATGGGAGTGTCGATTGCTCTTCTCGCTGTGACGCTTGTAGCCGGGGTGACCATAAACTCGGCAAGCCGTTGGCTGGAGATACCTGTCATTGGCCTGCGCATTCAGCCATCCGACATTGCCAAGGTGGTTCTGGTGATCTACCTGGCACGCGGACTGACAATCTACCAGAACAGGCTTCACGATTTCAAAACTGTGACAGTGCATCTGCTGCTGCCGGTGGCGGTGGTTTGCATGCTTATAATGTCAG
Source organism: Bacteroidales bacterium (assembly GCA_038248855.1). Taxonomy (GTDB): domain Bacteria; phylum Bacteroidota; class Bacteroidia; order Bacteroidales; family VadinHA17; genus SR-FBR-E99. Next base: position 10,660 of record JBBRXA010000037.1, on the reverse strand, counting down.
AGAACCTTTCGACGGCGCTCATGATATTTGCCATCAGCATGATCATCCTGTTCGTGGGCCGTGTGCCGGTTAAGTTCCTTCTTGCCTATGCCGGGATGGGGCTGGCCACAGTTGTGTTGTTTGCCGCCCTGCTGATGATTTTCAAGAAGGGCGACAATAGGGTCGAGGTATGGAAGAATCGCATCGAGGCATATTTCAGTGGCGAGAGCTCACCGGATGCCGACTTCCAGGCCAACCAGGCCAAAATAGCCATCTCCACGGGGAAGCTGTTCGGTAAGCTGCCGGGCGGCAGCACCCAGCGCAACCTGCTGCCGCAGTCGAACTCTGACTTCATTTTTGCAATTATAGTTGAGGAGTACGGGCTCTTCGGGGCGACGGTACTGATACTGTGTTATCTGGCGATGATGTTCCGGGGGGTGCAGATTGCCAGGAAGTGCGATTATGCCTTCGCGGCACTGATGGTGCTGGGGCTGACCATAATGATTGTATTCCAGGCATTTACAAACATGCTTGTGGCCGTGGGGTTGTTTCCGGTGACGGGGCAGACGCTGCCGATGATCAGCTGGGGACGTACCTCGGTGATAATGATCAGCTTCTCGCTGGGAGCTATACTGAGTGTGTCAAGAGTAATGAATGCGAGGCAGCGCAGGGAGCAGCTGTCAGATATCGAGAAATCAGATAAAAAGGTGGCATGACAGACAGCGGGAAAAGTTACATGACAACAGACAGAGGATTAATACAAGAGACGACAGAGAGATAAAATGGCAGGCGGCGGGAAAAATATCAGGATAATAATCAGCGGCGGAGGTACCGGAGGGCATCTCTTTCCGGCAATTTCAATTGCGAATGCCCTGAAGCGCCTGGAACCGACGTCGGAGATACTCTTCGTGGGCGCCGAGGGCCGCATGGAGATGCAGAAGGTACCGGAGGCGGGGTATGTTATTGAGGGACTGCCGGTTGCAGGATTTATCCGCAGTCTCACGCCGAAAAATATTTCCGTGGCCGCCAAACTTTTCAGGAGTATGTTGAAAGCCCGCAAAATAGTCCGCCGGTTCTCACCTGACGTTGTGGTAGGGGTGGGCGGATATGCATCCGGACCTGTTCTGAAGCAGGCTCAGCGCATGAATATTCCTACTCTGATACAGGAACAGAACAGTTACGCAGGTGTCACCAACAAGCTGCTGGCAAAGAATGCTGAGAGGATATGCGTGGCCTATGACGGAATGGAAAAATATTTCCCGAAGGGTAAGATAATCAAGACCGGCAACCCTGTGAGGCACACCTTCGAGAACCTCGATGCGCTCCGCAGTGAGGCCCTGGAGTTCTTTAATCTCAGCGGCGGCAAGCCGGTGATACTTGTTCTTGGCGGTTCGCTCGGCGCCGGCACTGTCAACAGCAGCATCGGCGGCGGCATAGGCCAGACAGAGGGGGCAGGCGTGCAGGTGATATGGCAGACGGGCAGTCATTATTATGACCGCATGCGCGAGCAGACTGAGGCGGCTGCAGCACAAAACATCAGGGTGATGGGGTTCATCAACCGTATGGACCTGGCCTATGCCGCCGCCGATGTGATCATCTCACGTGCCGGCGCCGGTACCATCTCCGAACTGGCACTGGTGGGCAAACCGGTGATCCTGGTGCCCTCCCCGAACGTCGCCGAAGACCACCAGACACATAACGCAATGTCATTGGTAAACCGGAATGCAGCATTGCTGGTCTCCGATGCCGAGGCTTCCTCAAAGCTTGTCAGTACGGCACTGGCACTTGTCGGTGACACAGTCCGCTGTGCCTCGCTCTCAGAAAATATAAGGCGCATGGCCGACCGCAACGCCGACGAGGTGATTGCCCGCGAAGTGCTCAAACTTGTACGCAGATGAAGGAGCTTGACAACATAGAAGGCATTTACTTTCTCGGCATAGGAGGTATCGGCATGAGCGCCCTGGCAAGATATTTCCTGGCAGACCGCTTCACCGTGTGTGGCTATGACCGGTCACGCACTCCCCTCACATCAGCATTGGAAGAAGAGGGTTGCAATATCACCTATGACGATAACCTGGAAACCCTGCCGGCACTCTTCGACGAGCCCGTGGAACGCGACAAGGTCCTGATAATCTATACCCCGGCCATCCCAAAAGAGAGTGTCCTTCTCAATTTCTTCACTGATAAGGGGTATGCAATTTACAAGAGATCAGAGATACTCGGTCTCATTTCCCGCGGAACCGACACCGTAGCAGTGGCGGGTACACATGGCAAGACTACGGTGAGCACGATGGCGGCACACCTGCTGACAGCTTCAAAAATCGGATGCTCTGCCTTCCTCGGCGGCATCTCAAAGAACTACAACACCAACCTGCTGCTTGGAACCGGCAGGGTTACGGTGATGGAAGCCGACGAGTTCGACCGTTCATTCCTTACACTATCACCTCTGACAGCCGTCGTGACAGCAATAGACCCGGATCATCTTGACATTTACGGTACGCCTGAAGCAATGGTCAGGGCTTACAGCGAGTTCTGCCACAAAGTCCGCAGGGGAGGAACACTCATTGTAGAAGAAAATATTTTATCATCGCTCAGGCTGCCGGCAGACGTGACCGTATTCACTTACGGGTTCGGGGCAAAAGCCTCGTTCAGGGCTGAAAACATCGAAAAGGGCGACGGCTTTTACAGGTTCGACATAAAAACCCCGGGTGACGCAACTCCGGACCATAAAATCTCAAACATCAGGCTGCTTCTCCCCGGTCGGGTCAACATTCTGAATGCCACCGCCGCTGCCGCCGCCGCAACAGTATCAGGAGTCACTCCTGACGAGATCCGCAACGGGCTTCTGCTCTACCAGGGGGTACAGCGGAGATTTGACGTCAGATTTATTTCAGAAGACCTTATATATATAGATGATTATGCTCACCATCCCGGTGAGATAAACGCACTGATAAGCGCAGTGCGCGACTTCTGGCCGGGCCGCAGCATCACCGGCATTTTCCAGCCTCATCTCTATACCCGTACCCGTGATTTTGCCCAGGGGTTTGCAGAAGCCCTCGACAGGCTTGATGAAGTGATACTGCTGACACTCTATCCGGCGCGCGAAAAACCGATTGAGGGTGTCTCCTCAGAAATGATCGCCGCCCTGATGAAAAACAGGAATGTTAAAGTGGTGACCAGGGAGCAGCTGCCCGCAGCGGCTGAAAAAACCGTTAAAGGTGTGCTGTTGACCATAGGTGCCGGAGATATCGACCGTTTTGTGGAACCCATCACTCAGATGCTGAAGGAGAGAAAAGGATGAGCCTGCTGATGAAGATACTGACGGTGCTCACAGGGTTTTACGTACTCTGTACCCCCCTGTTCATCCATTCCAGGATGGATGCTTCCCCGTGCAGGGGCATCGAGATCACCATCGCCGACTCTGCCAGTCACAGGTTTGTAAACAGGGATGACATTATGAGCCTGGTAAGATCCACCGGCATACGTGTAAGAGGTGTCCCGGTAAATTAGATTTCAATTGCAGGCATAGAAGAAAAGATAAAAACCCTCAAGGAACTGCGCGTGGCGGAGGTCTATTTCTCGGCTGACAACATGATGCATATCTATGCTGACCAGCGCGAGCCTGTAATGAGGGTGATTGCAACTTACGGGGGTGATTTTTTCATTGACACTGAGGGAGTCATAATGCGCAGGCATAATATTTATACCCCCAGGCTCCACGTCTTTGAGATTGATATGGTGTTCAGCCCCAACACAATGACCGGCACCAGCATCTTTGAAAATGAGAAGACCGAAAACCTCGCGAGGGCATTTGAACTTGTGAAGTATATTAATCACGACACCTTCTGGAGTGCAATGATCGATCATCTCTATATGGCCCGTGACGGTAAGGTGGAGATGGTGCCGAGGGTCGGGAATCATGTTATTCACCTGGGAAAGGTGGAGAACTACCAGGAGAAATTTGATAAACTGTTTGTCTTTTACCGCGAGGCTATGCCGAAGGCAGGGTGGGACAGGTACAAAATTGTGAACATCGAATATAAAGGGCAGGTAGTCTGCCAGAGAAGATAATTGTCAAACAACCATATATTGAGATTATGAGCAGTAAAGAACAGTTAGTAGCAGCCATCGACATCGGGACGACCAAGATCGTCGCCATTGTCGGGCGTCGTGACGGCCGCGGGGGAATCGAGATCCTCGGCCTGTGCAACACACCATCGACAGGCGTTAAACGTGGTGTGGTGCTGAATATCGAAGAGACTGTGAAGGCCATCAGAACTACAGTTGATGACCTTGGCGAGAGGACCGGAATGGGTCTCACCGATGTCTTCGTGGGTATTGCCGGAAGGCATATAAAGAGCAAGATGGCACGCGGTTACATTACCCGTGACTCCTCTGACCGCGAGATAGACTACAGTGACATCCGTCGTCTTACGGCAGATATGTACAAGCTCCCCATCGAGGTGGGCGAAGAGATTATTCACGTCATTCCGCAGACATACATCGTCGACAATGAGTCGGGTATCAGCAACCCCGTCGGTATGTGCGGCAGGCGTCTGGAGGCCAACTTCCACATCGTGATAGGGCAGATATCCTCGGCAAAGAATATCGAGCGGTGCATCAACAAGGCAGAAATGAACCTTGTCAGCCTGGTGCTGGAGCCTCTGGCTTCGTCCGAGGCAGTCCTCACTGACGAGGAGAAAGAGGCAGGGGTGGTACTGGTTGATATAGGCGGAGGAACCACTGACGTGGCAATCTATTACGACAGTGTCATCAGGCACACAGCCGTCATTCCCTTCGGCGGGAATATGGTTACTTCCGATATCCGTGAGGGGTGCTCCATATTACAGAAACATGCCGAGGACCTGAAGATTAAGTTCGGCTATGCCATTGGCGACATAGCTCCGGAAAACAAAGTGGTTTCGATACCGGGGATAGCAGGACGTGAGCCCAAGGAGATCTCGTTCAAGAACCTGGCATACATCATTCAGAGCCGCATGGAGGAGATCCTCGATGCAGTCAACTTCGAAATACAGAATTCGGGATTTGCAGACAAACTCACCGCAGGAGTCGTCATCACCGGCGGCGGCGCAATGCTGAAGAACCTCCCGCAACTTGTGAAATACAAGACTGCAATGGATGTTCGCATAGGCCTTCCTAATGTGCATCTTTCAGGCAAAGCCCGCGATGAGATCAACCAGCCAATGTACGCAACCAGCGTAGGTCTTATAATGAAAGGCCTTGAATTCCTCGAGGAGAATAAAACAGAACTCAAAATCGGCGAATACAAGCCTGAAAGGGTACATCAGCAGGGACCGGTTTTCAGGCCTGAACCCGTACCGGATAAACCTGTGGCAGTGAAGGCAGAAGCTGAAAAACCTGCGGAGGAGGAAGAAGAGACTGTACAGGCGGTAGGCCGGTCTTTCTCAGGTGGATATTCCCCGGTGGCCAAAAACCTGGGAGACAACCTCCGCCGCTTATGGAAAGGTTTACTGGATGCAACGGACGAGCCTCTCGATGACGACGGCAGTAACAATTCAAAACAGTAATGTCATGTCAGAAGAACTGATGAATTTCGACCTGCCGGTAGAGCGCTCGTCGATAATTAAGGTGGTGGGCATTGGCGGCGGCGGGAACAACGCCGTAAACCATATGTTCCGCAAGGGGATCAGGGATGTCAATTTCATCGTGTGCAACACTGACCAGCAGGCGCTCATAAACAGCCCTGTTCCGACCAAGGTGCAGATCGGTGAAAAGGTTACCGAAGGCCTTGGAGCAGGGAGCCACCCGGAGAAGGGCCGGGAAGCTGCGCTTGAGAACATACAGGATGTAATGGATGCCCTCTCGGGAAACACCAGGATGGTTTTCATTACGGCCGGCATGGGAGGAGGCACCGGCACCGGAGCTACGCCTGTCATTGCAAAGGCTTGCAAGGACGCAGGGTATCTCACCGTGGCCGTGGTGACCATTCCGTTCAGGTCGGAGCTCAACCAGAGGATCAAGCTTGCAATAGCAGGGATAAATGACCTGAAGGATAAGGTTGATTCACTGATTGTGATAAACAATGAAAGACTCCGTCAGATTTACGGCGATGAAGGGGTTTCAGCTGCATTTGCACGGGCTGATGACGTTCTGGCAAATGCCGTAAAAGGAATTGCCGAGATCATAACCTGCACGGGTTATATTAATGTCGATTTTGCCGATGTTCACACTGTGATGGAAGATTCTGGCGTTGCCCTGATGGGAATAGGATCGGCATCCGGTGAAGGCCGTGCTGTTAAGGCCATCGAAGCCGCGCTGACCTCGCCGCTGCTCAGCGCCAATGACATCACCGGCGCACAGAGCATCCTGCTCAATATCAAGTCGGGTACAGGTAAAAACGAGATTACAATGGATGAACTCGGTGAACTGACTGACTATGTTTATGAGGCAGTTTCGACGGAGGCATTGATAATCAGGGGATTGTCGAGTGACGAGTCTCTTGGCGAAGAGATCAGCGTGACTGTGGTGGCCACCGGCTTTGAGGCCAGTGCCGACTTCGAAGGCATCAGGCCTGACAGGCGCAAGGAAGTTGTGAACCTTAATTTCGGTCAGCAGCCTTCGCTGGAGGAGAGCACTTCCAGTGGCAGTGACCAGTACATTGTGCGTCCCTCACGTGACAGTCACGAGAAGCCCCCGCAGCGCACAGCCGAGATCAACCAGGGCACCATAGATTTTGAGATGGACGGAGACATAAATATCTCTCCCGCGCCCGGTCGCCCTGTTCCCCCTGCAGCAGACAAGAACGAAGGTACCCTCCGCAAACTGAAGCATATGCAGAATATGATGAAGAACGAGGGATTCTCGACACAGTCGATGAATGAAAACATCGAGGACTTCGAGGAGGTGCCTGCGTACGTGCGCAAGAAGATTGCGCTCCACTCGGCAAATAAAGCCGCAGGCAGCAAGGTGTCAAAGTTCACCCTGAGCCTCGACGAGGATAACCAGCCGGTAATCAGGGAAAATAACGCATACCTGAACGATAACGTCGACTGATTTTTTGCATTTATATGGTTGTTGTTTGTTTGGAGCTGTCCGCCATCCGGCGGGCAGCTCTTTGCTTTATGGCCCCTAATTGTGCCAGCCATGCCTTACATGTCACTTTTTAAGTAAATTTGCACTGCATGCGCCTGCTCCTTGCACATATAGCACTCCTCCTCCTGCCCTTCACCCTTTCGGCAGCAGATGCCGATACTACCCTGAAAAAGGTCACCAGACAGTGGACTCTTACTGCGGATTATACGGGCGAGATCCCATTGCCCCTCGACACTGCCTTTTCAATGTTCCAGCGTTACCGCATTACCGACAGATATTCTGACTTCAATGCTTACCCCGGTAACTACGGACTCCCTCTGTATCAGATAAATTTCTTCGACAGGGAGTGGCAGCCAGACAAATATCTGTACTACAATTACGCACCTTTCATGTATACACCGGCAAATCCCCGGTTCATCAATACACAGGTGCCATTTACTGAGATGGTATGGGCCAACGCGGGTTCACGGACAGAGGCGGAACAGACATTCAGGATCAGGCATTCACAGAATATAAACAGGAAGCTGAACTTCGGGTTTATTTATGATATAGTTTATTCACTGGGTCAGTACGACTATCAGAAGGCTGCCAACAAGAACTTCCTCCTGCATTCGTCATATAACGGAGACAACTATACGGCATATTTCACGGCAGGGATCAATAACCTGCTCTCTTTCGAGAACGGCGGCGTTGTGGATCAGGAGTTTCTCAGTCAGTACTCCACGGCGGACGTGCCGGTGAATCTGAATGATGTAAACAAGGCGCAGAGCAACCTCAAAAACAGGCACCTGATGCTGGTGCAAAGGTATTCTCCCGGCGGGAAGCGTGATACCCTGACCGGGGAACTCGACAGGAGCGGTCCTGTAACATTTTCACATATAGGGATATACGAGTGGAACAGGAGACGCTATTTTGACAACTACCCCCTGGCGGAATTCTATGATACCATTTTGATTAACAGGCTTTCCAGCTCCGACTCCCTGTCACAGAGTCTTTTTTCCAATACTTTCAGGGTAGACCTGGCAGCGGGAAGTACCGGACGATTCAGCTTTGGCGCCGGCGCCGGCATACGAAGTGAGCTTCGTCATTACGGGCAGGTGGTGCCAGGCGACACCCTTACTAGGCCTGACACAGTCTCGAAGAACCAGAGCTCACTGGTTCTTACCGGTAAGATATTCAATAACATAGGTAACCAATTCGGATGGTGGGCTTCCGGTGACCTCTGGTTCCAGGGTTACAGGGCAGGAGATTTCATCATAAACGGCCGTATCTTCAAAGAGTTTTCAACAGGCAGGGGTCCGCTCACCTGGGACGCAACAGGTGCGGTGGCGAGATATACACCCTCGTTCTGGTATACCTCGTGGGGATCAAATAATTTCGCCTGGCAGTTCGATGCCGGAAGAGAGCTTCGCCTCACTGTTGGCTCGTCTCTGACATATCCCGGGAGGCATGCAAGCCTGAGATTCAATTATGCCGTTGTTGATAACTTTACCTATATGGGGCCCGATGCCATGCCCGCACAGCATGCCGGGGGTTTGTCAGTGGCAGCACTCACCGTGAAGAAGGACTTTGTGGTATGGAAGCTCCACTGGGACAATACGTTACTGCTGCAAAAAAGCACCAATAATGAGGTCCTGAGCCTGCCTCTTGCCACCGGCAGAAGCGCCTTTTTTCTCGACCATTTATTCAGGTTCAAAGCCACAAACGGTGAGCTTAGCATGCAGGTCGGAGGGGAGGTCTTAATGCACACCCTCTACAATTCCATGGGGTATATGCCCTCCACAGGCAGATATTTTAGTAAGAATGATGCTCAAACCGGCAACTATCCATTCGTTAATGTGTTCTTCAACCTGAAGGTGAAGCGTACCAGGTTCTTCATCATGTTCGATCATATCAACTCAGGGCTTATGGGGTACGACTACTACCTGATTCCGGGTTATCCGTTGAATGTCAGGATGTTAAGGTACGGAATGGCCTGGACCTTCTATGATTAAAAAAATGATTACCTTTGTCCCCTCAACATTTTCGGAATAATGTTGTTTAGAATATGTCGGACTAATTATTTAGAATTTGAGGAAAATCGTTTCGTTATTATTTATTGTCTTTTTGGCAATCAGCTCCTGCAACAGGGAGAATGAGCGGATTACAGCCGCACCGGAAACACAGCGCGACCTTGATGACATCATGGCGGATGGAAAGATCAGGGCTGTCACAAACATAAATCAGACAAGCTACTTCATATACAAGGGTGAGCCAATGGGCTTTCACTTCGAGCTGCTTAAACGTTTTACAGATCACCTTGGTCTGGAACTGGAGATCATTGCAAAAAATGATATAGACGAGGCCTTCCTGATGTTACAGAAAGGGGAGGTTGACCTGGTGGCAATGGGTCTTACGGTCAATGCTGAAAGAAAGGAGCAAATGAACTTTACAGCTCCAATCATGCAGACAAGGCAGGTTCTGGTTCAGAAAAAACCGAACGGCTGGCAGAAAATGACTGCTGAGACTGTTGCTTCGAAGCTTGTGAGCAACCAGCATGACCTTGCAGGAAGGACAGTTTTTGTGCAGAAGGGATCGTCATATGCGCAGCGTCTTTATAACCTCGAGCGCGAAAGCGGTGAAGATATAGACATAATTGAAGTGCCTTTTGATGCCGAGCACCTCGTACGCCAGGTGGCTGACGGAGAGATAGAGTATACCGTTTGTGACGAGAACATAGCCAATATCATTGCCAACCTTCAGCCAAACTTAGACATCACAACCCCTGTGAGCTTCCCTCAGAAGCTTGCGTGGGGAGTGCGCAAGACCGGATCAGATGCCCTGCTCGAAGAACTCAACTCATGGATCACCGGTTACAGCAAAACATCGGCCTATGCGAGGCTTGAGGCGAAATACTTCAAGGGACTGCGTTCCGCACGGATGGTATCGTCAGAGTACTTTTCAACCTCCACAGGCAAGGTATCTCAGTATGATGATATAATCAGGAGCTACAGTGACACGATAGGCTGGGACTGGAGACTGGTGGCGGCACTAATCTTCCAGGAGTCGAGGTTCAACGCTTCAATAATATCCCCGGTAGGGGCATACGGCCTTATGCAGGTGATGCCTGAGACAGGGCTGCACTTCGGCCTGGACGTGACCCGGTCAGTGGAAAACAACATCTATGCAGGCGTAAAGTATATAAACTGGCTTAACACCCTGTTCAATGACAGGGTGCCTGATCCTGTTGAGAGGATCAAGTTCATCCTGGCATCATACAATGCCGGTCAGGGTCATATCCTTGACGCCATGAAACTGGCAGACAAGAACGGACTGGACCCGGGGAAGTGGGATGATAACGTATCAGTATATCTTTCGCGTAAATCAGACCCTAAAGTGTATGCAGATCCGGTTGTTAAGTACGGCTTACTGAAACAGGGAGATGCTGTAAACCAGTACGTTCACGAGATTCTCGAACGCTACGAGCATTATAAGAATATCAAGTAGGATTTTCTTATATCACCCCTTTGGGGTTTAATAGGTTTTTATCCTGTTGGCAAGAGTAATTTCACCCCTTCGGGGTTTAATAGGTTTTTATCCTGTTGGCAAGAGTAATTTCACCCCTTCG
>JBBRXA010000036.1:0-27282 GCA_038248855.1 Bacteroidales bacterium | reverse complement strand
TGGTTTTCATAAAAATCCTGGTCATAATTGCCATCCGCAAAGACATCCCTGTTCATTCTTTTTGCATTGAGAATTTTATTGCCGAACTGGCCAAGGAGAGATATATTAAGATCAAAGTTCTTATAGTCGAACCCAAAGTCAAGCCCTGTAATAAGCCATGGAATAGCGCTTCCCAGGTACACCTTATCCTCTTCGTTAATAACCATATCACCGTTCTGATCCTTATATTTAAAGAAACCGGCTCCTTTTATAATCTGGGATACTTCATCCCTTAATGCCTCACCTTCGCTCTGATATACTCCGTCGATTTCGTAACCGTAAAATGACCCGATGGGATGACCGATTGCAGTGCGGGTTGTGTAATTGCCCCTGACGTACCCGCCTGGTATATACTCGCGGCCCTCAAGCTTCGTCACCCTGTTTATGATGGTTGTGGCGTTGAATCCTACCGTCATTTTCAGCCCGTTATCAAACTTTTCAGTCCAGTTAAGGCTAAGCTCCACCCCTGCATTTACAACACTGCCGTTATTGCCGAGCAACTCCGCCACTCCCCCCCCGGTAGCAATCGGGGCAAAAAAGACAACATTATCTGTAGTGCGGTAATATAGGTCGAGGTCCCCCGACAGCCTGTCGTTGGTGGCTGTGAAATCAAATCCAAGGTCAAACTCATTTACAACCTCCCAGCGCAGATAATTCTGAACTACTGTCTGTGCTCCCATTCCGTCAACCAGTTCATCACCGAAAACGCCCGAAGCACCTGCGCCGGACTGACCGAGTATTACAGCCGAGTTGGCGGGCACATTGTCATTACCAAGAAGACCCCAGCTTGCCCTCAGCTTGAGATAGCTGAACAGGCTCTGATTTTCCATGAAATCTTCCTGTGTAATGTTCCATCCCAAACCTATGGAGGGGAAGTAGCCCCATTTCTTCTGATACTTGGAGCTCGCGTCAGCCCTGAAGGTAACAGTGCCAAGATATTTGTCATTGATATTGAAGGTGCCACGCGTAAAGAATGAAATTCCGTTATATCTCCCCGCCCCGTCATATGCATTGCGGTCCCTGAAGGAACCAAGCACCAGGTATTTTGATTGCTCATCGAGTCCGGGGACATCAATCGCTGATCCTGACAGGCTCTCCCACTTTTCAACGCGCGTTGACTGACCCACCATTAATGTATAACTTACACCACCCGACTGATCTCTGAATGTCAGCAGGTTATCTATGATCTGCTTGGAAGAGATGCCAAAGGTCTTCGACAGGCTCGATTTTCTGACGCCCTGCGATCCGCCTACATTGAATGCAGGAGTATATCCCCTGCTGTTCCAATTGCTCAAATCCTGGTTGTATGAAAATTTATATGTCAGTTTATTCTTAATGGGATAAAATTCAGCATAACCGTTGAAAACCAGCTTATTACCTTTTTCGTAATTATCAGCATAATAAGCTGCTGCAACCGGATTACCGTACTGGTTACCAAATCCAAAAGTTTGCGGTGAACCGAAAAGCACCGGATAAGCTGCAGTATTTTCCGGATCATAAACCTGGTAAACAGGTGGATTGACATATGCCCCGAAGAATGCTCCCTCGTTGGGATTGAACTTGTCATACCTTGAAATAATAGTGTTCAGGCCTATCTTCAGGTACTGATTTACATTCTGCTCAAGCCTTCCCCTGATATTGAGCCTTTCAAAATTGTTTTTCGTATCCATTATACCTTCCTGGAAAAGGTAGCTTCCGCCGAACGAATAAGAAGTCTTTTCTGACATACCTGAGATGTCAATGCTGTGACCTGTCATCGGGGCTGTTCTGACAAGTTCCCGATACCAGTCAGTAGATGCCGGGTAAGCCGAAGGGTCTTTTGGGATATAACCTGTAGTCCCCGCATTGGCTTCATTCAGCAGTTCCACATACTGATCCCTGGTCGACATCTTCATTATATTAACCGGTAACTGCATCCCGAAATATCCGTCATAGCTTATGGAGGGTTTACCTGTGGTTCCCCTTTTTGTGGTAATGAGTATTACACCGTTTGCTGCTCTCACACCATATATAGCCGATGCCGAAGCATCCTTAAGTACAGTAAGATCCTCAATATCACCTGCGCCGAGAAAGTCAATATTATCTACAAAAACACCGTCAACAACGTAAAGCGGTTTGGCAAAATCACCTATCGATCCCACTCCCCTGATCTTCACCGAGGGTCCGCTTCCCGGCACCCCGCTACTGATGATCTGAAGTCCTGCAACCTTTCCCTGCATAGCCTGCATGGCATTGGAGGTCACCTGCCGCGTAAGGTCTTCACCCTTTACGGTGACAATCGGCGCAGTAAGATCCTTGGCACGCTGCGTCCCATACCCTATCACCACCACCTCATCCATCAGGGTAGTTTCTGTATTAAGCCGGACATCAATAACAGTTCTGTCGCCTGCAAGAATGCTTTGATTGATCATCCCGACCATGGAAAAAATTAGCGTGTCTGATGGCAATACACTCAGACTGTAAGTACCGTCAACATCTGTCATAGTCCCTTTAAAGGTGTTCTTAACGAGGACTGAGACACCCGGTAAGGGAAGATTCTGATCATCCACCACTGTGCCCTTTACCTCTGTCTGGCTTTTTACAGGTTGCAGGAAGATGAAGAAGATGAATAAAAGAGTTAGGATTTCTTTCATAGTCACCAGATATTTTAACCAAAATATGAAGTAAATGCCACAAACAATCCCTTCGGATTGGTGATTGATTTTCTCAAGGCAGAATTAATATAACTTTACTACCTATATTTTACTACAACATCGATCACTATGCAATTGTTTATCAAATATTTAAAAGAATCATTAGATAATAAAAATGCAGTCGCCCGGTGTGTTGCCTCTGTCTGAGTAACAAAGGTGATATATCCTGAGATTTAATGGGTTACATAATTCAGGGAATAATTTATATCATTCACACATTCGAAATAGTAAAAAAAAGGGACGCAACATAATGCGTCCCTTCCCCGGAGTTAAACCCGGTGAATACTAATAGCCCAGTGTGAATTCCTTCTCTGTTGCCGGTACTCCTTCCTTCATCCACTGGGGCATTGGTTCGCCCTTGAGGTAGTGATGGAAGAACTGCGCCATGCGTGTCTGAAAATCCTTTTTGTTCGGTTCCTTTATCGGCCAGTGTGGCTCCCCGTTATAGTTCAGCAGCCATGCCGGCTTGCCGAGGCGCCGCAAAGCAATAAAATACTCAATCCCCTGATACCACGGAACCATGTCATCATTGTCATTTGCCATTATGAGTATGGGGGTTGTGACCTTGTCCATTGTAAAGAGGGGTGAGTTCTCCCAGTAACGTTGCGGTGCCTCCCAGATTGTTTTACCGATACGGCTCTGCTGATGCTCATACTGCATTGAGCGATTCAATCCTGTTCCCCACCTTATGCCTCCGTAGGCGCTGTACATGTTCACAACCGGCGCTCCCGACTCAATGGCGGCAAAGAGGCTTGTCCTGGTGGCAAGATATGCTACCTGGTAACCTCCCCAGCTATGTCCCTGCGCTCCTATGTGCTTTTCATCCACAAATCCCTTTGCAATCAGCGAAAAAATGCCCGGCATCACGCAGTTATAGCAGCTCTGTCCGGGATAACCGTCGGAATAATATATATCGGGACTGAAGACAAGGTACCCGTTGCTTGTATAATAATGATAATCGATTGTGGATCTTCCTGCTTCAGGTATCCGGTGCCTGTTAAGTTCAGAAGAACTCTTCTCGTAGAAGTTAACGATCATCGGATACTTCTTCGACGGGTCAAAATTAGCGGGCTTGTACAACAGGCCTTCTACTTTGCGCCCGTCTAAGGAAATCCAGCTAACCTGCTCAGCAGTTCCCCAGAAAAACTCCTTTTGCTGAGGATTGGCATCAGTAAGCCTCTTGCCGCCTTTAAATGAGAGATCAGTCAGTATATAATCAGGGAAAAAACCGAAATCCTCTTTCGTATACATTACTACCTCCGCCTTAAGTGCCTTCACAGGCGTTCCCAGGCTGAAATTGCCTGCCAGAAGCTGTACCGGAACCTCTTTCTTTTTCAGGTCCAGGGAATAATAAGCGCTCCCCTTTGTGATTTCATTAACTCCCAACAGATACTGTTTCACTGCCGGGTCAATAAATTCATTCTCCGGATCGAAATCAATCATGCGGTAAGTGATCCTGGTCGTTCTGCCGTTAACGGTGACATTCACCGGGGCCCTGCCTGCCTTCGGATCAAGTGACCAGATGTCATACCTTTCAGAAACGAGAAAAGCTTTGTCATCTTTCAGCCAGCCCGCTGGCTGGTACGAATCAGGAAGATCAGGAACATCATTGAGTTCGTCATAGCTGGGAAGCGTCTTCGGCGTGGTCAGCCTGTATTCACCCGCACCGGCGATATCGTAACTGTACCATGAGCTGTCAGAACTCTGATACCAGTAAAGATATTTGCCGGCCGGAGAGACCCGCATGCGGGCATTCAGGTTCTCCTTCAGTTTCCTTGAAGCACCTGTTACAGGGTCAACAAGCCAGACATCATATTTTTGGTTTCCTTCCCACATCGACTCAAGTTCATACGGCAGGTTTGAGGAGCCCAGGAGGGCTGGGGCATCGCCCTTGTCAATAAGCTGTATATCAGGTATCTCAGGTGTTGCCAGCTGAACGGCCTTATTCAGGTCGCTGTGCCAGACAGCCATATAGGTTTTCTTTATATCGCGCGATTTGGTAATCAACTGTGCAGTATGGAGCTTTCCTTCGGCATAGTGCCAGACGTCTACATTGGGGCGGTCCTCATCAAGAATTGTAGTGTCCTTCAGCTTGTAAGTGGGCGAAGTGCCGAAGAAAAGCCTGTTGCTTTTCTCGGCGAAAACAAGACGAGCATTCTCGTTAACTATCCATCCTTCAGGCATGCCGGCACTGCCGGGTGCGGCTGCCAGGGCTGCAGTGCCTTTGCCTGTCCAGCTATAGAGCGAATATGTATTGCCGGATTTATCTTTCTCATCTGTTGAGGCAATGAAGGCAGCCCTTTTACCCGTTTTATCAGCCGCAAGCTGTTTAAATTTTGCCTTCCCGGTATATAAAGCCGTGCGCGTTCCATTTTTAAGGTCGATCATTGTCACTCCCGGCTCAAGTGCCTTATCGTCGCCTGTGGTTGCACACATCAGCATCGCAGCCTCATCTACGAAAATATATTCGGTCACGAATCTGACCGTGTCAGTGGCTCCGCTTGCCAGGTTCCTTATGATAAGGGTATATCCGTTGTCGGCAGACTCTGTTTTCGGCTTCTTCCCGTTCTCCTTTATGGCTTCGGGAGTTTCCTTCTTCGTCTCACTGTTTTCCTTTGCAGGAGCCTCACCCTTCGGTGCTGCCTTTTCCTTTACAGGCTCTGTTTGCCATGCAATCCACCCCGCCCATTTTGCGGGCACTTTGAAGGATTTCAGCCTTTGAACAGTATCAGTAACACCTTTTGCAACATCATAGATCCCAAGCATATCCAGTGGCAGGTCTTCCTTCTTCGTTTTTTTCAGCTTTAGCTCTGTAACAGTTGCTTCCGCCGGCTTGATTGTGAAGATCAGGAACCTTGAATCAGCTGTAAAACTGATTCCTGTGGCATAATTGAATGTTGCCTTCAGAGCTGGGTTTTTATCATAGAGTGTCACCACCGGGTCACCGTTCCACGGTTCTGTTTTGAATGCTGTCAGGGAGCCGTCATCAGACACGACTTTCTCCGTGATCCTGTTCCATTTTGTCAGGTCGTCAATTGTCAGCGCCCTTTGCCCCTGCGGGAATGCCTGCTGGACAAGCAGCATGGCCAAACATAATAGGACAACTCTTCTCATGGTCTTTTCAGTTATTTATGGTTAACAGCTTAAAAATAGCATTTATTAGGAAGCATGAAATATGTTTTGCAACCAATATTCTGACGGGCAATCGGCCTGTTTGGCGGTAAAACTGAATATATTGGTGAACTGGGAAACGGATTTATGCTCTTCGAACCTTATGTTTACGGGCATGCCGGACTGGCAGTAAACCGTTATCTCAATTCCTCGTTCGACCTTAGTTTACAGGGCGAACACGGCACTTACGGTTTCTGGGAAAGTCCCACGGTAAATTTTATGGCAAAGAAAACGGATGTGGCAATGCTGCTCAAATACAAGCTCAACAACGGCTATTTCATTAAGGAAGATGCAGTAATAGCGCCGTTTCTTGCGGCAGGTATGGGGTTTGCGAGTTTTGCTGCCGAACAGGATCAGACCAGAACCAGGGTTGATGACTGGGATGCTTTCATACCCCTTGGCGGCGGATTAAGGTTTAATGTTTTACCTCATTGCATATCTGATGACAGGTGTCCGCTTGTTATGGTGCAGTTCAAGGTCAAGTTCTGAAATGTGAAAATTCCTTCTGATTAACATATTTAGCAGCCCCGCCGAAGTGGCGGGGCTGTCTTTTTATAAGCAGGATGCAGCCTGACTTCCATTAATTGCAGGGTAGCCTCACACAATATATGTGAATCATGTAACTCTTTTCCTGTAAAATACAACACTTCCCGCAATCAAAAGGCCAACCTTTGTACAGAATTGTCCGGGATTCCCGGATTTAACTGTTTATACGGAGAACTCCTGTACAGTATCATGAAAATACTTGTCCCTGTAATAAAGGTAAAAGAGATTGCGGAGAAGCATTCCATCAGGCTTGTCGACAAAACCCTTGCAAGAACGGCGAAGGCTGGCAACTTCCTGACTGAGATTGCCGACGCCTTTTTGTTCATGACCCGGGTCGCCAGAGAGACATTCTCACGCCAGTTTGAATTCAGGGAGTTCATGCACCAGTGTTATCAGATCGGATATAAGACCTTGCCTCTGATTTCAGTGACAGGGATTATTATAGGCCTGGTACTTACCATACAGACCCGGCCGGCACTGCTGAGCTTCGGGGCAGTAGGCCTGCTTCCCGGAATGGTGGCGATATCTCTTATCCGTGAAATGGGTCCGGTAATAACAGCCTTGATTTGTGCCGGGAAGATAGGCTCAGGAATGGGCGCAGAACTGGGTTCAATGAGGGTGACCGAACAAATTGATGCCATGGAGGTCTCCTCCACCAATCCCATTAAATTCCTTGTGGTCACAAGGGTTCTTGCCGCCACGATCATGGTACCCATCCTGGTACTGTATGCAGACGCACTGGGCATACTGGGAAGCTGGGCGGGCGCGAACATCAAGGGAGAGGTGTCATTTGTCCTGTTTTTTTCTCAGGCTTTCGGCCAGATAGGGTTTATAGACTTTCTTCCGGCCGTGGTAAAAACCTTTTTCTTCGGTACCATTATAGGGTTTGTGGGATGCTACAAGGGGTATACGGCAGGCCGCGGCACTGAAAGTGTAGGTATTGCTGCCAATTCAGCGGTTGTGCTGTCATCACTGCTGGTAATAATTGTAGACCTTATAGCTGTTCAAATAACCGATATGCTATGACCCTCACCAGAACCACGGAATCGGCTTCCATTAAAGCTGAAAACCCGGAACAGGTTATCGAAATCACCAGCCTCAGGAAGGGATTCGGTTCAGAGGATGTCCTTACAAATGTCTCTTTGAAGCTTTTTGCAGGTGAGAACCTGGTAGTACTCGGCAAGTCAGGCTCCGGAAAGTCGGTACTCATCAAATGCATCGTCCGGCTATTGGAACCTGACGAAGGAAAGATAATCGTTCTGGGTGAAGATGTGATTGCCCTGGACCGAAACAGGTTAAGTGAGTTAAGGAAGAAAATAGGTTTTCTGTTTCAGAGCAGCGCATTGTATGATTCCATGACTGTAAAACAAAACCTGGAATTTCCGTTGAGAAGAATAAAAAGAGACCTCACTCAGAAACAGATCGGTGAAAAGATTGAAGAAGTCCTGGAGAATGTAGGCTTATCCGATGCCCTTGATAAGATGCCTTCACAATTATCAGGCGGAATGCGCAAGCGCATCAGCCTGGCGCGGACCCTGATCGTTGACCCGATGATCATGCTGTATGACGAACCGACTACAGGGCTTGACCCGGTTACATCAGATGAGATAAGCATGCTCATTAATGACGTTCAGAAAAAATATAAAACCTCATCTGTCATAATCACCCATGATATAGCATGTGCCCGGACAACTGCAGACCGGATCATTATGCTTCTCAACGGAGAGGTTTATAAAGAGGGGCACGCGGCTGAGTTTGAGGAGTCAGACGACCCGTCAATCAAATCATTCTTTAAATGACAATCCTATGGATACGCACACAACAAAATTCAAAGTTAGGCTTGGTCTTTTCATTACAGGGGGATTGGCAATCTTTTTCATTGCCATTTTCATAATAGGGAAGCAGGAAAACTTATTCGACCCCGTATTTAAAATAACCACCACTTTCCGAAATATAAGCGGGCTGGAAACAGGAAGCAATGTCCGTTTTTCCGGGATCAACGTCGGAACCGTCGATAACATAAAGATCGTCAATGATACAACTGTCCGTGTTGACATGCTGATCAAGAAAAGTGTCCACCAGTTCATCAAAAATGACTGCGAGGCAGGTATCGGTTCTGCAGGAATTATCGGAGACCGTATTATGATTATTACCCAGGGCAGTACTGATGCCCCGCTGGTAAGAGAAGGTGAATACATCATGTCAAAAGAGCCTGTCGAGACCGATGCCATTATGGAGAGCCTGATGATTACAGCAGACAATGCGGCAATTATCTCGTTTCAGCTGGCAGAGATCATGATCAATATCAACAACGGAAACGGAACACTCGGAAGATTGATCCAGGATACTACAATTGCAGAAAACATTGACAGGACCATCATAAACCTGAGAAAGAGCAGCAAGGGGCTTGATGAAAACATGAATGCAGCCAAGGAAAACTTCCTTCTGAAAGGATATTTCAACAGGAAAGAAAAGGCAGCTGAAAAAAAAGCCGAAGAATTCACCAGGGATTCACTGGAAGCCGTGCAAACAAAGCAAAAAGCCCTTGAAACAAAGAAGAAATAAACAATTGTTTTTTGACCCGTAATGTTAACCCAAGGTGCGGTTCAGGAATATCCTAAAACTGGTTTTTGCTTCATTATTGATAAGTGATCTGGCTTTAGCTCAGGAAACGAAAATAAAACCTGATTCAACAGGAATTTATTCGGATATTGAAACCTATTCCCGTCAAAGCAGGTTCAAAACATTTCTTTACAGATTGGTTTTCAAACCCGTTGCTCCAGACACCGAAAATAAAAATTTCAGAAAGAATAAGGGCAAAGCTCCCGTTCAAAGTCAATACAAGGCATTTGAGGGGAAAATTATCAGGAACATAGTCGTTGTCACTTTTGATCCTTTCGGTTATACAGGCATTGACACTTCAACGGTCTCACGGAATTTCCTGAACAAAGCAGGAAATGCATTGCATGTAAAGACACGCAGTATTGCAATCCGCAATCTGCTTCTCTTCAGCAGGAATCAACCCTTCAGCTCTTTGCTTGTAAAAGAATCGGAACGGTTAGTCCGTAACAGGACATATGTACACGATGTATCTTTTAGTGTTACAACGGCAGGAGAGAGATCAGATTCAGTGGATATAACCATCCGTGAGCTGGACAACTGGAGTATCGTTCCTTCCGGAGCCGTATCTCCGGCAAAAATGTTTGCCGGGATAACCGACAATAATTTTCTGGGATCCGGCCATGAGCTGAAAACAACTTTTTCGAGAAATTTCAATACCGACATCAATGCATTGAATACGAATTATTTCATCCCGAATATCCGGAACACTTACATTAGCTCGATGCTGCACTACAGCTTTGACGGCGAAGGAAATTTCATCAGGAGCATTGCAGTTGACCGCCCATTCTATTCTCCCCTGACAAGGTGGGCGGCTGGTATAACTCTCGAATCCCAGCAGAGAAATGATTCACTGAAGAGCACCGGTCAGGACCATCTTCCGGTTTTGATACGATTCACCACCGGTGATTTCTGGGCAGGCAAGGCAGTGGAGATATTTAAGGAGAACCGGCAGGCTGGGATCATTACCAACCTGATCTTCACAGCCAGATACCTCCGTATACGGTTTTCCGAAAAATCCCCGGAGGAAAATGACCCGATGCATTTCTATTCTGATGAAGATTTTTACCTGGGCGGAATCGGGATTACCTCCAGAAAATATGTTCAGGACAAATATATATTTAAATACGGCATCACTGAAGACGTGCCTGTGGGGAAGATTTACAGCCTGACGGCCGGGTACCAGGTAAAAAACAGATCCGGACGGCTCTATCTGGGGATGCGGTTTTCTTCCGGCAACTATTTTAAATGGGGATACCTGAGCTCAAACCTTGAATACGGCGCGTTCTTTCACTCTTCCAATGTTGAACAGGGAGTATTTTCTGCAGGAGTGAACTATTCGACCCATTTATTCGAAATCGGCAACTGGAAATTCAGGCAATTTGTGAAACCGGAGATAACAGCCGGATTAAACCGGTCACCCTACGACAGCCTGACTCTTAACGACGGTTACGGGCTTGACGGATTTAAAAGCCCTGACCTGTCCGGAACTACACGCCTGCTGCTTACCCTGCAGACCCAGTCATACGCTCCCTGGTCTCTTTTAGGATTCCGTTTTGGGCCATATTTTAGCTGTTCTCTCGGAATGATAGGTGATGACATTCACCCTTTTAAAAAAAGCAGGGTATATTCGCAACTTGGACTGGGAGTCCTGATCAAGAATGAAAACCTGATATTCAGTACCTTCCAGATTTCAATCTCATTCTATCCCCTGATTCCGGGAATCGGAAGGAATATTTTCAAATTGAACTCCTTCAGTACAACCGATTTCGGATTCAGGGATTTTGAAATTGAAAAACCGGGACCTGTCATTTACCTCTGACTCCGAAGTGTAAGGGATCGGCCATATCAAAATGTGAGAATAATGTAACTCTTATCCGTAGTTCTGTAACAGCAGGTGAATTCAGCCTGATTACTTTTACTGACAATGTTTGTTTAAGGAGCCGCCTGTGGACGGAATTCCCTTAAAGGCAGAATACAAATAAGACAGGTTGAATACAATACGGTCAAAAAAAAAATTCTGAAGGCTATCCTGTGGGTAGTTTTGACACTTTTGCTGCTATTCCTGCTTGCAGCCATCCTGATCCGTATTCCTGCCGTTCAAACCAGGATAATTCATTATGCAACTTCCTTCGTCAGCAATAAGACACATACGCGTGTCGAAATAGGGAAAATAGGTATCTCATTTCCAAAATCAGTGGTGGCGGAAGGATTGTTTCTTGAAGACCTTCAGCAAGATACATTATTGTACGCCGGGAGAATAAAAATAAACATTGTATTCAGGGACCTGTTTTCTGATAAGGTAAACCTTAACAGTGTTACATTGGAAAATGCTGTAGTCAGACTTAACCGCCCGGCTTCAGATTCATTATTCAACTACCGCTTCCTGATAACCGCCTTCGGTGATAAAAACGTTCAAAAAAAGAAGAGGTCCGGGACAGGAAACAAATGGACAGTCAGTGCCCGTGACCTCAGCCTCACAAATACCCGGTTTCAATACCGCGACGGGAACAGACCCGAAACGGGAAATCTGTTTGAATCAGGCAATATATCTTTGGATCATATAACACTGGAGGCGAAGGATTTGTATTACTCATCAGACACTGTCAGGATTTCTGTACGCAAATTCACCGCAATTGATCAGAACAAATTCAGCATAAAGCGGTTTGAAACTGAATTCTTCATGGACAGGCATTCGATGACTGCAAAAAATCTGAATGTAAAAACGGCAGGTTCTTCTGTCGCTGCGGATGTTAAAATCGGGTATTCTTACCGCGGCGCATTGAGGGATTCCCTTTCGTCCTTGAACATTACCCTGAATATGAAAGATTTGAGTATCAGAAATTCAGACATTGTATATTTCATTCCGAAACTCTCCGCAGATCAATTCTTTAAATATGGGACTAACATCTCAACCCTGTCAGGAACCGTAAAAGGAAGGATTAACAGCCTTAAAGGGAATGATATTGTTCTGACAACAGCAACCGGTACCGTAATAAAAACCGATTTTACCATCACAGGCCTACCGGAAATAAAAACTGCTTCCTGGTCATTACCTAACCTGGAACTCATAACCGGCAGACAGGACATTGAAATGATCGCCGGTGAAGCAATCCCTGAAAAAATCAGACTTCCTGAAAACATAGAAGCTGAAATCGTTTTCACGGGAAAGTTAAATTCTTTTGAATCAACAATCTCACTGGCCAGCAGCTATGGGTCAGCAAAAATAATTGCCTCAGTTGATGAATATGAAAACTTCGCAGGCAGGGCTACCATTGAAGAATTTTATCTTGGCAGATTACTGCAGGATACGGCAATGCTGGGGTCTGTCTCACTGACGGCAGAAGCAAGAGGACACGGGTTGGACAAAGCCGGGTTCAGTGCAGATATCAATGCCGAAGTATCCAGTGCCCGTCTTTTTAAATATACTTACCATAAGCTTCATGCAGAGGGTAGAATCAGTAAACAGGAATTTGAAGGCAGGGTAAACCTGAATGATGATAACGCAGTCCTTGATTTCAGCGGACTGGTGAATATTAACAGTTCCCGGCCGGCCTTTAAATTTCTTTTAAATGTAGGTGGAATTGACCTGCAGAAGCTGGGGTTTACAAAAGATGACATAAGGATAAGCCTGGCGGCAACAGCCGATCTCGGGAGTGACAATGAAAAAATACTTAACGGCAACGTAAGGATCTCCAATCTGATAATAGCCAGGGAAGAAAAAATATATGTCCTCGATTCCCTCCTGTTTGCTTCAATTAATGAACCTGGCAAGGTGAAACTGAATCAGTCACAAGCCCTGGTGGGGATCAAATACTCCGGGACTGTCTCCCCTTCTGCTCTTTCATCCGGATTGAAAAGCTTCATCAACAATTATTTCCCATTCTCAGAAAGACTACTGTCGCAGAACAGGACCGATTCTTCGGATTTTAACTTTGAGATACTTCTTCACAACCACCCTCTTATTTCTCAGGTCCTCCTGCCCGGGCTTAATGAATTTGAACCGGGAATCCTCAGCGGTAGTTTTGACAGTCGGAAAAATGACCTGAAACTCAGTGCCACAATGAAAAAAATAGTCTTCGGTGCCATTGAAATCAAAGATTTTTTGCTTGATGTGAGTTCAGACCTGACTGCATTGAACTGGAATGTTTCAGTAAGCAGCATCTCAAACTCCCGCGTAAAGCTGGATGAATTCCTGTTCGATGGGAAAATTGCCGGCGGCGAAATCTTAGCGGGTATCTCGTCGTCTGATAAGGAAAATAAAAAGCTGGTGATCAGTTCAAAGATCACAAAACCCGGCGCCAGCTACAGGATTGAGATTGATCCTGAGAATTTCTTTCTGATGAATAATCGCTGGAATATTGACGCGGATAATTATATCTTGTTTGGAAAAGAAGGCCTGATGATTCATAATTTATTTATCAGCAACGCTGCAAGTCAGATCAATTTAGCTTCTGTAAATGGCAGGTTCAATGACGATTTGAATATCGGGTTCAGGAATTTCAGGCTCGGTGATATCTCACGGATCATCGAAAAGGACACAAGCCTGGTAAAAGGGGATCTTGACGGAAATGTGCTGCTCAAAAGGGTTGGCAAAGGGTATGGCCTTATTGCGGATGCGTCGGTAACCGGCCTGACGATTCATGATATTCCCGTTGGAGATATTACTGTCAGTGCAGACAATCCGACAGCCGGAAAATTTGACGTTGACCTGAAGCTTTCAGGTCCGGACAATACCCTGACAGCCAAAGGTTTTTACATTCCCGGCGGCGGGGACAATTCGTTCAGAATAGAAACTGATATACTTTCTCTGTCAGTGAAAACCCTTGAAGCATTCTCGAAGGGTCAGATTTCAGAGACTTCAGGAAACCTGAGCGGATATATCACAGTCTCGGGAAAGCCAGCTGCACCTGATATTACCGGTGAACTGGTTTTCAACAATGTTTTTCTTAATCCAGCGGTACTGAACAGCAGGCTGGAACTAAAACATGAAACCGTTCGGCTCAGTAAGGAGGGCATTAATTTCAGTTCCCTCACAGTTATGGACGCCTCACAGAACACGGCAGTCATCAATGGCACAGTACGGATGACACGGTTCAGGGATTTAGTATTTGATATAAATGTCAGCTCCAGTGACTTCCTGCTGATTAATACAACTGTCACGGATAACAAAGTCTTTTACGGAAGGATGATCATTGACAGCAGGATTGACGTTAGGGGGCCACTGAAACTGCCGGTTGCCAGTGGAACAATTATGATGAAAAAGGGGTCTAATTTTACATTTGCTGTCCCGGAAGAAAAGCTCTCCACCGACAAAGGTGAAGATGTTGTAGAATTTGATGATACACTGAAACTTAATTCAATAATATCCGGGGCGGGGAAAACGAAGTCACGGTATCCCGGCTTTAAAGGTGTTGAGCTCTCAGCAATTGTCGAAATTGACAAACAGGCCACCTTGCGGTTATTAATGGACCCCGCCTCCGATGATTCACTTGTGGTCAGAGGAGGAGCGGCTTTAAGTGTCGCGATGGACAGAAGCGGGAAAATTAGCCTTACCGGCGCATATAATGTTGCTGAGGGCAACTATATCGTCTCGCTGAAATCACTGGTGAAAAGAAAATTTGATATTATTCCCGGAAGCACCATTATCTGGAACGGTGATCCGCTGGATGCCGAGATATCAATAGATGCGAAATATACTGTCAGAACGGCTCCCTATGACCTTGTGGCTGTCCAGATGTCAACCCTCACCGATATGGAAAAGGCCGGTTACAGGCAGCAATACCCGTTCTGGGTAATGATGAAGCTGCGCGGTGAAATATTGCATCCTTTAATCAGCTTTGAGATAGAACTGCCGCCTGAAGACAAAGGTATCCTGAACGGAGCTATAAATCAGAAACTTATAATGCTTAATGAAGATGAATCAGCCCTGAACAAGCAGGTCTTCGCCTTACTGGTACTTGGAAGATTCATACAGGAAAACCCTCTGCTGACTGAATCAGGCGGTACATCAACCCTGGTCCGGTCAACAGTTGGCAATTTCCTGTCAGCACAGTTAAACAGGTTGAGCACCAAGGTCATACCCGGAGCTGAATTGAACTTTGATGTCCAGTCCTATAACGATTATCAGACAGGAGAAGCCCAGGGAAGGACTGAGGTTGAAATTGGGATTAAAAAACAGTTGTTTCAGGAGAGGCTGTCTGTGCAGCTCGGAGGTTCTGTGGATGTGGAAGGTGAAAAGGCTGGGAAGAACTCTGCAAGTGATATAACAGGTGACGTGGAAATTGAATATAAACTGACACAGGACGGACGTTACAGGCTGAAAGCCTTCAGGCATAATCAGTATGAAGGTGCCATCGAGGGCCAGTTGATTGAAAGCGGGGTTGGAATCGTATATATGCGTGACTTCAATAAATGGAAAGATGTTTTCAGAGCCCTGAAAAGGAAAAGGGAAGCATCGGAAAAAGGACGGAAAAATGCGAAGGTCGGCA
Source organism: Bacteroidales bacterium (assembly GCA_038248855.1). Taxonomy (GTDB): domain Bacteria; phylum Bacteroidota; class Bacteroidia; order Bacteroidales; family VadinHA17; genus SR-FBR-E99. The sequence goes on along the minus strand of JBBRXA010000036.1, from coordinate 11,723 downwards.
ATAAATAGTTATTTCCTGATCACAGTTTGTCTGATCCAGGGAGCATGCAGCGGCACAAGGCATTTACCGTCCGGTGAAAAGCTTTATACAGGCGCTGATATTAAGATTGAATCTGCTGAAGAATTTAATAAACGGTATATCAAAAGCATTGCGGCAGCCTCAGTACGTCCGGCGCCAAATAAAAGCTATCTCGGCATACGCCCCAAACTCTGGCTGTATATGGCAGCAGGAGAAGATCCAAAGACCGGAATCGGAAAATGGCTGAAGAAAGCCGGTGAAGCACCGGTACTGATCAGCAGTGTTAAACCGGGAGTTACAACTGCCATTATTGACGCAAGGCTGTTCAACATTGGTGTGTTCAGAAGCTATACTGAATCCGGAACAGTTGAGAAGAAACGTACTGCCAGAGTAATTTATACAAGCCACATTCGCAGGCCGTATACTGTAAAAGAACTGAGCTATGCTATCACAGATGACAGTATCAGCTATCTTGTCATGAACGATAAGAAAAATACCCTTATCAAACCGGGCAAAGATTATGATCTCGATAATCTTAAAAATGAAAGAATACGCCTGGATGCCCTGTTAAAAAACAACGGATACTATTACTTCAATCCTGACTACCTTCTTTTTAAAGCTGATACCTCAGACAGAGACCGGACAGTATCATTCAGGCTGACTTTAAAAGACACCATTCCGGAGAATGCCCTGACTGTTTACCGGATCAACAACGTATTCATTGATCAGGATTATTCCTTAAATAAGGATACTACAAACACTGCCGGAGAGACAGTGCGATTTGGGAATGTCTTTCTGCAGGGTAATACACCAGAGATGAACATCAGGCCGGCTGTCATATTAAGATCTGTTATGCTGAGAAAAAATGAGATCTGGTCAAGGCATAATTATGACATCACTCTTAACCGTCTGATGTCAATGGGTAATTTCAAGTTTGTCCAGGTCAGATTTTCCGACAGCGATACAACGGCAGCGGGGTTCCTTGATGCGAAGATTTTGATGACGCAGATGGCAAACAGAACGTTCAGGGCAGAAATAGATATAATATCCAAATCAAATGATTTTGCAGGCCCCCGGATGAACTTCAGCATCCTGAGCCGGAATGCCTTTGGCGGTGCCGAACTGCTGAATCTGAATATGGGAGGATCATTTGAAGCACAACTTAACGGTAAAAACAGCAACTTGTATATATTTTCATGGAGCCCTCAGGCCGAGCTTACTTTTCCCCGGTTCATCGTTCCGTTTAAAATCAAAAGGACTAGCAGCATCTATATTCCTAAAACGCGCCTGTCGCTCTCCTTTAATTACCTGAAAAGAGTCGACTACTTTGATATGCGTACTTTCCAGTTTATCTACGGATATAAATGGAGGGAAAATGCAAGGAAAGACCATGAATTAAACCCGGTAAACTTAAGTTTTACTTCCTTGGGTAATGAATCAGCTGTATTCACAGAATTGCTGGCTTCCAATCCGTTCCTGAAAAAGAGTTATGAGGAATTGTTTATCGCAGGTGCTTCCTATTCGTTCACTTATAATGAACAGGCGGTTACGGATAAGCAAATGCAGTACTTTTTACATTTTACGGCAGAGACTGCCGGAAATGCTTTTTCGCTTGCAAAAATGGCGGGCGGTGTAAAGCCCACACCGGATGATCCTTCAAAAGTAATAGGGTCTGTCTATTCCCAGTTTATAAAATCAGCTTTGGATGCCCGGGCTTTTCTGAATCTGAAAAATAAGAACAAACTGGCAGTAAGGTTCTTTGCAGGCGCAGCCCGGCCATATGGAAATTCTTCCGTCCTGCCGTATACCAGGCAGTTTTTCAGCGGCGGGCCTAACAGCCTCCGTGGTTTTCAAATCAATTCAGTGGGGCCCGGCACTTTTTTGCAAAATGTTGACAACAGAGGATTTTTGAATTTGGGAGGGGATATAAAGCTTGAAATTAACGCCGAGTATCGCTTTAATATTTACCGGTTTTTCAAAGGTGCTCTGTTTGCAGATGCCGGTAATGTCTGGCTTTATAAATCCAGTCCCGTAAATACCGGAGACCCTTTTCGGTTTTCCGGATTCATGAATGAGATGGCGGTTGGAGCTGGCGTTGGTGCAAGGTTTGATGTCTCTTTTTTCATCCTGCGGTTTGATCTTGCCATCCCACTCAGGAAACCCTGGCTGGAAGATGGACACAGGTGGGTAACTGATCTGATAGATTTTACAGATCCCTCCTGGAGAAGGGAGAACCTGGTGTTGAACATAGCAATAGGGTATCCGTTCTGACCAAATGTGTGAATGTTACAATTTTCAGCACCACTTATGTAACGACTTAGGCCACAGAGGTCCTTATCTTTGCATTAAATAAATTAAAACATCATAAAATGAAAAGAACAACGTTCATCCTTCCTGTTGCAATATCACTTGCAATAGCAGCTTTTGGTATCAGCTGCCAGTCTTCAGCTCAAAAGGAAAAAGCCGCTCAGAAAGAGGTACAGGATGCAAAAGAAGATTTAAGAGAAGTTCAGGGTGATGCAAATGCACTTGCGCAGAAAGTTGCAACTGCAGAAGAATGGAAAGCATTCAGAATTGATTCTGAAGAGAAAATCAGGAACAATGAAACGAGGATTGCGGAATTGAGAGTAAAAATGAAGAAGCCCGGAGTCGTGTTCGATGAACTTTATGGAAAAAAAATAGACCTGCTGCAAGAACAGAACCGGGCCTTAACAGCAAAACTGGATGCTTATGAGAAGAGTCAGTCAAACTGGGAGACATTCAAAGCTGAATTCAACCATGATATGGAGGAGCTGGGTAAAGCATTGAAAGACCTGACGGTCGACAATAAATAGGGCCCACTTCCAGATAAAAACCGGATCTCTTTAAAGAGACCCGGTTTTTTTATAAGCCTCTGCGCAGGACTACTTCTGCAGTATGATCCTGCCGGTCATTTACAAGACGGAAATACTTATCCTGACATTCAGTTCCGTCAAGTTTTAAAACCAGTATCGGGCTTCCTTCAGAAATCTGAGTCACCGAAATCCGGTACAGTGTATCCCTGAACATATAGTGCACTTTATAGGACTGCCACTCCTCAGGAAGACAGGGTTCGATAAACAGTTTATCAATTTCAAGTCTCAATCCCAGCAACGATTCCATAATCAGGCGGTACATCCAGCCGGCCGATCCGGTATACCATGTCCACCCTCCCCTGCCGGTATGGGGTGAAAGGGCATAAACATCTGCAGCCATTACGTAGGGTTCAACCTTGTACCTGTCAACTTCTTCGGCGGAACCGGCATGATTTACAGGGTTGATCATTCTTAAAATCTCCCAGGCCCTGGTACTGTCTCCAAGTTTTGAGAATGCCATTGCGGCCCAGATCGCGGCATGTGTATACTGACCACCGTTTTCCCTGACTCCGGGAACGTAACCCTTGATATACCCGGGATTCATATCTGATTTGTCAAACGGGGGATCCAGTAACTGAACCAGAGAATCTTCCCTCCTGACGAGTCTTTTACTCAATGATTCCATGGCAGTCCTTGCCCTTTCATTTCCGGCGGCACCTGAAAGCACGGACCAGCTTTGAGATATCGAGTCAATCTGGCATTCGTCATTTTCTGCCGAACCCAGTGGCAGGCCGCTGTCAAAATAGGCGCGCCGGTACCATTCGCCGTCCCAGCCGTTTATTTCAATGTTATTCTTCAATGTCGCGGCTGAACTCCTGCAGAGATCAGCAAACTCACGGTCATCCCTTGCATCTGCAATAATGACGAACTGATTAATAATATCAAAAAGAAAGAATCCGAGCCAGACACTTTCACCCTTACCCAGGTTCCCGACCTTATTCATCCCGTCATTCCAGTCGCAGGTACCGATCAGGGGCAACCCATGAATCCCGAACCGGAGGCCGTAAAGAACAGCACGTTTGCAATGCTCATACAATGTGGCTGTTTCATCTGAGCGGTTTGGAAGATCATAGTACGAATCATCTTCCGGGTTTACCGCCCGTCCTTCAAGAAAATGAGCGGATTCATTCATAACACCGGTGTCTCCGGTAGCTGTCACATAGCGGCAGGCAGCCAGGGGCAACCAGAGATAATCGTCTGAACAGTGAGTGCGTACACCCCTGCCGGCCGGAGGATGCCACCAGTGCTGAACGTCGCCTTCGCTGAACTGCCGTCCGGCAAAAATAAGAAGAAGTTCACGGAGGATTTCAGGCTTCGTATGGATTAAGGCCATTGCATCCTGCAGCTGGTCGCGAAAGCCGAAGGCTCCGCCGGATTGATAGTATCCGCTGCGGGCCCAGATACGGCATGCCAGAGTCTGGTATAAGAGCCAGCCGTTTACAAGTACATTGATTGACTGATCGGGGGTTTCAACCTGCACGGCTCCGAGTGTATGGCTCCAGTGCTGCCATACTGCCTCAAGTGCGGAATAGGCAGGACCGCCGCCCCGGAAACGTCGTATCAGGTTGTTTGTATCCTCCTGGTCACGGCCTGAGCCAAGCCTGAATATTACCTGGTGCTCCTGGCCGGCAGCAATCTCAAATGAGACCTGCAGGGCAGCGCACGGATCAAGGGCCACACCCTTTTTACCCGAAAGCCGTGAGCGTAACATTGCTGCCGGGTTTTTCAAAGAGCCATTCCGGCCGAGAAATTCCGTCCGGTCGCATGTAAATGATTTTATCTGGTCATCAGTCTGCAGAAAAGCCACCCGCCCGGAAAAATCGGGATTATAAGGATTTACCGCATAGATTGCCCCGCCGTTGAGGTCAGCACTGGTATTCAGATGCATGGCATATTTCTGCCGTAAGTCACCCAGCACCCATTCCACGTAACTTGTAGCCGATAATGTATATGTGCGCCCCGATTCATTTCTCACTTTAAGCACCGAGAACTTTACCGGTGCATCCGTTGCTATATACACGTAAAGTTCGGTAACAATCCCCCCTTCATTGTGCTCAAAAACGCTGTACCCGAACCCGTGACGGGTGACATATAATTTTGATTCGCTGTCGGTCAGAGGCGTCGGTGACCAGAAATGGCCCGTCTCTTCATCACGGAGATACAATGCTTCTCCGCCTGCATCGGTTACCGGATCATTATACCAGGGTGTGAGACGGTATTCGTGAGAATTTTCAGCCCAGGTATACGCCATCCCGTTCTCGGAAATGACAGTACCAAAAAACCTGTTTGCCATTACATTTACCCACGGTGCCGGTGTTTTCCTATCTTTCGATGTTGTAATTACGTATTCCCGTCCGTCGGGTGTAAAGCCTCCCAACCCGTTATAAAATCTCAGATCCGGTCGCGGTTTTATCACCTCTGGCTGCATATCCGGCCTGTACATCCTTTTTGGCCTGAGAAGAGAAACTGCCGGTTCCCTGTTGCCGCCCCTCTGTACCTGATCTGCCAGGGTACCATGGGTATCGCTTATTATTGCCCGGGCCACGGTCTGAAAAAGAATGCGGTCTTCGCCCGATATCTGATCTGCAGACCGCACAAAAATGCCCCCGGGCCTGTCAATGATATTGGCCTCGACTCCGGCAGCAATTAATCCTAGAATCTGATCCTGAAGCAACTGGCGGTAACCCGCACGGTCTTCATTCCATATCACGAGGTCCACCGCCAGGCCCTTCAGTTTCCAATACGCATGCGCCTGAACAAGCTGACGTACCAGGTAAATTTTATCCGGGTCTTCAATTTGCAGGAGTACGATCGGTAAATCTCCCGAAATTGAATATCCCCACAACCCCGATTGCCTGCGGCGGTTTTTTAGAAGTATCGCGGGAGTTGCCCTCTGTGAGGAGTTGGCAAAAACAATTGAACCTGCAAGACTTCCGTATAACTGTGCATCCGACTCACTCGCATTTATCTGTCTTAATAAAACCTGGCTGTGGGTCCATGCAAGCTCAAAAACACGGTTTGCAATCTGCTTATCCTGATACTTCTCCACGAAATTCAATGCTCCTGCACGGGATTCACTTATCCCGGTGACAATATCCACTGTGGCAGACTCATCGGGCACCAGTACAATCTGATATTGAACAGCGACAACGGGGTCGAGTACGGAACCCTCACTTCCTGAAAGTGGTCCGGGATTTGTCATTACCTGAGGCACTGCAGTGGTATTTCCACGTCCGATGAACTGAAGACGGTCCGTTTCAAATGAGATATTCCTGATTTCGGCACCGTGAACTGCCATAAGATGAAACATGTATGGCGAATGCTCCTCCACTGACCGGGGTCGCCGGGTGCACAGAATTGCCTGCCTCTCGTGAATAATTTCCGTCTGAACAAAGAGATTGCTGAAGGCTGGATGCGACAAATCGGACCCGTTCGGCGCCATCACTACTTCTGCATAGCTGGTGATGTCAATTATCCTCTTTTTACGGGACCGGTTCGTCAGGCGCACTCTCCGCAGTTCTATGTCATCTTCAGGTGAAACTACTATTTCAGTATGGGTGTCAATATCATTGTCACGACGACGAAACTCTGCACGGCCTTCTGAAAAAATTACCTCATATTTCTCCGGCCTTTTCAGCGTGGGTTGATAAGTTGTCGACCAGAATACTCCGCTTTCAGCATCCCGGATATAGCAAAAAGCTCCCCAGTTGTCGCATGTGGGGTCTTCCCTCCAGCGGGTAACGGCAAGATCGTTCCAGCGGCTGTACCCTCCGCCGGCATTTGTGATAAGTACACTGTACTTCCCCCCGTTGGATAGCAATTTAACCTCCGGGGAGGGTGTATCTGGAGTGCTGAATACTCTCATGGGCATAATATGGCCGCCGACTGCGGTTCGGGCTTTCGCTGCTTCTGAGGAATGGGTGAAGAACGTTGTGGCTCGCGGAATCCTTTCCTGCAGGAGCAGTAAGGTTGACTGAAATAAGAGATCCGATTCAAACCTTTTCTGCATCGGACGGTTCAGAAGAAGATACTCCAGGGAAAGAAGGCTCATGCCTGAATGATGCGCCATGAAAGACCTCACAACAGCCTTGTCCTGACCTCGGGGAATACGGCTCGGAGTATAGTCTGCCGCTTCATAAAAACCGTATTTGCCAAGCATTCCTGAATCTGACAGACGCTCAAGATTGACACAGGCTTCCTCCGGCATGACCATCAGGGCCAGGGCTGTTGCATAGGGTGCCACCACAAGATCAGCCGAAAGACCTCTTTTAAGCCCCAGACCCGGAACACCGAAAGCCCGGTACTGATAGTTCATCTGTACATCAACGCTGTTATACCCCGATTCAGAAATGCCCCAGGGTACCCCGCTGAGTTTCCCGTATTCAATTTGTCTGAGAACTGCCACCTTGCAGGTTTGATGAAGGAGACTGTTTTCATATGTCGGCATTATCAGAAGAGGCATGAGATATTCGAACATCGATCCGCTCCAGGAAAGAAGTACCGGCTCACCGTCAACAGTTGTAAGAAGACGGCCTAAAGCAAACCAGCTCTCCTGAGGAACCCGGTCCGTTGCAATAGCTACAAAACTTGAAAGCCTTGCTTCCGACGCCAGCAGGTCATAATAGCTTGAATCCTGTCTGCGGTCCTCAATATCATAACCTACGGTCTGCAAATGACGTGACCTGTCATACAGAAACCCGTATTCCATGTCAGCAAACTCTGCAGATTGCCTTACCAGGTCCTTAATGAGCTCTATCCTCTCTTTTGCACGGCTGATATCCGCAACTGAACCGGGTTCTGCGGAGTCACCGCCGGCAATCTCACTTAATGTGGGGATGACCCTATCGTTCGCATAACTATCGGGTAATTCACTAAGTGCACCCCGGCATTGTCTCTCCAGATTATGTGCCCAGGTTCTGTACTGTTCATCCGCCTCCGGTTTTATTGCAGAAACAATTTCTATGGTGCCTGATGCCAGTTTTTGCAGGCATTTGCGTAAATAACCCATAGTAACCGGACAATCTTTTAAAATTGCATCCAGATATTTACGGAACTGCAAAACCTCTGCTGGAATCGCATTCCCGGCCTTTTCTGCCAGGATCTCCAGGGTATCATGTATTCCCTCAAACAGGCGCAACCCTGTTACCGGCTCATCAGGCAGGGTAATAAGACCCTGACGCAGTGTCAGCAGGTGACCGGCAAGGTTCCCGCTGTCAACGGAGGAAATGTAAAGCGGTCTCAACGGCGCCAAAGTCCTGGTATCATACCAGTTATAGAAATGGCCATTATACCTTTCCATGGAAGTCATTGCACTGAATGCTTTACCGGTCCGTTCAAGAAGCTCACCGGCAAGAATGTATCCAAAGTCATAGGCTGACAGGTTTGCAAGAAGTGACAACCCTATATTCGTAGGTGAAGTCCTGTGAGCTATCACTGATACGGGGTATTCCTGGTAGTTGTCAGGGGGCAGCCAGTTATCATCAGGTCCGACGAAGATTTCAAAAAAGGACCATGTCTTGCGTGACAGAATAAAGAGAAAACTGGTTTGCCTTGCCGTAAGATGGGCCTCATGGGGAACAAGAGGCCTGCTGATCCACCAGGCTATGGCCGGGAATACAAGCCAAAGACCAATGACAGGCCATAACATGGCAAGTTTCTGGGGGAACATGATCAGAATACTTGCTGATGAAAGAATTGCAATAAAGGGTGACACCCACATGGTCAGAAATGATGCTTCCAGGCTGCCGCTTTGAGGCGCCTTGCCTGTAAGGGTATTCCATTCGAGAAGATGCCTCTTTGAAATTACCATTCTCCAGCAAGTACGCAAGATTGAAACTGTACTGTAAAATGCTTCATAAGGAAGGCTTATCAGGATAAATACACACTGTATCAGTTGTCTGGTCAGCATCTGTACTGCCGCCCTCAGATGTTGTCGTCCGTTTACCTCTTCGGGCTTACGGAAGAAGTAAACAGAGGAAATTACCAGGGGAGGAATAATAATGATACCAATCACAACCAGAGTCCAGAACCATGAAGATGACAAAACTGTCCACCCTGTAATCAGAAGGGACATAAGTGCCAGGGGAATAAGGCTGCGTCTGAGATTATCAGCTATTTTCCACCATGACAGGACTGAGAGCGGATTTTTCCTTTTCACTCCCTTCATACGGGGCAGGAAAGGCAGAAGCCAGGGCATCAGCTGCCAGTCGCCTCTTATCCAGCGTGACCGGCGTGTTACATCAGTACTGTAGCCTGCCGGGTACTCCTCAAATAAGAGAACATCGCTTAACAGGCCGGAACGGGCATAACAACCTTCCAGCAGGTCATGACTCAGAATCCTGTTTTCCGGAAACCGGTCCTTAAGTGTCTGTTCGAATGAATCCACGTCGTATATGCCTTTGCCAATAAATGACCCTTCCCCAAAGAGGTCCTGGTAGACATCAGATATTGCGCGTGTGTACGGGTCTATACCAGGTTCGGTGCCAAACAGCTTCGCATATACTGACCTGTTGGTTCCCGGAAGACTAACAGCCACCCTGGGCTGAAGGATACCGTACCCGTCTGTTACACACTGCTTTTTAATATCAAAGTGAGGTCTGTTAAGGGGATGCGACATAGCTCCTGCTAATTGCCGGGCTGAATCCCTCGGCAGCTGCGTGTCTGTGTCGAGTGTAATGACATATTTTATCTCTTTCAGAATACCGGTATTGCCAATGATAACCGAGAACCGGCCTTCAGGGCCGCCACGCAACAGAGAGTTCAGATCTGACAGTTTCCCTCTTTTTCGTTCATAACCCATCCAGACCTTATCATGAGAATTCCAGATTCGCGGACGGTGAAAAAGAAAAAAAGTGTCCCTGCCTTCCCCGGGGTACTTTTCGTTAAGGTCAGTAATCTTTTCACTGACCAACCGGATCAGCAGGGCATCTTCATCCAGTGTTTCCCGTTCAGCATCTCTAAAATCTGTCAGAAGCCCGAAGTGCAGATGTCTGTCCTGGTTGGCCAGAAATCTTACTTCCAGCGCCTCTGTAAGGTCTTCGATACTCTGCCTGTTGGTAATCATACATGGGACAATGACAATTGAGCGGGACTCTGCGGGGATCCCGCCTGAAAAATCCATCCGGGGTAAAGGAAAAGGTTTAACCAGAAGAGTTGACAGCCAGTTCACGATGGCTGTTGAAAGAAAACTTGTACATAATATAAGGAGAAGCCCCAGGGCCCACAGCGGCCATCCTGTCAGACCGTCACTGTGAGCCTTTACAAGGAGGATCAGGGTAAAGATCAGGGCCAGTAATATTATTGAACCTGAGTAAAGCAGCAGGGGAATCCGTGATACAGTTTTTCTGAACACTGACGAAAATGAGGCCTTTGTTTTTAAATCATGCTCCAGTACTGGAAGCCCTTTACCAATGAGGTAATATCCTACGTGTGCGGTACGGTCCCCGGCCCCGTTCTGGTATGCCCCCTCTTTTGCCAGGTCAATAGCTTTGCGTGCCACTTCGGTTTCAGAAAAACTGCATTTCTTTGAAACCTTTTCAATAACATGACGGTAACGGTCACGGGTATTAAAGTCCATGGTTATATACGCATGGTAAGGGTCATCATGGAGAATCGCTTCCACGTGGCTCATTGATTCAACGAACTCACGCCAGTCGAGTGCACTCAGTAAACGGAGGCTGCCTATACTGTTGCTGATAGAAACCTGGTCCGCAGCCTGTGTCTGATTTCCATACTGGACCAACTGTACCGTTGTCTGGTTTAACTCGGAAAGCCGTTGTTCAATCCAGGTAAGAGGAAATGCCAGTGCCGGGCTCCTTCCCTGAAGTCGTCTTACAAATTCCGAGACAAAAGGGGTGGACATCGGAGGTTCAGACCTTGCCATATCAGCTATGACCAGAACGAGGCTCTTGGGGTCTTTATCCGCCATCGCCATCATCTTGTCAGCCCACAGATCCGCCATATCTCTGTCGATTCTTCCGGCGGCCACCCTGACCGCAACGCGACGAAGATTTTCAATAAGGGCCAATCTCAGCATTATTGGAATAGCCCATAGTTCACCCAGTTTTAAAGGTGTGATGGTCTGGTATGAAGTGACAAAACGACGCAGGCTCCTGGTACTGATATGTCCCTCTCCATGGGATATAACTTCTTTAGCCATGTCGTAAACGCGTGGCAGTCCGGCAGACGGTCCGTTAAGCAACCTTGGCAATTCCTTGCTGTACCCCTTTGGCAGATGTCTTCTTCCGATACGGATCTGCTCTTCAATCAGATAAAAATTATCCAGAATCCATTCTCCGGCCGGAGTAATCTGCCTGTTATCCCTTACCGCCTCAGATACAAGATCATGTACATCAAGAAGTATTTCTTCATTCTCATCAAGACGGGAAAGAAGCGGCTGGCCAGGCTCAACCTCAGGGCCAAGGATATGCATCCCCGCCAAAGTCCTGCCGTACTGTTCCATCTGCTCCGTGCTGAATAATTCCGACTGCAGGGGCGGCTCTCCGTTTGCAAATTTCTGCGTAGGGTCGTTTTCCCATAAACGGGACTTCAGGCTATGCAATGAATCTTTGATAATTGAAGGTCTTACCTTCATAGAGTCTGTATTAGGGCTAAAGTTTACAAATTATGGAGGCGATAAATATTATAGATCAGGCAAAAGAATTTACAACATTCACACATTATTGAGTCTGAAGCCGGCTAAATGTGGGAATAATATAATTCTTAACACCAATTGTATAACACCCATAACCTCTTTTCAGTGCATATTTACACAAGTTTTTGTGATTCTTATCCGGATCTCCGGAAAGAAGT
>JBBRXA010000035.1:0-27485 GCA_038248855.1 Bacteroidales bacterium | reverse complement strand
TTCATCCCGGGTGTACAAAAAATGGTCATAAAGCTGATTCACAAGCCAGGCTCCGCCAACGGTGAAAGTGCCCCATGTTGGCCCATCCATTGGGGCGGCAACACGCCATAAGTCGGTATTCTGATGAAAAACCCATCCTCTTGCCCCGTAGTGTTCGCGGGCCACCTGAGCTCCCTGATCGGTCAGTTCTTTTACCAGAACGGTGAGTGGTTCCGCACATTCCGGGAGGTTCCCCGATTCTACCGGCCAGTAATTCATCTCCAGGTTGATGTTGGTCGTATATTTTGAATCCCAGGCAGGATTCATATATGTATTCCATATCCCCTGCAGGTTTGCGGCCTGGGTCCCCGGGCGGGAAGAGGAGATGAGAACATATCTGCCAAAGTTATATGCAAGTGAAGCCAGATTCGGATCCGAAGAATTTTCAAATCCTGCCATCCGCTCATCAGTAGGAAGATATGAGTTATCCGTTTTGGGAAGGTCAAGTTCCACCCGGTCAAAGAGCTTCTGATAATCCTTTACAGCTTCACTCCTCAATTCATCGTAGCTTCTGCCTTTTATACGGCCCAGGTACTCCTCTGCCCTCTTAACCTGATCGGCACTCACATCTTTGTAATTAACGAAATTCGTTGCGGCAGCAATGTATAATGTTGCTGCATCGGCACCCGAGATGATGAGGTCAATGTCATCGGTTTTCAAAGAACCACCCTCTGTCACAGCTCGAAGCTGGACGCGGTATCTCAGTTTACCTTCAATACCCATATAATCAGCAGACTTCCCGTTAACCATCAATCCGTCCTCCTCTACCGGGTCCATCCGGAAATAATCGGTCGCATAATTTGAATGGGCCTCGTTTCTGACACCCCGAAGCTGAGTCCTGAAATTAATTCTCCCTGGTTTATCGCTGCTCAGGTGAACGACAATAACCTGATCTGGAGCAGAGACAAATGCCTCCCTGCTATATTTTACATCATCTACTTTGTATTGAACATGAGTAATGCCGGTTTTAAGGTCGAGCCACCGGGTGTAGTCCTTAACTTCCTTTTGTCCGTCAAAAAAAAGCATGATATCACCTGTGGACTGATACTTTTGCTGCTCAACAGGATAACCCATCAAATGCCTTCCAAAAAGTTTATGGGCGGCAATTGGATTTCCTTCAAACAAGGCTTTTTGTATTTCAGGGAGTGCCTTATATCCTCCTTTTACCGTTGTGTTGTAGGGTCCGCCCGACCAGTAGGTTTCCTCATTGATTTGAATCCTTTCCTCGGCAAACCCTCCGAACACCATAGCTCCCAGCCTGCCGTTACCTACGGGCAATGCCTCTTCCCATTTTTTAGCCGGATTCTTATACCAGAGGGTATACGAAGGATCAAAATCATTCTTATGCCCCTGAGCCTTCGCTCCAATAGGAAATTCAAAAAGAAGCATGAAGACCAGAAAAACTATGCATATATTTTTTGTCATAATAAACTTTGTTCTTTTACGATCTCCATAGCAAGAAACCCTCATTTTAAATATGTTTTAACACTATTATCCCACTACTTAGCCAAAAATAAAAGTACACCTCATTTTTAGAATATTCCACAACTTTTTTATAAAAAAAGTATACTATTATGTGAATCACGCAAAGAGAAATATTAATCAGGCGAGCCAAGTACAAGACAAAAAATACTTACCATTTTATTGCAATCTTACTGTGATTTTTCGTAAAAAGCTGCCGATAGGTTAAAACCCCGCCATAAGATTCTTATCGGAGGTGCTCCCTTAACTAATGGCGTTAACAGGCGATTTCTCAAGCTTTTGTTTTTATGCTTTTTCCAAATCAGTTATTTCACAATATTTTCAATATCAAGTACAAAAACACTTCTTCCATGTGTGCCTGCTACAAGGTCTGCTTCATTAAGTGTTTATTAATCATATGACTGATGTTTTCTTAGCTGATAATCTTTATGAAGACTGATAAATCCGAGTAACTGGAAATGCAAAATGAACTACCTCGCAGCAGAGCTGACGAGGTATCAGAACGGCCACAGCTGTTGTGTGTGTAATGATATATATGTTATTATCTATGATGAAGCACATAAACTTACAGATCCAGAATCTTTCATTAATGACCTGAAGAATACCAAATATATTGCTGACGTAATTATTATACCAGGGATAAGTAGGCCCAGTGCCTGACATATCTTCGAAATACTGCAGCCCCTTAGACAGTAGACGCTCCGCTAGGAGCATTTATTGCAGGTATTGACTTTCACCTGGGGCTGCCTTTTCTTAAGCTTCATATAGAGTGAGCATGTATGTAAATACGGTGCAAATACATAAATAAAAAAGGAGCTGAACAGTGTTTAACTCCTTGGTGCCCAGAACAAGACTCGAACTTGCACACCGTAACCGGCACCAGCCCCTCAAGCTGGCGTGTCTACCAATTTCACCACCTGGGCAGGGTGTTTTTGCGGTGACAAATATATAAATTTTTTTAAAACAGAGTACCTGCCCGTAAAATAAAACCTTATTAAATGAGCTTCTCCTTCAGTGCAATCTTAACAAGAACAGCGGTATTCCGGGCGTTAAGTTTAAAGAGCAGGTTTTTCCGGTAACTGTTTACTGTTTCAACGCCGAGGAATAGCTTGCCGGCAATTTCCTGGTTGGTAAATCCGTCAACAATAAGGCGCAACAGGTCAGTCTCACGAGGGGTGAGAAAAATATGGCGGTCAGATTGCCTCTTCAGAAACAGGTCAATTTCATGGCAAAGAAAGATTTCCCCCCTTGATACAGACCTGATACCCCCGATGATCTCCTCGGGCATGGCATTTTTCAGGAGATAACCCCTGGCGCCATTATCAAGCATCTTGCGTACACTTGTATACTCACTGTAGCTTGTCAGGGCTATGATGTTTATTTCCGGCCATTTCACATGTATATCCCTGCATAACTCAATACCGCTGGTATCGGGCAGGTTTATATCAAGAAGGAGGATATCCGGCTTTTCGGCTGCGAGCATCCGCATGCACTCTTTTCCGTTCACTGCGGTGCCGGTGATAACTGCCTCCCCCGATCCTTCAATGAGTTTCTTCAACCCTTCGATCAGCAAGGGATGGTCATCGACAATGGCCACTTTTATCATTTCCACGGTTTGTTAAATTATGAAATCAACATGTACTTCTGTTCCGTTGCCGGGAGATGAAAGCAGATCAAGCTGACCATTGAGCGATTCAACCCTGGACCGGATGCTGTTCAGACCGGTTGTTTTTGAGGTGTCGGTTGCATTCACATCAAAGCCTGTTCCGTTATCCTGAACCACCATGCTGATGCGGTTTGGTTCAAAAATAACCTGGACATTTATCTGGCTTGCTCCGGCATGTTTTATGGCGTTATTGATCAGTTCCTGGACAATCCTGAACAATGTTATCTCAATTTTTTCATCATAGCGGAGTTCTTCACCATAGAAATGAAGTCTTAGATGCTCAATGTTACCGCAGAAATCTGTAAGCGCGGCCTTAAGTCCGTAACGCATCAGGGATTCGGGCATAAGGTTGCGTGCCACGCGTCTTAACTCGGTGATTGAATTATCAAGCAGGCTAAGTGCATTCTGAAACAATGGCACATCCGATTCGGGCAAAACAAGATTCCCTTTCATGTCAATCAATTTTAATTTTACTACTGAAAGCATTCCGCCAAGACCGTCATGCAGGTCACGGGCTATCCTGGCCCGCTCCGTTGTTTCACCCTTAAGTACGGCCTGTGTTGCAATGAGCTGCTTCTCCTGTTCAAGCTGGACAACTTGTTGTTCAGCCAGGTCTTTTTTATGACTGATGGCCTTGTGCCGGAAAAACAAGGAGGCTATGACAAGAATGGAAATCAGGGCACCAAGAATCGTGATGGCTATACCCAGTTTCTTCTGCTTCTCCAGTGAGGTCAGTTTGAGCTCTTTCTTTTCGGTTTCATACCTCGTCTGCATTTCCATCAAGGCATTCTGGTACTCCCTGTTGGCCCTGTAGTCAATCGCCCTGCGATAGATGTCAAAGTATTTAAGTGCGTTTGTGGTATCACCTGTCTCTATCCCTGCCCTGACAACATTTGCAGCCATGTTACTATATATGTTCAGGTCAGTGGTATCGGTCGCAATTGCCTTTAATGCATATTCTTTACTGTCGTCATACCGGCCCTGATGAAAATAGATGTTGGACAAGTTATTCTGCAGTGATGCAATGTTTCCCGGGTAACCCAGCTCCTCAGCAAGCACAAGTCCTTTTTTTGCATATTCCTCTGCTTTGTCAAAATCATTGAAATGTGCATAGTACACCTCTGAAATTGTCTGTGCGGCCAATGCTTCCGTCTGCAAATCTCCGCATGCCTTTCCGATTTTTTCGGACTTCAGAGTATAGTCAAGTGCCTTTTCGTATTCCTTTTTGCTGCAGTATATAATCCCTAACCCGTTATACGCTTGGGCGAGACCCCATTGATCATCAAGTTCAATACTCAGTTTTTCCGCCTGGAAATAGTACTTTTCCGCCTCATCAAAATTCTGAAGACTGGCATACAGTACCCCGACATTTCCCAGGACCCTGCGTACCCGCGGTTTGTTCCCTGTCTTCTCAAAGACCGGAAGAGATTTCAGGTATAGCTCGAGGGCTTTCTGATACTCTCCATTGAGATTGTAAAGATTTGCCCTGGCGAAATTGACCAGTGCTTCCAGATTCTCATCACCGGTTTTAACGGCATACTCAATTGCCTTGTCAAAAAAGAGATGGGCTGTATCAAGTTTGCTTGCCATATAATAGGCCACCCCCAGATTACGGTACAGGGTGCCTGTCATTATCAGGTCCTTCTCTTTTTCAGCAATGATTATGCCTTCCCGTGCATATTTCTGTGATTTGGTAAAATCTGAGTTAAGGTATCCCCAGCTAAGGTCATCGCATATTTTTATTTTTTCTGCAGGATTAAGACTGGCGTTCGCAAGTACATTCTCCAGCGAATCCAGATCCTGAGCGCCAGCCCGGCAGTAAAAAAACAGGCATAACAGAAGTGTAACGATCAGTAGCTTTTGAGAAGGTTTCAGATTTGTTATCATAAGTTTACCTAATATATTCTAAAGATGAGTAAAACTTCCGGAGATTCAACAACAGTTTATAAGTACAAATATATTTTGTGCCGCCGGAATCAGATACCCCTTTTTGGGGGTAAAATCAGGTTTGTAATACCTCATAAATTCGTATGACCAAATTCAATGGTTTCAACAAATGTGCAATTTAAAAACAAATAGACCGGGGAGAATAATCTCTGCACTGGCAGACAGTAAGCTTAATAAAGCTCTGACAATCAGGTCACAACTCAATGATAATCAATTAAAAAATCTCTTAAGTGCTAAATGAATTTTATAAAATTTAAATTAAACACTGAAAAACATGAGAAAATTAATTCTGTTATGCACAATTCTTCTGACCAGCTATTTCATTGCTGATGCCCAGGTTATTCTGGCAATCGAGATTAATACCGGAAGCGATGATCTGAGAGGAGGAAATGATAACGTAAACCTGATAGTGCTTATGAAATCAGGTGCACAGGTAAGGTTTAACAACCTGAATCTCAGTTCACGTCTTGCTGACAATACAACCTACAAAAGTACCCAGATACTTTCGTCAGGCAAGGTGGCTGATATAGCAGGTTTTCGGCTTGAGGCAACGCTGGGCGGTGGCATGGGCGGTGACAACTGGAACCTGAACCGCCTTACTGTTTATGGCATTGCCCTCAACGTGCCAACAAAGATGGTTGATGTGAGCGGAAATCCATTGTTCAGGTTTACCGGAAATCAGAAAGTAAAGGATTTCATGTACACTGCGGCCACTACCACAACCACTACCACAACCACTACCACAACCCCAACCCCCTCCGTACCTGCAGTCATGACGAAGTTCAACCCCGGGGTTCACGGGTTTAAATTCATCAACCAGTTCAAGAATATCTTCATCAGCGGAATAGACTGGTTCACAGGAGGTTTATGCGGAGGAATGAGTTATGCGGTTCTTGACTACTACAAGACCGGGAAAA
The DNA here is from genome assembly GCA_038248855.1 of Bacteroidales bacterium. Lineage (GTDB taxonomy): Bacteria > Bacteroidota > Bacteroidia > Bacteroidales > VadinHA17 > SR-FBR-E99. The sequence goes on along the minus strand of JBBRXA010000035.1, from coordinate 21,434 downwards.
AAATTCCCCAGCAGAATTATATGCCTGCCGAAGGAATGCCTTTGCAGAGCTATCTTTATGACAGGCAGGTAAACTCAATAGTTGCGAATGTTGACAGATGGGCAGAATTTGGTGCTACCAACCTCTTCAGTGCCAGAAACAGGGAATTCTTTAACTGGGGACTTCAGAGCGGTTCCGGGCAGTTGGGCAGGCTGATGTCATATATTGACAGAGGAGAACCGGTTGTTCTCGGGCTTTCCTCCTGCGGTGATGGCTGCAAAGGTGATCATCAGGTATTGGCAATCGGGTACGAGCTTGGAAGGTATAAAGGTGATCTGGGGTATAATGCTGATGATCTGACAATCTATGTATGTGATCCCAATTATCCGGGGCTAACCATGAAACTGAAGCCAAACTTTTCCCAGGGATATTTCTCATATACTTCAGCAAACGGTAATCCCAGATGGCGTACATATTTTGTTGATACAAAGTACAGTCCGAAAACTCCACCGGATATTCAGGATAATCCCAACGAGATAATAGTAACCTTCATAACAGGTAATGATGATCTGCGAGGCGGAAGGGATAATGTCAGCTTTTCTTTAATGAAGGTTATGAATCCGTCTACCCATCAGCTTTCAGACATCAGGTTCGCTAATGTAAATAACGGAAAACGCTGGATTAACGGCTCAATGCAGACGATTACCCGTCCGCTGCCTGATTATGCCACATTTGATTTGCTTAATGACTTCCTTATAGAAACAGCTTTTAGCGGAGGATTAGACGGTGATAACTGGGATATGAATGGAATAATTATCTCAGCCCGTATAAACGGAGTGGTCAAGGAGCTTTACAAAAAGGAAGGTACCCCAATTATAAGATTTACCGGTGACTTTAAAGGATATAGAATTCAGCTTAAGTTACTGTCAAGATAGAACAGGGAGCAGAACCGGCCGGTAGGAAGGAAGGAAGGAAGGAAGGAAGGAAAGAGATGGCAGGAAGGAAAGAGAAGGCAGGTTACCGTGTTAACAGGATTGCGGTGAGGTGCGTTGAGTTGAATTAAAGACACATAATCTGAAAACGAGGCATCTGAAAAAGGAAACTGCCCCGGACATTCATCCGGGGCAGTTTTTTTATGGTGCCCAGAACAGGACTCGAACCTGCACATCATTACTGACACTAGTCCCTGAAACTAGCGCGTCTACCACTTTCGCCATCTGGGCTTTTTGTCCTTTGTCTTAAAACGTGGGTGCAAAAGTAAATATTTTTTTAATCAAAAATCCGGATTTGCGAAAAGTGTTAAAATTATTTAAGGATGTCTCCCGCCCGGTTCAAGTCTGACACGGTTGCTCTCTTCAAAGTATTTGAAATAATAATAGAGGCGGCGCTCAAACTCCGGTCCATAGTCTGTGAAGTAGTCGTAATCAATATAGCTCCCGTACTGGCCTCCGTAACGTGACTGGTTCATGTAGCGGTAATTCCACTCACTCACATATATCCGGTTTTTGGCCTTGAAGTATTCGGGAGAATGTTGCTGTGACGGCTGCATCAGCAACCATGTTTCAAATCCCTGGTCAAATACAACCAGTTCGTATTCGGTGCTGTCTGTTACATCTGAGTTATGTATAACCTCCACCCTCTTCCTTTCTTCCCTGTTGAATATTGCACAGGCAGGGATGACCAGCAAAAGAATTAAAAAGAATCCCAGGTTCTTCATATATGCCTCCTTTTTATCTATATGACAATTTGTGTACAAAAAATATACCGGAACGTTATCAACAGTTTCACTTTTATCTATATTTGACACCGCAAATCTTATAATGTATAATCTAAAGATATACAAAAAGATGGAGAACCCTGAAAGGTAACGGGTTATCATTGTCATGATGTTTGAATAAAAATTAAGATGATAATGGAGACCCGCGACAAAAGCTGGTCTTTTTTGATTTAAAGTGATGAAAGTTTACAAATTCGGAGGAACCTCGGTGGGGTCGGCAGAGCGTTTCAGGGCTCTGGTGCCCCTCATTAACGATGACACACAGAAGATAGTTGTTCTGTCAGCCATGGCAGGGACAACAAACGCTCTGGTTGAGATGTCTGAACTTTTCTCAGCCGGAAAGATAAATGAAGCCCGGAAGAAGTGTGAGGCATTGCATGAACATTATCATTCGGTCACAGGAGAGCTTTTTGCGTCGGTAACCTGGACTGAAAAGGCCGGTGATCTTATTGACGGGCACTTCGATTACATAACCGGCCTCTTCTCCAGGGAGTACAGCAGGCACAATGAAAAGAGGATCCTCGCCCGCGGTGAGCTTATCTCTACTACCCTTTTACACTTTTTTCTTTCAGAGACAGGAATTGAATCCGTACTTCTTCCCGCGCTCAATTTCATGCGTATCGACAAGGACGGGGAGCCTGACTACTTTTATATCAGGGAGAACCTGAAGCGCGAGCTGGCGGCAGTAAAGGATGAAAAGATTCTGATCACTCAGGGTTTCATATGCCGCAACGTGTTCGGGGAGACCGACAATCTCCGCAGGGGAGGCAGTGACTACAGCGCAACCATCATAGGTGCAGCCGTGGGTGCAGATGAGGTTCAGATATGGACAGACATCAGCGGGTTTCACAACAACGACCCAAGGTACGTTGCAAACACAACCGTCATCAGGGAGCTTTCCTTCGATGAAGCGGCAGAACTGGCATATTTCGGTGCAAAGATCCTGCATCCCTCAAGCATCAATCCCGCGAGGCTCAAAAAGATACCTGTCAGGCTCAAGAACACAATGGATCCTTCTGATGAGGGAACACTTATAACGGCTGAGTCAAAACCTGAGGATTACAAGGCTGTGGCCGCAAAGGACGGCATCATAGTGGTCCGTATCAGATCTGACAGGATGCTGCAGGCATACGGTTTTATGGGCAGGATCTTTGATGTATTCGAGTCATACAAGACCCCCATTGACATGATAACCACCTCGGAGGTGGCAGTATCACTTACAATCGATGAGCCCGCGTACCTCAGCGATATCATAAGGGCCCTTGAAAAACTCGGTACCGTGGAGGTGGAACAGGAACAGACTATTATCTGTGTTGTAGGCGACTTCCGCACCGGAAGAGTCGGGTCAGCGCCGGAAATATTTGAAGCCCTCGACACCATCCCTGTAAAAATGATATCTTACGGAGGCAGTGACAACAGCGTCTCCATACTGATAGACACAGAAAATAAGATCGAAGCCCTTAAAGCGCTCAGTAATAAACTATTTCCCACAAAATAATGTTTGACAAGAAGACCACAGACAAACTTATCAGCCTGCCGACACCGTTTTACTATTATGACATGGCTGTTCTGAACGAGACTCTCAGGCTGGCAAAAGCCGGGGCTGAGGAAAATGGATTCAGTGTGCACTATGCCGTCAAGGCCAATTTCAATCCTGTGATAATGAAGACCATATCTGGCGCAGGATTTGGTGCCGACTGCGTAAGCGGGAATGAGATTGAGCATGCCATAAATTGCGGATTCAGTGCCGGGGATGTGGTTTTTGCCGGGGTTGGAAAGAGCGATAAAGAGATTGAAACGGCACTCAGTGCAGGCATAAAATGTTTTAACTGCGAATCAATACCCGAACTAAGGGTAATCGATGAAATCGCAGGAAGAATGGGCCTGAGGGCTCCCGTGGCCCTACGGATTAACCCGAATATTGAGGCACATACCATCCGCAACATAACCACGGGCACCGATGAGAACAAGTTCGGCATCAGGATCCAGGAACTGGATGAAGTGGCAACGCTGATTGAGCAACTGAAGAATATTGATTTCATGGGAATTCACTTCCATATCGGCTCCCAGGTGACCGACATGGAACCATTCCGTAACCTCTGCACGAGGGTAAATCAGATCTATGAATGGTTCTGTGACAGGGGTCTCGAGCCCGGGAACATTAATCTCGGCGGCGGACTTGGCATAAGCTATGATGACCCGGACCGCCTCGCTCCTTTCAGTGAATATTTCGGTATCTTCAAAGAGCACCTTGACAAAAGGATCCGCAGCACACTTTCATTCGAGCTCGGACGGTCACTTGCGGCACCTTGCGGATCACTGATATCCAGGGTCCTCTACGTTAAAGAGGGAGCCGCGGAAACATTCGTAATCCTTGATGCCGGTATGACTGACCTTATGAGGCCGGCTCTTTACCATGCATATCACAGGATAGAAAATCTCACTTCCGGGCTGGGGGTGAAGAAGTATACCGTAGCCGGGCCGATTTGCGAGACCACAGACACTTTCGGGAAGTTTGTGGAGTTACCGGAGACATCCCGCGGCGACCTTATTGCAATAAGATCAGCAGGAGCCTACGGCGAATCGATGGCTTCGAGATATAACCTGAGGGCGCTACCCGGATCAGTGTTTTCTGATAAAATATAAAAAGAAGGCTGCCCGCGGGCAGCCTTCTTTTTACTGGAATGCGTTAAGCTTTTCGGTTCTTTTTCCAGTTTTTGAAAGGAGTGGAAAAGAACAGCATTATCAGACCGAATATCAGCATGCAAATGCCTGAAATCAGGTTGACATTTATGTTCAGTGACCTGAGGTACATTGCATCGTTGCCCATTGTGGCCAGTCCGTAAACTGTTATTATTATCCCGAATACCGAAAACATCAGTCCGATCGGAAATCTTATATCTATCATGATAGTACGCTTTAAGGTTACCAGAACAAAATTGTCAGAATTATACAGATCACCGCCACTATGAGTGCCAGGAACCATGGCCTCTGATACCATACCACATCACTGTCATTTAACGGAGCAGTCATTGAGTAGACGAGGCCATCCAGTTCAGCATCGCTCTTGACGCGTCTGGTCAGCAGGGAAATGATCACTGTCAGCGAAAAGGCTGTTACAAATGCATAGATGGCAGTCCAGAAGTTCTGTGCCATTTCCACAGGATACTCGTGTATCACACCCAGCCAGCCTCCCTTAACCAGGGTATCTGACCCAATGGGCTGAGTGAGACCGTGATGTACAAGAGCCACGGCGAAACCTGCAAGCAGTCCGGTAAATGCCGCGTGACCCGTGGATCTCTTCCAGAACATCCCCAGGAATATAACCGCAAACAGTGGCGCATTGATCATTGAAAAGATTGTCTGCAGGAAGTCCATGATGTTGCCGAACTTACTTGCGATGTATGCCGCACCGATGCTTACAACCACACCAAATACAGTGGCTATCTTACCAACTTTCAGGTAATGTTTGTCGTCAAGCTCATGGTTTCCCGTCAGAGGCCTGATGTAGCTCTGGTAGATGTCATATGTCCAGACTGTATTGAAGGCAGACACGTTTCCAGCCATCCCGGACATGAATGAGGCCAGCAGGGCTGTTATGCCCAGGCCCAGCACACCGGCAGGCAGGTACTGCTTGAGGAGCATTATTATGGTGTAGTCATAGACCGGCTGACCGGTTGCATTCACCGGCAGGACAAACCCCTTTGCCGGGTCATTCAGAAGTACCAGTGCAGCAATACCCGGGACGATGATAAGAAACGGAATGAACATCTTGGGGATTGCGCCGATAAGAGGAGTCTTGCGCGCTGCAATATTCGATTCGGCAGCCATGGCTCTCTGTACGATCAGGAAGTTCGTGCACCAGTAACCGAATGAGAGTACAAATCCAAGACCGGCTGCGATACCGTACCAGGCAACACCCAGAGGGTTGGTCCCCCCCGAGCCGGTATATTTCCAGGTTGTGGTCCAGGTATCGGCAGCAAAGCCTTTGGCCTCCACTATAGGAGCCAGACTGCCTTGCAGTCCGCCCCACCCTCCGACATCCTTCATCACAAGAATAGTCATAGGCAGCAGCCCGATGACAATAATGAAGAACTGGAGTACCTCATTGTATATCGCCGACGAGAGGCCTCCCAGGTAGGTGTATGCAAGGACGATGGCAGCCGAAGCCAGGATTGATACGTTGAAGTTCCATCCGAGCACGTTTTCAAGGAGCAGTGCCAGGGCGTACATCGATATGCCGGAAGCCAGTATTGTCATAACTGCGAACAGAATGGCATTCAGGCCCCGTGTCTTTTCGTCAAAGCGGAGTTTCAGGTATTCAGGAACTGATCTGGCCTTGGATCCGTAATAGAAACGCATCATGAACAGGGCCAGGAAAAGCATTGCGGGGATTGCTCCTATCCAGTAAAAGTGAGTGGTCAGCATACCGTATTTCAGTCCTGAGCCTGTCATCCCCATGACCTCGAGTGCCCCGAGGTTGGTAGAGATGAATGCCAGCCCTGCTACCCAGGCTGGTATGGAACGACCGGCTTCGAGGAATGCACTCGCATTCTTCATGTATTTCTTCAGGGCCCAACCTATGCCCAGCACAAAAATAAAATAGACTACCATTATCAGGTAGTCTATTCCTTCCAGCGCGAATCTTGTGTCCATTTGATTCTTTCGATTAGGTTTGTTAACACACAAACTTAACGAAATTTATTTCACCCTTACACCGGCTGAGATGTTTTTGGAGGTAATTTACTATTTCTTCACCGTCGCATTTACTGTTCTGCCTTTCGAGACCACCAGCATCTTTCTGTCGCGGGTTACAGAAGCTCCCTTTGCACCGGTATAGTCGACCCAGGCTGTGAACTGGTTAAGTTCACGGGCGTTTAGCCTGTCTGTCATAATGAAGCCCACGTCTTCATCCCGCATGGTATAGTTGTTATGGTCTGCATGCCATACATCCACGTAATAGACCCTTGGCGCCAGGTTGGTGAATATGACCTTGCCCGAAGCATTCGTGAAGCCCTCAATAAGAGCGTTGGTTTCGTTATCCCAGTCGTTAAGCGTGGGGTAAAGAATCACGCTGGCATTCCGGACAGGATACTGATCCCAGTACTCCAGTACTTCCACCTCAAGCATTGTGGGCGAAAGGATTTCTATTTCCTGGTATGATTCGTCAAGATTACCGTTCTTGGACCAGACACTGAGGACTACTGTGAAAATCCCTGTTGCTGAATAAGAGTGTACCACATTAAAGGCATCGGAAACCGTTCCGTCGCCAAAGTCCCATTCAAAATCAGCAGCATTGCTGGAAGCGTTTGTGAAGTAGATGTCTTCACCTACTTCGGCTACTACCTTGTCGGTATAGAAGTTTGCGTCAGGCTGCATTTCACAGGAAGTGAATATCAGTGCTGCGATTGCGGTTAAGAAGATCAGTCTTTTCATGACTTTAAGTATTAGTGACGCAGGAGTAAATCCAAAATCTGTGCCACATATTTCGGGGCGGGTTTATGAAGGCAAAAGCGACGCTGAAACATTGAACTTATCAATCAAAAAAAACGTTATCTTTGCGAACTAATTTAATTTTCAGCAATGATCAGGATCACTTTTCCGGACGGGTCGGTAAGAGAATATGAAAAAGGGGTAAGCAGCTATGATATAGCGATGTCTATAAGTCCCAGGCTGGCGGCTGAGGTTTATGCAGCCACCGTCAACGGTGAAGTTCGTGACCTCTCGCGCCCGGTGGAGTCGGATGCTACCCTGAGGCTTCACAAGTGGGATGATCCGGAAGCGAAGCATGCCTTCTGGCATTCATCGGCACATCTGATGGCCGAAGCTCTCGAAGCTCTCTACCCCGGGATGAAATTCGGCATAGGACCTGCAATTGAGAACGGCTTCTACTACGATGTAGATCCCGGTGAGGGCAAGGTCATCACCGATTCGGATCTGCCCCTTATCGAGGCTAAAATGAAGGAGCTGGCTGCACAAAACAGTAAAATAATCCGGTCCGAGGTAAGCAAGAAAGAGGCGATGGAAATCTTCGGAGCCAAAGGAGATGAGTACAAGACCGAACTTATTTCAGAGCTGGAGGACGGGACAATAACGCTTTACAGGCAGGGCAATTTCACTGATCTGTGCCGCGGTCCTCACCTGCCGGATACATCACCTATAAAAGCCATAAGGGTGCTGAGCCTTGCCGGAGCATACTGGAGAGGTGATGAAAAGAGAAGGATGCTTACCCGTATTTACGGTATTACCTTCCCGAAGCAAAAGCAGCTGGAAGAATATATTACTCTCCTCGAGGAGGCCCGCAAGCGTGACCACAGGCGCATCGGAAAAGAACTTGAGTTGTTTGCATTTTCGCCAAAGGTGGGAATGGGGCTGCCTCTCTGGCTGCCCAAGGGTGCCGATCTGAAGCAGAGGCTTATCGATTTCATGACCAAAGTGCTGAAAGAGAGAGGGTATGTCATGGTTTCAACACCCCATATCGGCAATGTCGACCTTTACAAGACCTCAGGCCATTATGAAAAATACGGGGCTGACTCGTTCAGGCCCATCACCACGCCGCAGGAGGGCGAGGTCTTCATGCTTAAGCCCATGAACTGCCCGCATCACTGCGAGATTTACAATGCCACACCCCATTCTTACAAGGATCTGCCGCTGCGCATGGCGGAGTTCGGAACCGTTTACAGGTACGAGCAGAGCGGGGAACTTCACGGCCTGACCAGGGTGCGCAGCTTCACCCAGGATGATGCACACCATTTCTGCCGTCCGGATCAGCTCAAGGAGGAGTTCAAAAGCATTATCGACCTGGTCCAGTACATCTTTAAAGTTGGCGGATTCAGCGAATCTACAGCACAGATATCTCTTCGCGACCCGGAAAACAAGCAGAAGTATATTGGCTCCGATGAGAACTGGGAAAAGGCCGAGAAGGCTATCATAGAAGCTGCAGGAGAAAAGAAACTTGTGACTACGATAGCTATGGGAGAAGCGGCATTCTACGGGCCCAAGCTGGATTTTATGGTAAGAGACGCAATAGGCCGCAAATGGCAGCTGGGAACCATACAGGTCGATTACAACCTTCCGGAGAGGTTTGAGCTTACCTACATGGGCAACGATAACCAGAAACATCAGCCGGTGATGATACACCGTGCCATCTTCGGTTCGATGGAACGATTTGTAGCCGTACTCATTGAGAATACCTCGGGAAAATTCCCGATCTGGCTCACGCCTGATCAGGTGGTGATTCTTCCCATCAGTGAAAAATTCAATGATTATGCAAAAACTGTTTTTAAATTCCTTAATAATTCCGATATTCGCACCCTGATTGACGACAGGAACGAAAAGATAGGTAAAAAGATAAGGGATAATGAGTTAAAGAGGATACCCTACCTTCTTGTGATAGGTGAAAAAGAGGTCGAAAGCGGTACAGTTGCTGTTCGCAGGCAGGGTGAAGGAGATAAAGGGGCAATGAAACCAGAGGATTTTATCGCTCTTGTAAAAGGTGAAGTTGCTGCCGAAATAAAGGTTTAATAAACTGATAATTAACATATTATTAACTTAACTGGAGGACAATACCATAGCAGGACCAATCTTTTCCAGGCCTAGGCCAGGAAGAAAACCGGAACCGGAACACAAGATTAACAACAGGATCACCGCCAGAACGGTAAGGGTAGTGGGTGAAAGCATGGAGCCTCAGGTACTGAGTATCCAGGACGCACTCAGACTCGCTGACGAAATGGAACTTGACCTTGTTGAGATATCTCCAAATGCTGAGCCACCTGTTTGTAAGATAGTTGATTACCAGAAGTTTCTGTACCAGCAGAAAAAGAAGCAGAAGGAGGTAAAGGCCAATGCCGCTAAAACAGTTGTAAAAGAGATCCGTTTCGGTCCGAACACTGATGATCACGATTACAATTTCAAGTTAAAGCATGCAATCAGTTTCCTTGAAGAAGGAGCGAAAGTAAGGGCTTATGTTTTCTTCAAGGGAAGATCGATACTCTTCAAGGACCAGGGAGAGAAGCTGCTTGCCAGGTTTGTGGGCGACCTCGATGAATACGGGAAAGTGGACCAGATGCCGAGGCTCGAAGGAAAAAGGATGATCATCATCCTCTCACCAAAGAAAAAGAAATAAACACTTTTATATACATATATATCTATATCAGAAATGCCAAAAATGAAGACAAATCCGGGTGCAAAGAAGAGGTTTTCTTTGACCGGTTCAGGTAAAATCAAGCGGAAGCATGCCTTCAAGAGTCACATTCTTACCAAGAAATCGACAAAGCGTAAGAGGAATCTTACCTATGACGGACTGGTATCGAAGGCTGACCAGAAGAACATCAAGCTTCTTCTCGGGATGAAGTAATTTTCATCACCTGACAGTGTGATAATTAATCAATTATTAACCGGGATGTGAAGCAGAAAAGACCGTAACGGCGCTTACATCCAAAAAAAAACAAAACAATGCCAAGATCAACAAACGCAGTAGCATCAAGGGCGAGGAGAAAAAAGATCCTTGACCAGACCAAGGGTTACTTCGGCAGCCGTAACAATGTTTACACTGTTGCCAAGAATACTCTTGAAAAAGGCCTCGGTTACGCCTACCGTGACCGCAAAGACAAAAAAGGACAGTTCAGGGCACTCTGGATCCAGAGGATCAATGCAGGTGTACGCCTTTACGGAATGAGCTATTCAGAGTTCATCGGCAAACTTGACAAGCAGGGTATCACCCTGAACCGCAAGACACTGGCTGACCTCGCAATGAATCACCCCGAAGCCTTCAAGGCGATAGTGGATAATGTAAAAGACCAGACACAGTCACAATGATATAAAGAAAGCTGCCGTGGGCAGCTTTTTTTTGTGCGATGTGCGCTTGCGATCTGCGATTGTGATTTACCGCACAATTTTCAGGAACCTGTTGAACCTTATCTTCTTCAGTCCTGATGATTCTTTATCGATCGACAGCCACACGAATACCGGTTTGCCTACCACGTGATCCTCCGGTACAAATCCCCAGAAGCGTGAGTCAGCAGAGTCGTGCCTGTTGTCACCCATCATCCAGTAATAATCCATTTTAAAGGTATAGCTGTCAGCAGGTTTGCCGTTTATGTAAATTACGTTGTCCTTTACCGCCAGTTCATTCTCCTCGTAAATATCAATGATCTGGGAGTAGAGACCGATATTCCTAATATCAAGGGTGACAGTCGTTCCTTTAGAAGGCACTGTCAGAGGCCCGAAAATATCTTCATTCCATCTTATGTCCGGGTTATGGGGAAATATGTAGGCGGCATATTCTCCTTCCCTTTTCAGCTCCTTGTCGACTCCGGTAACATTTGCAAAACCTGAGATCAGTTTCGCATTCTCAGTTGTCAGCGGAAGAAGATAGACTGTGCCTGAAATCATTAACGACTGGTCTGATTTTGACACGTTCATACGCTCAAAAGCCCTGGGGTTAATTCGTGTACCGTTTGTACGCACGTAATATGATGTCTGCTGTGTTCCGTTGTCGGGCACAAGCTTATCATTCACATACAGAATACCTGACTTGATGGTTATAACATCTCCCGCTATGCCGACACACCGTTTTACGTAGTTATCGCGTCTGTCTACGGGACGGTAAATAACTGTATAATTGTCCCATATCTCTTTGCGGGCCATGGCGTTGTATTCAGCCTGGCTGCCCATAGGCCGACCTGACCGCATGTCATCAACCGCCAGTGTTTCAGCACCCTGCCTGAGTATCTCGTAATAGCTTGTTGCCTGTTGTTCCAATACCACGGTGTCACCCGCGGGAAAATTAAAAACCACAACGTCATTGTTTCTTATGTGTCTGAACCCGGCAAGCCTGTTGTACTTCCAGTGTACAAGGTCAGACCACGACTTCCCTTTGCCGTTTGTAAGAGGAAGAGTATGTTGTGTGAAAGGGAAAGCGAGGGGTGTGTTGGGCATCCGTGGTCCGAAAGCCACCTTACTTACAAACAGATGATCGCCCACCAGCAGAGACTTTTCCATTGATGGTGTCGGGATTCGGTAGTTCTGAAAGAGAAATATATTGATGAGGGTAACCGCAACGACTGCAAATATGAGAGCATCGAGCCATTCTATAACGGCACTGTTCTTTCCGGTGCGTTTCTTCCAGAACGACCAGTTAACCATTTTGGTCACATAAATATCATAAATGACGGCCAGCCCGAGGAGGAGCCAGAAGTTGCCTATCCAGATGACCACCAGAAGATAGATTATTCCGGCTATTCCGAATCTGACAAATTTGTTTCCAAGTAAATTGTTCATCTGAAATTTATTTAAGGTGCAAATTTAGCTATTATTAGAGACTCAGAACATCGGACATGCTAAAAACACCTTTCCTCTTTGCAATATACTCAGCTGCTAGAAGTGCGCCAATGGCAAAGCCTCTCCGGTTAAGAGCCTCGTGGCGGAGTGTTATCCTGTCAATATCCGACTCCCAGGTTACTGAGTGTGTCCCGGGGGTACCTCCTTCTCTCAGTGATATTACCGGAACACGCTTTGGATCAGCTATCTGCTCAGCTTTTTTCCATCCGTCATAATCGGCGTGCTGCCTGGCTATCTCCTCTGCAAGAGTCACGGCTGTTCCGCTTGGTGAATCCAGTTTACGGATATGGTGAATCTCTTCGATTGTCACCTTGTAATCTCCCAGGGTATTCATAATGCGGGCCAGTTCAGAGTTGAGCCTGAAGAGGATATTGACCCCTATGCTGAAATTTGAGGAATGAAGAAAAGTACCGTTGTTCCGAAGGCAATAATTCCTTACTTCGTCATACCTGTCAAGCCAGCCGGTCGAGCCGGAAACAACGGGCAATCCCAGTGAAAGAGCCTTCATTACTGTTTCGGCTGCTGCTTCAGGGCTGGTAAACTCGATAGCTACATCGACATCCTTCACCGCATCTGCAGTGAGACTGCCGCTATTTTCCCTGTCAATGGTCAGCACCACAGTATGGCCCCGCACAGAAGAATTCAGTTCCACTTCCTGGCCCATCCGACCGTATCCGAGCAATGCGATCCTCACCTATTCAACTTCGAGTTTGACTGCTGAAACCTTTCCGATATCATTTACATAATATTTTGACCCGATAAGGAACAGCAAAGCCCCAATCAGAAGAGAGGCGGGAAGTATCCTCATTGCTGTCGTTATGTTTGTCAGGTCAGAAATTCTCCCCAGTACAATAGGAGCAGTAAATGATCCGATAAGATTCTGAACCATTACAGCAATGGCATATGAGGTAGCCCTGAGTCCGGGGTGTATAACATCCTGGGTCACGGCAGCAGCGCCAGAAATGAACAGCATTATAAATATCCCGAAAGTGAACAGCGTTATGATCTGTAATGTTCCGCTGAAAAGGAAAAAGGCCAGGAAAAGCAGCACAGCTGAAATAAATGTTGTGATAGCCGGAAACAGCATTCTTGCCCTCGGTTCTTTCTTCCTCCACCTGTCAGTGATATATCCTCCCATTGGAGCGCCTATCAACGCGAGCATCATAACAGCACCCGCAAGTGTACCCGCTTTCTTGGGATCCATGCCGGCAGTGGATTCAAAGAATTTCGGAAGCCATACAATCATTGCCGTTGTTACAAAGACTATGGCAGTCATTCCAAAATAAGTGAAAATCACTGATGGCTTCTTAAGGAATTCCCTGATTATGTCCTTCCTTTCCATTTTAATCCTGTTGTTGGCCTTGTCAACTCTGGAAAGATCAACGGTCTTGTAATCCTTGACGAACAGGAACAGTATTGCAATAATAAGCCCGGGAATGGCAACAATCCCGAAAGCATGCTTCCAGCCCCAGGTGCTGGCTATGATGCCTCCCATTGTGACACCTATGGCGGAGCCAAGAGGTATCGAAGCATTCCAGAGTCCCATCATTTTCGAACGCTTCTCCATGGGGTACATGCCTGAAATAAGGGCACTGCCTCCGGGTGCATAACCGGCTTCACCAAATCCAATCAGGATACGGGCCATGAAAAGCTGTACATAATTGCCGGTAAAGGCGCACAGCAGTGTAGCAAGACTCCAGACAATCGCCATGATACCGACAGTTTTTGTCCGGCTCCACCGGTCAATGACAATCGATACAGGGAATGTAAGCAGCCCTATTGTAAGATATATTATCGAAACAAGCCATCCCGACTGAAAATTGTTTATCCCGAGGTCGTTCTGGATGTACGAGAACATCGAGTTGACGACCATTCTGTCAGCATAATCAAAAAGATACAGCAGGAAAAGCAGAATGAACACATAGTTGGAGTAACTCTTCGTGAAGAGATATCCCGGACGAATGTCTTTGTTTTTCATAATGTCACAAGTTGGAGTTGTTTTCAAGGTTTACCGGGAACTAAAGTAATGTCATTTTTTTTAAATTGCACCTGTTTTATTAAATCATTAACATGAAAAGAAAAATTCTGAGTCTGATGACAATCACAATGATTGTGACAGGTGGATGCACGCAAATTGAAAAAGCGGACCTGGTAATTACCAATGCAAAAATCTATACAGTTGGTGCAAATGCGCCCTATGCCGAAGCAGTTGCCGTGAACGGCAACAAAATTGTTGCCGTGGGAAGCAGTGCAGAGATTGAGAAGTATGTTGACCGGGAAGCGACGAGGGTCATAGACGCCGGAGGAAAGCTTGTCATTCCGGGATTCAATGATGCCCATGCGCATTTCGGTCCTGTTGATCCTGACTATATCGAGCTCAGGTATACCACAGATCCGTCTGTGATCACTGAAAAGGTGAGGATTCAGGTTGCCCGGTCCGCAAAGAGACAGGCTGTATACGGAGGTCATTGGGAGCATGAAATGTTTTCTACAGGGGAATGGCCGTCAAAAGAGCTTATTGATACAGTTTCTCCTGACAATCCCGTTGTTTTGAACCGCACTGACGGACACAGCGCTCTGGTTAACAGTTACGTCCTCAGACTGTCAGGCATAACCCGCGACACCCCTGATCCCTTCGGCGGCGAGATTATGAAGGATCCGGTAACGGGAGAGCCAACCGGCATATTAAAGGAGAGTGCCATGAGCCTTATAAAAACGGGAGATTATAAAGTTAACAGGAGTCCCGCAGAAGAAAAGGAGCGCGAGCTGAGGGGTTACCTTCTTGCAATCAGGCAGGCAGCGGAATACGGCATAACCAGCATCCAGATCCCCGGTCCTGCCAACTTCGCGATGTATGACAGGATCATGGCTGACAGCCTGCTTACCTGCCGTATTGACATCGGCGGTGTGCTTACTGCAGACGCCACGGGACTGGCAGAGTATCAGAAGCTCAGGGATAAGTATCCTTCGGAGGGCAACTGGATCAGGTTTGGTTACCTAAAGGATTTTATGGACGGCACACTGGGTTCTGCCACCGCAATGATGTTCGGGCCCTTCGATGACGAACCTGACAAGGCCGGTCTTGCACAGATGTCATATGAGGAGCTTGAGAAGCGTGTGCTTGCAGCTGATGCGCTGGGATTCCAGATTGGCATACATGCCATCGGGTCAAAAGCAAACAACTGGATACTCAATGCATACGGGAAAGCCCGCGAGGTGAACGGTGAGCGTGACAGCCGTCACCGGTCTGAACATGCACAGATTCTTATCGAATCAGATGTTCCGCGCTTCAGTGAACTGGGTGTGATTGCTTCGATGCAGCCCACTCATTGCATCACTGACAAGCGGTTTGCCGAGAAACGCATCGGGACCGCACGCAGCCGCTGGGCATATGCCTGGAAAAGCCTTGCCGACAGCGGCGCACAGCTCGCTTTCGGTACAGACTACTCGGTTGAGCCTCTCAATCCCATGGAAGGACTGTACGCTGCAGTTACGCGAAAGGACCGCAAGGGAGAGGAAGGTGAAGGGTGGTTTCCGGAAGAGAAGCTGAGTATGGAGAAAGCCATCGAGTACTATACACTCGGGGCAGCCTATTCCCAGTTCATGGAAGAGCGAAAAGGAATGATCAGGACCGGGTATCTTGCCGATATGGTAATAGTGTCTGATGACCTGCTTACTGTGCCGGAAAACAGAATTATGAACGTAAAAGCCGACTGTACAATTGTAGACGGCAAAGTGGTATTCGAAAGGGAAAAATAATCACATCAGGGAGGTGAGTATCTGTATTGCCTCATTACGGTCTCTGCCGCAAAACTCCTCTTCTGCCCTGAAGATGCCGCAAACTTCCGGGCGTTCGGGTTTGCCCCACAGGGCACACCTGTAATCGTTGAGCAGGTGAATGCACCTCACCCCTGCCGGTTTGCCGTCCGGCATACCGGGAATCGGTGATGATATCGACGGTGCAATGCAGCACGCACCGCACCCTGGTCTGCAATTCATAAGGGGGATAATAAGCCGGGGTAATATCAGAGTAAAGCCCCGCTCTTACGGGCAGGGCTTTGCTTCATTAGTGACGGATGGTTACTTCGTCTTGTCTTCGATTGTTGCTCCGGGAGCATTCTTCTTAACTGATTCGACCCTGTTGGTGCAACTTGTCTGAGACTCATACATTTCGCTTACACCTATTATCTGGCCTTTTGGGATAACCTGACCGTTTCCTGCAAGAAGATTGAACTGGAACTCGCCGTTCTTTCTCTTTGAAATAACAAATTTTCCCATGATTACTAAACTTTTTAGTTGGATTTATTTCGCTGAATTATCTCAAAGATACAAAAAAACTATAGTAGTTTTACAAAACCAAAGCTTTATGCGGATAGACATCATCACAGTACTGCCTGAACTGCTGCAGAGCCCGTTTAATGAGTCGATCATTAAGAGAGCCAGGGCCAGGGGTATTGTGGAGGTTAACATAATTAACCTCCGCGATTTCTCTGCAGACAGGCACAGGAACGTAGACGATTATGCCTTTGGGGGAGGTGCGGGAATGGTGATGATGATCGAACCCGTCTACAACTGCATCACACACCTCCTGTCAGAGAGAGATTATGATGAAGTTATCTATACCTCCCCTGACGGTCAGCAGTTTAATCAGCAGATGGCCAATGAACTTTCGATGAAAGGGAATATCATCATCCTGGCAGGTCATTACAAGGGCATTGATCAGCGCATAAGGGATCATCTTATCACCAGGGAGATCTCTGTCGGCGATTATGTGCTTACGGGAGGTGAACTGCCTGCAGCGGTCATAACCGATGCCATTGTGAGGCTGCTGCCAGGTGCTATTTCAGACGCCGAGTCAGCACTTTCGGATTCATTTCAGGACAACCTGCTTGCACCGCCTGTTTATACGAGGCCTGCGGAGTTCAACGGGTGGACAGTTCCGGAGATTCTTACCGGAGGCAACACTCCTGAAATTGAAAAGTGGCGTTTCGAAAAGTCGCTCGAGCGGACAAGGCAGAAGAGACCTGACCTTTACGACGGTGAATAATGACAATCGCCCTTTTCTTTGTGGAAAAACTTTTTTTAATTGCGCTATACATTTTAAACCATAAATTACTTTATTATGAAACCTCATGATTACATAGAGAGAGAAGAGAAATACGGAGCCCACAATTACCATCCGCTGCCAGTGGTGCTCGAGCGTGGCCTGGGTCCTTTTGTGTGGGATGTGGAAGGCAAGAGGTACTATGATTTTCTGTCAGCCTATTCAGCAGTAAATCAGGGGCATTGCCATCCTAAAATTACCAAAGCCATGGTTGATCAGGCCCAGGTGCTGACACTGACTTCGAGGGCATTTTTCAGCTCGGTGCTGGGCGAATATGAGGAATACGTCACGAAGTTTTTCGGTTATGACAAGGTTCTCCCAATGAATACCGGGGCCGAAGGTGACGAGACTGCCCTAAAACTGTGCCGCAAATGGGCATATTTAAGGAAAGGCATAAAGGAGAATCAGGCTAAAATAATAGTCTGTGAGGGTAACTTTCACGGTCGCACAATCACAATAGTATCAATGTCGACCGATCCGGATGCACGGAAGGATTATGGTCCGTTTACGCCTGGATTCATCACCATACCCTACAATGATATCCCGGCCCTTGAAAAAGCTCTTGAAGATCCGGATGTTGCAGGATTCCTGGTTGAGCCCATACAGGGTGAAGCCGGGGTATTCGTCCCGGATGAGGGGTACCTCAGCAAATCTTACGCTCTGTGCAGGAAGCACAACGTGCTTTTCATTGCTGATGAGGTACAGACAGGAATAGCCCGCACAGGGAAGCTTCTGGCATGCGACCATGAAGGAGTGCGCCCTGACATTCTTATACTTGGCAAAGCACTTTCAGGAGGAGCAATGCCTATTTCGGCAGTGCTGGCAGATGATGACATTATGATGACAATCAAGCCGGGGGAACACGGCTCCACTTTCGGTGGCAATCCGCTTGCCGGTAAAGTTGCAATGGCAGCCCTCGAGGTTGTCAGGGAAGAAAACCTTGCAGAAAGAGCTGAGACCCTGGGCAGAATCTTCCGTGATGAGATGAGAGCTGTAAAATCTGATATGATAGAGCTGGTTCGTGGCAAGGGACTGCTGAACGCTATAGTCATCAGGCCGAAAAATGGTAAAGAAGCGTGGGATGTCTGCCTGGAAATGATGGAACAGGGAGTTCTTGCCAAGCCTACTCACGGGCACATCATCAGGTTCGCTCCTCCCCTTGTGATTACCGAGGAGCAGCTGCGTGACGCCATTTCACGGATAATAAAGGCTATACGTAAGTTTGAATAGCAACCGGGCGCTCCCGGTTAAATCGCAAATCGTAAATCGTAAATACAAAAAGCTGCCACTGGCAGCTTTGTGTTATATATATGATGATGAAGGGTAAATAAAAGATTTCTATTTTTGTGGCCTCAATAAAAATGATAAAATGAGATACTCTATAATAATTGTTACTGCCGTTCTTTTTGTGCTGACCTCCTGCGCAGGGGCACGC
Source organism: Bacteroidales bacterium (assembly GCA_038248855.1). Lineage (GTDB taxonomy): Bacteria > Bacteroidota > Bacteroidia > Bacteroidales > VadinHA17 > SR-FBR-E99. The sequence goes on along the minus strand of JBBRXA010000035.1, from coordinate 2,798 downwards.
AGGCATTCTGAAATCACGCACGATGAACTTGTAGTTCTGACCTCTTATCTTGCATCAGACAGGCTGGCAGGAAGGGAAACGGGGTCTGAAGGTGATTCCCTTGCTGAGAGTTATATCAGGAAGGAGCTGCAGAAAGCTGGACTTGAACCCTTTACCGGTGACGGTCTTCAGCGTTTCGAAGTGCCGTTTTCGGCTGAGGCCGGACCGGCCAACAGCCTGAACCTAAACGGCAGAAAATTTGAAAACAGTGTCGATTTTACTCCGCTGGCGCTCACTTCCAACAGTTCGCTGAAGTCTGAAGTGGTATTTGCCGGATACGGATTCAGGATCGATAATGACTCCATGAACTGGAATGATTATGCCGGTCTTGACCTTACAGGTAAATGGGCGCTTGTTTTGCGGGGCTATCCTGAATCTAATCCCAAAGCTTCGGATTACCAGTCTTTCAGTTCTGACAGGATGAAGGTACTGACTGCAAAGGACATGGGTGCCTCAGGAGTACTGATTGTAGCCGGCGAATCGTGGGACAGCGCCGACAACCTCGACAAGCCTGCGAAGGGTGAGAGCACATCGGGCATCCCGGTACTCCATATAAAAAGAGCGGTGGCCGATTCCATACTTCATTCATCAGGAAAGACAATTAAGGAGCTCGAATCCCTGATAAAAAGTGACCTTGTAACTCTGAGCTTCGGCACCGGTACAACAGTTGATGCAGTAGCTGAAGTCATTGCAAGGAATGTATCGACGGCCAACGTGGCCATGGTACTGCCCGGAACCGGAATAAAAAATGAATACGTCATTGTAGGAGCACATTTCGACCATCTTGGCATGGGAGGTCCGGGAAGTTCAAGCAGGGCGCAGGACACCGTGGGAGTTCATCACGGTGCCGATGACAATGCCTCTGGTGTAGCCCTGATGATTGAGATAGCAGAAAAGCTGGCAGCCGAAAAACAGGGACATCAGAGGAGCATAATTTTTGTGGCGTTTACAGGCGAGGAAATGGGATTGCTCGGTTCAAAGCACTTCGTTGATAACATGGGCATAGACCCGAAAACCGTTAACCTGATGGTAAACCTGGACATGGTAGGCCGGATGAAGGAAGGTAACGGCGTTCAGGTGGGTGGCGTGGGTACCGCCGCAGGACTCCGTGATTCAGTTTTTGCACGGGTTGATACCACCCTTCTCAGCCTGAGCTTTACTGAGGAAGGCTACGGTCCTTCAGACCATTCATCGTTTTACGGTAAGGAGATACCTGTACTGTTTATTACAACAGGTGCACATCTCGACTATCATACTCCCGACGACACCTCTGACAAACTCAATTATGCCGGTATGGTCAGGATCGGCGATCTGTTTACCGAAGTCATATCGGCTGCAGCAAATGACAGCACAAGGCTATCATTCCGTGAGGCGGGTCCTATGGCCCCGGCTCAGGGTATGAACCGCCGACGCGGTATAACGCTGGGAATAATGCCTGATTTTGCAGGGAATGTGAAAGAGGGACTCCGGGCCGACTTCGTCACTCCCGGCAAACCGGCAGCCCAGGGTGGCATGCTGAAGGGTGATATCATTATCGCCATAGACAACAAGCCTGTCAGCAACATACAGGATTACATGTTCAGGCTCAGTCAGCTCAGGGCGGGACAGATGATCACCGTTGACGTGATACGCAATGACAAACGAGAAGTATTGCTGATCCAGTTATAAATCTTTAAAATCACTGATTATGAAAAACTTTCTCTTCTGGCTTATAGCGGTTGTGATTACTGTCTCGGCGGCAATGTATCAGAGAATGACTGGTCCCACATACCCGCAAAAAATAACCACCACAGTAGACGGCATGGAATACAGGCTCCATCTTAAAAGGAGCCAGACAAACACTCACCCCTGCAAGATCAAGCTCGAAGTGGCTGACGGGATTACCGGAACAATCCATTACAAGAAATTCCGTGTAAATGAAGACTGGACTGTTTCGGACATGGTACGTGAAGAGGGTAATCTCGTGGGAGAGCTCCCTTCTCAGCCTGCCGCCGGAAAGCTGGAATATTATATTAAGCTTGGCACATCTTCAGGCCGGGAGATTGCCATTGCAGATGAAAAGCCCATTGTGATAAGGTTCAAGGGCAATGTGCCGGCTGGTATCATGATACCTCACATACTCATCATGTTTTTTGCAATGCTCCTTTCAAATCTTGCAGGACTCACAGCGGCATTTAAAAGTCCCAGACAGAAAATTTACGGACAGTGGGCCCTGTGGATGCTCATCGCGGGCGGCATGATCCTCGGTCCGCTGGTCCAGAAATATGCATTCGGCGATCTGTGGACCGGTATTCCCTTCGGATGGGACCTGACAGACAACAAGACACTGATCGCTGTTATCGCGTGGATCTTTGCCGTGGTTATGAACCGCAAAAAGGACCGTCCCGCCTATACAATCGCGGCAGCAGTCATTCTTCTGCTCATTTATTCGATTCCTCACAGCCTTTTCGGATCGGAACTTGATTATGTAACAGGTACCGTTACGCAGGGCTGATAAATTTTTTTCGCTCTAAAGCAGCTTTTTTTTATCTTGGATGCAGCATTGGCAAACTGCCCACGTCATTGCTATGAATAGTTCAATTACGTGGGTGCAGCGTCATACATACAGCAAACAGATCTTGCAACGAAGATGGAAAATGTTGAAGCAGCATTCAGGAACATACACCAGGACCTGATAGACGGCTGCAGAGCCGGAGACCAAAAGGCTCAGTTTCAGGTGTACAAACTGTACTACAAGGCTATGTTTAACACGAGCCTGC
>JBBRXA010000034.1:0-27539 GCA_038248855.1 Bacteroidales bacterium | reverse complement strand
TCGTCCCAACGTGGGCAAATCCACCCTTTTCAACAGGCTTACTGAGAGTCGTGACGCTATAGTGAACGAGATAAGCGGGGTAACCCGCGACAGGCATTACGGAAGGTCCGTATGGAACGGTGTTGACTTCTCGGTTGTTGATACGGGCGGGTACGTGGAGGCTTCGGAAGATATGTTCGAAGACGAGATAAACCGGCAGGTAAAACTGGCGATAAGTGAGTCTGATCTGATCCTGTTCATGGTCAATGTAGAAGACGGAATCCACGACCTTGACAGGGAGGTAGCCGACCTGCTGAGGAGATCCGGTAAGAAAGTCATTATCGTAGTCAACAAGGTTGACAACAACCAGCGGCTACTTGACGCTCCCGAGTTCTACAGCCTGGGGCTGGGCGATTACTTTGCTATCAGCTCGGTCAACGGCAGCGGTACGGGCGATCTGCTTGACGAAGTTGTGAAACATCTGCCGGAAACAATTGATGAGCCTGAGCCTGATATCCCAAGGGTGGCCATCGTCGGGCGCCCGAATGTTGGAAAATCGTCACTTGCTAACGCCCTTCTCGGGGAAGAGAGAAATATTGTGACCCCTGTTGCCGGTACCACCAGAGATTCGATATACAGCAAATACAATAAATTCAATTCGACATTTTATCTTATTGACACGGCCGGATTGAGGAAAAAAGCCAAAGTGGATGAAGACATAGAGTTTTACTCCATGCTCAGGGCAGTCAGGTCAATAGAAGAGTCTGACCTCTGCCTTCTCATGATTGATGCCACCAGAGGTATTGAGGCACAGGACCTCAATATCCTGAGCATAATACAGAAAAACAACAAAGGTGTGGCAGTACTTGTAAACAAGTGGGACCTGGTTGAAAAAGACAATAAAAGCACTTCTACCTTCGAGGATGCCGTCAGAAACCGCACTGCCCCATTCAGAGACTACCCCGTACTCTTCATCTCAGTTACAAACAAACAGAGGATACACAAGGTGCTGGAGCTGATAACCACGGTATATGAAAACAGGAGAAGGAAGATCACCACATCGAAACTGAATGATGTAATGCTCAAGTTCATTGAGGATACACCTCCCCCTTCACTGAAGGGTAAACAGATAAAGATAAAGTATGTCACCCAGCTGCCGTCTGCATATCCCACATTCGCCTTTTTCTGCAACCTGCCCCAGTACATTAAGGATCCCTATAAAAGGTTTGTAGAGAACAGGCTCAGGGAGAGTTTTGATTTCTCAGGCGCTCCTGTTAAGATATTCTTCCGAAAAAAATAGATACTTTTGGTTTGATTTTTGATGCAAAACGGGTAGACACAGGAATGAACAGATATTTTTCCATACTGATTGCAGTTCTTGTCTTTTCGCTCTTTTCATGCCGGAAGATCGAAAAGCTGCCTCCTGAGCCCACAGTAGAGTTCAGAAGCTTCTCTGTGTTTGACACCATCGATATTCTGGGCAATCCCTCCAGGGCAGGGAAACTAACATTTTATTTCGAAGACGGCGACGGAGACATCGGGCTGACTGATCCTGACTCAACAGGATCGACTGCTGCCAGTAATCTCTTCCTGCAACTTTTCCGCCAGACCGATGGTGAATTTGTGCCGGTAGCTGTTGGTGACCCCCTTTATCCTTCGGAATACCGGATCCCCTACATGGAGACCCCCGGACAGAATAAAATCATGAGAGGCACCATTGATGTAACCCTGTTTTATTTCTTTTATAATGACACGGATACCCTCTATTACGATTTCTGGATCAGGGACCGTTCAGGGCATGACAGCAACACTGCTTCGACCTGTGTTGTCATTCTGGGGGAAACGGGAACCTGCTCTCCGGAGTGATCAAAGCTTGATGCCCATTATCAGGACATCATCTATCTGTTCGTTCTCTCCCTTCCATTCAAAGAAGTAATCTTTAACCCTGATGTACTGTTCCGGCATTGGAAGATGTTTTATGTCCTCAATCAGGGCCTTGAGCCTGCTGATCTTCATCTTCTTGCTTCCGCGCCCGCCAAACTGATCAGGATAGCCGTCAGAGAAAAGGTAAATCAAGTCGCCCTCCCGCAGGTAGTATTCCTGATCATTGAAAAACTTCTCCGAAGCTGATTCGCCGCCTACGGCAGAACGGTTTCCCCTTACATATTGCTGTTCTCCGTCAATAATGAGAATAACCGGTCTCATTGCAGATGCAAAAACGAGGTGCCTGGTTTTCACGTTAAACTCGCAGACAACTATGTCCATACCGTCATTTGCCGCTTCAACCTCCTGGTTCTGGTTGAGGGTTGAAAATATCTGCCTGTCAAGTTCCACAAGGATTTGTGACGGTTTGACAATTTTCTTGCGGGTAATAATATCCTGGAGCAGGGCCGTACCGATCATTGACATAAAAGCGCCGGGCACACCGTGACCTGTGGAGTCAGCACATACAAGGATGAATTTGTCCTTGTCTATCCAGTCAAACCAGTAAAAATCGCCGCTGACAATATCCCTGGGAAGAAAGAAAACAAAAGCGTCGCCAAAAACAGTAGCCAGGCGGGATGTGTCAGGGAGAACGCTTGTCTGAATTCTTTTTGCGTATGTTATGCTTTCCGTGATGTCAGTGTTTTTCTGGAACAGCTCTTCCTTCTGCGCCCTCACTTCAGCTGTGCGGATGTCCAGTTCATCTTCCAGTGCTTTTCTTTGTATCCTGTGCATTCTCTCCCGCAACAGGATTATTATATATACAATTCCTGATACTAATGCCAGCATGCCGAGAAGGAACCACCAGGTCCTGAAGAAAGGTCTCTTGATATGTATTTCGAATGATGCTGTTGTTCCGGCAGTGCTTTTGTCTGCGGGCGATGCCTCAACCGTAAAAGTGTAATTTCCGTCACGAAGGCTGTAGTCTTCGCTCCTGTCATAGGTCGGGTCAGTCCAGTCCTCATCATAGTTGGTGAGTCTGGTCCGGTATACGACGTTCAAAGGGTCACTGAGCGACAACCCTGCATAATTCACCTGAACCTTATATGAAGTGCGGTAGGGCAGCTGATAAACAGGGCGCCACGGATACTCCGTACCGCCAATCATGACTGAAATTATCCCTGCCTGCGGCGGAGGCGGATTCTTCCTTTCCATTCGCGGATCATAAACCACGACTCCTTCAGTGGTTCCGACATATATCCTCCCGTCAGATGCCTCGAAAAGTGCATTCGGAAGACAGTCGCCTGTTACCCCGAAATCCCTGCTGAAAGTGCGAATCGCTCCGGCAGAGAGATTTACCACTGAAAAACCCCGTTCATGCCCGGTCCATATCCTGCCGTCCGATGCATTCAGAACACTGTAACAGTAATTTGCCAGGAGTCCGTCAGCAGAGGTAACATTCAGAAGCGTGTCTGCCCTGAACCTGAAAAGACCGTTCCCCAGGGTACCGATACTTATGGAACCGTCAGCGCCAGAGGTCGAAATACTCTGGATCCTGTTTCTCATTGGGCCTTCCATTACCAGACCTTCGGTGATCACTCCGTCAGCAATATTCAGGTAACATAGCTTGTCCGTTTCCGTTGCCACCATGACAACCCCCTCCTTTACTGAGACCAGCTGTGAAATATTATTGTGCGGCAACCTGTCCCACGTGGTGAATTCTCTCTCCCTCTTTCCCGTTTCCCTGTCCAGCACAACAACCCCGTTGAGCGTGGCCAGCCAGATGTATTTTCTGTCCAAAGTAATGCCGTTGATATGATCCTGACCGGGATTGCCTGCCCGGTAAAACGACTTAATACTACCGGAACTGTTCAACAGGAATAAGCCGTCGCCGGCAGTTCCTATCCATATATTTCCGTCTCTTTCAGCTTTCCAGGAAGTTATACCGGAGCCTCCTGTCTTTTTATTCAGGTCACGGTAATTTCCAAAACTTCCCGTGGCCGGATTAAAGTCATACAGGCCAGACCTTGTTCCCATCACAATGCCCCCCCGTGTTTCTCCTATGTAGGTTATCTCCCTGTCGGCACCCGGAAGATAAAAGGAAAAGGCATTTGTAGTCACCGCTGCCAGGCCCCTGTTGAAAAGTCCGATCCAGAGATTACCCTCACGGTCTGTGAATACTGTTCTGACGTCATTGTCAGGCAGCCCTGATCTGATATCATAGATATCCCACGACGCCACGGATGAAAAATCATCGCTGAATCTTATTTTTGCCACTCCTGATTCGCGGGTTGCTGCCAGCAGCGTTGATCCGTCAATCGGAAGTACAGCAGGTATACGCACTCCTTCAAGTGGCTGATATCCTGAGACGGGCGAGGCTGTAAAACTGCCTCCCGCCTCTGAAATAATATAAAGTCCTGCCCCGTCAGTCCCGGCTGCCCATCTCCTCCCCGCCAAACTTACAATAGACTGGATCCAGGTGTATTCAAGTTCGGGAAATGATTTTACTATGACAATCTGATCACCTTGAATTTTACATATATGAAGGTTATCCTGGGTTGCTACAAGGAGTGAATCTTCCCCGACAAATGCAATGTCAAAGATTACTATTCCCTCAGGAGTGGCCAGTTTGGTTGTCTTTCCTGCACCGGCAACATAGATGCCCCTGCTCTGTGAAACAATCCAGGTATTTCCGTCAGGAGAGGCCATGATCCTGTTTATCCTGTCAGCATCTGTGTCACCCTGCCTGGTAACAACGGATCCTGCCGACCAGGTGAAAAGAGACCCGTCAGTAAATCCTATCCACATTACTCCCCCGGCATCGCAGAACAGTGAGGCTGGATAACCCTGGGAGAGGGTGTCAGGAAGTGAGACACTGTAAAAATTAAATCCGTCAAACCGGTAAAGACCTGTCTCGAGTCCCACCCACAGGAATCCCTCCCTATCCTGGCCTAATGCATTGACATAGCTTCCGGGAAGACCATTTGTCAGATCGAAAGTCTTATAGCTGTATGTCTGTGCACACGCAGCGGTCGGAAGCAGCAGTGTCAGGGCAAGCAAAGAGACTGCTGCGCAAAAGAATCTCATACTCCTGGTCATGTCTATTTTTTCGTAGCCTTTATCCTGGGCCTGTATACGGGCACACCTCCAATCGGTGCACTGAAGAACTGGAGGTTCTCACCGTACTGGTTCTCAACAGACATCACGACATTATTGTTTTTCACAAGTTCTCCCCGTCTTTTATAGAACCTGAAATCAAGCGACTTACCAATTTCGGCATCAAGTATCGGCATATTGAAATCAGTCCAGTTATCCTCATTTGAAAGCGGCAGCTTCTGGCCTTTACGCTCTGTTGAAACCACTATGAAATCACCGTCGTTATCCCAGTCGAAGTTCTTCTGTTTTATATAAATGCACCCGCTGTCTATGAACGGGTATATGTGGGAAACATATGATGTGTCATTGTTATTCCACATCCTGAAAGTATATTCATAGGTAAAGGCATTGGCCCCCTCTATGGGAATGTTGGTGTCAGGCCTCCGCGAGAGAAAATATCTGTAAAGGTTGCCGTCGTCTCCTGCAAGCCCGTCACAAATGATCTTGAATACATTGCTTGAAAATTTGGGGTAATATTCACCGTCGGCGGGGTTAAAGGGACCAAAAGTATACCACTGCTCATCAAGTTTGTTTTCCATCCCGAAAACCCGTGATGCAAGTAGGATACCGCTCTTGTAGTTGCCTCCCGGGGTAATTCCCTTGGCATCGGGATTGGTGTAACATCCCTTGCCTCCATAGACTGAATAAAGCGTGCGCGTGTTCCAGAAATTGTTCAGTTCATCAGTCTTGCCTCCTGTTTCCGGATCATAAATCCTAATATAAAACGGGTCCTTGAAATCTTTCGGAACTGTAAAGAAGAATGTCTGCGAGAAATCATCATCCCCCCAGGATGTTTTGCTGTCTTTCCCGAACGTTATCAGGTACGGAATATTCTCATCAGGGCCGGGGACCGGCTGAGAAAATACAATTCCAGATCCTCCGGATAACAACAGTAAGACGAGAAGCTTTAAATATCCTTTTCTGATCCTTTTCATAGCGTTTTCAATTCCCATTGCTGACTACTTCAATATCCCTGCATACGCAAACCTCACGTATTACCCCACCTGCACCCGGTTCTGAGCTGACTATCAATTGTATATTATATCTGCCCGGTACCGGGAACGATTTTGAAACATTAATTCCGACTGACTCGGTGTCATCTCCGAAATTCCAGTAATATCTGGCAATCTTCATCCCGGGGAGATATGTGTCGCCGCCATTGAGAGAAAAAGTTTCCCCGGCTGTGACCTTTTCCGGAGCGATGATCACCGGCTGTTCCACATCTTCAATTTCAAGTTCATAAGAGGCCTGTCTTTTCTCAATACCACCGGTGATCAGGTTGATCATATCCAGGCTCACATCATATACACCCGGTCCGGGGAAACAGTGTTCGGTACGGATTCCCGAAGCCCTGATTCCGTCGCCGAAGTTCCATTCCCATCTGAATCTCAAGCCCATAGTGTCTCCCAGGATTGCCTTTTCCTCTACAAACTCATAGCAATAGCTGTTCTTCTGAAGTGTATCACAGTTTGACCACCGGATAATGGTCGTTGCAAATCTGAATATGTCATCACTGAATTTACGCCTGTTTGATGAAAAGTATCCCTCCTGGCCGTTTGAAACAGCGTAATAGGCAAAGTCGTCGGCTTCGGAATTGATGGGATCAGAAAGCACAACCGGCTTGCTCCAGCTTCCGGCAGATGATACTGAGTACCAGATGTCAAGTCCACCTTGTCCTCCGCTGCGGTCTGAGGTAAAATAAAGCCTTCCTGAACCGTGCAGGAAGGGATGTATTTCGGCATCTTTAGAATTTACACTGTTCCCAAGGTTAACCGGTTTACTCCATTCACCGTTTGAGTTCTCACACATGAAAATATCATACTTGCCGAGAGTTCCGGGCATGTCGGAGGCAAAAAAGAGATATTTCCCGTCGGATGAGACAAAGGGATATGAAAGGTTGTATGACGGGTCATTATACCTGAAGGGAGTAATGTCAGTCCAGCCTGAACCCTGCTTGCGCGCTGTGAAAATACCGAGATTATTCGGCTGATTCTGTTTCAGTTTTGCCCCTTCAACATAGTTACGGGTAAACCATAGGGTATTGCCGTCTGGGCTCAGATATGCCGGCCCGATATTGGTATTCTTACCCAGCCCTACAGTAAACTTAACCGCCTTCCCCGGTTTCCCTTCAGCATCAAACGGAGCAAAGAAGAGATCATATAGCCGTATTCCTTCGAAGTTCTTGTGCGTAGTGAAGGGATTAGTCTTTCTGTTCGAGCAGAACAGGATGCCGTCTTCGACAATCACAGGGGCGAATTCATCAGAGTTAGTGGTCACTGATGAAAGTGGTGTCACTTCAAAAGATCCCTTTGCCTGCGCATCAAGGTAATTCGGCCGGATTACCTGCAGTAAAAGAATGAGAAAGTATATCAGTGATCTCTTCATACGTCAGAAATATCTTGGCGATGCCGCACTAACCGAGAATTCAAATTCATACCTGAGGGAAACCTCATGTGTCCCTGAGGTGTATTTGTTGAGGTGACCTGCCTGGTAATCATAGGAATATCCAAGCTTAAGCTGCGGGGTGACCTGCAGATCGATAAGGCCTACCGCTGCTTTCTCTGCAACCCTGTATGAGCCTCCGATCCAAAGTATGTCAGCAATGATCAGGTTTGTATTAAGGTCAATTTCAAGCGGCTCAGCCGGTGAATATCTCAAAAGCACTGAAGGTTTGACCTTGAAACCCTCGGAAAACGTGATTAAGGCGCCTGCGGAAAAGTAACTTTTCAGGAATTTATAATCAGGATGCACCCTGAACTGGTCTGCATCGTCCCTCCTGTAACTCAGGATTGACGGGACCGACAGTCCTAAGAAGTATCTATCAGTATAGTAATATAACCCGGTCCCGATATTCGGCAGCGTGTATGACGAGGATCCCATGAACAGGGGGTCATTCTGATCGATTAACTCGAGGTTATTGTAATTCGTATTTGAAATATCCACGCCACCCTTGAGACCCATTGACAGTTTTCCGCGTCCCAGCGGTATGTTGTATGCATAAAAACCGTAGATACCCATGTCTTTTGTCACTCCGAAGGTGTTGTATTGAGCGAGCAGGCCCAGTGATACCTTTTCTTTCTGGTTTATGGGGCTATGCAGCGATATGTTCTGAAACTGAGGTGCTCCATTGATTCGTGCCCACTGTTTCCGGTAAGAGAGGTTAGCGCTGAGCGCCCCGCGTGTGCCGGTATATGCCGGATTGATTATCAGTCCGTTTGTGAGATACTGGCTCGTAATTGGATACTGCTGGGCATTCAGCCCTGCCTGCGAAAGCAGAACTAACAGTATAAATATGCACAGGCCCTGCTTCATCCTATCTTCTGATAACTATAAAACCGCTGATACGCGCCACGTATTCCGGAACGCTGATGTCAAGCGCACCTTTGATTGTAAGCAGGAAATAATAGGTTCCCTCCGGAAGCGGTTCACCGGAATTGTCGAGACCCCTCCACCCGTTAACAGGATCATTGCTCCTGTAATCTTTGGTGTTGTAAACAACCGCTCCGCCGGTATTGATAATGACAAGTTCATTGTAAGTAAACTCAAGTCCTTCAACATTGAAATAATCATTTAAACCGTCCTCGTTGGGCGATATTCCCTCGGGGATCTTAACTTCAGGCACTGTCAGGATTACCTGGTCAGGAGCTGCCTCGCAGACATTGTTTTTCACCCTGAACTCAAAGATATTTTCACCGAAGCCAAGCTTGCGGACAACCGATACCGGATCTGTATTGTTGGCAAATTCGGGATCGCCGTCAATACTTGAAATCAGACTCCATTCACAAGTTCCGGTTCCGGAATAGTCTCCCTCCAGATTGGCCGCAAACTGATACGGGTAAAGAGTACGGTCAGGACCGGCCGTTACATTCAGAGGCATTATGTCAACTGTCACCGTGACTGCCGTCGAAACAGACGTGCAGCAATTATTTTCACCTGAATAAACGGTCCGTCTGAACTGTACCGTACTTCCCAGACCTGGAGGCTGATAATTTGCATTGTTATTGGTCCCGTCAGCACTGACCCATATGGTAGCTGCCGGCTCCTTCTTCTCCCAGTGGTACCTGAACCTGCTGTCTCCTCCTGTCGGCGCTGTCCCGGTAATCTGCGCCGGTGTTGAAGTGTTGCATACCCTCTGGTCAGCAGCGATTGTATTATTGGCTATTGCCGGAAGCACCGTGATCTTAAAGATTGAGCTTACAGTACAGGCTCCTGATGTGACAGTCCGTCTGAACCATGTTGTTGCAGTCAGTACCCCCGGCTGGTAGTCCTGTGTGATAACAGAAAGGTTACTGAAGGTGATGTTGTCTGTTGACGATTCCCAATAAAAGGTTTTGACGGCAAGCCCGCCTGCCGGTGTTCCCTGAAGCAATGCGGGTGCCTGCCCCGTGCTTATTGTATCGTGTCCTGAAGCAGGCTGTCCTACCTGATAGCCGGTAAGCGCCGGATCAACCGTAATCTTTATATCGGTGCTCACGCTGCTGCAGACAGAAGAATGTGCAATGCGCCTGTACCAGGTGCTTACTGCGAGTAGAACCCCTGCAAAGTCTTCCGTGGTGACCCCGGTCATAAGGTTAAAACTGACTCCGTTTATACTGTTCTCCCACTGGTAAGTGTAAGATCCGGCACCGGCTCCGCCTGACGGGCCCGAACCGTTGAGCAAAACAGGGGCAGAGCCTTCACATATTGTTTGCGGGGCTGTGACTGTGTTGTTCGTTATTGCGGGATGACTCACCAGATGGAGGGAAGGTGAGATGCTCTGACATGTATTGTTCAGACCGCTGTAGACCGTCCGACGGAAATAGTATGTCGCTGGAGAATCATTCTGCGGATCATAAATACTTCCGTTATTGGTCCCGGCAGCCGGGGCCCAGCTTACGTTGTCACTGCTGCTCTGCCACAGGTAGCTGTATGTAGAAGCCCCTCCTGTGAGGGTGGCGGTTGGATTGAGGTTGCTGAAGGCAGTGCCCTGGCAGACCGTCTGGTCAGCGCCGACAGTGTTTCCGTTTATCACCGGAAGTATTGCAACCGTTACAGGAGAGCTGACATCGTTACAGGCTCCTGAATTTATCACCCGGTGATAGTACTGTGTCACGGTGAGAGCGGAAGGGTTATATTTTGGTTGATTGATTGTTCCTGCAGACGGTCCCCACAGAACGTTATTGTCACTTTTCTCCCAGGTGTAAAAGTACAGTCCCGTGCCGCCTCCGGGTCCTGAGTTCAGCGGATAAAGCTCTTCAGGATCCTGATTGTAACAAAGGGTTGTATCTCTTCCCACAAGGTTTCCTGTAATAAGAGGATGCACTATGATCTGTACCGGCCTGCCGAAGTCTGTTATTCCTCCCCCGTCATATACAACCCTGCGGAACCAGACTGTAGATGACTCCGGGGATGAGGGTATAAGGTTTATTCCTGTGGCCAGGGGAACAGGAGTCCAGGCAATTTTATTATAACTCTTCTGCCACTGGTAGGTATAGTTACCGTCGCCTCCTGCCGGCTGCGCGCCAAGGATTGTCGGAGGGAGTTCTCCCTCACAGATTGAATCGACCGTGGAGTATGTTAGTATGGAAAATATTTCGTTGAACAGGAAACCGTTAAGCGGAAGGTTGGGGTTTACAAGCAACAGGCCCGGCGATCCGTTCCTGTTCGCGTTTGTACCGTTGTTCAGTCCGCTTGTACCGCCCGCCACCGTTCTGCTTCCGGGAAATGCCGACTGTGTCCAGATAAGTCCTCCTCCGCCGCCGCCGCCAGCGCCCTGAGAGTTTACGGTATTGCCACCCTTGCCCCCGCCGGCCTGCAGTGCGAAATCTGACAGAATCACACCGGCGCTCAGTATCACTGATCCTCCGGCACCTCCTCCTGCTGCTCCTGCATTTGTCAGCGTGTTTGCATTAGGTTCAATCCCGGTCGCTGAGATAACACGTCCGTTACCCTGTACCGAGCCAGCAAATATCACCACGATACCGCCACCGCGTCCTCCTGCGGCTGTATTGGGAGTAACGGAATAAACAGAAGCTCCGCCGCCGCCGCCCATGAATACGCCTCCGCTGAGCACCGACTCTCCTATCGAATATCCGCCCAGCCCACCGTTATAGGAAAGGCCGCAACCGCCGGCCTCAATATCTCCGGGGCTGCCGGCACCGTAGTTAGATCCGCCGCCACCTCCTGAGAAGTGACCGTTTCCGCCGCCACCGCCGGTAAGAGTAACCCCCTTACCCCTTGCCAGTGAAGGGTAAATCGAAATGCCTGTCTCATTTCTGAAACCCACGCCTTCTCCTTTATAACCGGCTGCAGTGGACGTAATATCATAGAAATATGACCTGTATGGTTCACCCATCTCCTGACAGGTGGCAGAACCCAATGCAACCTGGCCGCCCCTGAAGCCTTTTCCCGAGATGTTGATGTCAGCATTCAGCGTGAGCCTGTTGGCCATGAAGGCAAGGACTCCCCCCGTAGATGTTGTTGAGTCCCACGGAGTACACGACAGTTGCGCATTTACAACTGCATCAAGGTATATCCCCAGTCTTATAATCTGCACCTTCCCTTCAGGATCATAAGGAAAGAGTATTGACCGTGTGAAGGTTATCTGATTTCCCACTACAGACTGCACTATCACAATTTCGAACGAGCCGGGACTTCCTATCGAATTCTGCATGTTGCCCGGAAGAGTTGCCGAGGCATTTATCTCTGCCCCGGTCATCTGGATGACCATGACAGTATCACCGGGCGAAAAATCGGAGGCATCCTGAACTGTAACGAAATCACCCCCTACGGTAAGAACTTTGGCGTACCTGTTTACCTGACCGGTAACCAGCGGTTTTGCCTGGCCGAAAGCCGGAATGACGCCCCCGAAGGTGAAAGCAAAAAGAGCAAGGAGATGTATTTTAAATATATCAGACAATCGCTGGGACATCAGAAAGCTATATTGCCTGCTAATATATGTAAATAAATCTGATATTTCAATGAGAATATTTAGTTAACCTGACTCTCCAGGCGCTCAACAGTATATAAAAGTGGCAGTTCAATATAGAAGGCTGTGCCGTTGCCGGGTTCAGATTCATAACTTATCGTACCGCCGGCGGTTTCCACATAGCGTTTGACGATGGAGAGACCGAGACCCATCCCGGAAGATTTGGTGGTGAAGTTAGGGGTAAACATTTTAGTTTTCAGCTCCTCCGGAATTCCTGACCCGTTGTCACGGAATTCTATCAATACCCTGTCGGCTGTGGCGGAGAGGGTAATCATTATTATTCCCTTCTTCCCGGCTGTCATTGCCTGAATGGAGTTCTTCAGAAGATTTGAAAAGATGCCGTTGAGGTGTTCCCTGTCAGCCATTATCACTGCCTTGCTGATACTCCCGCTCTCAAGAGTTATCGAGGCTTCGTCTGACTGACCAAAAAGCTCAAGTGAGGTGCGGAGCTGCGCAACAACATCAACCTCCGCGGGCTCAGCACCCGGGAGACGGGCAAAATAAGAGAATGCCGTTGCAATGGATGAGAGGTTATCGATATACTCGATCTGGTTTCCGGTGAACGACTCAAGCTTCTTCCCGAAGCCGGGAGTCTTGTCCTTCCACCATTTTAGGAGCTGCTGCACATTCAGTTTCATCGGCGTGAGCGGATTCTTGATCTCATGGGCTACCTGTCTGGCCATTTCGCGCCAGGCAAGCTCCCTTTCGCTTCGCGCAAGCTTTCCTGCGCTCTCTCCAAGTTCGTCAATCATCCTGTTATACTGCTTCACCAGTTCACCCACCTCGTCACTGCTGCGGTAATGAATATGCTCGTTCTTTTTTCCGTATTCCACTGACGCCATTGCACTTTGAAGCATTGTCAGCGGAGAGGTGATCCTCTCACTCAGAAACACGGCCAGCCACATCATCAGCATCAGAAGCAGCAGGGTGAAATTAATCAGAGTGACAAGCAGATTCGATATTTCTCCTGTCAGAATGTTCTGCATCCTGAAATATGGCAGATTGATATATGCCATCAGTTTGTTTTCCATGTTGTAAAACGGCATGTAAGCTGACAGATATTTCATCCCGCCGATATTCTCCTCACTAATAAATTCAGTTTTACCTCCGGCCGTCAGAGCACTGTATGCAGCCGGGTCTATCTTATTGCCAAGCAATTTTTCAGAAAAGACCTCGGGTCGTGATGTTGCAAGAAGGGTGCCCGAGGGTATGTAAAGATTTATATCCGTCATGAAGACGTTAGAGAACTTGACGAGAAGCTCATTGAGGGAATAGTAGTCCGGGGTTAGCCATTCCTGAGTCAGATTTCCTTCACCGGAAAGTTTGTGCTCAAGTTCTATTGAAACGGAAGTAATCTTCTCCCTCAGTATCCTCATGTGATTCCCCTTGAACTGTCCGATACTAAGCATGATGGCTGCCGTAATCAGAACAGTAAATACGATGGCAAGAACGGCGGCGAAGGAGATCTGCAACCTGCGCCTGAAAGTGTTGAACTTCAGAAGATCGGCCATGCGCTTTGTGAACAGCAGCAAAATCAGCAGTGAGAACACAAGCACAGTGATAAACAGATATGCGAAGGTTATTATCAGGTCGATAAATGAGGCTTTTTCAGCAGTAATGACCAGCGTCATCTCTCCTGTGTTGTAAAAAAGGTGTTTATACTTTCCGTCAGTGATGAACTGGTATTCATCTCCGTTATACTTTCCTGGAAGCATACGGTTATCATACGGAAAATCTCCTGATCTCAGCACCAGTGTGCTGTCAGTGTATTTTGCAAAGGAAATATCCTTCAGCCGCGGATAACGCTGGTGTGTGGCGTCTAGCAATAGCTCCGGATAACCTGCCTGGTAGGTCTCAATGTGACTGATAAGCTCGACAAAAAGTCCGTTTGTTAGGAAGGCAGAATGATCATAAAACAGCCTCGAGAAATAATAGGCGCGTCCTGCCTGATTATGCATAAACCAGAATCCGGTTCCTGTAATTGAATCGCCCTCCCTGACAATCCTCTCACTGAAATAGAAAAAGCAGTTGCTGGCATAGGAATCCAGCGCGGGTATCTGCAGCGGGGAGTCATCACGGCAGATGATAATGTTCAGGTCATAGTTTGCCCAGTAACCGGTAAAATACTCACCCTGAAGGTACCTGTAAACGCCGTTTATATCTGCCGGAGAGAAAAGCTCCTTGTTCATCATTTGTCTGAGGACACTGTCCTTTTCAATTACAGGCCAGATATCGATTAGCATCGACTCCGCAACCGGGTCATTGTCGTTGGCCAGGGAGACGGCAAGTACTTTTAGTTTTTTGTTTTCCCTCTCATCAGAATACCTGTCAATCACAGCAGTGGCAAAAACTCCTGTGATTCCGGCAATTACAGTCAGCAGACTCAGGAGAGAGAAGGGTCTTCGGACACGGATAAGCAGTGTAGTGGCTACGGCAACAATCCAGAAAATTCCTGCAAGACAGCATCCGGCACCTGCAATGTACGCCACTGCTATGATTACCAGGCCTGAGGTGAGGACTATCAGGTTACTTTTCACAGGTATAGCCGCCATCATTTTTAATGCTCTGTCCAGCAGGAGTACGGGAGCTAAAAGAAGAAGCACAAAGGTCAGGAACCCGGCAAGGCTCAGGAAATTTATATCCAGGATCTTATAAGCTTCAAAATTTACCGGCGAATTAGTAACCATATCACTGAAAAATGCCTCGACTGCAATGAATGATCCGCAGGCTGCGGATACCAGAATTACCGGGATCCATAATTCACGTGGTCCTGATCCCTCATTCCTTAACCTGACAGGAAGGTTGCTGATCACCATGAACAGGGCGTAGACTGCCAGTACCGTAAAAAGCAGGATATGTCCGGGTGACGGCAAAAAAGAGTCTACGGAATAGACCAGAGGAGAAAAAAGTTCTGTCGCCCCTACAGAACCGGGAATTCCAAAAAAGAGCACAACAAGATAGGTGAGCAGCAGCAGGGCCGGCACTGCAAAGTGCGTCGCCGGTCTGTTACCTGACAGCAGAAGCTGTGAGGTGACGATCCTGACAAGGTAAATCCACAGCAGCAGTACTGTCAGCCATAACAGCAGAGGGAATACAATGAACAGTGTGTTTGGTTTTGTCTCAGGGAACATCAGACCGAAATGAAACTCGCCCTCAATTCCGTTGACTATGAACGGTGAGGCCCCGCGATCAAATGTGATTTCTGAACTTTCCGGCAGTTTGAACGCATCCGGAAAGCCTGACTTCAGAAGATGGTTCTCGATGGGATATTCCCTGTAAACACCGATCAGGGCGACAAGCTCATGATTCAGAAAATTCCGGTGGATCGGAATGAACCACCCGTTACTGATGAAAACCGGGTCGTGAGTCTGATAATTGCCCAGGTACTTTTCCGGAAAAATAACACTGTTGTCAGACCAGTACGTTATCACTGAATCAGTGTATATCAGCAGGATTATGTCATTTCCCGAAGCGTCAGCGATAAACTTCCCGTGATTCTGAAAATAGCTGCCGGCGCCGGGGGCGAGACCGGCTTCCATCTCCTTAAGCAGAAAGTCAGCTTTTTTTTCCCTTCTGATAAGCTCGTTGTTCAGGCGTGAGGTCCGGTACTTCCACTCCAGGTCGCTGAAATAGAGCCGGTCGGCAATCAGCCCCAAAACTGTCGCAACAATTAAAACAATGATTGTCAGTTTTATATGCCTGTTGTTTCCCATTTCAACTGTCATTCATGATGGTACGGATCGCCTGCAGTGACCGACAGGACCCTGTA
This sequence comes from Bacteroidales bacterium, assembly GCA_038248855.1. Lineage (GTDB taxonomy): Bacteria > Bacteroidota > Bacteroidia > Bacteroidales > VadinHA17 > SR-FBR-E99. Next base: position 11,745 of record JBBRXA010000034.1, on the reverse strand, counting down.
AAGCTGTTCAGCGAACAATAACCGTACCAGCTGGTGTGAGAAGGTAAGTTTTGAAAGTGACAGTCTGTGGTCAGCCCTTGCATAAACGCCTTCATGAAAGCCCCAGGCTCCTCCAATAACAAAAACAATCCTCTTTTTGGTTGTCACAGGCGTGCTGCTTAAAAATGAAGCCAGTTCAAGTGTGGTATATGTCTTGCCGCGTTCATCAAGCAGTATGACGTAATCATCGGCTTTCAGAGCCCCCAGTATCCGTTCTCCCTCCTTCTCCTTAATCTTTTCCGGCGGCATCGAGCCGGTGTTCTTCACGTCCTGAAGTATAATACTCTCAAACCGTGTATACCTGGCGATCCTCTTTTCATAACCTGCTATACCCTCCCTGAGCCAGGGGTCATCGGTCTTGCCGGTCATAAGAAGCACTAACTTCATCTTTCAGCCGCATCGGTTTAAGTAAGACAAATATAACAATTAAGGCCTATTCAGGCAGGCGGCAGGCGCTTAATTTAAAAGTGGTTCGGTTTTTGCTCAGGATTATTTACATTTGTATTGTCCTGATTTGAACTGATTATAAAAATTGTAATGAAGAAGATATTTTTTTGGACGTTGGTATTGTTCACACTGTCATTGACGGCAGTTGCGCAGGATGAGCAGAAGGTGCCTGCCGGCATATCAATTGCCTTCAGGTCAGGGAATGCCGAGGGACTGTCTGCATATCTCAACAGTACTGTAGAGATACTCCTTCTTGACAAGGAGGACTTTTACAGAAAGAGTGTGGCAGAGAGCATCCTTAAGGATTTCTTCAGCAGGTACCGTACCCGTGAGTTCACGATAAAGCACCAGGGTGCAAAGAATGACGCACAGTATGCAATTGCACAACTGGTTACCGACAAGGGAAGTTTCAGGGTTTATTTCCTGCTGAAAAAGGTTGACGGCGCTCCTTTGATACATCAGATAAGGATTGAACCCGACAATGAGTGACAGTGAACTGACAGACTTTATCCGCCGGGCACTTGAAGAAGACACCGGTTCTGGTGATCACAGTTCACTTGCTTCCATCCCCGCCGGTGCATCAGGACGGGTGAAGCTGATTGTAAAAGACACAGGGATTATTGCCGGAATTACCGCTGCACGGGAGGTCTTCCGCCAGACCGACGCCTCAATCCGGATAAAATTAATGATGAAAGACGGTGACCTTGCAGATTACGGGATGACCGCATTTACTGCCGAAGGTAACGAGAGGTCGCTGCTGCGTGCTGAACGCCTCGTTCTGAACATCATGCAGCGCATGAGCGGGATAGCCACCTCGACAGCCACATATGTAAGCAAAATCGCAGATACAGGGGCAAAAATAACCGATACAAGGAAAACAACACCCGGAATGAGATTCATGGAGAAGGAAGCCGTCAGGCTGGGAGGAGGAGTGAATCACCGTATGGGCTTGTATGATATGATCATGCTGAAAGACAATCATATCGATTTTGCCGGAGGAATTACTCAGGCGATCACCCGTACCAGGGAATACCTTCAAAAAAACGACCTCAACCTGAAGATCGAAGTCGAAGCCAGAAACCTCACAGAGGTGACTGAGATACTTGCTGCAGGAGGTGTTGACCGAATAATGCTTGATAACTTTTCAGTGCCGCTTACCCGTGAAGGGGTAATGCTGATCAACGGGGCAACCAAGGTTGAGTCGTCAGGGGGAATAACCCTGGCTAACGTCAGGGAATATGCCCTGTGCGGAGTCGATTTCATCTCGATAGGAGCTCTTACACACCATATCAGCAGTCTTGACCTCAGCCTGAAAGCTTTCTGATTATCATATGATTGCAAAGGAATTTATCTCTTTAAAAACCAGAGGGCTGAGAAAGGCAGTTCTTCCCGGATTTGACGGGGCACCCCTGGATATGGTGGTAAAGCTTATTGCAAAAGGACTCTTCGGAAAGGGAGTGATGGTCACAAGGGCATCGTCAATAGCCTTCAACATGCTCATGGCCCTCCTTCCTGCATCTATATTCCTCTTTACACTCATACCGTTTATCCCTATTCCAAATTTCCAGACAGAACTGATAAGACTGTTCGAAAACGTAATACCTGTCAATGCATACACCTTTCTTGAGACAACCATTGTCGATGTCATCACCAACCGCAGCGGAGCACTTCTTGTTGTAATGTTCTTTACCACCATAATATTTTCCACAAACGGTATTCACGCTCTGATGCATGCTTTTGTGGTATCAGCACACGAATTCAAGAGCAGAACCTGGATTCAGCAGCGTAAAGTAGCCGTCTTCATGCTGATGCTTGTACTTCTTATGTTCTCTATCTCCGGGGCCCTGATAATACTCAGCCGTTCAGTGGTGGCCAGGCTGGTGGATATCGGAGTACTCCAGGTCAACCTGGTTTTCTATGTCATCATGATTTTCAAGTGGATACTCGTCATCGCGATGCTTTTCTTCGCCATCTCCACCCTTTATTACTTCGTTCCGGCCAAAAAGAAAGACTTCAGGTACATTTCACCCGGATCAATAGTTGCAACCGCGTTGTTCATCCTGACCTCGATGGGTTTCTCGGCCTATGTGAATGACTTCGGGCAGTACAACAAATTATACGGGTCGATAGGCACCCTGATAGTGATTCTTATCTGGCTCTATCTCAATTCAATAGCTCTGCTTGTAGGATTCGAGCTCAATGTCAGCATCAAAGCCGCAACGGCCGAGATGGAGACGAAGGCATAGGCTGGCCTCCGTACCAGGTGAAGGGGCAGGTGATCAGCTTTTTTGTTGGCTAGAGCTTCTGAAGCCAGTTTAATCACCAGCCGCAGTGGAGATATTCTTTTTAAATCACTAGCCGCAGTGCAGATACTCTTTAACAAGCTTCGCGATAGCTTCATTGTTGCCGTAAATTTCTTCACTGAGGCTCCGGTCATTGAACGCCTTCAGTTTTATGGCTACGTTATCTATAACCCCTGAAGGGAAAATCCCGTCCTTCTCAAAATGTTCCCTGAGTTCCAGCAAAGCTTCGGCGGAGTCCCAGCAGGAGGCAGGCAGTGATTCCAGCTTTTTCTTTTCAGCCTTTCCCTTTTCCCTGAAAATATTGTAACTGACATATAACCTGTCAGCAATTTCAAGAGCATCCGGCATCTCAAGACCATGCTGTATGGCCACAACTATGCCTGCCATAAGCAAATAGATATCAGCCGACCCGTCAGGCGACCGCAGCTCCACCGTCTGTCTCGATATCTTGTCTGCAGTACCCGAAGGCTCTGCCGGATTGGCGTCGTGAATCATCTGCGATGCGCCCAGCCATCCCAGCGGTACCCTTACAAGCACAGACCTGTTACGGTCACCCCAGCATATATTCGTGGGAGCCTCCTGGTGAGGCACCAGACGGAAATATGAAGTAGGGATTGTATTGCCGAAAGCTGTCAGTCCCTTACTCAGGCTGAGAAGCCCGGCAATCAATTTCCTTGCAGTATCACTGATATGACCGTCCTCGATCATCAGGTTCCGGCCGTCCTTTTCGAGTAGCATATGAATATGCATGCCTGACCCTGCCTTGCCCACGGTGATCTTGGGAGCAAAACTGATCTCCACTCCGTATTCGTACCCGAGCATACGGAGTATCCATTTAGCAATAATGATCTGCTCTACGGCCTCATCAAGAGGCACGTGAAGGAACTCGATCTCGTGCTGTTCGTAGTCATAACCGTCCTTGCTGAAACTGCCGACTTCGGAATGACCGTACTTAATATGGCAGCCTGCCCTGGCGCACAGCTCAAGAGCTTCGACGCGCAGATCCTCGAACTTCGCATAGGGCTTCGACTGATGGTAACCTTTTTGGTCAACCACGGGATAGAGCTCATCAGCCTCCGATTTGACATAATATTCAAGCTCACCCAGTGCCCTTATGCTATATCCCGTTGTCTGTGTAAATCTTTCGAGGGCTTTGCGGAGAATGTATTCCGGAGAGCTTTCAAGAGGCTTACCCTCAGAATTGTAGAATGAACAGAGTAACTCCAGCGTGGGTGTCTGAGTAAAAGGATTCACAAAAGCAGTGCGGTACCTGGGCATGACATAGAGATCACTCGAGCCGGCCCCGATGAATGAAAAAAGGCTTGATCCGTCAACCCGCTCCCCCGCAGTCAGAATTGATGCCAGGTGTTCACGGCTGAAAGGCACGAAGTTCAGGGTTTTGAGTTTGCCGTCATCGGCAGCGTATCTGAAATTGACCATCCTGATCCCTTTGGCTTCCACGAACTTTATCAGGTCTTCGGAGGTGAACTCATCGGCGGGCTTTCTCAGAAACTGAACCAGTTCATTGCGGCTCATCAGTATATCGTTGCTCATAATCCAATTATATTAATGATGGGCAAATGTAAAAATTTAATGAAGCAAAAAACAGCTTCTTCGTCATATTTGAGAATGCTGAGCAAATGCAAATTCCGGACTGCACGTTATATTTTTTTATATTTTTGGAGTTCATAAAACAGCCTGATGAAAAGATGGATCTTTTGTCTGCCACTGATTCTGCTTCTTGCCTGCAACAGGGAGGAGGGACCTGTGTGGTTTTCAGCGCAGAAGGCCGGTGATTATTTCAGGAAGATTGAAACTGCCTGTAACAGCGACAGCGGCAAAATGTGGGGCGAAAACCTCTACGGACCCGTACTGTTCGTCGACGGCAAGACCCGGACCATCTACACAAATGTCGCTGACCGGGAGAATCTTCTCAAGGCCAGGGAGGGGATCTTCACCGGGGTTCTGCCCCGCGAACGCCTCATAACCAATAATGTGATCGAATTCGGAGGAGTACGTTATGCAATGGCTCCCCTGCCGGAGGAGGAGGATCAGGTACGGATAACAATGAGAGCCATTCACAGCCTTTTCCACTGTTTCCAGGAGCGCCATGACCTCAAACCCTCCACTTTCAATACCAGGCACATGAATGAAGCCAATGCCAGGCTACTCCTGAAGCTGGAATGGAAAGCCCTGACCAATGCAATCAAATCATCCGGGGATGCGCGCCACCAGGCAATACGTGACGCCCTGATCTTCAGGGGCGCCCGCCGGGAACTGTTTCCCGATGCAGTCACCGATGAAAATAAATTTGAGAACTATGAGGGCCTGACGACTTTCACTTACATGAAACTGGGTACAGCCGGTGATGATGAGCTGAAGACCAGACTGCTTGATTACCTTGAACGAATCTATTCGAACTCATCCTATGCTTCAGGATACGGTTTCGTTCACGGGGCGCTCTATTCATACCTGCTCAACGCCAGGGACTTCGATTTCAAACAGATAAAGACATCTGACTTCGATCTCGGAACGGCCACGGCAACAGTTTATTCCGTTACCCTGCCTGAACTGTGCCGTGATGTTGCAGGCTCTCTGGCGCTGAATTATGACCTCCCGGCAATAAGGGCCGAAGAGGTAGAGAGGGAGAAGATGATTGCCGAACAGACACACAAAATAGTCACCACCTTTACCGAAAGACCCGTGCTGATTGTCCAGATGGAGAGTCCCAACTTCAGCTTCGAACCGGAGGATATCAATTCACTAGACACGCTTGGAATAATGTATATGAAACTGCGGGTTTCAGACAACTGGGGCAAACTGACTGTTGACGACGGCGGCGCTCTTCTGACCAACGACCTCAGGACCCTCAGGGTGAGCGCCAGGGAGGTACGTACAGAACGTAACCACGTTAGCGGCACCGGATGGCATCTTGTTTTGAATGACGGATGGAATTCCGAAAAGGATGGAGATAACTTCATCATTCGCAAACAGTTACCCTGACCTTTTAATTTTTCCCCAGGCGAGCGATACTCTCTTTCAGAGTGGCGATCTTCGCCTCTGCATCCGCCTGTTTCTTCCTTTCAAGGCTTAGCACTTTATCGGGAGCATTTGATACAAATCTTTCATTTGAAAGTTTGGTCATCACTATTTCAAGGAACCCCTCGGTGTATTTCAGTTCTTCGGTCAGTTTTCTCAGCTCATCCTCACTGTCAATTGTTCCCTCCAGAGGAACATAGAACTCGGATGTGCCGATCCTGAAAGAAACACTGTTTTCGACCTGCCCCTGCACAGTGCGGATTTCCGAGAGGTTGCACATCTTAATGATCATGCTGTCAAATTCATCACCCGTCGCTCCTTCAGAGGTACAAAGAACAAGGCTCTCCCTGTGCGGAATGTTTTTCTCTTTCCTGACAGTACGAACCGCACTGACAATTTCTCTTGCCAGGCCGAACCGGCCCAGCAGTTTTGAACTGTACTCCGCGCTTGCAGGCATGGGCTGAACCATGATGCTGCTGCCCTCGCTCCTTTCGTCAAGTCTCTGCCATATCTCTTCTGTGATGAACGGCATAAAAGGATGAATGACCTTCATGAGGGTCCCGAAGAAGTCCAGCGTGGCCCTGTGCGTCCTTACGTCCATCGGTTTTTGGTATTCAGGCTTGATGATCTCAAGATACCAGCCGGAGAAGTCATCCCAGAAAAGTTTGTAGACCTGCATCAGGGCATCGGATATCCGGTACCTGGAGAAGTTTTCCTCCACCTCCGCCAGTGTCTTGTTTAATGTTGCATCCATCCAGCGGATGGCGGTCACGGAAGATTCGGGCTGCCCTATTGTCTCATCCACATCCATTGTCCTGATTAATCTGAAGGCATTCCAGATCTTGTTGGCAAAGTTGCGGCCCTGCTCCGGCAGGCTGTCGTCATACAGGAGATCATTCCCGGCAGGAGCGCAAAGGAGCATTCCAACCCTCACACCGTCAGCACCGTACTGTTCTATAAGCGATATCGGGTCAGGCGAGTTGCCGAGTGACTTTGACATCTTCCTCTTTTGCTTGTCGCGTACCATCCCGGTCAGATACACGTCATTAAAGGGTTTCAAACCCCTGAACTCATAACCTGCAATGATCATTCTTGCAACCCAGAAGAAGAGGATATCAGGGGCTGTAATAAGAACATTGGTGGGATAATAATATTTTATGTCAGCATTATCCGGGTTATTTATGCCGTCAAACGATGTTATGGGCCATATCCATGATGAGAACCAGGTGTCAAGGACATCCTCTTCCTGCCTGAGGTCTGCCGCGGTGAGACTGCCGTCGCCGCTGGCAGCCTGTGCTTTTTTCAGCGCCTCTTCCAGGGATTCAGCCACCACAAACTCACCCCTGCCGTAGTAATATGCCGGGATGCGATGCCCCCACCACAGCTGACGGCTTATGCACCAGTCGCGGACATTCTCCATCCAGTGACGGTAAACATTCCTGAACTTGTCAGGATGCAGCTTTATGGTACCGTCCATGACAGCATCAAGTGCCGGCTTTGACATCTTCTCCATGCTGAGGAACCACTGCAGTGACAGCTTCGGCTCGATGACGGAGCTGGTCCGCTCTGAACGGCCGATCTTATTGACATATTCCTCAACCTTAACAAGTGCCCCGGTGCGCTCCAGTTCCTTTTCGGCAAGCTCCTTGGCTTTGAAACGGTCTACCCCGATGAAGAGACCTGCACGCTCACTCATTGTACCGTCATCATTGAAGACATCGATGACATCAAGCTTATGCCTCAAGCCTATCTCATAGTCGTTTATATCGTGTGCGGGTGTTATCTTGAGACATCCCGTTCCAAACGCGGGATCGACATATTCGTCAAAAATGAAGGGCACATCCCTGCCTGTCATCGGCACGGTGACAAATTTGCCTTTCAGATTGGCGTAACGCTCATCGGACGGATGGGCACAGACGGCAGTATCACCCAGGATAGTCTCGGGCCTGGTTGTGGCAACCGTTATATATCCTTCCTCACCCACCACCTTATACCTGACATAATAGAGCTTTGACTTTTCTTCGGTATAGATAACCTCCTCATCCGAAACGGCAGTTCCGGCCTGAGGATCCCAGTTGACCATCCTCACTCCCCTGTATATCAGACCTTTGTCATAAAGATTGACGAAGATCTTTATGACTGACCTGTATCGCTCCTCATCCATTGTAAAGAGCGTGCGGTCCCAGTCGCAGGAAGCCCCGAGCCGCTTGAGCTGCTCGAGTATTATGCCGCCGTGTTTATGAGTCCATTCCCAGGCGTGTTCCAGGAATGCTTCCCGGCTGAGATCTTTTTTCTCCACCCCCTCACTCTTCAGCTTCGCTACAACCTTCGCCTCGGTGGCAATACTTGCGTGATCTGTTCCGGGTACCCAGCACGCATTGAAACCCATCATTCGGGCACGCCTGATGAGCACATCCTGGGTGGTATTATTGAGCATATGGCCCATGTGAAGCACACCTGTGACATTTGGCGGGGGAATGACTATGGTGTAGGGCTCACGCTCATCAGGCGTGCTGTGAAAAAAGCCTTTCTCCATCCAGTACCTGTACCATTTGCTCTCGGCTTCCCCTGGTTCATATTTTGATGGTATGTCCGTCATTTTTATAGTAATAAGGTGACAAAATTAATATTTTACAGCCATTTAGGAACAGGACGCCGGAGTTATGCGTAAAATCATTTTCGGGTTATGTGAATTTGAATACTTTTGCAGTACCTGTAACAGGGTCATCTAAATAATAATATCATGCCGGATATTTCAGCAAGGGGTAAAAATATACCCGCATCACCTATCAGAAAACTTGTTCCTTTTGCCGAAGCAGCAAAGCGAAGAGGAGTTAAAGTGTACCACCTTAACATAGGGCAGCCGGATATACCAACCCCGGAAATAGCCCTCGATGCACTCCGTAAAATTGACCTTAAAGTCATTGAATATACCCATTCGGCAGGGAATGAGTCATACCGCCGAAAGCTCGCCGAAAGCTACGGTAAGATGGATATCAAAATAGACCATACCGAGATAATTGTGACAACCGGAGGATCCGAGGCTGTACTCTTCGCCTTCATGGCCTGTCTCAATCCCGGCGAGGAGGTCATCACCCCCGAACCGTTCTATGCCAACTATAACGGTTTCGCCGTAAGTGCCGGGGTGACAGTGGTGCCGGTAAGGTCTTACGTGGAGAATGACTTCGCCCTTCCTTCCATCGAGGAGATAGAGAAGAAGATTACCCCGAAAACAAGAGGCATTCTTATCTGCAATCCCAACAACCCCACGGGCTACCTCTATTCTCACAGCGAGCTACTGCAGCTTCGCGACATAGTGAAGAAACATGACCTGTTCCTCTTCTCCGATGAGGTGTACCGCGAGTTCTGCTACGGCGGCGAAAAGCATTTCTCATCGATGAACCTCGAAGGCATAGAGAATAACGTCATCATGCTCGACTCGGTTTCAAAACGCTACAGCATGTGCGGCGTGCGTATTGGCGCCCTCATAACTCACAATAAGGAGGTGCTTGCCGCGGCGCTGAAGTTCGGACAGGCGCGCTTATGCCCGCCGGAACTGGGACAGATAGTTGCCGAGGCGGCACTTGAGACACCTAAGGAATATTTTGAAGGTGTCTACAACGAATATATTGCCCGCCGCGACTTCATGGTTGAAGCGCTGAACAGGATGCCGGGCGTTTACTGCCCCAAGCCGAAGGGCGCTTTCTATACCGTGGTGAAACTCCCGATTGACGACTCTGACAGGTTCGCCCAGTGGCTCCTGGAGGATTTCAGTTTTAAAAACCGTACTGTCATGGTGGCGCCTGCCACCGGATTCTACTTTACTCCCGGCGCTGGTAAAAATGAGGTCCGTGTAGCCTACGTGCTGAAGATCGACCACCTGCGCGAAGCCATGGAGACTCTGGCCGAGGCGCTGAAGGTTTATCCCGGAAAAACCAATTAAGAATTAAGAATTCTTGTCCATCGGCGCCTTCATAGCAAAACGACTGATAAAGGAGCGACGTCACGGCGCCGCTTTCTCACGCCCTATCAATGTCATCGCTATTACAGGTATCGCCCTCGGACTGGGCGTGATGATCATGGCAGTCTCGATACTTACAGGTTTCAAAAAGCAGATACGTGACAAGGTGGCTGGATTCGGAGCTCATATCCAGGTGGTTAACTTCGATGCCAATATGTCGTACGAGACGGTCCCTGTCACCTCCGTCCAGCCTTTCATAACCAAAGTAACTGCCAACCCGGGCATTAAAAACATCCAGGTCTTCGCCACAAAGGCAGGCATCATAAAGACTGACGACAACATGCAGGGAGTGGTGCTGAAGGGTATCGGCAGCGACTATGACTGGAGCTTCTTTGAAAGCAACCTGATCGAAGGCGAAGTGATCACGGTCACAGATACCCTCCGCAGTGACAAGGTTCTGATATCGAAAAAGGTGTCAGACATGCTGGGGCTGAAACTGGGCGACGCTTTCTCGATGTTCTTCGTGCAGGATCCTCCGCGGATGCGCAAATTCATAATCGCCGGCATATACCAGACAAGCCTCGAGGAGTTCGACAAGACTTACCTCTTCTGCGACATAAGCCAGATAAGAAGGCTCAACGGCTGGGATGACAGCATGGTAAGCGGCTTCGAGATACTTATCAATGACTTCGACAGGCTTGACGAAATGACCGCGGTGGTCCGTGATGCCGTCGGCTACAGGATCGCCGAGGAGGAAGACCAGCTGAAAGTGACCAACATACGCACCCTCTATCCGCAGATTTTCGACTGGCTGGGATTCCAGGACACAAACGTCATCATAATACTTGTTCTGATGATACTTGTGGCAGGATTCAACATGATATCGGGACTGCTGATCCTCATACTCGAAAAAACAAATATGATAGGCATTCTCAAAGCCATGGGTGCAGGTGACAGGGTAATCCGCAATATCTTTCTTTACCAGGCCGCGTGGCTGATAGGCAAAGGCCTGATGTGGGGAAACCTGATAGGCATAGGGCTGGCGCTTCTGCAGCAGAAAACGGAACTTATCAAACTTGACCCCGGTTCATATTATCTCAGCAGCGTTCCGGTCAACCTCGAACTTACACATGTAATACTACTTAACCTCGGTACCATGGTCGCCATTATACTGATGCTGCTGGTACCCTCCCAGCTCATAGCAAGAATCACCCCGGTAAAAGCAATCAGGTACGATTAGGACTGATACCTGATTCCTGCTCCCTCCCGAAAATTTCACATATTTCTCTCAATTAATTCATCTATTTATTAGTATCTTACTGATTATATACATTTTACATGCTTGATAATATTAAGCAGTGCAAATTTTAATCTTCTGAATGCAACTCCTCAAAACTCCTTCCGTTTTTAATTTTTTTAATCAATTACGCCGGCAAAGAATATTTTTTAAGGCCGTTTCAACAAACTTCAGATTTGGGTAAAGTTGGGCTAACTTTCTTATATTCTGCGACTACAATTATCGCAAGTTGTGATTAACTTGCACTTTTAATGCGACTCTGAGATGACCGGATTTGACCCGCGGAAGAACTATGAAATTACCCTTAAGGAAATTGGGTATGTCCCCCGCAAGGAGGCTTCACTTAATGATTATAAGCGGATAGGATTCAAATCCGGACTGGAGGTGCATCAGCAACTCAGGACCAGAAGCAAGCTTTTTTGCCGCTGTCCTGCAGGGATTTACAATAAACATGATGAGTACCATGCCGAGATAATACGTCATATGAGGCCCACCCTGAGCGAGATGGGCGTTTATGACGGAACAGCGCTCATGGAATTTCGTACACGCAAAGAGATTACGTACCGTATCCATAACCGCACGGCATGTACATATGAGGTGGATGACACACCTCCCTTCCCTGTTGACCGTGAGGCGCTGAACATAGCACTAAGCATCGC
>JBBRXA010000033.1:0-29566 GCA_038248855.1 Bacteroidales bacterium | reverse complement strand
TTTTAATAGTAAACTCCAGATAATCATCATTGGGTAGACAGGTGAAGGTGAAAGGTCTTTTCTTTTTCATCCAATCTGGCTTATTGATCGCTACTTCAGTAGCCTGGCCGGGTGTGAATTTGTACCCATCAGGTTTTTCGGTAACAATTTTTATCACATCATGAGTGACCTTGTCAATCGATTCGATTTTTACGATATGCTTTTCCATATTAATGTTTTTTCCAATATTCACGAGCTTCCTTCAAATTGAATTTTATCATTGCACTTCTGTTTTTAATTAATTAACTCCCCTAAATGCTTATAGTTTGATTTTACTGTATCCAATACTTCTTCAAACTTTCCTCCAAACATCAGTTTGGTCATAGAAAGCGCCATACCCTTGACCATTTCCAATTCCATTTTAGGTGGCATAGCGAGCGCGTTTGGATCGGTCATTATATTTACTAAAACAGGTCCGTTAAATAGAAATGCCTCTTTTAATACAGATTCAAGATTTTCCGGGTCGTCGATTGTAAGTCCTTTGATGCCCATAGCCTCGGCAACCAGCGCAAAATCGGGATTGACCATATCGGTTCCGAAAGCGGGTAATCCTGCCACTTCCATTTCTAATTTAACCATTCCCAGAGAACGGTTATTAAAAACAATCACTTTAACAGGGAGCTTATATTGTTTGATTGTAGCCAGGTCGCCCAGGATCATGGATATTCCTCCATCGCCGCACATAGCAATAACCTGGCGATTGGGACAAGCCAGTGCTGCACCAATGGCATGTGGCAATGCATTTGCCATTGAACCATGTATGAATGAGCCAAGCATATTGCGATTCCCTGTTGCATGGATATATCGTGCACCCCATACACAACACATGCCGGTATCTAAGGTAAATATGGCATCATCTGTTGCCAGTTTATTTAATTCATAAGCCACCGATTCCGGATGTATGGCATTTTTTTCCCCTTTATCTGATACATAAGTGGTTAAATGATCTTTAACTTTATCATAAATTTGTAACTGTGCTCTTAAGAAACTATCGTCTTCTTTTAAATTTAACAACGGAATTAAAGCCTGCAAAGTGCATTTGATGTCGCCATGTAAACCCAATGCAAGTTTAGCCCTTCGGCCCAACCTTTCCGGACGAGTGTCAACCTGAACAATTATTTTATCCTGTGGAATAAAGTGGGCATAAGGAAAATCAGTACCTAACAGCAAGATCAGTTCGCTTTCGTGCATACTGTGATAAGCTGCCGGCAAACCTAATAAGCCGGTCATTCCCACTTCATAAGGATTATCATATTGAATACCCATTTTGCCACGGAAGGAATAGCCTACCGGAGCTTTTAGTTTTTCGGCAAGTTGCACAACCTCATTATGCGCTTCAGTGGCGCCTATACCGCAAAAAATGCAGATTTTATTATTCTTGTTGATTAAGTCGGCCAATGAAGTTAAGTCTGCATCGGCAGGACGAATGACTGCTTTTGAGAAGTAATTTTTGTCAGATGTAACGTTTTCTACAGAGTTCATAGCCATTACATCACCAGGCAAACCCAGAATAGAGACCCCATTTTTTTGAATGGTTTGTTGTAAAGCTGCCTGGGTCATTCTTGGTACTTGTGCAGGAGTAGTCGCCATTTGATTATAGTGACTACAATCATCAAAAAGTTTGGTAACATTTGTTTCCTGAAAAAAGTCAGTACCAAATTCAATTGTGGGACACGTTGAAGCAATAGCAAGAACTGACGCGCCAGAACGATGAGCATCATAAAGGCCATTGATTAAATGCACATGTCCCGGTCCGCTGCTGCCTGCACAACAAGCCAATCCATTCAACTGGGCTTCAGCCGAAGCAGCAAATGCCCCGACTTCTTCATGCCTCACATGTATCCAACTAATGTTGGGATTCTGCCTTACAGCTTCATTCAATTCATTAAGACTGTCGCCTGTAACTGCATAAATGCGTTTAATGCCTGCTTGTACAAGCATTTCTACTAATTGATGTGCTACTTTTTTCGACATATCTGTTAAAATTTATATAACTGCCTAAAGGCAGGTTTATATTTTTTCAAAATCTTTTTTCAACAATATCCCAGTCTATAAGATTCCAGAATGCGTTTAAATAATCTGGTCTTCTATTTTGATAGTCCAAATAATAAGCGTGTTCCCAAACATCGCAAGTAAGAATTGGTTTTAATCCTTTGCGAAGTGGATTTCCCGCATTGCTTTCCTGTATTATTTCCAGGTTTCCTTCTGCGCTTTTAACCAACCAAACCCATCCTGAACCAAATAAGGTTGTAGCAGCTTTTGTGAATGCATCTTTAAATTCGGTATATGAACCAAAGCTGCTATTTATAGCAGCCGCAACTTGTTTGTGTGGTTCACTGGTATTGGCTTGTTTTAAAGCTGAAAAGTAGAAAGTATGGTTCCATACCTGAGCTGCGTTATTGAAAACAGAGCCTTCAGCTTCCATAATCATAGTTTCAAGGCTTGCATTTTCAAATTTTGTTCCCGGAATCAAATTGTTCAAATTTGTTACATACGCCTGATGGTGTTTCCCATGGTGAAACTCAAGTGTTTTTGCTGAAATGTTAGGCGCAAGCGCGTTCATTTCATAAGGTAAAGCAGGTAATTCGATTTTCATATTGGTTTTCTTAATACTCCTTGCAAAGTATTAAATAGATATACTGAAAAATATTACACAATTCCGGAAAAAAATTACATAGTTCATACATATCCATGGACCCTGGTTTGTCCGAAATAGTTAGGAAAATAAACTCTCATTGATGGACTTTATAAGGCCTGACCTTGTTTATCGTGCGGCCATCAGCAAATTCCCTAATACCATTTGAACATCTTCAGGCCCAGGCCAAAAGTGACTGCACCTATCAGGCTCATTATTATGGTTTTGTCAAGTACGGCAGCCACCCCGGCCCCTTCGTTGATGATGCCCCGCATGCTGTCTGCCAGCAGCGTCAGCGGCAGATTCTGAATTACCGGAATACTCCACTCCGGGAAATTGTGGTAGCTGAAAAATATACCAGACAGTATCATCATTGGCATATTGACAAAATTGATGATCCCATTTCCCACCTCGGTGTTCGAGGTGCGTGATGAGGTAAGGATTGCGATTCCTGTAAATGCAAAATTGCCGGCGAAAAAGACCATTACCAATGCTGTTATGCTTCCCTGTATCTCTATGTCAAAGAAGAGCCAGGCAAAGAGTATCAGCAGTACGGCTTCCACAAAATTCATTGTGACACGGGCGGTCATCAGGCCAAGGAGTATGTTCCGGCGGTTGACGGGGGTGACAATCATCCGCCTCAGCATATTGCCCTTCCGCCGCTCTATGATGGTCCAGCTCATACCCCACATGCATGCCATCATGATATTCATTGCAACAAGTCCCGGTACCAGAAAATCGATGTACCGCGTGCCTTTTACTTCGAGGGGTATAATGTTCCCTCCGGAAAAAGTGTCATCTCCATGCCTCTCTCCCAGCAGAGTGGCAATCTGAAGCTGAAGTAGCCTGGCCTCAGGGTTCGCAGGATCAAGATAGAAAACAGTACTGTCGGCACTGTCGTCGATCATCAGCTGATAGATGCCGCGTTTTACGCCGAGGCTCGCATCAAGGGAATCCAGCGGAAGGAACCTGAAGAGATTCCTGCCGAAAACCGGGTCATTTACCGAGATTAAAAAGGTGCCGTCGGGATTCTTTTCGGCATGTTCTGTGAGGAAGGAGGCGACTTTATTCTCGCCCGAGAAATTGACCAAAGCAATATCCTTTCGTGTCTCTTTGTCTCCGGTAAATGCGATGCCCAGTCCCCAGGCCATGAGAATAGGGAAGCCGATTCCCCAGAAAAGCACGCCAGGTTCACGGAGCAATTCCTTGAAATGAATGACTATCAGCTGCCAGAGTTCGTTTCTTCTCATCATTACGATGCTTCTTCGGTGAGTCGCCGCCCGGTCATAGTCAGGAAGAGATCATCAAGGGTAGGCTTAATATGCTCGAAATCAATGAGCCTCAGGTTGTGCTGCCCGAGAAGCGCAAAGAGAAGAGGCATATCTCTGGCAACATTCTTCATTTCGCATCTGCCTCTGCCCTTTATCCTGTCCCACTGAACCGTCAGTCCTTCCTGAACTGTTGACATTTCTTCCGGTACCGTCCCCTCCACTCCGAATAAAGCCACGTGGTGCATGTTCATTTTGCCAAGAAGTTCATCCAGTTTTCCCTCGGCGAGGAAACGCCCCTTATCCATGATTATTATCCTGTCGCAGAGTTGAGTGGCCTCCTCCATATAATGAGTGGTCAGGATGAGCGAGGTGCCCTTCTTCTCTCTCAGTTTCAGCAGGATATCCCAGATCTCCCTTCGTGCTGTCGGGTCAAGGCCGGTGGTAGGCTCGTCGAGGATGAGTATCTCCGGGTCGTTTATAAGTGCTATGCCAAGGGCCAGCCTCTGTCGCTGTCCTCCGGAAAGATTTTTTGTATAGGCATCCTTTTTCTCATCCAGTCCTACCAGGTCGATGACTTTCTTAATCTTTTCGTCCGGCTGGCTGTAGAAGCTGGCAAAGAGGCGCACGGTTTCGAGAACGGTTATTTTCTCGAGGAACCGTGTCTCCTGAAACGAGATGCCCAGTATACCGTACAATGCGGCCTTATTGTTCTTAACAGAAAGACCCCTGACAAGTATTTCTCCCTTGTCAGGGGTTCTTATTCCTTCAATCATCTCAACCAGAGTGGTCTTGCCGGCCCCGTTTGGGCCAAGGAGAGCCACATACTCTCCTTTTGCCAGGGTGAAATCGACACCCTGCACCGCCTTCACCTTCTTAAAGCTTTTGTGAAGACCTCTGGCCTGTATCAGGATCCCTGCATTCATATTTAATTCCGGAATTTCCCGGAATTAAAAGGGGAGAGATTATTTCAGAGCACTTTTGTAAAGTTCGGCAACCTTATTCCAGTTGACGACATTCCAGAAGTTGGACACGTATTCGGGTCTTCTGTTCTGATATTTAAGGTAGTAAGCATGTTCCCATACATCAAGTGCCAGTACCGGTTCGCCTTTTTTGGCGGCTATGTCCATAAGGGGATTATCCTGGTTGGGCGTTTGTGAGACAAAGAGTTTGCCGTCCTTGTCAACTGAAAGCCATGCCCATCCGCTTCCGAACTGTGTCTTGGCGGCATTCTCAAATTCAGCTTTGAACTTGTCAAATGAACCGAAGGTCGAGACGATAGCATTGAGCAGGTCGCCTGTGGGCTGACCTCCTGCCTTTGGTCCCATTACCTGCCAGAAAAGATCGTGGTTGTAATACCCGCCGGCGTTGTTGCGCAATGCTGCCGGTAAGGTAGATATCCTTGCAAATATATCCTTTACCGGAAGTTTGTCAACACCGTTTTCTGCTGCAAACTTGACAAAATTGTCAAAATAAGATTTAAAGTGTTTCGAATAGTGAATCTCCATTGTCTGAGCATCAATATAAGGCTCAAGTGCATCGTATGCATAAGGGAGCTGCGGAAAAGTGTATTCCTGTGCCATTGTTTTGTTGTTTATTAGTGTAAGTCCCAAAATAAAAGTTACAATTAAAAGCTTTACCTTTTTCATCTTTGTATAGTTTATTTCATTGTTTTGTTCTTTCAAAGTTAAACAACCTTAATTTAATTTTGTTCAGAGCAAGTGGTTTATAATCGCTAACATAATGTTATCTTTCGTTTGTGACACGAATGTTAAATGACTAAATAATATATGGTATGAAATGGCAAGGAAGAAGTGGCAGCGGCAACGTTGAAGACAGAAGAGGAATGAGCGGCGGGAGGATGGTTGCCGGCGGCGGAATAGGAACCATAGTAATATTGATTATTGTATGGCTTCTCGGCGGTGACCCCTCAAAAATTTTAAACCAGATGGAAGGAGGTTCGACTGAACAGGCTGCCCCCACTGCTGAAGAAGATCAGATGGCTCAGTTCGTTTCAGTGGTACTTGCAGATACGGAAGAAATCTGGGGGAAGATTTTTGCCGAGTCCGGATCTGCCTACCGTCAGCCCAAACTGGTTCTTTTCAGCGGGGAGATACAGTCTGCCTGCGGTTATGCTACGGCTGCCAGCGGGCCTTTCTACTGCCCGTCGGATGAAAAATTATATATCGACCTCAGCTTCTGTGAGGACCTTCAGCAGAAGTACGGGGCTTACGGCGATTTTGCCATTGCCTATGTGATTGCCCACGAAGTAGGGCACCATGTTCAGAACCTTATGGGAATTCTCGAACAGGTGAGCACCGAACGTGCCCGCCTGAGTGAGACCCGGGCCAACCAGCTCACGGTGAGGCTGGAACTGCAGGCTGACTTTCTGGCAGGAGTCTGGGCCCATTATGCAGACAAGATGCTCAACACAATAGAGACCGGTGACATCGAGGAAGCTCTGAACGCTGCCTCGTCAATCGGTGATGATGTCCTGCAGATGAAATACCAGGGCCGTGTTGTACCTGACGCCTTCACTCACGGGACTGCTGCTCAGCGCTCAGGATGGCTGCGCAAAGGGTGGGAGACAGGTGACATTAATCAGGGTGACACTTTCAGCGGGGAGATCTGACCTGCCCGCAGCACCCTGCCCGTACCACCCTGCCCGTCCGCCTGGCCCGCAGCACCCTGCCCGCACCGCGCCGCCCGTCTGCCGGTTAGCTGACAGCCACCTCTCCCTGAAACTTCTTAGTACATTCTCTCCGCTTTCTTCTGAAAGGGTGCAAAAGAAAAGGGCAGAAGTACCAGACGGGGGAGTCTGCTTCTGCCCTGGGGAAAGAAAGGGAAAAAAATGTTTACTCTGTTTACTAAACCTTGTTTAATCAGACTATATGAATACATTGTTCCTTTCGATTGCAAAGGTGCTAAGAGAGATGCATTTTTTCTTTCCAAATGATAAAATAATTTTTTCAAAAGATAAAATATGATTGCTAAATTGCACTTCTGAGGATTTGTTATAAAGAGTTGAACCTGAAGATGCTTACCCATATTTTATTGCTTAACCCGGTCTATGTTACCCTTTTCTGGATAGCAGTACTCAATCTTTACCCCCAGAAAGGGAACGAACCGAAAAGATTCCTCGGCAAATTCATGATTGTAGCCTTCGTGGTTTACATTTCTCACCTGTTTTTCTTTCTTGGGCTGCACCGTCTGTATATCTGGATGGACAGTTTCTATTATTTTGCATTCCTTGCTGTTTTTCCCATTTATTATATATATGTTTTACTTCTGGTACGCGACCGGAGGTTTTCATGGAGGTTGCATGGGAGGTACCTGATAGCTCCGGCGACGATCTTCGTGTTGATTGCCGTGGGATACATAAATATGGATGATGAGACGCAGATGAATTATGTCACCCTGTACCAGCACGGGTTTCCATATGAGGGCAGGGGAATTCAGTATATGGGGGTGGTCACGCTGCTGGCAAAGATCGTGTTCATCACCCAGGTGGTAGTCTACCTTTTTATGGCATCCAGGATTATATCTAAACATAACAGGGACCTGGCAAACTACTACTCCGATCTCGAAACCAGAAGCCTCAGCTGGGTACAGGTCTTTAACCTCTCATTCTTCCTTGTCTCGATTGCTAGCGCCGTGGTTGCCGTTATGGGTCGGGAATATTTCCAGGGTAACAGCCTTTATCTTCTGGTTCCTTCCATTACCTTTTCCATACTTCTCTTTACAATAGGATTGCTGGGCAATTCCCAAAAAGCGGCTCACATTGAATTTCCGGAAACTTCGCCACCGGGTATTACTGAGGAAAGGATGCCCGAGAGGCTGAAGGAAGAGCTGCTTGCACTCTTCGAAAAGAAAAATTACCATCTGAACAAGGACCTGAAGATATGGGATGTCACAGGCGACCTTGGCACCAACAGAACCTACGTATCAAAAATCATAAACAAGGAGTTTGGTCAGAACTTCAGCACCTTCGTCAACGGCTACAGGGTTGCCCATGCAAAGACACTGCTCTCCTCGAAGAAGAATTACACCGTTGAGGAGATCGCCGATCTTTCAGGATTCGGCTCTGTGAATTCGCTTTACAGGGCCTTTCTGGCAACTGAGAAGATTCCGTTAAAGGAGTACAGAAGCATGATCAGGAGCAATGAAGGCTCGTTAAAATCCTGACCGGACGTCGCCAGATTACATCCCTGATTGCCGAAAATAAATTTTTATCCAGAATCCAGGTAAATTCTTTAAAACATTATTTTTTTCTCCTATGTTAAAAAGCATTGTTTTTGGAAAGTAAAAAATGTTAAGTTTACACTTATCAAACTCTGTTGATTTTTTTTAATTGGTTAAGTGTTTGTTTTACACGTGATAGTTAATAAATCAAAACATATTAAGATATGAGAAAGAATCTGTCAGTTACCCTGAGAACGGTTGTCTTGTTATTCTTCGGGATGGTTCCGGTCATAACCATGGCACAGGTAAAGCAGCCTGTGCTGAGTGGTGCCGAAAGGGTGAAGATGTTCAGTGCGCAGGATGCCATGCGTCAGACCTCACCTTACAAGGATATGCACTGGCAATATATAGGCCCGACCAATATCAGCGGCCGGTGTACCGATGTGGAAGCTGTATCTCCCCGCGGAGGTCAGTATCTGATCTGGGTCGGTTCTGCTACCGGAGGCGTATGGAAGTCCACAAATGAGGGAACCACATTCGTTCCCGTATTTGATGGCATGCCAACGGGCTCCGTCGGAGATATTGCTATAGATCCGAAAAACTCCGAGGTTGTCTGGGTAGGAACAGGTGAAGCCAATATTTTTCGCAGTTCAAATGCAGGCTGCGGAGTCTATAAGACAGCTGACGGCGGCAAGACATGGCAGCTTATGGGTCTTGAAAACACACATACCATAGGGCGCATAAGAATACATCCTGAAAATTCAGACATTGTATATGTGGCTGCAACCGGACATGAATGGACTCCAAATGAAGAGCGGGGCCTTTTCAAAACCACTGACGGCGGGAAGACATGGAATAAAATCCTGTACGTTGACAAGAATACCGGTGTTTTTGATCTTATTATGGACCCGCGTGATCCTAACACCCTCTACGCTACCACATGGGAGAGGATGCGACTTAAATGGAATGACCCGAACGCTTTCACCCCCACGAAGAACTGCGGTATATGGAAGTCAACTGACGGCGGTAAAAACTGGAAGCAGATTAACGAAGGGTTGCCGGCAGCTCCCCAGAGAGGCAGAATAGGTATTGACATTGCCCTTTCAAATCCTGATGTTCTTTATGCCTATGTTGATAATTACGAAGTTTCATATGTTGCCAAACCGGGTGAGATGGATTCCTACGGGAGGCAGAAGCGCGATGTTATAAAGGGTGCCACGGTTTACCGCACCGATGATGCCGGAAAGTCATGGAAGCAGGTCAGCGGCCTGACCCCTGAGACACAAAGCTATATGGAGCGTCATTCCGGAACCTACGGATGGGTCTTCGGACAGATACGCGTTGACCCGAAAGATGAGAATATCGTCTATACCCTTGGTGTACAGCTCCACCAGTCGGTTGACGGTGGCAAAACCTTTGCAGCCCTTCGCGGGCCTCATTCAGATCATCACGGTCTTTGGATCGATCCGCTTAATGCCGACTTGCTGCTTAACGTTCAGGACGGCGGCCTCACAATCTCTTATGACAAGGGCAAATCGTGGAAGTATCCTATAGATGCTCTCCCCCTGGCTCAGTTTTACAATATTGCATATGACTTCAATGTGCCCTTCAGGGTATTCGGTTCAATCCAGGATCACCACAGTTTCTACGGACCTGTTGATCTCTCACGTGGCCGTGACAGGGTCAGACCTTCTGAATTCACAAATATAGTCGGGGCCGAAGGCAGTTCACATGCTGTGGATCCCGGTGATAACAATACTGTTTATGCGAGTACCTTTTATGGCGCTCTTGCAAGGGCTGAAGTAAATAATTACCCTGCCAGTACAAAAGATCTGCTGCCGGTAAGGTATGCTGAGGAGCCCCGGCTGAGAGGACAGTGGGTTGCACCGACGCTGCTTTCACCCCACAATCCGGAAATTGTGTATCACGGCATGCAGTATGTGATGATGTCACGTGACAAAGGCGATACGTGGGAGTATATCAGCCCCGACCTGACCTATAACGATCCGAAAAAATCAGGTGACATAAGCTACCAGACCATACAGACACTGGATGAATCACCGATTCGACAGGGTCTGCTCTATGCCGGAACTGATGACGGACGTGTTTGGAGGACGAAAGACGGCGGCAAAACCTGGACCGAAATACGCAACGGTGCCGTTCCGCAGAGATGGGTGTCAAGAATGGTGGCATCAAAATATGATCTCGGCACAGTTTATATGACACAGACAGGAAGACGCGATGATGACTTTCAGGTATATGTATGGAAATCCACAAATTTCGGCGACACCTGGGAAGATATCTCGGGCAATATACCCGTCGGACCCGTCAATGTCATCAGGGAAGATCATGTTAAACCGGGAATTCTTTATGTGGGAACGGATGCCTCGGTTTATATAAGCAGGGACAGCGGCAAGAAATGGGATATTCTGGGTGACCTTCCATTTGCTTATGTTCATGATCTTCAGGTACATCCGCGTGACAACATGATTATTGTTGCAACACACGGGAGAGGGATGTTTGTTCTTGATGCAAATCTTGTAAACGAAAAAGATAAGATAAGGCCCTTCAGATGGGAGTAATTTTTTATGGAGCCTCCGCCAGAGGCTCCTTTTTATATCTGTAAACGAGGGGGAGAATCATCAACAGGTAGAATTACAGGCAGTGCTTTGATTTATTAACCGGATAAATTAAATTCCTTTTTTAAAACAATTCATAACCTAAAACCAACCAATTTATGAGAAAGATTCTATTGCTTTTTGCACTGACTCTGCTGACGTCGGCCATTGGCCTGTCGCAGACGGTGCAGGTGCGAGGGACTGTGACAGGCGCGGAAGACGGCCTGTCTGTTCCGGGAGTAATGATCAGCGTTAAGGGTACAACCGTAGGTGTCATGACTAATGCCGACGGGAAATATACCCTTAGCGTTCCTTCAGGTTCAACTACACTGATTTTCAGTTATGTCGGTTTGAAAAGAACCGAGGTTGAGATTGCCGGAAGAAGTGTTGTTGATGTCAGTATGGACTCAGACACGCAGGTCATGGGAGAGATTGTTGTTACAGCTCTCGGTATTAAGAGTGATAAGAAGGCACTTGGTTATTCGACTGCACAGGTTAATGCAAGCGAAATAAGTGCAGTTAAGTCCAGCAATTTTGTCACTGCCATGAACGGTAAAGTTGCCGGTGTTCAGATCACTTCAACATCAAGTCAGCCTGGAAGCGGTACCAGAATTGTGATCCGTGGAGGTTCTTCGATTACTGGTAACAACCAACCTCTCTTCGTTGTCAACGGTGTGCCTTTTGATGCTGCAAACAGCAGTCAGTCATCGGGTTTTGCCGATATTGATCCGAACTCAATTGAGAGCCTGAGCATCCTTAAGGGTGCTGCGGCATCTGCCCTCTACGGCAGCCAGGCTGCAAACGGTGTTGTTCTTATAACACTGAAATCAGGTTCATTCAATTCAAAACCAAGAGTGACATTTTCACACTCATCAAGCTTTGACCAGATTTATGAAATTCCCCTTCAGAAGACATGGGCACAAGGATTCTGGAATGGCACCGGATGGCAGTATGTTGATGGTGAAACATCCAAATCTTCTACAAGCTGGGGACCTAAGATCGCCGATACCCCCGGTGCAAAATACTATGACAGGTGGGATGTCTTCAATACGGGATATGCTGCAGAGAATAATATAAATGTCACAGGGGGTAATGCTCAGGCATCATATTATGTAAGCTTTGGAAACCTGAATAATCAGGGTGTTATTGAACCGCTGAAATTCAAGAGAAGTTCATTGAATGCAAACACTTCATTCAAATTTACCGATAAGCTTACAGTTTCAAGTAATTTTATGTATTCAAAACAGAATGGCTCCCGCCTGACTGAAGATGCCAGCAACAGTTCATTCATGAACACACTCCTTGCATCTCCGAATACATGGAATCCTTATCCGATGCGAGCTGAAAACGGAAACCTTCGTCTTTATAGAGGCGGCGGACGTGATCCCTATCTTTGGGTGCTGGAAAGCGCTGCGAGGATATTCCAGCGTGACCGCCTTGCAGGTACGGTTACAATTGATTATACAATTCTTCCTAAACTTAAGTTCAGGTCAGTGACCGGTGTCAGTACAACCAGTGCAAATAATAATGACCATTTTAACAAAGGTGGCATACAGGTGGTTGAGGGATGGTATAATACCAGTGAGTCATTCAGCCGCGACTTTGAATCGACTGAAATGGTGACCTACGAAAATAAATTCGGCGATTTTTCAGTCAATGCATTCGTAGGGCATAATATAGTTGAAAACAACTGGAGAGGCTCAAGTTTTGATGGTACCGGTCTGATCATCCCGGGCCTGTACAACACCTCAAATGTTGCTGGTTATACTTCATCTGCTTATAACGGCAAATACAGGGCTTACTCAGTATTTGGGGAAGCCAGGATAGGCTACAAGAGCATGCTCTATTATACCGTTACCGGAAGAAACGATTGGGTATCTAGTATCGCAAACGACTTCTTCTATCCGAGCCATAGCCTTGGATTTGTGTTCAGTGAGCTTCTGGCTAACAAGGATATCCTTTCATTCGGGAAGGTCAGGGCAAGTTATGCAAAGGTTGGTGCTCCTGCATCAGCTTATGTTACAAACACCGTCCTTACAACTGCTGGCGGGCTTGGCGTTAAATGGCCTTTTAACGGTCAGATGAGCTACCTTGAGCCTTCAACTTATCCAAATCCTCTCCTGACAAATGAGTTCAAAAATGAAATTGAATTTGGAACAGAGCTAAAGTTTTACCAGGACAGGCTCGGGGTTGATTTTGCCTATTATCATAACTGGAGTAAAAACCAGATACTGTATGAGCAGTTGCTTTCATCGACTGGCTATACAGGCGGATATATAAATATCGGTGGTATTACTCACAAGGGAGTAGAACTGAGTCTTTATGGCACACCTGTTCAGACAACAAACTTCTCATGGGATATTATTGCCAACTGGTCAAAGGATAACTCAATGGTTGACAACCTCGGAACAAATAATGAACCTATTTGGGTAGGTTCATCGGGCTATGCAATTGTTGGACAGCCATTCCCGGTTATTTACACAGCGGGGTTCCTTCGTGATGATCAGGGCAGGCTCGTTCTTGATGACACGCCCGGATCTACCCTTGGCAGACCAATGGTTGATAACCGCAGTAATCTTATCCTCGGTAAGACTGCTCCTGACTGGATCGGAAGTCTACGCAATACATTCAAATACAAGGGTCTTTCACTCACTGCACAGATCGATATGCAAAAGGGTGGACTCATGTACAGTCAGGATGATCATTACCTGACATACTACGGTATGGCCCTGCATCAGGAGAACAGACCTGACAACAACCTGATTACTTTTGACGGTGTCATGGGTCACCTTGAAGATGGAGAAGTTGTTGTAACCAGCCAGACACCGGTAGCTACGTCATATAGCCTCTATTTCCAGACAGTTTGTCAGATTCTGGATGAGGAAAACCTTATGCCCAAGGATTTCATCAAACTCAGAGAACTCCTTGTCTCTTATGAACTTCCCAAAACTGTTGCAAGCAAGCTTTATATGCAGGGCTTATCAGTTTCATTCGCAGGAAGGAACTTATGGAGAAAATTCAAGAAAGGTTTTGAGGGCCCTGATACCGAGATCAATTCAAATGGTATTGACAATGGTAATGGCTACTTCACTTATAGCTTCCCTGCTATAAAGACCTATTCTTTCACTGTCACTGCAACCTTCTAATAATGTGGAACATGAAAAAGATATTTAAATATTTTGCACTTTTGCTTGTGACAGCATTGACTTTCACAAGCTGCGAGGATTGGCTCGATGTAAACTCTGATCCGAATGCCATCTCTGACGGACCGGCGATAACTGAGAATATAATGCTTATTGGCATTGAAGCTGAATGGGCTGCTACAGCAGTTGCACATTTTCCATGGTATGGCAGCACCTCTGACTGGCAGTTATGGTATGGCATCGAAGCCTCAACACCGGCTTCATTCATTATTGGTGCCGGTTTTGCCAATGATATCTGGGGCACCTATTCAGGTTCACTGAAACATGCTGTTCAGCTTTACGACAAAGCAAAGGCTAACGGTAATATTCATTACCAGGGCATTGCAGCGGTAATTGCCGCATGGCACTGGTTCTATATTGCTGATGTATATGATAAGGCTCCTTTGGAAGAGGCAATGAAAGGTGGAGAATTTTTCCACCCCACTGTAGCTTCACAGGAAGAGATCTATGCCCATGCAAATGCACTTCTTGATGAAGCTATTGACCTGTTTGCCGTAGCTGACGGTGGAGACAGGGTGCCAAGAGCAACAGATGATTATATGCTTGGAGGTGATATTGACAAATGGAGCAGGCTTGCCTATTCCATTAAAGCAAGGCAGGCAATGAGACTAATCTATGCTCCGGGCAAAACAAAGGTTGCTCAGGCTGACCTTGTACTGAGTTATCTGCAGAACGGTATGACATCAAATGATGATGTGGTTGAGTGGAAACACCTTGACGACCTTGATAATGCAAGCTGGTTTTACAATGACTGGGTATATGACTATTCGGGTGAAGGTATGACTCCTACAAATTACCTCATTGACATGATGAACTCTTTCAATGATCCGAGGAGATACATTATGTTCACATTTGCAGAGGCAAATCCAACAGGATTCATCGGGATTAAGGAAGGCGCTGTAATTGTCCCAGGCAATAAACCGAGCAGGTATAAGGCATCATTTGTAACCAAGACCTATCCTGACCAGATCATGCTATTCTCGGAGACAAACTTCCTCAAGGCAGAAGCATTGGCCCTTAAAGGACAGTGGGCTCCTGCCGAGACAGCAATGAAGGCCGGTATCAGGGCTGATATGGAGTATATGGGAGTGGCTGAAGCTGACATTTTAGCATATCTTGCCCAGCCGTCACTTACAATGCCAACAAGTGAAGAGGCTGCACAGGAACTGATCATTGGTCAGAAATACATTGCAAACGTTTATGAGACAATGGAGTCATATTTTGACTTTATCAGAACGGGATATCCCAAGCTGAACTTCACGTATGCAATAACCAATGTGGCCAATCCGAATACTTTCCCCAGAAGGTTCCCTTATCCGCTTGATGAACTGGAGAAAAACCCATCAATTGCTGACTTGGGTCAGCCTAACTGGATGGTGAAAGGTACGACATGGGATGCAAAATCTTTTGCATGGCGGACAAAATAAACAGTTAGCCATTAGCATTATTTAATTTTTAAAAGGCCGCTTCAGTACATATTGATGAAGCGGCCTTTTTTATCTTTACTTCTCTAACATAATTATTTTCAGACAATGAATTGTATAAAAAAGTTGGTATCGTTCCTCCTGGTCACCGTGGCCGTTCTCCCGGCATCGGCACAGGATAAATCTGCAAGGGATCTCACTGCATTTACATATCGTAACTTCGGCGCTTTCCGTATCAGCGCCTGGGTTGGAGCCCTGGCTGTGCCTGAAAATCCCGGTGAAAAGCACAAATACACCTGGTACGTCGGGCCGCGCAACGGCGGCGTCTGGAAAACAGTGAACAACGGTACGACATTCACCTGCATCTCTGACGGCTTCGGAACAACAGCTGTCGGAGACATCGCCGTAGCCCCGTCAGATCCGGAAATAGTATGGGTTGGTACCGGCGATGCCTTTAACGCCAGATCCTCATATTACGGCAACGGAGTGTGGATGTCGGGGGATGCGGGAGCCACATGGACGAACATGGGACTGAAAGATTCCCACCATATTGCAAAAATCGTGATTCATCCTTCCGATCCCCTCACAGTATGGGTAGCAGCTATGGGTCACCTCTATTCAGAAAATGAGGAGAGGGGAGTATTCAAAACAACAGACGGAGGGAAAACATGGTCAAAAGTCCTCTTTATCGATAATGCAACGGGTGTCATTGACCTGGTTATCAATCCTGTAAATCCTGACATTCTGTATGCCGCCACCTACGAAAAGAAACGTACGGCCTGGACATATGAACCGGGCGGGGCGAAGAGCCGTATTTACAAGTCTCTTGACGGCGGTAAGATCTGGAAAGCCGTTGGCGGAGGACTTCCGGAAGGACCTCTGGGAAGAATCGGCCTGGACATTCACCGTGCTGAC
The DNA here is from genome assembly GCA_038248855.1 of Bacteroidales bacterium. Lineage (GTDB taxonomy): Bacteria > Bacteroidota > Bacteroidia > Bacteroidales > VadinHA17 > SR-FBR-E99. Next base: position 13,282 of record JBBRXA010000033.1, on the reverse strand, counting down.
CCTGATATTCTTGTAGCTGTGGTTCAGAACCTGAATGCCAAACCCGGAATTGATCCGGAAGCAAAGGTTCCGTTTGATGAATTCACAGACCATTCATTCGACAACCTCATCGGGGGAGAGGTATATATAACCCGTAATGCAGGGAAATCATGGAAAAGGATTAATGACCCTGAAAAAAATGATGTCAGCGGAAAGGCCGCTTACAGCTTTAACCGAATTACAATTGACCCGGCTGATCCTGATAAGATATTTATTATCGGTGCCGGAATGTATTATACCCTTGACGGCGGAAAAACATGGCCGAACGGACGGGAGCAAAGGCTTTTCCAGTCCAACTTCGGAGATAACCGCATATTCTGGATAGATCCGAACGATCCGCGACACATTATGCTGGGATCTGACGGCGGCATATATTCGTCATTCGACGGAGGGCTTACAATGAACCATTATTACCAGTTGCCCCTGGGTGAAGTCTATCAGGTTGAAGCCGACATGGAAACACCGTATAACATTTATATCGGGCTGCAGGATCATGAAGCCTGGAAAGCCCCGTCAAACGGATGGGCAGGCGAAATAAGTCCGTCAGACTGGGTCATCACCGGCATGTGGGACGGCATGTATTCCAAAGTGGATCCGGAAAATAACAGGTGGATCTATTACACTACCCAGTTTGGCTCTCATCACCGCGTTGACCAGGCTGCAGGAGAGCGTGTGGCAATAACTCCGAAACCCGTGGAGGGAGAGCCGTTCTACCGGTTTACGTGGACAACCCCCCTGGCTCTTTCGCCTTTTAACAGTTCAATAATTTATACAGGGGCCCAAATGGTCCTGCGTTCTCTGAACCGTGGCGAGACATGGGAGCCGATCAGTCCTGACCTTACAGATAATGACCCTGATAAGGTCATGGGCAAAGGCCATATAAGATACTGTACAGTAACAACCATCTCCGAGTCGCCTGTGAAAGCTGGAGTAATCTGGGCAGGGACCGATGACGGTCATATACAGGTGACAGAAGATTTCGGCGGAAAATGGACAGACCGGACAGAAGGGCTTACAGCGCTGGGTGCTCCTGCATCAATGTGGGTAAGCCGTGTCTTTGCATCAAACCACGAAGCCGGAACTGCATATGTGGCAAAGAACGGCCTTACTGATGACATTATGACGTCTTATATATTCAAGACCACTGACTACGGCAGGAGCTGGAAGAAGATCACATCCGGTCTGCCGGCTTCGCCGGTTAATGTTGTAGTTGAGGACCGTAAAAATCAGCAACTGCTTTTCGCCGGTAATGACCTGGGAGTATTTTTCTCCGTTAACGGGGGAGAAAGTTGGGAACCCTTGAAAGGGAATATGCCCGCAACGGTGGTGCGTGACCTGATTATCCATCCCCGGGAGAACGACCTGATAGTGGGAACCTACGGCAGGGGAGCATGGATTACCGATATAAGCCCCCTGCAGCAGTTCACTCCGGAAACAGAATCAAAAACAATGTATCTTTTTGATATTGAGCCCAAACCACAGATGAATTTTTCTCAGCAGGCAAGCTGGGGAAACTACCAGATGATGGGTGACAATCACCTTAATACCCGCAATGAACCCAATGGCCTGGAAATCTGGTACTGGTTCGGAGCGGATCAGAAAAATGAAGCAGTAGTCACGGTTCTTGATCAGGAGGGAAAACAGGTTTTTGAGAGAAAGGTGAAGCCTGTCAAAGGTTTTGGTAAAGTGTACTGGAATACGATGCAGGCACAGCCCGGAAAATACAGTGTTAGCCTGACATGCGGAAGCTTCTCGGAGAAGAGGACGGGAACCGTTCTGGAGAAATGGCTCTGGCCTGTTCTCAATTACCGGGGTAAATGACATTATGAAGGGGATGCCTGAAAAAAGGAAAGAACTGATTAGATTTGCAGCCTAAGTTTTTTTAGATGAAAAAAAGTGCGGAGAAGAGGGGTGATATTGTCAGGATTACTACGGTGCGAAAGATACACAGGGCTGCAGCTGCCTTTCTCACGGTGGTCTTCGTCACGGTGGCGGTGACAGGACTTCTTCTCGGCTGGAAAAAGAACAGCGATGGGTACATTCATCCTTATTCCTATCAGGGCAGCACTCCTGACCTCCGCGACTGGATTCCGCTTGACTCGCTGAAGACGATAGCACTGCAAGTGCTTCACGATTCAATCAATCCGGGTCTCAGAACGGAGCTCGACAGAATTGACGCCAGGCCTGACAAAGGGATGGTCAAATTTATCTTTGAACACCATTACAACGGCATCCAGCTTGATGCCGCCACCGGACGCGTGCTGCACATGGAAAGAAGACGTTCTGACCTGATAGAGGACATTCATGACGGGTCAGTCTTCGATAAACTGCTTGGTTTACCCGGAGAACCGGTCAAGCTTGTATACACTACTGTCAGCGGCGTATCACTCCTGGTCTTTACTGTTACTGGTATATGGATATGGCTTCACTCCAGAAGGAAAAAGGCGCGAGCCTCTCTTTAAAAGGGAAAGTCGAGATCTAGTCTCCGTGGCTGTAAGTAAGCCTCGTTATCACGCCGTCCATGGAGGTACAGATTATGCTGTTGGGGCCTGCCGGAAGGATATGGTTTACCAGGCAGGCGGATATCCGGTGAGCCCATAACAGATTTCCGGACTCTCTGCCGAAGGCGTAGATAAATCCCTTGTCAGAAGGAACATATACAATTCCATCATGTTCCACAACAACTGAGGGTGCTATATCATACCCGATATTCGTTTCAGCCTTCCATTTGACCTCTGCCTGTGAACCGTTAGCGGATACGCCGATGATGTTCCCTTCCATGGTTTTTGCCCAGACAAGAGTACTGTCCTCAGAAAGTCCCATTGATTCCCTTACGCTGTTATCTCCTATTTTTGACTGCCATATTGTTTTCCCGGAAAATGCGTCGAGGCATGTCATTTTTCTGTCAGGGGCAACGAAAAAAATGCGGTTATCAACTGCGACAGGGACGCAGGCCGCCGGCGACAGCATCCGGTTCATTGAACCGTCTTTCCATACCCATCTGAGGGCACCGGTTTTTGAATCGAGCGCATAGAAACGGTTTCCCCAGGTACCGAAGAGGATCAGATTCTTATATATCAGAGGGGTTGTCTCCACAAAGCCCTCTACGGTTTCGTTGATCCATTGAATGCTGCCGTCTGCCAGTGACAGGGAGTAGCATTTCCCGCCTGAGCCCGTGATAATCACCTGTTCATCATTTATCACCGGGGATGCCACTATACGCTCCAGGGCATCAAATTTCCACAACAGCTTCCCCTTACGGATGCTCAGGGCATAAACTGTACCGTCTGTTGCACTTACTATAACCCTGTCTCCTTCTATGGCAGGAGTCCCGTAGATTTTGGCACCTGTCGGATATTGCCATTTCAGAGTCCCGTTCCTGAGTTTTCGTGCTTTTATAAATCCGTCGGTGCAGGTAGAAATAACCATGTTTCCCGCCAGCGCTGCGCCCGAACCGATATCGCTTTTTTCCTCTGTCCGCCAGAGCTCCCTGACATCGCGGTGAACGCTGTTAACAGAAAAGTCAGGACGGGCATAGCCGGAAGGATGGTCATAATACCTGTGATTGATGAGTCTGACGGTAGCCCACGGATGCTTTGTTTCTGTTGCCGGGTGACGCTCTGAGGCTGTGAGCAGGGTGTCACCGCAGACATGCAGGATATTATATCCTCCCACCGCTTCTCCGGCCCTGAGGTTTGACCTGGCCATCAGGCCCGGAATGTCTTCCAGGTCCATTATCCTGTTTGAGTGCCCGTGCCCGCAAAGAATCAGCTGTACATTCGTGGTTTTCAGCCTGTCAACAGCCTCATACCAGTTGTTGAGGCCTGGATCAAGCGGATAATGATTTATGAAGATTACCGGGGTATTTCTATCCGTGGAAGCATCGAGGAGTGAATCGAGCCATACAATATTCTCACGGGGAATCTGACCTGGCCCCATACGCATGTTGGGACCCGAGTTGGTGCCGATAAAGAGGTAACTGCCGTATCTGAATGAGAAGGTCTCGGCACCGAATATTTTCCGGAAGCTGTTGCCTCCGCTTTCAGACCATTTAGTGTCGTGATTGCCGGGCACAATATACCATGGTTTTGTTAGACTGTCGAGGATCTGCTTTGCGAGGAGCAATTCAGCATCGGAGCCAAACTCGGTAATATCGCCTGAGAAAATTGCGAAGGCAACGGAGTCCATTGAATTTATATCCCTTACGGTTCGCCTGAGGTCTTCGGCGGACGTTTCGCTGCCAATGTGGGTATCTGTCACAAGGGCAAACCGGAAGTCAGGAAGGGTCTGCCCGGTAAGGGAATTTGACAGAATGACAAGTACAAAAATAAACAGCAGGTTCCTCATGAGAATTTTCATTTCAGGATGCAATTTACCAATATTGAATTTAAGGAAATATACTGCAATTTTGGTTTGAGGTTCCATTAATTATAAAATATTACATTTGCAGCATACACACCCTGAATATGTATAAAGCCAGCTTTTTACAAAAAATAGCAATAGTAATTGTATTGGCGCTTCCTGCAGCCCTGAACGGACAGGTGCCCGTTGACATATCAAGCCAGAAAATCATCTCTGAAGGCACGGTGTATTATATGCACCCGGTTTTGAAAGGACAGACGCTCTATTCGATTGCAAGGGCGTACAAGGCAACCATTGACGACATCACCCGTGCAAATGTGATTCCGCCCAACGGTATTCAGACAGAACAGGTTCTCAAGATCCCGGCATCGGACATCGCCCTGACTGCAGCGCAGCCTAAACCTCAGCCAAAAGCTCAACCTCAATCTCAACCTCAATCTCAATCTCAACCTCAATCTCAACCTCAATCTCAACCTCAATCTCAACCTCAACCTGAGGCCCAGCCTGCAACCCCAACAGCTGCGAAAAAGCCTGTAAAGACTGACAAACCTGAATCACACAAGGTGAGAAAAGGGGAGTCGTTGTCATCTATAGCACGTGATCACGGTGTTTCCGAGCGTGAACTGAAGAAAGCAAACAAAGGACTTCTGTTCCCGATGCCGGGCATGTACCTTGTGATTCCGGCAAAACAGGATGAAGAGTGAGACTCACCTAAAAATGAATAGTAACGCGGGTAATTAATTTAGCGTCTTATTACCAGATATCCTTTCATCGATCTTCCTGTTTCGGGTTTTAAAAGGAAGAAATAGGTGTCATCAGGAAGGGGATTGCCGTTATAGTCAAGTCCGTACCAGTTATTGTCATAATCCCTGGTTTCATAGACAACTGCCCCCCGTCTGTCACACACTGTGAGTGAAGTCTTCCCGAAAGTTTCCAGGCCGTTTATTACAAAATAATCGTTTTTACCGTTCATGTCAGGTGTGATCAGGGTCGGGATCAGGAGGTCATTTACAACAAGTGAGACATAATCGATGGAGGGTTGACATACTCCGTTTGTTACCGACCATGAAAGGATGTTCTCACCCTGAGCAAGAGTACTTACTGTTGTCTTTGCATAATCCGGATCAGCAAAGTGTCCTGAGCCTGTAATTACCGACCAGGTCCCGGTTGAATTATTCCCCGGAAGATCAGCCTGCAGAGTTGTACTGAACAGATAATCCAGGAACTGGTCAGGGCCTGCATAAGCTAATGGTTTTTGCAATACTGTCACGACCACAGGCTTGATGTCAAAGCATCCGGCGACGGTAGTTCCCTTTATATAATAAGTCCCGGCCGTTGCCTGTGAGGGTGTGTTATACGGTAAAGTTGCCCCGGCATTGGTCCAGTAAGAAAATGTCAGGCCCGGGGTTGAACCCATTGTTATTTCAGAATCAGTCAGGTCAGCGGTTGAGGGAGAACATACCGGTGAAGGGTTTGTAATTGCAAGGGTGGGAGCAGGACCGGGAGCCAGCCCTATGACCACATCCGGAGATACAAGTGAAACACATCCTTGCTGGTTTGTAACCGTGAAGTTGTATGTCCCCTGGCCAAGACCTGACACTGTTGTACTTGTTCCTGTGCCTGTGGTGGTTATGCTTCCCGGGAATCGTGTCAGTATCCAGGTGCCTGTACCAGGCAGACCGTTAATGACCACACTTCCTGACGGAACCTGGCATGTAGGGTTTGTCACTGGTCCCGGAACAGGTCGTCCCGGTGTAACAGGCTGGGAGTTAATTGCGATGTCTGCAGAAGCGCCGGAAGTGCATCCTGAGGCGTTGGTGACGGTAAAGTAATATGTCCCGTGCCCCAGTCCTGTCAGGGTGATACTGGTACCTGTGCCCTGTAAGGTTATTCCGCCCGGATACCGTATAAGGGTCCAGGTGCCTGCAGAAGGCAATCCTGCCAATACTACCGAACCAGTTGATATTGTGCAGGTGGGCTGTATTACCGACGCTACCACGGGCGGGGTGGGGTTCGCTGTAAAGGCCTCTATAATAACCTGGCCGGAGGGTGATGAGGGACAGTTCCTGTCATTGGTCACTGTGAAGGTATAAGTGCCCGGGGCAATTCCTGACAGCTTTACAGTGGTGCCTGTGCCTGTTGTAGAAACTCCGTCAGGCCACCGGGTAAGTGTCCAGGTGCCTGTGGATGGAAGTCCTTCCAGGATCACGCTTCCAGTGCTCACATCACATGTTGGCTGTGTTATATCACCCACTTTTGGAGGGTCAGGAGGGACGCATAATATTTTTATCTGATAATCCTCTACTTCTCCGTAGTTGGCTGACCCTGAGATATCGTAGGCGGGTTTGGATGTTGATTTGGGGCCAAATCTGAAACGGGCGAAGGTGGATCTTGAGATTATGGCATTGGCCGGGACATTAACGGAAATATTTGCAGTTCCTGTAAATCTCAGCGAATTGGTTACTATCCTTTCACCGCTGTCACTGAAGTCGCCGTCACCGTTCCAGTCCACCCAGGCATTTAGGTAGGCTAGTCCGGTCACCTTTATGGATACTGTGACCCTGGCTCCCTGAAACAATTCCGGGAATGTGACACCGTCTTCGTCATCCGTTCCTTTCAGATCATCCATATCGGCTTCCGGCGAGGGTTGGTTTCCCGGTTCTCCGTCAGGAGGTGATCCCAGATAGTTCTTCCCGTCAATAATGTGATCTGCTGAACCGTAAGCTGCCGGAGCATCACCATAATCCCTGGTATCAGCTGCCTGGTAATACATCAGGGGCAGGGTAATGTCAGCATAATTGTTCACAGCGATTTCAAAACGGCCGGTAGAATCGCGGTCATTCATAATTAATGGGAAGGCGAATAATAATGAGACTACCAGAATTTTATTCATTGTCACACTTGCCTTTCTTACAATACCTTAACTATATAACAGCCATATTATGGCGGAGGTTCAAATTATTTTTGTAAGTTAAGGCTAACCAGTTGAAGATCAAAGGATATTTTGACGAACTGCCGGAATGTTTACATCAGCAGGTGCTTAATTATTAGATGTCGGATTATAACCGCCAACAGTACATCATGTTGCATATTCGGTCTGACGGACTTCCTGTTCGTGTCCGCAATATCTGCAGACGGTAGCTTTGTACTGGATCTTTTCCGCACAGTAGGAACAGATTTTAAAATCTTTGAATCCATCCTTTACCCTGTCTTTCTGCATTGATATTATTCCTTGGAACAATTCCATCTCGATTCTGGTTGCAAATTTTACAGGGTGAATAATATTCCCGCCGGCATATTCAATGATGAAATATTTTCTTTTCCGCAGAAGGCTCAGGGCAAGTCCTGATAAAATAACCAGCGTACCAATTACAACCATTATTATTTCCGAATTTCTTACGTCTGACAGCAGGCCAAGGATAATCAACAGAAGTCCGAATGACATCACTCCGTAACCGGCGATTGGTCTGGTAAGTTCGATGCATGTTGTTCCTGTAATATCTTCGAGATTAACGCTTTTCTTTCCGCCTTTCGCCCTTATTCCGGAGGAGTGGATATGAAGGCCGGGTCTGTAGATCTTCCCGAACTGATAGACCCTTTTGTCGGTCACAACCACAGCCGACTTTGAAAGATCATCCTCAACCAGAATTGAGGCATAGTAGTCCTGACCCAGAATAGCTTTGAATTCTTCGCTCCCTGACGCAAAAAGACTACCGTAATTATATTTCATTATAAGGATCCAATAAGTCAGTTCTGTGGAATGGTTGAAAGAAAAACAGATTTGCTGCGCGCATCAGTAAGCGTAAAAAAAAGCTGATTTGAATTTAGCAGTATTTTCTGGTTTTCAAATGCCATGAAAGTCTCATTTATCTTTTCCCATTTATCTGGCACAAAACAGACGGTCTTCCTCAGTCCTTTCAGCCCTGAAGATATCCCGGATAGTGATTCCGGAAAATTGAAATGATGTTTGTTTTTGCGCATAAATGGTCCCTGTAAGTTCTTATGCCGTCTCTGTTTTATGGGTAATTAACAGGTTAAAATTATTAATTTGGAGCATATAATATGTCTTAAAAAGCGACTATTCCATGAACATATGTAAATGTTGGATGAATCCTTAATATTTATAAACCAAAAAATTTTTCGGCAGGGCATTTTTTGAAGGATTGACAGTCAACCGGCCGGAAATCTGCGGTCAGAGATGAAAAAAACGATTGTAAGATGACAAATCTCTCTCAGCTTTCCGGAGGATGAGTGAACCTGAGTCAGGCATGGTAAAAATTAAAAGCCCCCGGAGATGATGTCCGGGGGCAGGTTTATGTTAGAGGACTGATACCAAAAAATTATGTTACTGTCGGATCAGAGAACATTATATTCCAATTCATTTCTCATATTCTGCCTCATATAATGCTTGCCGGAATTTATCCATCAGATCCTTATTCAGGTCAAGCGGTGGTTCTGCTCCTTCGGGAAGAAATGATTTATAAGGATGATCTTTTGAATATGTTGTGAACTCGGTTTTTATCTTTTCAAGAAGTTCCGGTTTGGTCATCAGATCAAGGGCGGTGGCTGCCATCACCCTGGCGCCGACATTAAGACCTTTCCAGGCTGCCGAGCCATAACCTGCAGCCACGGTCGACCAGTGGTGGCCTATTTCTCCCGGCACACCGCCCGGAAAGCGAAGAGTTGCCGTAGGAGCCACCAGCGTCACTTCACCAACATCAGAAGAACCACCACCCACCTGAGTTTCATGAGGCTGGACCAATGGCTTTATTTTTGTAGGATAACCCGTCTCCTTTTCGCCCAGTTCCTTCTGCAGAGCTTTGGCGAAGGTTTGTTCATCTTCATTCCATTCCGGTAACCCGACCAGTTCCATATTTCTCTGAATAGTTTCGGCAATTCCTCTGTTTGAATGTCGCTGATGAACTCCCGTTATTATCTGTACTGTGTCAAAGGTTGTTCCTGTTGCAATTGCAGCACCTTTTGCGCAGTCGATTACCCGATTGTACATTTCCTCAATTCTTTCATCAGTGTTCCTTATATAATACCAAACCGATGCCTTGTCAGGCACCACGTTGGGAGCCTCACCGCCTTCGGTTATTACATAATGCATACGGTAGGTATAAAAAAGATGTTCGCGGAGGTAATTAGTTGCAATATTCATTATCTCTACTGCATCCAGTGCGCTTCGGCCTTTCCATGGCGCCCCTGCTGCATGGGCTGTTTTACCCTTAAATGTAAATATGGCAGAAATCGAGGCGTTCCCATCTACACCGTAGCTGGTTTCAAAATCGGATGAGGCATGGTTATCTATGACAGCATCGACATTGGTGAATACTCCCGCCCTTACCATGAATGGCCTGCTGATTATTGTTTCTTCAGCAGGTGAACCGAAGAATTTTATTGTTCCTGATATCCTGTTCTGTTCCATACTCCTTTTAACAGCAATAGCTGCAGCAATGCCGGCAGTCCCCATCATATTATGTCCGCATCCATGGCCCGGGGCTCCTGCTACAACAGGAGACTGGACAGAAGTAAGTGCTTTCTGTGAAATCATAGGAAGGGCATCAAATTCTCCCAGGATGCCAATTACAGGATTACCGCTTCCCCATGTTGCAACAAAGCAGGTTGGCATTCCTGCAACACCTTTCTCGACTGCAAATCCTTCTTCTTCAAGAGTTCTGATCAGTAATGCTGATGATTTAAACTCCTGCATTCCCAATTCGGCAAAATTCCAGATTGAATCGGAAATAGTCCCGTATTTTTCCACAATTGCCCTGTCATTTAGATAGTCAAGGGCCGTTTTCTTAGCTTTATACTGGTCAGCCTTCCCAAGCAATAGGGTATCAGAATCTTTCTGGGCATAACAACCGATGGTTATCGAAATGACCAGAAATAATAAGATATTCTTTTTCACAATTTCAGGTTCTAGTTATTAATCCAAAATAAGTTCATTTCTATCAAAGTTATCGTTTTTTTTTATACCAAATTCACGTTTGTTTATTGAACAGGGAAGCCCCGGACTCAGGCATAGTCCGGGGCTTCCTTTTTCCTTCCGCTCATGCCAGCCACCTGTCAACTTTTTATGCCAGCAGGCTGTCAGAGTGTCAGTAAAAAGAAAAGCCGCCGCATACTGCGGACAGGCTTTTGCTTTGTCGGGGTAGCAGGGTTACTCGTCACTTCGTTCCTCGTGATCCTGAAGGGGGAATGATCAAAAGCAAAACCCTGTCCCTCGCTTCACTCGGTTCCAGGCTTTAATTTTCCAACGCTTCTTAAAGCAAGCTTTCGTCGCTCTGTAAAATTTAAGCCCGCCGCATACTGCGGACAGGCTTTTGCTTTGTCGGGGTAGCAGGATTCGAACCTGCGACCCTCTGGTCCCAAACCAGATGCGCTAACCGGACTGCGCTATACCCCGAAAAGGATGTGCAAAAGTATAAAGATTTTCGTAATTTCAACCCCGGTTCCGATTTTAATAATAATCCGAAGGAACTCTTTGGCATCAGGTTTGTTATTATATAAAAAATTGAATGATGAAAAAAAGACTTTTAACACTGGCAGCTCTTGCCGCAATCGCCCTGACACCCGCACTCTCACAGAAAACTTTCTATGACTTTACGGTAGAGACCATAGACGGACAGCAACTCAACCTGTCTGACCTGAAGGGCAAAAAGGTACTGGTTGTAAACACAGCCTCGAAGTGCGGAAATACTCCCCAGTATAAGGACCTGGAGCTGCTAAATAAAGCCTACGGCGGCGATAAATTTGTAATCATAGGATTCCCGGCCAATAACTTCTTGAGCCAGGAACCGGGCACCAATGCTGAAATAAAGGAATTCTGCGACAGTAAATACGGTGTTACTTTTCCTATGATGGCGAAAATATCCGTCAAAGGAGATGACATGGCCCCTCTTTATGCCTGGCTTACCAAAAAATCAGCCAACGGAGTAATTGATTCGGACGTAGCCTGGAATTTCCAGAAGTATCTCATCGATGAAAACGGTAAACTTGTGGGGTATCTGAATCCTAAAGTTAAGCCTCTGTCTGATGAGATTGTGATGTGGGTGACCAAAGGAAAGTTCGAACAGTCAAAATAGAACAATATTTTAAACCTGGGAGCCGGCCGTTCGATACGAACCGGCTTTCTTTTTTCCTGGATTTCCAGACTGCATTTTAAAACAATCTGTGAAATAATTTGTTAATTAATCATGAAACAATAAACACTGCCATGGCAAATCTGAAAACATCCTACATGGGGTTGGAACTGAAAAATCCCATAATCGTCGGAGCCAGCAACCTTACTGCGGACCCTGAAAACCTTAAGAAGATTGAAAATGCAGGCGCTGCGGCAATTGTTTACAAGTCTCTCTTCGAGGAGCAGGTGCAGCTCGAAAACCTGGAAATCTCTGAGCTTAAGACAGAGTACGAGGATCGCAATGCCGAGATGGTGACCCTCTTCCCGGGATCAGCATCAGCATCGCTCAGCCCTCTCGAGTTCCTGCTGAATCTGAAAAAGGCAAAGGAATCGGTGTCGATTCCTGTCTTTGCAAGCCTTAATGCAGTCAATGACGAAACATGGGTGGAATATGCGGTAAAACTTGAGGAGACAGGCGTTGACGGAATCGAGCTTAATTTTTATGCTGTGCCCGAATACTTTGACAAGGAAGGGGTAAATATTGAAAAGCATCAGCTCAGAACTCTCCTGAAGGTCAAGGGAGCGGTGAGAATACCGGTTGCCGTAAAACTAAGCCCATTTTATACCAATGCCCTGAGATTCATCTCTGACCTTGACAGGGCCGGCGCTGACGGCGTAGTCCTGTTCAACCGTCTGCTCCAGCCGGATATTGACACAGATACGGGCCGGCATATTTTCCCGTACAGCCTCAGCCATCCTGATGACAACAGGCTGCCTATGCGCTTTGCCGGGCTTTTATTCGGAAATATAAACAGTTCATTATGTGCAAATTCAGGAATATTTTCCGGGAATGACGTAATAAAAATGATCCTCGCAGGGGCCGGATCCGTTCAGGTTGTCAGCACTCTCTACAGAAACAATATCGAAGTTATTGGCAAAATGCTCTCTGACATTGAAGAATGGATGGATGCGGGAGGTTTTGAGAATATCAGGAGTTTCAGGGGAAAACTTTCAAGAAATTTAACTGACAACAAGCTACCCTACCAGCGAGCCCAGTATGTTGATCTGATGATGAATTCAGAGGAGCTGCTGAAAAAATACAAGATAATTAATTAGAGCTTTTCCGCTGACCCGGTACACTACATGCGGCTCAGACTTTACCTCCTGTTAATTGCTTCGATGCCTGTGATCATTATTTCAGAGGCAACGTCTGCCAGTTCAACAGCTTTTTTATAATTTCCTCCCCCTGCAAGCATTCTGTCATTGCCCCTGAGCATATTCAGAAACGTGATTGCAATTGCCTCAGGATCGGAAGGAAAAGGATTTTTCCCCGGGGCCACTATCGTTTTGAAATATGGGGTTACAATCCTGAGCTCCTGACTGTACAGCTTCTCCCTGAGTCTCTCAATCCTGTTATGGCTCTGCGAAAAATCCTTCATCAGTAGCGGATTGCGGTCCAGAAGGCTTTTAATCCCTTCAAGTCGCATTCTGGCATAATCCCTGACTGTCTTCTCCGGTGTAATTCCCGATAAGACAATATCTTTCAGAGGGGATGTGATCAGCGCTATTTCCCTGTCAACCACCGCATTATATATCTCAGCCTTGTTTTCGAAATACATATAGACGGTGCGTCTGCCCCGGCCGGCAGATGAAGCGATGATCTCCATCGTAGTACGCCTGAATCCTGCTGTGGCAAAAAGCTTTGCCGCAACTTCGAGAATCAGGTCCCTTGTACTTTTCTTTGCCATTGCA
>JBBRXA010000032.1:0-30055 GCA_038248855.1 Bacteroidales bacterium | reverse complement strand
TCGCCCCGGGATCACAAAATTTGCGAATTGCAATTTTAAAATGGCGAATTAATTGTTCGCCATTTTTTTAAAATTCAACCGTCAGAATTTACGGACCGAAGGTTCAGATACGATTTGAAATATCGAATGCTTGAAAGGGCCAGGCCGATACCAATGCCGTTATATATTACCGACAGCCATTCCCTGGGGATGGAAGAATGGCGGAGGGTTATGCCAAGCGTCATCATTACAATGACCAGAAGGTAGCTCCTGAATGTCATAAAAGAAAAGAAACATCTCTTACCGGGCAGTGCTTCAATGCGGTCAATGTTCTTTTGTGCAATCTTAACGAATCCGAAACGGTAAGCGAGAATTCCTGCTGTGACACCACTCATGGCGAAGGGTATGGGGTGAAACGATGCAAACAGCCACCTGAAGGCCATTGCACATAACATTATCCCTACACCCATCCACATAAAACCGGCAGGAAGAAAGAGGTACTCCTTTTTCACTGCCGGATTATATTTTGTTAACAGCGAATAACTTTTGCTCACTGCTGCAGGGTCAGCCTTTCAACGTTCGTGTTGGCGTACATTATCTTTAGTGCGCTGGCACGTCTGAGTGCCTGTTTCACATCTGTTACAACACCCATTCTAGTGTCCTTGTCAATCTTAAGAACTACAAGCATTTTCGTCTTGTCAGCCTCGTTGAGCTGCTCACGTTCCTGTGCGATGAAGTCCTGGATATCGGCTATCTCCTTGAAGGAGTCATTGAGCTGTATTTTCGGTTCTGTACCGAACAAAGCCTGGAGATTCTCATATGGTTCTCCGATATAGATATAGCTTGCCAGCGATTTTTTCTCCAGCACTTTGCCTTCAGTTGCTTCAGGGATCCTGACGGTGACCATTACATCAACCTCGCGCATTGTTGTTACTGCCATAAAGAAAAAGAGAAGCATGAACACTATGTCAGGGAGTGATGCCGTACTGATGGCACCCACTGATTTTTTGCCTGTTTTTACGAACCTTGACATGCTAGTTTCCTCCTATTCTTTTTGGTTCAGCCTCTGAGATAGGCACCTTATAGAAGTCATCCACGGCGCCTTTCCTATCCTCATCGAGCTTCTCGTAAGGCACGCCAAACTCCTGTATTGCCAGGTCATTACGCAGTTTTCCCCTCGCAGCTATCAGCTCATTCTGCACGGCAATATAAACCCCGTATTTTGTCCCGATGTCATTCTGCAATGAGATAACTGCCTTTGAAACAGCCACATCGCCAAAATAGGAAATGTTTACAGTTTCCTTTTCAGGCATGTTGGGACGGTCTTCTGCATTCACTATAAAGTTGAGGGTAAGTTCCCTCAGCTGGTTAAAGTCTGCAAGTTCGCCTTCAACGAGGAGGAGATTGTCTTTATTCACCTTCACCTCGAGGATATTTCTGTCATTGATCTGATTTACATCCTGCGGCACATTGGGGTCAGGGATAGTCGGCAACTGACGCATCAGTCCGGTGTCAGAGTCCATTGTAGTGGCAGCCAGGAAGAAAATAAGAAGGAGGAACGCAATGTCAGCCATTGAGCCTGCATTTATTTCCGGTACTTGCCTTCTTGCCATTTGGATATTTGTTTTGTCCGCCGGACGGCGGACTGTTCAGTTATTTCTTGAAAATTTTGGATATTTCCGAATAGACAATGGCGATGATCGCTATTGCAACAAGGAAATAGGCAACAATAAGACCAGTGCCGGTCCAGAAAAGAGTTCTGGGAACATTGTCCTTTCCTTTGTAATGGGGCAGGTCAAGCACAGTATTATCAGCCAGCAGGGATGCGATGAGTACCAGGACTACAGTTGCACCGAGGGCAATAAGTGCCATTTTAAGGCTTTTGGGATTCAGGATCATGTTTCTGATACTGAAGTACAGGGTAAGCAGAGCGGTTAACGCAAGTAAAAAATATGCATAAACGATGAAAGAGTTTGTAACCGACGGTTGCTCGTATCTGGTACCCTCAGTGCCTTTGACCACACCTCCGAAGTAAAAGAGGAGGGCAAAGATCACCGTGAGCCCCATCAGGGCCCACGAGAGGTATACTGTGAGTTTCTTTGTATTGACGGACATGACAGGTTATTTTGCGTTGTGTTTAACCAGCATATCAATAAGAGCTATGGATGAATCTTCCATTGCGTTTGTTATGCCATCGATTTTTGAGAGAATGTAGTTGTAGAATACCTGGAGTATGATGGCAACAACAAGTCCGAATACAGTTGTAATAAGAGCGACCTTGATACCGCTTGCAACGATGGTTGCCGATACTGTTCCTGCCTGCTCAATGGCATCGAACGCTGCGATCATACCGATAACCGTTCCAAGGAATCCCAACATCGGGGCGATAGCTATGAAAAGAGATATCCATGAGAGGTTTTTCTCGAGGAGGCCCATCTGCACCCCGCCGTAAGCGACTACTGATTTCTCGGCCATATCCACTCCTTCATGAGCTCTGTCAAGGCCCTGGTAGAAAATACTGGCTACCGGTCCGCGGGTATTGCGGCATATCTCTTTGGCAGCGTCCACACCGTCCTGTTGCAGGGCGGCATCAACCTTTGCAAGAAGTCTTTCAGTGTTGGTGGTTGCGAGGTTGAGATAGATAATTCTTTCAATAGCAATTGCGAGGCCCAGGATAAGGCAGAGAAGAATTGTCCCCATGAATCCTGCACCGCCTTCAATGAACAGTCGTTTGATCTCCTGGTGGAGTACTGTTTCACCTGCCGGTGTGGTTGCCTGAGCCTGTTCGGTAAGTTGCTGGGTAGTTGTTGCAGCTTGTTCTGTCTGAGCCTGGAGGGTCTGTGCTGATCCTAAGAGAAACAGCGCTGCAAATGCCATAAAAACAAAAACTCTTTTCATCATTTTCTTTTGTTGTTGGAAACTACCACAAAAATATAAAAAAATGAAAAGCACGCAATGGGCAGGGGGTTTTTGTTTTTCTTCTTTGCTTTCCGCGGCTGGTGTGGACTGGAGCAGGGACCATTAAGCAAGGAGCATGGAGCAAAGAGCAAGGAGCAAGGAGCATGGAGCAAAGAGCAAGGAGCAAGGGGCAAGGGGCATGGAGCAAGGTGGTGGTTTGTCATTACGGGATTACTGTCCGCTGAGGGCGGACAGTGATCCCCATGAGGGAATACTGCAAAGCATGAACAACCCTTTGGGTATTATTTATTTTACCTCACCCGCTTATGCAAGCAAGCTTGTAACGCGTTGCCGTTAAAATAAATAACCCCACCGACGGTGGGGCTGTTCATGCTTTGCGGAGAGAAAGGGATTCGAACCCCCGGTACCCTTTTGAGGTACACACGCTTTCCAGGCGTGCCAGTTAAACCACTCCTGCATCTCTCCAGAATTACCTTCCGAGCCCGATGAGCTGCTCAAAAAACGGCGCAATTTACTAAAAAAATTATGATCCCACCGGGTCTCAGCTAATTTCACCGCATAAAGAACGCGTGAGCATCTTCTCACTTTTTTCCCTGCCGTACCCGCCGCCAAGCACGATCATCATCTTGGTAATTGCAGCTTCCGTGGTAATGTCCTTACCGCTGATGACCCCTGAGTTACGAAGCCCCTCCGAAGTCTCATACAGCCCCATCTCAACCTGCCCGGTCTGACACTGGGTGACATTCATTACAATGCCTCCACCACCGATGAAATCCTGAAGCTCCTTAAAAAACCAGTCCTGTGTGGGGCTGTTCCCTGTCCCGTATGTTTCAAGCACCAGCCCGTGAAGTTCCTTGCTGTTGAGCAGCGAATGCACAACCCCGGGTCCCAGGCCGGGGAAGAGCTTCAGAATGGCAACCCTGATATCAAACTGTGAGGTCACAGCAAGTGGTCTTCTGACTGTCGGATACCTGATAACGTTAAGGTTATATTTTATCTGCAGTCCCGCCTCGGCTAGCGGCTGAAGGTTGGGTGATGCGAAGGCATTAAAGTGCTCTGCACTCTGTTTGGTTGTGCGGTTGCCGCGCAACAGCCTGTTCTCAAAATAAATGCAGACCTCCGGTACAAGCGAGATGCCGTTCTCTTTTGCAGCGGCAATCTCAATTGCGGTGATGAGGTTCTCCTTGCCGTCAGTCCGGAGCATCCCTATCGGCAGCTGTGCGCCGGTGAAAATCACAGGCTTCTCCAGGTTACTGAGCATGAAACTCAATGCCGAAGCCGAGTAGGCCATCGTATCCGTTCCGTGCAGCACCACGAACCCGTCAAACTCGTCATACCTGTCGGAGATAGTCTGGGCAAGTTTTTTCCATACATCAGGACTGACATCAGATGAATCGATTACCGGGTCGAAAGTGACTGTCTCAAGCCTGAACCCGAACCGTTGTAACTCCGGTACCTGGTCGGAAATATGGCCGAAGTCGATGGGAACAAGTGTACCGGTCACAGGCTCATGTACCATTCCGATGGTACCTCCGGTATAAATAATAAGTATCGAAGTGCTTTTATTCATGATTCACAATGCGAACAGTTTAGCGGCGTTCGCCGTGGTACGGGAGGCCACCTCCGCTGGTGAGATGCCGAGTATCTCCGAAAGCTTGGCGATTACAAGAGTCAGATATGAGCTCTCATTTCTCTTTCCGCGGTGAGGAGTAGGTGCCAGGTAGGGAGCGTCAGTTTCAAGGACGATGTTGTTAATTCCTGCCGCAATGGCAGCCTCTCCCAGCCTGCTGTTACGGAAGGTAACGACACCGCCTACGCCTATCATGAAACCCAGCTCCACGGCTGTAAGTGCTTCTTCAGCTCCACCGGGAAAGGCATGGAAAACGCCGGTGATCCTCTCCGGGCCAAAATCCCGAAGCTCTTTGAATACCGCTTCTATCGACTCTCGCGAATGTATCACAACAGGCAGCGCGTACTTCTCAGCCAGTTCAAGATGACGTCGGAAAGAGATAAGTTGTTCACCGTTCCACGTTTTGTCCCAGTAAAGGTCGATGCCAGTCTCGCCGATACCGTAATACCTGTGTTCGCCAAGGTGTTTTTCAACACTGTCGAGTTCGCTTAAATAGTCGCCTTTAACAGATGTGGGATGCAGACCCATCATCGGCAGGCATATCCCCGGGTATCTTGTCTCCGTAGCAAGCATCGGCTGTACCGATGAAGAATCGATATTCGGCATTAAAATTTTTGTCACCCCTTCTGCAACAGACCTTTTTACTACCTCGTCACGGTCCTGATCAAACTCCGGAAGGTAAAGGTGGTTATGGGTATCGATAAGGTTCATTGTACAAAAGTAATTTTTTTCAGGCAATAGGCAGTAGGCAACAGGCAATAGTGACTGCCCGCTGTGCTGTCCTATTGACTGGCTCCTCTCCGCCGGCTGGCGGACCCACCGGGCAATTTCTTTACGTTCAGCACTACTGCATACTGTCTATTGCCTATTGCCTCTTTTTTTCATATCTTTATGGGTCTCGCTAACACTTTTACATATGTCAGGAACTTCTCTTGTCCACAGGATCGCCCTTGGCATGATACCGGGCGTAGGTGACATAACGGCCCGGAAACTTGTAGCATATGCCGGCAGCCCGGAGGCCGTATTCAATGAGTCGCACCGAAGCCTCACCAGGATTCCCGGGGTGGGGGAGAGCCTCGCAAAAGCCATCGCAGGCCGCATATACATAGGGGCTGCTGAGAAAGAAGCGGAATTCGTCGAAAAACACCAGATCAAAGTCTATTTCTACCTTGATGACGACTATCCTTACCGCCTGCGGCAGTGTGAAGACTCCCCGGTCACCTTCTATTATAAGGGCAATGCAGACCTGAATTCTCCCCGTATGCTGAGCGTGGTGGGCACAAGAAACGCCACTCAGCGAGGAAAGGAGTTATGCCGGAAGATCATTGCGGGGCTGGCGCCTCACTTTCCGGGTCTGGTAATAGTAAGCGGGCTTGCCTACGGAATAGACATAACCGCCCATAAGGCAGCAATGGAAAATGGTCTGCCAACAGTTGCCGTGCTGGGTCACGGACTGAAGACCATTTATCCCTCGCTGCATACGGGAACGGCAAGAAGCATGGTAGCAAACGGCGGTCTTGTGACTGACTTTTTCTCCGATACCCTTCCGGAACGTAATAATTTTATAAGACGAAACCGCATCATAGCCGGCATCTCAGACGCCACGCTGATAATCGAAAGCGGAATAAAGGGTGGTGCACTTATCACAGCCGATATTGCAGCATCTTATAACCGTGATGTAATGGCAGTGCCGGGTCGCACTGACGACCAGTGGTCTGCCGGCTGTAATGCGCTGATAAGATGCAATAAGGCCTCGCTTGTTGAAAGCTTTGAGAACATCGAATACCTGCTCGGATGGAAACCTGCCGCTATGTCTGCACCTGTGCAGAAAGTCATCTTTGCTGAAATGACAGAAAATGAGAAGAAGGCCTATGACTCGCTGAGAGAAAATGGAGATATGACCCTCGACCAGCTGGCACTTGCACTTGAAATCCCTGTCTACCGGCTCTCAACAACCCTTCTCCAGATGGAACTGGCAGGACTTATTACTCCCTGCCCGGGAAGCATATACAGGATACGCAGTTAAAAAAACCGCCCCGCAAAGAGGCGGGGCGGCTGAGTCTTGAAAACAGGAACGACTTAATTATATCACACCCTGATCGATCATTGCATTTGCAACCTTGAGGAAGCCTGCAATGTTGGCACCTTTGACATAATCTACATATCCGTCATTACCCTTGCCGTGTTTGACACAGGCTTCGTGGATATTGATCATGATAGTATGAAGCTTCTGGTCTACCTCTGCGGCACTCCAGCTCATCTTCATGGAGTTCTGTGACATTTCAATGCCTGAAGTGGCGACACCGCCGGCATTGGCTGCCTTACCCGGGGCAAACAGAAGCCTGGCTTTCTGAATGATCTCAACGGCTTCCGGTGTGCTTGGCATGTTGGCACCTTCACAAACGCAGAAGCACCCGTTCTGAACCAGGTTTTTGGCGTCTTCCTTGCCCAATTCATTCTGTGTTGCGCAGGGAAGAGCAATGTCAACCTTGACTTCCCACGGTCTCTTGCCTTTTACAAATGTTGATCCTGCGAACTCTTTTGCATAAGGCTCAACAACGTCCTGATTCGTGGCGCGGAGCTTAAGCATGTATTCAATCTTTTCGCCTTTAATGCCTTTCGGATCATATATATAACCGTCAGGACCTGAGATAGTAACAACCGTTGCACCCAGTTCGGTAGCTTTGATGACAGCGCCCCATGCAACGTTTCCGAAGCCGGAAACTGCAACCTTCTTGCCTTTAAAGGATTCGTTCTTCGTCTTAAGCATCTCATTGGCGAAATAGACGCAGCCGAAGCCTGTGGCCTCAGGACGAACGAGTGATCCGCCCCAGTTGAGACCCTTGCCTGTCAGAACACCCGTGTGCTCCTGTGCAAGTTTTTTGTACATTCCGTAAAGGAAGCCGATCTCACGGCCGCCGACACCTATGTCACCTGCGGGAACATCTGTTTCCGGACCTATGTATTTCCACAGTTCAAGCATGAACGACTGGCAGAAGCGCATTACTTCATTGTCTGACTTGCCTTTTGGATCAAAATCAGAGCCGCCCTTACCGCCGCCCATAGGCAGTGTGGTAAGCGAGTTCTTGAAGATCTGCTCGAAACCGAGGAATTTGAGGATTGAAAGGTTAACCGACGGGTGGAAGCGAAGACCTCCTTTATATGGCCCGATGGCATTGTTGTACTGAACCCGGTAAGCGAGGTTCACCTGAACGTTGCCCTGATCATCAACCCAGGGTACCTTAAAGGTAAAAATACGGTCAGGTTCAATTATCCTCTGGAGGATACCGGCTTTGGCAAATTTCGGATTTTCGTTGTAGACATCTTCGATTGACTCGAGAACCTCTCTGACAGCCTGCAGATACTCAGCTTCGCCCGGATGTTTCTTTTCGAGCTCTGCCAGAATCGTTTTTACTTTCATTACAGTTTATATTAATGGTTTATTTTATTGAAAATTATACATCCTCAAAGGTGATGTAACCTTCAGTGAAGAAAAATGATTTTGCTCATGTTTTAGGTTAACAGAGCTAAACGGTTGATTTATAGGTAGTAAGAGATTCGGTGAGCTTTTTCTTCTGTGCTCTTGAGAGCGCGGAGATGCTTACTGCGTTGTAGGCTGCCTTTTGGTTCTGCACCTTCTGGTAAAGGGTAAGATAGGTATGCATGCCGAAAAATTTCTTCGTGATATCGAAGCCGGCATACCGTTCTGCAGGTATCTCTATGCTCATACTCTCGCCCTGCATAAGACCGGTTGAGTACCACCGAAGTATAATTCCCTTTATGTCAGATGAAAAGTATATATAGCGGTATTTCATTATCATCGGCCATATGAGGACAGTAAGATATACAACAGTCAGGGCCAGGGTCAGAATATTTATACTCGCATCAGACAGCATCTTACTTAGGAGTTTCGGGAAGTAGGCCATGAAAATATAAAGTACATAGACAATGGTTGAGACAAATCCCAACAGTCTGAATGCTACTATCCTTTCTCCGTTTTCTATTGTCATAACCCTCTATTTTATACAAACTTAAGCAATTTATTCGATTGCCTGCACTGATGCATCGAAGGTCAGTTTCGCTTTTTGCTGAAAAAACTTTTCAACAATGCCGAGCACTCTTTTGCCAACACTCCTGACCTGACTGTTGTTTTGGGATGGAGGACACTCTCTTTAAGAGTTGTGAATCCTTTCTTCTCATCCGGGGTTCCGTAAACGACAGTTGCTATCTGGCTCCAGGCGAGTGCCCCGGCACACATTATGCAAGGCTCGACTGTGACATATACAATGCAGTCAGTCAGATACTTGCCTCCAAGCCATGATGCTGCGGCTGTGATGGCCTGCATCTCGGCATGCGCTGTAGGGTCGCCGAGCGTTTCAGTAAGATTGTGTGCCCGTGCTATCACCGTTCCCCCGGCCACTATCACAGCACCTACCGGGACCTCGTCACGCGCCGCTGCCTTATGCGCTTCTGCGAGCGCCAGGCGCATGTAATATTCGTCATTATGCGGATCCATCACTTCAGTTTTACCGGTTCAGGATGATTATCAACAGTGTGTTGGAAAATACGGACAGTCGCGCGGTTCTTGTTTTCAGTGTGTTCCATCAGGTTGACTGATAATAATCTGCAATTTTAGAAAAAAATGCGGGAATATGAACATAAAAGATTTTTCTTCATTCTTAATTCCTCCGTGATCTGTGCCTGAAATGTTTTCTGTTATTTTTTTCACATCATATATATCATCTTTTGTTTCTTTAAGGATCCTATGGTATTCTTTTGTACTCTGAAAAAAGTGTACTGTTGTTACCGTTCGGACTTTTTACAACGCAGATTCCTTATGTCATCCTCGGGGTGATGTATCTCCTTTATATAGGGATGGCATTTTTAAACAGGCCGGAACTGTCAGAAGTCAAGGGTTTTACGGCTCAGGATGAACTTACCGGTAAAATAGAATTTGTGGAGAGAACCTCCGGTTCTGACCTGCCTGTCATAAACATCAGCAATCAGAGTGTCAGCTGTCCGTCCCAAATACCGGTAGAATCAGTTTTCGAAACAACCGTACCTGAATTTTCTTTTTGTCAGTGCAGTCAGCGGATCGCCAAATGCGAAACGCTAACCCGTAAATTCCATTCCCGTAACATCTCCTTTAACCTCTTTTCACGCCCGCCGCCGGTGACTGCTTAAACCAGTGTTTTAAGCCCATTCAGATTATTTACTTTTCTAACTCATTCTGAAAATGTCACCAAAACGTGCTTTGATAATTATAGTTGTCTTTATGATTTCCGTCGGTCTTCATTCGCAGGATTTTATAGTTGCTTTTGACACAACTTCCATTCCTGAAGTGGCAGTGGCCGAAGTCTATGTCTCAGCCTCCAGGGAGCGTCTCAGGCTGAGGGAGATGCCGGCATCGGTATCCGTAATCTCGTCGGCACTCATCAGCAACGGGGAGATCCGCTCCCTGTCTGATATCACCGCCTCGGCGCCTAACTTCTTCATGCCTGACTATGGGTCGAAGCTTACAGCGCCGGTTTATATCCGCGGAATCGGGTCACGTATCGATGCCCCCTCTACAGGGTTGTATGTAGATAATGTCCCATATTTTGAAAAGGCATCGTTCAACACTGATTTCTTCGATATACAGCATATTGAGGTGCTGAGGGGCCCGCAGGGAACCCTTTACGGAAGGAACACAATGGCCGGAATCATCAATATAGTCACACTTTCTCCTCTGGATTTTCAGGGCACTACCCTGAATATGTCAGCCGGGACCTACGGAGCCTACAGTCTTAACGCAGGTCATTATGCAAAGCGAAACGATAACTTTGGGTACTCCCTTTCAGTTAACCTTCTGCATAACAACGGATTTTTTACTAATGATTATACCGGTGAACCTGTTGACAAGATCAACTCAGCGGGGGTCCGAAACCGCCTTGCCTGGACTCCGGGAAAAAGGGTTACCGTTGAAAATATTGCTTTCTGGGAGTGGAGTGACCAGGGTGGTTATCCGTATGCCGTCTTCAATGACACAACACAGGCTCCCGGCCCCATTAACTATAACCAGTACAGTTCGTATTTCAGACAGTTGGTCTCTGATGCCCTCGTTGCTAAATATAAGGCGGTAAACATTGAGGTTACATCTACCACATCATACCAGTATCTCAGAGATAACCAGCAGATTGACCAGGATTTTACCCCCGCATCGCTGTATTTCGTTAAACAGCGCCAGAATCAAAACATGCTTTCTCAGGAAGTTATTGCCAAATCGGTGTTGCAGAATAAATACCGGTGGCTGGCAGGTGCCTACGGGTTCATGCAGAAGTTTGAAAAAAGTGTCGATGTTGATACGTATGCCAACAGTACCACATCCTATAAAAACTATGATCACGTCATCGCCGGTGCTGCCTTGTTTCATCAGTCAACCCTTACTGATCTGTTGGTGCCGGGACTGACAATGACTGCCGGACTAAGGATAGATTTTGAAAAGGATGTTCTCGATTACAGATTTGATATGTTGAGGAACTCTGTCATCACCTCACTGGCAGACACCGTTTATCCGGGCCTTAGTTCACTCGAAATACTTCCCAGACTTGCTCTGAGCTACGCCACCGGACGCAGTAACTTTTATGGAGTCATTGCCCGCGGTTATAAGACAGGTGGTTATAATTCAACCTTTGAACGGCCTGAGGACCTTACCTTCGAGCCTGAACACAGCTGGAATTATGAGGTGGGCATCAAAACAAAACTTCCGGGTAACATCTTTGCCGATGCAGCGGTTTTTTATATTGACTGGCGCAATCAGCAGATATACCAGACTGTGCCCAGCGGGCGCGGATCCATGCTCAAGAATGCAGGTCACTCGGTCAGCAAAGGAGCGGAGCTGACCCTAAGAGCAGTACCGCTTAAAGGACTGGAAGCATCACTGGCATATGGATTTACTCACGCAACCTTTATTACTAATAAGGTCAACGATATGACAGACTACAGTGGCAACATGATTCCGTATGTCCCGCGTCATACAGTTGCGCTGCAGGCGACTCAGACAATAAATGTCCCGGACTCAAAAA
Source organism: Bacteroidales bacterium (assembly GCA_038248855.1). Lineage (GTDB taxonomy): Bacteria > Bacteroidota > Bacteroidia > Bacteroidales > VadinHA17 > SR-FBR-E99. Next base: position 18,463 of record JBBRXA010000032.1, on the reverse strand, counting down.
TGCTTGATTTAGTCAGAATCAGCATTACCGGACGGGGTGTCGGAAAAATCTTCTGGAACGAGGCAAATGACCATTCACAGGATTTCTACGCCACAACAGATACTAAAGTTTCTTTCATTAAGGGGTCACTTCAGTTTGATATATGGGGAAAGAACATCACCGGCTCAAAATATGAGTCATTCTATTTCACCGCCCTGAACCGCAAGTATGTGCAGATGAGTAAACCGGCAAGACTGGGGGTGAACCTCTCAATTAAATTCTGATGAGCAGCGAAAAAAACTGGCCGAAGTACCCGACTCTGTTCAGTCTCTATATTGCGCAGAGCATACCCATGAGCTTTTTTTCCACCGTGGTGCCTGTCATCATGCGTCAGGAAAACTATTCTCTCGAGTCGATTGGTCTCATGCAACTGGTAAAATTGCCCTGGATATTCAAGTTTCTCTGGGCACCCCTTGTCGACCGTACCTCCGAAAGTACACGAAGCCTCAAAAAATGGATATTCCTGTCGGAGATCTTTTATGCCCTGGTTATCATAATGACAGGTATGCTGAGACTGCAGACAGATTTTAAGCTGATAGTCGTGCTGATGCTGATAGCCTTCATTGCCTCAGCAACACAGGATATAGCAACTGACAGTTATGCCATAAGACTCCTGAAACCGTCTGAACGATGCTTCGGAAACAGCATCCAGAGTGCCGGAAGCTTTATTGGAACTCTCTTCGGAACAGGGGTCCTGCTCATTGCTTACCATTACTTCGGATGGCAGGCCCTCCTGTCAATTCTGGCTTGCTTCGTCGTATTTGCCCTGCTGCCATTGATACTTTACAGGAAAAAGGTTGACAAGCCTCAAAATGCCAAAACACGCGTCACCTGGATTGACATTATCCGTTTCTTCCGGACCCCGGGGATTCATAAGCGGGTCCTGGTCCTGGTCTTTTACTATTCAGGGATCATAGGTACCCTTTCAATGCTGAAACCCTGGATGGTCGACCTTGGTTACAGCGTGAAGGAGATAGGTTTTATGTCAGGCATCACGGGAACGTCCGTTGCGACACTAAGTGCCCTGGCTGCGGGATGGATCATAAACAAGACGGGCCGCAGGACTTCACTTTTTGCTTTTCTTGCATTAACCCTGTCGGTAAGTATCTATTTCTGGATCATTGCCGCCGGAGAACCCTCAAAAGCAATGATATGGACAGGAATATGTTTTTTGTGGGGAGGATATGGGCTCTCGACTGTTGCCATTTATACTACATCGATGGACATTGTACGTCAGGGGCGTGAAGGAACAGATTTCACCCTCCAGATCGTTATTACGCATCTTTCAGGTCTCGTGATGGCAATCCTTAGCGGCCAGATTGCCGGCAAAACGGGCTACCGCAACCTCTTCGCAATTGAAATTTTCCTCGGTTTAATAACAATGGCCGTGCTATTCTATTACAGTTATAACAGAAAAATTGATGAATCAGTCTGAACACCTTATCAGGAAATACAATGTGCCTGTACCCAGATACACCAGCTACCCTCCGGCAACGGAATTCACTGAGAAGCTGACAGAAAGAGAGTACAGGTCGATGCTTTCGGAATCAAACCATCGAAAACCTCAGCATATTGCACTTTATATACATATCCCGTTCTGCCGGAAGATCTGCTACTACTGCGGATGCAATGCCACTCACATTGGACGTGGTACTGATGTGCAACCCTATATCGAAGCGCTGAAGCACGAAATAGAGATGGTTACATCACATATTCACAGGAACCGCAAAGTGTCACAGATACACTTCGGTGGAGGTACCCCCAATTCAATCGATGCAGAGTATCTGGCCGGGATAATTGCTCTTATACGTTCTCAATTCACATTTATCGATAATCCTGAGATAGCCATTGAATGTCATCCCGGGTATCTTGATGAGACATATATCACCTCCCTGCGCGATGCAGGGTTCAATCGATTCAGCCTCGGTGTTCAGGACTTTGACAATGAAGTTCTTAAAACTGTAAACCGCACCCCGTCAGCCCTGCCACTGGATCAGACAGTGACAATGCTGCGTTCTTCCGGGGCCTCCGTTAATCTTGATTTTATTTACGGTCTTCCGGGACAGGATGCTGCATCATTTTCCGGGACGATAAAGAAAGCGATAACCCTTAAACCGGACAGGCTGGTGACTTTTTCTTACGCCCACGTCCCATGGGTAAAGAAGCATCAGGCAATTCTGGAGAGCAAAGGTCTTCCGGACCCCACGGCCAAAACCGCGATGTTCAATGCAGCCCACGACCTGCTGTCGGCAGCAGGTTACGTCTCCATCGGACTTGATCACTATGTCCTTCCGGATGATGAACTTGCTACTGCGCTGGCAGGACATACCCTCCACAGAAATTTCCAGGGCTACTGCACAAGGCGTACCACAGGGCAGGTATATGCCTTTGGTGTATCAGCCATCAGTCAGCTTGACGGCGGATATGTACAGAATACAAAGGATGTGAAAGATTATATTCAGATCCTTGCCAATAAAGCACTGCCTGTTGATCGCGGATTACGTATAACTCAGTCACAGAGAGAGATACGCGAGGTGATAAATGAATTAATGTGCAATAAATACATCAGCTGGCCCGAGCTTTCAACGCGTCTGGGCGTACCTCATAAGAGACTCCTTGAGCAGTGTATCCCTGAGAAGTCAAGGCTGCTGGAGTTTTCAGATGAAGGATTGCTGGTTTTTTCAGATGATGAATTAAGAGTAACCGAGGCCGGGTCTCTTTTTATCCGTAACATAGCAGCGTCACTTGATCCTGCTTTCAATTCAGAAAATAACAGATATTCAAGATCAGTTTAGATGAACGAAATTAATACTGATGTGCTTGTCATTGGGGCAGGCCTGACAGGCCTGACGCTGGCATATAAGCTACACAGGGCAGGCATAGGGGTTGTCCTGGTTGATAAGGATCAACATACAGGTGGTGTAATCAGGACAATCACCGACAACGGATTCACATTTGAAGCAGGACCTAATACAGGAACCCTTTCAAACCCTGAACTTGTGGAGCTGTTTGAATCGCTTGGCGAAAAGTGCCTGCCCGTAACAGGCAGGAAGGAGGCACACCGGAGGCTCATTCTCAAAGGAGGCAGGTGGAGGGCATTGCCGTCAGGACCTGTCTCTGCAGTGACAACGCCGCTGTTTACCCTGGGAGATAAATTTCGCATACTCGGTGAACCTTTTCGCACTCCCGGCACCGACCCTGACGAGAGTGTAGCTGAGCTTGTTCTGAGAAGAATGGGTAAGTCTTTTCTGGATTATGCTATCGACCCTTTCATCTCGGGCATTTATGCCGGAGACCCGCGCAGACTGATCACACGTTATGCGCTTCCGAAGCTCTGGAAACTGGAGCAGGATCACGGCAGTTTTATAAGGGGTTCATTCGCAAAAGCCAGGGAACATAAGAGTGAGCGTGAACAAAAGGCAACCAAAGAAGTATTCTCCGTAAAGGGAGGCCTGCAGCGTCTTACTGATGCCCTCGCATCAGAGCTTAACCCTGAAAAACTGTTTACTGGATGTACTCCGGCGGTTGTCAGACCGGGTCAGAAAGGCTTTATGACTGTTCTCTCATGTGCTGCAGGTATAAAAAGAGGCATCCGTTCTGAATACGTGGTTATTACTGCCGGTGCACATACGGTTCCTGAAATACTGCCCTTCATATGCCCCGACCTGCTTACGCCTCTTACTGCTTTGGTATACGCAAAGGTGGTTCAGGTTGTTGCGGGATATAAAAAATGGACCGGGAACGCAATAAATGCCTTCGGAGGGTTGGTACCGTCAAAGGAAGACAAAGATGTTCTTGGAATTCTTTTCCCCTCTTCAATCTTTGACGGCAGGGCTCCTGAGGGAGGCGCCTTGCTGTCGGTCTTCATGGGAGGAATGAGAAACCCCACCCTTACTGAAATGAGTGATAAGGAGCTGGGAGCGATTGCTCTTTCAATTATAAAAAAGACATTGAAGCCCGTTAAGTCAGACACGGACCTCCTGCACATTTTCAGATATCCGCATGCCATTCCACAGTACGAAATAAGCACCGGCAACAGGCTGAAGAGGATTTCCGAACTTGAAGCCCTGCATCCCGGGCTAATTCTTGCCGGCAATATGAGAGACGGCATCGGCATGGCTGACAGGGTTAAACAGGCAGTCAGAATCTCCGAGGAACTGAAGATCAAAATCAGACATTGAGATTATGATATGGGAAACAGGGCTGTAATACTTGTAAATGTGGGAACCCCCGATTCGCCATCGGTAAATGATGTCAGGAAGTACCTCTCGGAATTCCTTAATGACCCGAAGGTCATAGACATGCCATGGCTGCTGCGAAAGCTCCTTGTCAACCTTGTCATTGTGCCTTTCAGGGCTCCACGCTCAGCATCACTTTACAGGAGGCTCTGGACCGGGAAAGGCTCGCCGCTTCTCTTTCACCTCACGGCGCTGGTCCAAAGGGCCCGGCAGTTAATTAATTCAGGGATGCAGGATGATCTTTTTATGAGTTTCGGTTCAGACGGACTCGCCTTTTTCGGAGCTATGCGTTATGGCAATCCATCACTTGTATCAGTGCTGAATCAGGTCAGGCAGGAGGGATATGACCGAATAACCGTACTTCCGCTGTATCCTCAGTATGCCAGTTCTACCACAGGATCAGTGATTGAGCTAGTGAACACGGTGACAGGAAAATGGGATCCTAAACCTGAAATAGATATTGTAAAGCAATTTTACAACTCACCGGCATTTATCAGGCCGATGGCTGACAGTATACGGGAGGCATGTAATACAGGTTTTGACCGGATAGTGTTTTCTTATCATGGATTACCGGTAAGCCAGGTGCGAAAGGAGCATCCTTCATGCAATCCTGACACCTGTGTGTGCGATGAACATATGGTTGAACATGGAAGGATGTGCTACCGTGCGGTCTGTTACGAGACATCACGACTGCTGGCTGAGGAGCTTGGATTGGGCAAGGAGAATTATTTAACCGCTTTTCAGAGCCGGTTCTCGAAAAACTGGCTCGGACCGTTTACTGATGATACACTGCTGGTCCTTGCCCGTTCAGGTGTGAAGCGTGTGGTCATTGCTGCCCCCTCATTTACGGCTGACTGTCTGGAAACAACAGTTGAGATAGGAGAGGAGTACCGAAAACTTTTCATTTCCGGCGGAGGCGAATACCTGGTGGTAGTCCCCTGTCTGAATGAAGACCTCGATGTTCGGGGAATTCTTTCTTCGTCACTTTAAATCCCTTGCAATTTCTTCCAGGGAACATCTTTCCCCTCCTCGCACAGGAGGGGAAATGAGTTGTTTTATTATTGCCCCACGCCCCATGCTCCTTGCTGCATGCCAGTTCTGGATAATTTCTTACTTTTGTCTCCACAATAGTATAATATGTACAGAACACATACCTGCGGAGAGCTGCAGATTAACAATAAAAGTGAGAAAGTCACACTTTCGGGCTGGGTGCAGCGCTCACGTGACCTCGGAGGGATGACATTCATTGACCTGCGCGACCGTTACGGCATAACACAGCTGGTCTTCAATATGGAAGTCAATGCTGACCTGTGCCAGCAGGCCCGTAAACTGGGCCGTGAGTTTGTAATCCAGACTCAGGGTACCGTTGCTGAACGAAGCAATAAAAATCCAAAAATGGCAACCGGTGACATCGAGATCATTGTTGATGTGTTAACGGTTCTCAACACCTCCGAAGTGCCGCCCTTCACAATAGAGGAGAATACAGACGGCGGCGACGAACTGCGGATGAAGTACCGTTACCTTGACCTTCGCAGGGCGAATGTCAGGTCCAATATGATCCTTCGCCACCGCATGGCTCAGGAGGTGAGACGTTACCTTGACGGTCAAAATTTCATCGAGGTGGAGACGCCTGTACTCATCAAATCTACTCCCGAGGGAGCACGCGACTTTGTGGTTCCCTCAAGGGTACATAACGGAGAGTTTTACGCCCTGCCGCAGAGTCCTCAGACCTTCAAACAGCTGCTCATGGTGGCCGGGTTTGACAGGTATTTTCAGATAGTGAAGTGCTTCCGCGATGAGGATCTGCGGGCTGACAGACAGCCGGAATTCACTCAGATTGACTGTGAAATGTCATTCATTCACCAGGAAGATATCCTGAATATGTTCGAAGGGCTTGCACGTCATCTGTTTAAGGAAATTAAAGACATTGAGTTTCCGGAAAAATTCCCTCGTCTTCCCTATAATGATGCAATGGCATTATACGGAAGTGACAAGCCTGACCTAAGGTTTGGAATGCGACTGAATGAGATCACTTCCCTCGTCCAGGGGCGTAACTTCCCCGTTTTCGACAGTGCGGAATATGTGGGAGCCATTTGCGCCTCGGGCTGCGCCGGCTATACCCGGAAGCAGCTTGACGAACTGACCGATTTTGTCAGGCGTCCCCAGATTGGTGCGAAAGGTCTGGTTTATGCCCGCGTGGAGGCTGACGGAAGTGTCAGATCCAGTGCCGACAAGTTTTATACTCAGGAAGATCTTCTGGCACTCAGAAAAGCCCTCGGTGCAAATCCCGGTGACCTTATCCTGATGCTTGCAGGTGCCAGGAGGCAGACACTGACAGCCCTCGGAGAGCTCAGGCTGGAAATGGGACGCCGTCTCGGGAAGCGCACCCCCGGCACCTTTGCCCCGCTGTGGGTGGTGGACTTCCCACTGTTCGAGTGGGATGAGGAGTCGGGAAGATATTATGCTATGCACCATCCTTTTACCTCCCCGAAATCGGAGGACCTTCAGTATATGGAGAGTGACCCTGGAAGGGTCCATGCCAATGCCTATGACCTCGTCATAAACGGTACTGAAATTGGAGGAGGGTCGATAAGAATACATGACAATGCCACGCAGCGTCTGATGTTCAGAACCCTCGGATTTACAGAGGAGGAGGCACAGCACCAGTTCGGCTTCCTGCTCAGTGCATTCAAATACGGTGCACCTCCTCACGGCGGCATCGCCTTCGGATTCGACAGATGGGCAGCCATTTTCGGCGGCTCCGACTCAATCCGCGACTTCATCGCTTTCCCGAAAAACAATCAGGCAAGGGACGTGATGATAGACACCCCCTCTGTGATAAAAAAAGAACAGCTTGATGAGCTGGGAATAGAGATTAAAAAAGTGCAGTGATGCACTTTTTTTTCGCCTTTTAAGCTCCTTATATTTTTCGCTTCCCTTTTGCCAGCGATTTTGAGGCTGAAGCTTTGGAGAAGGGTATGGAGAAACAGAAGAGGGCTCCTTCTCCGGTTGCAGAAATGAGCCACATGCTTCCGCCGAGCAGCTCCACATATGCCTTTGAGATCGAAAGCCCGAGGCCGGTTCCGCTGTACTGCTTCGAGTTGGGGCTCTCAACCTGGAAGAACCTTTCGAACACTTTTTCATGATTTTCAGCGGCTATACCTATCCCGGTGTCACTTACAAAGAATTCCACCGTTTCACCCCTCAGCACGTAACCGAATTCTATTCGTCCTTCCCTGGTAAACTTCAGAGCATTGTTCAGCAGGTTGGAGAAGATCTGAATGACTTTCGTTTCGTCGGTAAGGACGCTGGCTTCCTCATCTCTGAGATGAACTGTGCACTTGAATTCCAGTTTCCGGCTGTCGGCGCGCAGGCGGTACTGGTCATACAGGCTCCGGATAAGGGTATTCAGGTTGACTTCTGTCAGAGTAACTTTTACGAGCCCCGTTTCAACGTTCGAGATATCGACAATATCGGTGATTATTGAAAGAAGCTGGTTGCTGCTCTGGTAAATAATATCGATGTACTGCCTCCTGCTTTCATCTGTGTTGTCAGGCGAGTCGAGCAGGGTGGTGAATCCCACGATGGCATTCATCGGTGTGCGGATCTCGTGCGATATGTTATGAAGGAAAGCGGTCTTGAGCCTGTCGCTCTGTTCGGCTTTATCCCTCGCTCTGATGAGTTCCTCCTCAATGCGTTTTCTGTCTGTAATGTCAGAGATGAATCCTTCGAGCGCAACGAGGTTATCACCCTCATAGTAGCCTCTGCCTCTTTCCCATGCCCAGCGCTTGTTTCCGGTTGAGGTTATGACGCGGTATTCAATCGTATAAAGGTATCCGGTGCTCAATGCTTTCTGGATTTCGACCTCAACCCTTTCCTGGTCCTCCGGATCGATGATGGAGTTATATGACCGCATCTTGTTGTCTATGAACTCATTGGGAAGATACCCGGTGAGCTCGTAAATACCGTCACTGATATATTTCATTGTCCAGTCCTTGTCGTTGAGACACCGGAAGACAACGCCGCGGAGGTTGTTGATGATTGTATTGAGTTTCTTGTTGTTCTCTCTCATCTCCTCCTCAACCCATTTACGTTCGGTGATGTCACGCCCGATTGTCTGGTAATAGACTTTGCCCTCAACCTCTACTGTGCGGGCACTTAACTCAACGGGAAATACTGTTCCGTCACTTCGCTTATGGAGCGTTTCAATATATGACGAACCCTTTTCCTTAAGTTCGGCTAAATGTGCAGGAATGAATGAGGCAGCCTCGGGTGTACGGAGATCGGAAATATTCATTCCCAAAAGGTTTCCGCGAGGATAACCGTAAGCTTCGACGGCACGGTCATTGGCTTCAACAACGAAAAGGTCAGTATCGATAAGGAGAATGATATCGTTTCCGTGCTTCATCACAAAATCAAGGTGCTTCATTATGGCCTTCCTGTCAATCTGCTCCTTGTATTTCGATCTGAGGAATTGCTGGCGGGAGGATCTGACAACCAGGTAACTTATCATTGCAAGGGCGAGCAGTACCAGCATCATAGAGAACCATAGCATTGATACCTCGCGGTTGTACTGGCTGAGTACTTCGCTCATATCGGTCTTGGCCACGAGAAACCATTCGGATCCGGGAACGGTCCTGGTGGCAGCCACGACTTTTTCTCCCCGGTAATCAATACCGGTCATTATCCCCTGAAAACCTTTTGCCGCTTCAGCAGCAGGCAGTAAGGCGTCATTTACGGAGAATCTCATTTCAAGAGGGACGTTGTCGGTATGTCGCAGTTTGTTGATGAAGGTCACTGAATCTCCTTCCCTGCTGAGCAGCAGGCATTCGGAGGTGATGCTGGGTGTGGGCCATGCGTTAAACAGCGGGAAGAGTTCCTTTTCCGGGTTGATGCGAAGTATAATCACCCCGGTAAGCACGGTATCTCCCTGGTGGAGCATTCTCATGGGAATGACGAGGTCAAGATGCGGGTAACTAACCGCGGATGCCACATGAATGCCTGAAAGTTCGATTTCCGGTTTTGCTATAACGGAGGTAATCCGGTTCCGCAGGCTAACGCCCATGGCCGATGCATCAGGAGGTACGGAAAGTCCTGGTACGCCTCCTGCATCGAGGAGAAGTGCACTGCCGAAATCGTATATCTTGATTATCGAGGTGAGATACTGTGTAAGCAAAAATTTTTCTCTTCTGTTGTCTTCGCTGATGAAAAAATTTTCAATCTGCTCAACCAGGGTCCGGTTTTCATAGATCAGTCTGGCGTCATTGATTTTTTCGAGACGCCAGCGTTCAATCTGGTCACTCTTGAGATTGGCTACTGCCTCAATCTCTTTCGAAGCGTTTTCAATCAGCCGTTTCTTTTCGCCTCTGGTGTAAACAGTTATAATAGCCAGGAGAAGGAGTGCGACGAAAATCAGCACACCAAGAGATGTCCAAGGAAATGGTGGTTTCTGTTCTCTTTTTTTCATCTTCTCCCCTTGAGTGACCCGGAATGGAGTTTGAGGGCTGAAGATAACAAATAGTTAACAACACTATTGCTTCCCAAAGGATTAATTTCCGGTTACACCTGCCAGTTTCTGTATTTCGTGTGACTCAAAAACGATTTTATCCTGGGGAGTGAGAGCAATATTTACCATGGCTCTGGCGATTGTTTTTGCCTTAATGGAGCGGTATTTCCTGAGTCTGCCGAACAGCAGTTTTTCCAGCGGTCTGAAGATCATTTTACCTGCTTCCTCGGCAAGTCTGTACTCATTGCGTTTGCCGGTTATCATTGAGGGTCTGAGGATTGCTACGGCTCTAAAATGCTCTTTTTGAACCGCTTGTTCCATCTGGCCTTTGGTTCTGAGATAGAAGTTACGGCTTCCGGGATCAGCCCCTATGGAAGAGATTACGATGAACTGTTTTACTCCGTTTTCGGCACCTATGGATGCTATTTTTGCAGGGGCGTCGAAGTCCACTTTCCGGAAAGCTTCCTGTGAGCCGGCTTTTTTAATCGTGGTGCCGAGGCAGCAGAACAGGTCATCGCCTTTTATTTCCTCCTTTACTGCTTCGATGTTGGTTATATCGAATTCAATTTCACGGATTTTAGGGTTTGTGACATGCGATTTGCTCCTCGTAAAGATCAGTATTTTGTCATAGGCTCCGGTGTTGGCCAGCTCCTCTGTCAGGTTGCTGCCTGTGAGGCCTGTTGCCCCGAAAACTATTGCTGTACGGTTTAAACTAGTCCGGGTGTCTGAGTTCATGGTTTTTTTGATTTTATTTATGTTTCAGGCAAACGCCCGGAGTTACAGACAAATGTCTGGAACAAAAGGTAAGGCCCAGAGTAGCAGGTAAATACCCGGAGGTACATGCAAAGTCAAGAGTTACAGGTAAACGTTCCGGGTTTCTGATGAAAGGACTACTTGGCGCTCTTCTTTTCCTTTTTCTCCTTGCGTTTCTCCTTCAGGCTTTTCGTAGGCTCTTTCTTTGCAGTTTTCTTTGTTACAAGTCCTTTTGTCATGGCTTTGTTTTTTTGATTAGTGATTACTTGTTCTGACGGGCCAGATTCCGTCCCGATATGTGCATAAAAATAGACTCATTGCGGGAGAAATGCAACCCTTTTTATCAACAGTTTTATAAAAAGATATTCTTATCCGGCATCTGACCCTATTACAATCCGAGTGTTTTACCCGTATTCTTTTGCAGATTGTCTGTCATGATCTGTTCTGCCTTGTCCATAGTACTAAGGATTAGAGATTTATAAACACCTTAATAAACAAAGAGGGTTTTATAAAGTTCATTACCTATGGAGTAAATTCCGTTTCTTATCTTTTTTGTATGGGGGCGTTTTTTCTTAGTCTTGAATTCATGCTGTTTTATGTATGATTAGTCCCCTTTGGTCAAATAATAGAACGGTAATTGAGGCAAATTATCTAATTTAGAGATCTTAATTTTTGTTAGGCTGAGCATAGTTTCTTTCAAAGTTCTTCACCGTCTTGTTACGGTGTGGGATAAAATCTTCGAAACAGGAATTATATGCGCAGCACTATTAAGGGCCGGGGACAGTTATCTGAAGTCCCGATCAGTTAGTCGGAAGAGTGTGACTGACGAAACGGAGGTTTAAGAAAATTCAATCTGATTGTTTAGTTAACAATAATATTTACAGACCGTTATCTTTCTTCCTTTTATTGAAATCAGGATGTTGTCAATTGACTCTTTTCTGATTTATGGAATGGGAATTGAATAATACAAAATACCGAAATTGATTATGAACAGATTAATCAATTCACGAGTTGGATCAATGTTTCTGACTCTGATTGTGCTGTCAGGTGCTGTTTGTTATGCCGGAGTTGAGGATTTTCAGCTTTCAGTCCGGAATCTGACTCAACCGACCCCAAACAGGATTGAATTCGATATCTACCTGCTGGATACAGATCCAGGCCAGCCGTTTGAACTCTCCGGCTGCCAGATTGGACTTCTATTGAACTCTTTGATATACAACGGTGGAGTGTTGTCGGTTGCGATTGATAATACCGGTTCAGGTATGGTACCGGATCAGCAGTTTTTATCTGCTCCGGATGTAGTTAGTTCCCTGGCCGGGTATCCGGGACTGACCCTCATCAGGCTTGCAGGTAATACCGGACCACCAATACCCCCCGGAGCAGGTTCTGGTACAGTCATTTCAACCACTGGTTATGGTACACTCCTTACGCATTTCATTGTGACCAGTACGGTGGATTTTACCCCGAATTCAACACCTGATCTCAATTTTACTTCAGGTTCTGCTGTTTCCCCCCTTTATCCAACAAAAGTTAACGAATACATAGACGCAATTGATACACAGTTAACTGTTTCACCCGGTGTCAATGCAATTGTTGACGGGAATCCGCTTTTGAATGCAACACTTCCTATGGCCTTCAATGTAACCGGCAGCGGATCATATTGTGTTGGTGGCAACGGTTTAACTGTAGGATTGGATGACTCAGAGGCTGATGTTACTTATACTCTGTTCAGGAATGGACTTATAATTACTTCCATGGCAGGAGATGGAGATGCAATTACATTTGGGCTCCGGTTAGCAGGAATTTATACTGTTGAAGGCACAAATTTAGCCGGTACTGTCACAATGAATGGTCAGGCAGAGATAATTGCAGTCGTTAATACTGTAACCCCAGGGTCGTCGGCTCCAACTTTGTGTATAGGAACATTACTCACATCCATAACTCATACGACGACAGGCGCAACAGGCATAGGCAGCCCCATGAATTTACCCTCAGGAGTCACAGCTGCCTGGTCAGCGAATACCATTACAATCAGCGGTACTCCTACGGCTAGCGGAGTTTTTAATTACAGTATCCCGTTGACAGGAGGATGCGGAACAGTTAGTGCCACAGGTACAATTACTGTCAATCCGTTGCCGGTACCAGCAGGAACAATTACAGGAACGGCGAGTGTATGCCAGGGACAGTCGGGAGTTACGTACAATATACCTGCGATTGCGAATGCAACGAGTTACCAGTGGACTTACAGTGGGACAGGAGCGTCGATCACAGGAACAACGAATGCAATTACAATAAGTTTTGCTGCAAATGCCACATCGGGTAATATAACAGTAAGGGGAGTCAACACATGTGGGAATGGAACATTAAGTGTCAATTATCCAGTCACGGTCAATACTCTGCCTGTAACCTCAACTATAACGGGTGACGCCACACCGCCATGCAGTGGCACGGGATATGTCTACAGGGTGACGAACACGGCGAGATCAGATTATGCCTGGAGTGTTCCTGTCGGGGCGACTATTACTTCGGGGCAAGGCTCTCATAATATAACTGTCAATTTTGGAACTACGAATGGTAACATAACTGTCACGGAGACGAATGCCTCATTATGTGTTGGGTCTCCAGGGACTCTGGCTATCAGTTTGGCAGGCTGTGGTCTTGATGCAAATTTTTCAGGAACACCGCTTTCAGTATGCGTAGGATCGGCGGTAACGTTTACAGATATCTCGGTAGGTACGACTGCAGGGACGAGTTACAGTTGGAATTTTGGATCAGGAGCAAGTCCGGCGACAGGGAATACGGCAGGACCTCATTCAGTTACCTACAGCACGAGTGGATTAAAGACAGTAACGTTAACGATAACTGAGGGTGCATCAAATACTGAGACAAAGACGAATTACATAACTGTTAACCCAATACCTTCAGCACCAGTTGCCGGAAGCAATAGTCCGATATGTGCAGGTACTACACTTACCCTGACAGCTTCCACTGTTACCGGAGCAACCTATAACTGGACAGGACCGAATGGATTTACAACTACTGTCCAAAATCCTTCCATAGCAACTGCAACTGTAGCAGCAACAGGGACATACTCTGTAACGGTAACAGTTAACGGATGTGCCAGTGGAGCAGGGATGACTACAGCAACCGTCAATTCAATACCGACGATAACAGGAGTGACTTCCGGATCACGTTGCGGTACGGGAACGGTGACTTTGGGCGCGACAGCCAGTGCAGGCACCATCAACTGGTACTCAGCAATAACGGGAGGGTCATCACTGGGAACAGGGCCGAGCTATACGACACCGAGCATCAGTGGAACGACAACATATTATGTAGATGCCACAAACAATGGCTGTACAACGCCGACAAGAACTATGGTGCTGGCAATTGTCAACACTATACCGACAATAACAAACACGACACCTGCTTCAAGGTGCGGCACGGGAACAGTGATTCTTGGGGCCACGCCAAGTGCAGGAACTGTCAACTGGTATACAGTACCTTCGGGTGGAATATCAGTAGGAACCGGGACAACATTTACTACCCCCGACCTGAGTTCTAATACAACTTATTGGGTTGATGCCACAAATGCCGGGTGTACAACACCATCAAGAACATCTGTTATAGCGACAGTTAATCTAATACCATCAATTACCGGAACAACACCAGATTCAAGGTGCGCTACGGGAACGGTGACATTAGGGGCAACGGCAAGTGCCGGCACAATAAACTGGTATTCAGCAGCAATTGGAGGAGTATCACTTGGATCAGGGATAAGCTTTACAACTCCTCCTCTCAGTACCACCACTACCTATTGGGTTGACGCCACTAACCTTGGCTGTACATCGACCCTGAGAACATCAGTCGTAGCAACGATCAACCCGGTTCCGGCAATCCCGGTACACACAGTTGACTGTTCGCTTGGTTTTAATCATGCCGGGATAACGGTAACAAGTCCTGTCGGTGCCGGTTATCAATACAGACTGAACAGCGGAAGTTACCAGATCAGCCCTGTCTTTACAGAAGTTATTAACGGAAGTTACACTGTAACAGTAATCAATTCGTCAAACTGCACAGCAACAGGAACCAGTTTTGATGTATCATGCGGCTGCGTTAACGGTCCAACAATGACACTGAGCAGCATAAGCGGATCTACATGCGGTACCGCTCCAATAACTGTCATAAACAACAGTTTCGGAGGCAGCGCCACGAGTGTAACTATAATCGAAAACGGAGCCGGAACCATAAGTCCCGCCGGAACAGCAGCAACTCCCTTTGCCTTCACCTATACTCCTGCTGCAGGAGACACAGGCAATACAGTAACAATAACAGTTACAACAAATAATCCACTTGGAGTTCCATGTGCAGCAGCATTTGCTACCTACACCCTGACAGTAAACGCAGTACCAGCCGTATCCGGAACAACCCCTGGTTCAAGATGCGGAACCGGCACCTTAACATTAGGCGCCACAGCGAGCGCAGGAACCGTCAACTGGTATTCCGCATCTACGGGAGGCGGATCCATAGGGACAGGGAGCAGTTTCACAACGCCGGTTATCAGTGCCACGACAACTTATTATGTTGATGCAACTAATAACGGTTGCACAACAGCAGGCAGAACCCCCGTAATTGCAACTGTCCTGCAGGCTCCCAGTGCAGCAGGATCTATAATCGGTTCCGCAACATTCACACCCGGAACTGCTGGGGTTCCATACTCTGTAGCTTCAATTACAGGTGCAACAGGCTATTTTTGGAGTTATTCAGGAACGGGAGTTACCATAAACGGATCAGGAACCAGCATAACCCTCGATTTCGCGGCTAACGCAACCTCAGGCTCGTTGTCAGTTTACGGAACCAACACATGCGGACAAGGCACAGCAGCAACCTTGACTCTTTCCTCTTCGAACAAAACACTTACCCTTACCTCTGTACTGCTTGAGGGACTTTATAACGGGTCCGGAACAATGAGACAGGCACAGAATGCATCAGGGGCACAATGGCCTGCAGGCGTGGCGGATCATATTACAGTTGAACTTCATAATGGCTCTAATTATGCTACAATAGTATGGTCCCAAACAGATGTTTCATTAAGTACAGCCGGAACAGCTGTTATTACCGTACCTGCTATTTATAACGGATCATACTACATAACTGTAAAACACCGGAACAGTATAGAAACTACCACCGTTTCACCTGTTTCGTTTGCAGGAACCGTCATTAACAGACTATTCGGTTCCGCAGCGGGTATTTACGGAGCTAACCTGAGAGCCTCAGGAGACGGTTATTCCCTGATATTTGGTGGTGATGTCAACCAGGACGGTTATGTGGACTCAGGTGATTACCCTGATGTGGTTAATGATAATTTCAATTATATATCGGGCTACCTGCCAACTGATATTAATGGTGACGGTTTCATAGACTCAGGTGACTATCCGATAATGGTCAATAATAACCTGAATTACATTGGGACCATTCATCCTTAAGCCATTATCAATTATTAAGTTATTTTCCTTCACAGGGAAATTTATTACACTTTGCAAAATTTCAGGATTGATTATGAAAAATCAAATCATTAATTGGACAAGGACATTGGTGATGGCCACTCTGGTGCTAACCGGATCATTCGCTAATGCAGCAGTCGGGGATTTTGAATTGTCAGTGAGGAATCTGACCCAACCAGCGTCAAACAGACTGGAATTTGATGTATACCTTCTGGATACAGATCCGGGACAGACATTCGAGCTGGCAAGTTGTCAACTTGGATACCTGATTAATTCCCTGATCTACAACGGAGGAACCATAAGTGTCACTATAAATAATACGGGCACGGGATTAAACTTATTCCAGCAATTCACTGCTGCACCAGGTGTGGTAAGTCCTCTTACAGGCTATCCGGATCAAACACTGATCAGGCTGGCGGCGGGATTCCCTGTTTCTGCCGGAAGTGGTACCGTAATTTCAACCGTTTCACCGGGAACTTTATTGACGCACTTTATAATTACGAGCACTGTAGATTTTACAGCAAACTCAATTCCCAATATAACTTTTACAGCGAACACAGCCACGGCTCCTCTTTATCCAACCCGCGTGGCAGAATTCATTCTCTCAACCAGCACACAACTGCCTGTTACACCCGAAACCAATGCTATCGTTTACGGCAATCCGGTGCTCAATCCACCTGCTCCATTAGCCTATCTTGTCACAGGCGGCGGTTCTTATTGCGAAGGCGGCAGCGGAGTGGCAGTTGGTCTGGCGAATTCTGAAGCAGGCGTAACATATACTCTGATCAGAGGAGGCTCTGTCGAGGTGCCTCCGACTGTTCCCGGCACCGGGAGTGCTGTTTCATTTGGAATGCAGACGGTTGCCGGCACTTATACCGTTGAAGGTTCAAACGCCGGAGGAACAACCCTCATGACAGGCAGCGCCATCGTTACTGTAAATCCCTTGCCGGCAGTTCCCGCTACCCTGGCCGGATCAGGGGCAGACTGCTCCCAGATAACAGCCAACTGGCAGTCCGCGGCGAATGCCTCCAGCTACAGTCTCGATGTATCATCATCAGCCACTTTTGCGACCTTTGTGACTGGTTTTCAGAATCGTGATGTTGGTAACGTTCTGACTTACAATGTTACAGGACTTACCGCAGGAATTACATACTATTACAGGGTAAGGGCAGTGAACAGCTGCGGGATCTCAGGCAACTCAGGAACAATCACTTATGCTACCTCTCCTGCCTCTCCGGCGCAACCCGGCGCAATATCCGGAACAACGGCACAGTGTCCGGGAGTTACCGGGCAGACCTATTCAGTTGCTATAGTGACAAATGCCTCCTCATACGCATGGACAGTACCAACAGGCTGGACCATAACCTCGGCATCAAATACCAGAACCATAACAGTAACTGCCGGAGGAGCCGGACAGGGAGGCGACATTAGTGTTACAGCATCCAACAGCTGCGGAACCAGCGTGGCAAGGACATTGGCGGTAACTGTCAATCCGTTGCCGGCACAACCTGGATCATTCACCGCCTCCACGGCAACAGTATGCCGCGGGACCTCGAATGTTGTCTATACAGTACCGAATGATCCCGCAGTATCTTATATATGGAGCTACAGCGGAACCGGAGCCACAATCACCGGTTCCTCCAACTCGGTGAATGTAAGTTATTCAGCAGCAGCTACCTCGGGAACACTCTCAGTAACTGCGAATAACAGCTGCGGCACCAGTACGGCAAGGACACTTGCCGTAACAGTCAATACACTGCCTTCAGTTAATGCAGGTACAGATGTCACCATACCCTTCGGGACCAGTACAGCATTGGATGCGACAGTTACGGGCACGGGTCCCTTTACCTACAGCTGGACCCCTGCTGCTCAGCTGGTAAATGCCACCGTTGCAGACCCTGCAACCGTAAATCTTAATTCAACGACGACCTTTACTTTGATTGCCACTTCAACATCGACCACTTGTTCAGCCTCCGATCAGGTTACGGTGAATGTTACGGGCGGAGCCCTTGCTGCCACGGCAACAGCCACACCGGGTACGGTATGTTCAGGGTCACCGGTGGTGCTTGCAGCGGGAGCCACGGGAGGTTCAGGTACTTATACTTACACATGGACCTCGGTACCGGCCGGGTTAAATACAACACTTTCCGGTCCAACAGTTAATACTACGGTTAATACCACTTATTATGTCGTCGTTAACGACGGCTTTAATACTGCCAATTCCAATGTTTCGGTAACTGTCAATCCATTGCCGGCACAACCGGGATCATTCACCGTCTCCACGGCAACAGTGTGCCGCGGAGCGACAGGTGTGGTATACACAGTGCCTAACGATCCCACTGTTTCCTATACCTGGAATTACACTGGAACCGGAGCTACAATTACTGGAACGACAAACTCGGTTACCGTAAGTTATTCAGCAG
>JBBRXA010000031.1:0-31098 GCA_038248855.1 Bacteroidales bacterium | reverse complement strand
TTTCCATAACCATTTGGCCTGCAAACCCTCCCTGTCAGCAAGGTCCGACAGGAAAACGGCAAAGTCATCACTCTCATAATCAGGACAATAAAAGAATTTACTGCAGTATTTCGAAAAACGGGCTATACAGTTGCCTTTATCAACCACAATGACCGGAATCCCGGCTTCGCCAAGGGATCTTGTATTTGACAGCCCCTGGACATGCCCCTCAATAATCACTGCGCCTGCCGGGTTCTTCTTCTCTGTGTCTGCCATTCTGTTATGTTCAGGTTGAGTTTTTTCCGTTTATTCATTGTGGGCTGTCGGTTTGCTTTTTACCAGCCGGTATATTTCTGTCAGCCGCTTGTTTACCGATGCCGAATCCAGCCCCAGTTCCCTGATCCTTTCTGACCCCCGGATCTCATTTTCAAGATCCAGTGCGGTGCCTAGCTTCTCGGCTATCTCTGCTGCATCAAAGGAGGTTATGTAGTATCCCTGCAGACCTTCCGTGTTGGATTTAACATCGCCGACATCAGTACTGACAACGGGCAGGTTACATGCCATGGCCTCCTTAACCACATTCACGGATCCCTCCCATAATGATGTCAGTAACAGTACATCGGCAGCATTCATGTACAAAGGCATCTGGTTGTTCGGTTTGTTAAAGACAGGCAACAGGACCACATCTTTTCTGTCAAGTCTTGTAAATGCCTCCTGTGCCAGTTGAAAATTCTTTTCCGGGCGCGATGGATCGGCTGCAAACATTATGATCTTTTTTTCAGGAAGCTCAAGCAACCTCCGGGCATCAGAATCAGCCGCCGGATGAAACCGTTCAACATCCACGCCGTTTGGCAGTATAATTGCCTTCCTGCTGCGGATCCTGGTTCGCATTAATTCAGTTTTCACAATAACAACATCCCACCTGAACCGGCAGAAAAACCTGATCACCAGGAGCATGACCGGGTGACTGTATGTATCGCTGCCCATCAGTGACGCCACCATCTTATGATTTCCTGCAAGAGACGCCGCAATGGCTGAAAGACTGTAATGTGCATGCACTATGTCATAATTCCCGGCTTTTATCTTCTTCCTGATCTTTGGAATACTGCACATGTAACCCCTTAACCCTTTACCTGTAATGAAGAAATAGTCAACACTGTAACCCATCCGGATAAGAGAATCACCCTGATGTTTTGCAATTTTAATCAGTTCCCCTTCACCTTTTTCAGTTTCTGACCTGTTTCCACTGAGAATAAAGAGTATTCGCATAACCTTATCCTTTGATGCCGGAAACACTCCTGAGTGCATGCTCCAGCCTAATGTCATAACAGGCATTTGAGGCAAAGTCGCCCTCTTCAAATATCCATTTCCCGGCAACAAACCTATACCTTCCGGGAATTGAGTTTACAAGCATCTGGTAAGGGTCGGACTGGCCAAAAAAGCATTGTATTTCGTTTACAAGATACTCTCCGTCCCTGTCAAATATATCCAGTGACACTGATGACAGCCCTGTCCTTTCGGTGGTTTCACGAACAAAGTCAAGGAGCGATTCGGGAACGCTGTCATAAGCCTTGATCAGGGTGCCACTTGACTTATTGTTCCTTGCGACTTTTTTGTGGGCAAAATATGAATCTCCGATCCTGACACATCTCCATTCATACCCGTGGGGCACAAATTCCTGGAAGATGACAAAATCCTTCTGGGGATTTAAAAAAGTGCCTTTATACTCATTAACTCTCTTGGCAATAAAATCCCTTGATGCGAAGGCTTTGCGAAGCTTACCGATCAGAGACCCCTTTCTCAGTTTAGGACCTGTCCGGATGCTTATACCACGCCCGAATGCCGAGTTTACATAAGCAGCTGCCGCCTTGTGACTTTCCAGGAATCTTACCCCGTTGCCCGATGCCCCGATATTGGTCTTTGCAACCAGCGGATAATTTTCAACCGATGATACAAACCGGGCTGCCTCTTTCTCATTGAAGAATACATGTGTCACCGGATGAGGTACCCTGTTGGCTACCAGCCAGTCTCTGAGAAATCTCTTGTTCTCATAAATCAGTACCTCCTTCAGGGAAGGGTACACAGGCAGGCCTGAATAATGATACAGGATATTTGATCGCTCATCATACAATTGCTTGAACCTCTCCGTACGGCCGGGAGGCCTGAGAAGAATGAGATCGAAACTGCCTTCCCGGAACCTGTCCAGCCAGTCGGAAGAGGTAATGTCTATCACTGTAAACTCAGTGCTGCCACCCCTTCTCCGGCATGCCTCTACCCACTGATCATGGTCATCGGCTGATTCATTTCTGAATATCGCTATCCTGTACCTCATTGTTTAGTCTCTGTTCAAGAATGTGAAACATCACTATATTTGAGTACCTGTGCCATGCACTCTCCGACTTTAATCTGACCTCCTGACTTAAGCCTGACAGGGCCCTGCCTGTCTCATAGAATTTACTCACCGGGGCCCCGGAACCCATAATTTCTGTCAGGCTTTCATCAATGAATTCCCTGTACCCGTCTCCATAAACAAAAGAAGGCGGGTAATGACTGCGGTCAGCAATGTACCTGTATCCTTTTGTAAGGATCCAGCTCCCCAACCCCTGCAGGTATTCCCGGGTACTGAATGAGCCTCTTTTGCCGAAGGGGATGTTGTCAAGGTCCGGACAAAGCTGATGCTGTATCTGCATGTTAAGAATATAATGTTCGTACCTCTTAAAAAGATTTACAGACCTGTCATCAGCAGTCAGGAAACTGTACCTGCTTTTAAACAGAACCTCAAGGAACTCAATATCGAGGAAAGCAGGATACGGGTACCTCCAGTACCTGGAAGACAGAGATACATCCTGCGAGTGGTGGGGTATCCCTATCTCAAAGATCCCGAAAAATGATTTCATAAGCCGCGAATACCTGTTGTCAAGGTTCTTCATCCCTGACATCCTTTCACTTATTGCCTCAGTAGTTACCCTGCCAGGTATATGAAAGTAGGAGGCCAGCCTCTCTTCAACTCCCCGGATCTTACCGGATTCCCATGCATCTGTCTGGAACTTTGTGAAAATCAGATCATCATAATAAACCCCGGTTAATAACTCCCCTCCTAGATACCCTGTATAAAAAGCAGTTTTGCCGGATGATGATTCAGCCGCCTCCGAAAAAGCATACAGCCGGTGGCTCCTGTGAATATTGATTTCCAGATTAAAGGCTGATATCACCTTCCCTGCCTCCTCCTCAAACCATTCCTTATTGCCGGGTGGAGAAACCACTGAATGTTTCAGTCCGCAGGAATCGGCAAGCTTTCGGGCAAACGTGGCATCACGCGACATTTCATTCCCGTATGTCAGGCCGGCAGGCTTAACCCCGGTGCTGAGCAGCGCTGCCAGGATGGTCCGGCAATCCTTGCCCCCGGTAAGTGTGATATAACTGTGATCCGGTTTCAGGTAAAGGTTGAAATTTTTAATATTTTCCCTGAAGAGATCTGCAATCTCACTTACCCCCGGTGGGTTCCCCGCTGTTGGTACCAGCAAATCTTCAGGATTCCAGTACTTCTTAATTTCCGCCCCTTCCTTCCGGATGATGAAGGAATCTCCGTAAGTTGTTTTTAAAATATCCCTGAAAACAGTGTAATTGAGCGGAACACGGTGAAACAGTGATTGCATGGAGAGTGATACCTCATCAAACTCCAGGTTAATTCCAACCTTCTTTAAAAGCATTACTGACCCTGAAATCCAGAGCCTTTGTTCCTTTACAACATAAAATGCCCTGAACAGTCCTGTATGATCAAAAAATATTTCAGTATGCCCGCTGCAAAAAATGAATATTGAGAAGTAACCTTTAATGTACCGGGTGAACTCACTGCCGTATTTGCCATACAATGAGGCAATCAGCCTGTAAGGGTCATCACCTCCGTAAAGACTGAAAATGCTGTTCCTGGGTAATACATAGCCATTTATGTATATGCCTGTGCCGTCAAAAAACTCCACCCCCCGTCCGTCATAACACAGGAGATTACCTTCATGTGAAAAGCTGTGCTCAAGACCGTAAAACTGAACCTTAGTCCCTGATTCCCTACAGGTGGCCGGACAAAATAAAAAATTATTCATCTCCTAAAGTCCCTGACTTACCTGAACAGCCTCTTTATCTTCCTGATGTTGCCAACCTGAAGAATTCTTTTTAAAGGATTCATATAATACCCGAAAAAGTATTCATAGATCCTGTAGAGAACATTCTCATTAATACGGATTAAAAAACCTGCCAGCCTGCTCTTTGACCTTATACTGTTGACGAAGGTTAGCCTCTGGTTTCGTCTGAGAATATTAGTTTTCCCGCGAACCACAAAATTCCCTTTCTTTTCATGTGTCGGTATGATCCCTGCTATTTTGCAGTCATCATCAAGTACAAAAATCGCCGAATTCTTTGTCTTTCTGAATAATGCATAATGCTGCCCGTTTTTTTCGAAATCACCAAAAATCAGGCTACCGAGTCCGTAGAAGACCTGCCTCTTAAGGTATTCTTCGAAAGGCTGGAGCGTGTGGGAGTGATGACCCATAATTACGGTGGCGCCGGAATCAACCAGTGACCTTGCAGACCTGATCTGCCAATCTTCAGGATAAAAGGAATAATCTCTGCCCCAGTGTATGCTTACTATGATAATATCGGCCTTCTCTTTGATCCGGGCAATGTCATCAATAATCCTGGCTGGTTCGAAAGTATTTAAAAACAAATCACTGTATGCAGCAGCTCCTGTGTTGGTAAGGGTATCAGCATATGCCGCAAAACCAAACCGAACACCTTCCAATGAAAAAAGAACCGGTCTGACATGTTCTTCCCTGTACCCGGCCCCGGTGTGATATATGCCCATTTCATCCAGAGCGTCAATTGTATTCTTCAGTCCGTCACTGCCACAGTCAAGGATATGGTTGTTGGCCAGTGATACACAGATTACATTCAGTTTTTTCAGAATACTCTTCGTAACAGACGGATCAGAAAAAAGAAAGGCATTCTTGTTCCTGTTTCTCTCATGGCCTTCAACCGGTACCTCTAGGTTGGCAAATACCCCGTTGCATTTGCCCAGCTGTGTTGCAAGCCAGTCAAACCGATGATCGTTTAACTGCGGCTCAGAGCTTATAAGTCCGTGAAGCGCAATATCTCCGACTACGGCAAAATTCATCGTGCCGAATTTTTTAGTTTACTCATTATGGCTCCGGAAGGGATGCTTTTACTAATCAGATACCCCCTCATTGTACCGATGAAGGCTCCCCAGACCATAAAAATCAGACTCCTCAATTCTATTGCGTACAATGTTCCGGCGACCGAAAGCACCAGCTGTGCTGCCAGAAGCATCCAGAACAAAGCATTGAGTTCCCTGAACAAAATGTGGTTGCTCAGAAACCTGTAATACTTATTCTTTTCCCTGATAAGAAGAATAAAAAGGTAGAACCACAACAGGAAACCTATAACTCCTGACCCGTTGAGAATTATCATGTAGTCTGTATGGAGCATCCTCTTACTGTTGAAGAAAATCCTGTCGTTAAAAACCTCTGACCCTAACAATTTGTGCTTAAAAGAACCTGATGCCCAGGCGTTGAGCACCAGCCCCACCTCGTTGATCCGTCCCTCAGTTTCAAATGTCTCCTCTGTGAGCTCAACCCTTTCCCCGCGTGCTTCAAACCTTAATTTAAAAAGGTCTGTAAATCGCGGAAAAGCAAAAACCAGAATAATTCCTGATATTCCGGCAATCAATATGCTCCTTATCAGCAGTGTGATCCTCTGTTTAGCTAGCAAATAAGCAATTGCCCCGACTGCCGCAGAAATGAGAACTGATCTCTTTATTCCCATCATTGCCGTTAAAAATCCTGCAAGATAGACCGCAAGTACCAGCCTGCGATGCTTTTTAACAAACAACATCGTAACCGGGAACATAAAAACAAGTACGAGGATATTCTTTGTGATATTTACTCTTCCTGCACCAAAATAAAAGGTCTGATCAAGGTAGTCTGACGTTCCGAGAAGAAAGATATTTGAGATGGCGATGTTTATAAGGTGCAGAATGAGGGTAAAAAACAAAACCTTTACCAGCAATCTGAGTTTCTCAACTGAATTGATGTAATAGTATCCGATTGGAAACATAATCACTCCCAGGGAAAACTTGAGAAACAGGTTCCCTGAATGGAGCCTGTCAGTCGCAAAAAGGACTAGCAGGAAGTAAAAACCAAGATAGAGAAGGACAAAACGGTGAATGCCCTCGTTGGGCAGTCGCGTAAAGATGAAATAAAGGGAAAACAAGCCAATAATGAGGGCTCTCAGGTTACCCGTATTCAGGATATCCGACCTGAAATACTCAGTGGTATTGGAGGCAATTGCGTTGATCACCGGAATTGCCAGCAAAAAATAGAATTGCCAGTTATATTTAGCTCTCTTTTTCAGCGATCAGGCCTGTCAATAGTTCATTATAACTTGCCGCCCTGGTTTCCCATAAAAACTCTTCAGCGACATCCGCATGCTTATAACAGCAAATATTGTCAGATAAAACCTTTCTCAATGCCGGAATTATCTTCCCGGATTTGTTCTCAGTGATGACAAAATGATCCAGATCCTTTATCACCTCTCGTGCCGGCGATTGCTCCCGGTCTGAAATGAATAATACCGGTCTGCCCAATAAAGCAATTTCGAATATTTTACCCGGGGTCTGCATTCCGTATGCATTGTCAAGGAATATTACCGCATCGGAATTCAGATAAACATCCGTAAGTTTCTCCTGACTGATATGTCCCTGAAATACAATGCATCCGGAATTCCCATACCCGGCGACAAATTCCCGGCTGTATGAGCCGTACATATGCAATACAATGCCGGGACCGGCGGTATTATCATTTGACATCTCGGTCACTGCCCGGTAAAGCTCAAATGGTTCTCTCATCCGCCGGTAGAGCTGCCCGGCGTAAACTATAATGATCTGCCCGCCATGGTCTGTCCTGCTTATTCCGCGTCGTTCCTTTCTTAGCAGCCCGAGAAATGATTCGCTGACTCCCTGCGGAATGATCTTTACTCTGTCCGGTTGAAGCTGTTCCGGAAAGGAATTAAGGTAGTGTTCTCTGGTCACTTTATTGGTCACAACAAGCGAATCTGCGTACTTCAGATAATGTTTTTCGAATTCCCTGGCAAGCAGGTCTTTGATTAGTCCATTCTTTGAATTTTTATAGAACGGATCACCTGCGTCAAGAACAGTTTTCGTTCCCATTTTTTCCTTTAAAGCTTTCAGGCAAACAAGGGTTGTAAAAGGGAAAGCGCTTACAATTACAGCATCGCAGTCCAGATCACCTGCCAGACGCAGTACGGAATTTCTAAGCCTTAGTGCCTCGGTTACCAGACTGTCAGGGAAAAGGATGCTGCGAACAAACCTTTTTATCCTGGCAACCGACTTTCCCTTTCCGGCGCCTTTTCCGGCAGGAGATATGGCAGCCACCCGGGGATTTAGAATTCTGCCGATCCGCGAATACCTGAGAGTATGTATGGTTATCCCGGCTTCGTACCTTACCCCTTCACAGTCATGTGTCAGCTCCAGAACGTGCACCTCATTTTCCGGGCTGAGGTGGCCGATTATCTGCCTGAAACGGATAGGCTGGGCTCCAATGCCTGAATAATTCCTTACTACGAACAGTAATCTGTTCATCCGTAATCTTAATATCCTATTCCTTTATAACAGTTTTGGTAATGGTCCCGCTCCCGCTCTCCACAGTGAGAAGGTAAGAACCGGGCAGCAGGTGTGAGACATTATATGTTTCCGACTGACCGGACATCTTTTTTCTCAACACAAGTGAACCGTTTTTGCTATGGAGAGTCAGAGCAACAGGCTTGCCCGGCACATCCGGCAGATATACTGTAATTTCAGAGGTCGCGGGATTGGGAAATACCACAATACTGAAATCCTGATCCTTTTTCCCCGGTCTGTTTTCCTGATGATGTCCCGGGTTCCACTGACATTCACAGCAACCAAGGTAGTCGCCGTGCCTCAGATGGGCCACAACTGCCGGTGGTGGCAGCATCAGAGTATGTCCGTTGTGACATACCGCAACTTTTCTCCCCTTGAGGAAGCTCCGGTAATAGACACTCTTTCCTGTAAGCACCCAGACACCGTTGATCCATGTCTCAACATGATAGGCTGACATCTCGCCAAAAATATCATAGGAATATATCTGCTTGTTAAGGTTTACCAGCTCCGAAGTTCCGGTGGCGGGGTTATATTTCAGCGTCAGGCGCACCCTCGTGGAGGTCCGGCCTGAGGCACCATAGGTGAATGTCTCAGCCCAGAATATAACATCATCGGCAATCCGTTGTTCGTTTCTCTCAATCAGCTGACCCGCTTCGTTATATATATAATTCTTGTATGAAAAGTCATACCAGTCACCGGATACATCTTTCATCTGTCGCAGGTAGGTAAGGGTGACTCCCTGGTCATCATAATTATAAAAATGCTGCTGGTACGGTTCCCGCACTCCCTCTGCTGTGAAACCGGAAAAGACTTCCCTGCTCAGCCTGCCTGACTCGTCATAGTAGTAATCTGACCTGTTGTTGTCAAAGTATCCTGTCCCATCCCAGTATTGAAGAATATAATATGATTTCCTGCCGTCACTGTCAAAAAAGTAATTTTGCCTGTTGACAGGGGTCCTCGAGGGCAGAGAAAGCCTTTCAATTTCCGTATAATGATCATTTCTGTCAAACTGATAAATAAACACATCAAGCGGCGTATACTGTTCTGTATCTGACTCTTTAAGATAATTTACAACAGAGTCGAGCTTCTGGATCATCTCAGGTTTACAGTCCCTGGAGTGCTGTCCGAGACCTGTGAAACTGATCAACAAAAAACCTGGTATTAGAATTATGTTTCTCATCTTCATTGTTTTGACTTGTTTATCCCTAACATAATCATCTGAAATTTTGTTCTTTAAGTGATCATATTCTTTTTAAACCGGATTTCTTTGTTCTGAGAATTACAGCTGTAAGTCGGTTCATGAATTCGTTATGTGACCCTATCAGCATCAGCCCTGCTGAAATCCTCCTTTTCATTGTTAACGGATAGGTTATTAATTTCTTATAGGATGTTTTTGCAAGATACGCATCCATTATCCTGTAACCGTGAAAAAGGGCAGCCTTTAATTTCTTCTGCGTAAGGCTTTCCAACAGCCGGATGTCATTGTTCCCATACATCTCATAGAAAAAATCAGCCATCTCAAAGCCCTTTAAGACAAACCTGTAGTGATCATCCGGTGTCTTGAAGTGACATGCTGAATTGCCAAGGACACGGTAAACGGCTGTCTCCCGTGGTATGACAGAAATCTTTGAGTTTGCGGCTACGTAAAGCCATAACGGGGTATCTCCGACAATGAAGCCCTCTCTCTTCTCCGCAGGTATCCCGGCAAAGTAATCCTGAACCAGTGCCCTGCGTATCAGTATGGTGGCAGTGCCAATCGATGACATATCAAGCAGATAGTCCTTAAATGCCACTTCACTGGCATATCTCCTATCGCTGAAAAAATGAGGTTTCATCGTATCTGTAAGTGCGAAATATTTGCGGTAATCGGTACATACCATCCCTGAGCCGGGATGTGCTTCCAGAAAATCAACCTGACTCTGGAGTTTTTCATCGTCAATCCAGTAGTCATCACCCTCAAAATAAGCAATATACTCTGAAACAGGACTTTGAATCAGGTCCATCCAGTTTTGATGAGGACCTACGTTCTTCTCCTGCAGGATCAGGTTTATCAGCTCAGGATATTTTTTCTGATACTCAATTATTATCTCCCGGGTTCCGTCTGTTGAGAAGTCGTCAGCAATAATTAATTCAATCGGGAATGTAACTTTCTGAGCAAGTACACCTTCAATTGCATCCTTAATATATTGTGCCTGGTTATATGTTATCAGGCAGACAGAAACCAATGGCTTACTCATTCCTGCTGCCCTTTTTCACAAACCAGGAATATGCTGGCACACAAGTCAGGGTACTGCTGTCCAAGCTCATAACAGCCCTCAAGGTACCCATCCGAGATTATGTCTGTCCCGAGAAGCCTGTCCCACTGAAAATTGGCAAGAGCTTTAAAAAATATCCCTGATCTGTGTATGACCTTTAGTCCTGCTGACCTTGCATCCCTTTCAAGAGTATCAAGACTGTAGGTTATCCGATGACCGTGTGCCGCCTCGGCTTCTGTAATTGCAGAATTATGACTTATTATTCCCATTTTCACTGCAATCTGGCGTGAAGGAGCATTGGCATTCGGGCAGACAAGAAACAGCCTCCCGGCTTCTGTCAGCCACTCACTGTTTATCCGCTTCAGGACCGCTACAGGGTCATCCAGATGCTCAGCCACATGTGTCAGAAGCACATTGTCATAACGTCTGGCTAAATTCACGTCTTCGAAAAGGGATTGTTCATAATGAATCTTATCACCCAGTTTCTTCCTGGCAACTGCCAGTGATTCATCCGATGCTTCGACACATGTTATGTCACTGAAAAGCGGTAACAGCCTGGCAGTGAAGTCCCCTTCAAAGCAACCCAGCTCCAGAATATTACCTTCCCTGAAAAAGGGAATGAAAGACCTGATCATAAACCCGTGCATCACATCCAGATCAAAACTGAAGGCATACCTGTGATCCTTTGTGTCTTCCCTCTCCCTGTTATAATTTCTTGTTGTCATCATACTTCCTTTTAAAAAAAGACAAAACCATGCTATTCTGAAATTAAGTACCTCATACTATACTGGCCATTATTCTCCGGCTCTGCTTTAAAGCCCAGTTTCTCATAAAACCTTATTGCCCGCCTATTTGAAACCGATACCTCAAGAACAATTGAAGCGAACTTCTGCTCCTTTGCATATTCCATGCAAAGATCCATTAATTTATTGGGCAGACCCGTACCCTCGTAACTGCTAATGACGCTGACATTTGTAATATAGGCTTCGTTTTGATTTTCTTTTGTAAAATATGCAGCCACGAGGCCTATAAGTTCCCCTCCGGCAAATGCTTCAAAAGTGACGGCCTTTTTTGCCAGCTTCAACGAATAGTCAGCAAGGTCCACCCTTGATGACAGGGGTGGAACAAAACTGTTATCGCATTTCAGGAGATGATCCCTTATATCCCTGGCCGTAGCCTGTTTTACTGTCAGGTTAAAAGCTGTTATCTTCATTTATAACGACTCCAATACTGCAAGGCCGAATCCGTGACGGCCGAATTCATTGCCGTTATATAAAAGATAAGCGTTGCCGTCACACCAAAAGAGATGCGGGTAACACTGCATGTCAGAATCCCATCCTGTGTCACTTACGTCAATTCCAGCCATATCATCATTCCGGGTCCAGGTTACAAGGTCCTCCGATGTTGCATAACCCAGGCGATATCCCTTTTCCCGTATTGTCCGGAACCCTTCTGAAAACCTGTAGCAGAAGTACATGTGATATTTCTCCCCGGCAAAAATAACCGTCGGCAATGCCTGGCATTCATCCTCGCCCAAACGATCCGTAATGACAGGTTTACCGTCTCTTTCCCAGATTACTCCGTCTACGGAGACAGCATGAGCTATCTTGTAAACTCTTTCAGCAGGCCTGTCAGTATCCTTTGTAATCCATCTCTGGCCAAAAATATACCACATGTGAAATGCTCCCCCAAAGTAGTTTACAAACGGATCCCCCACAAGAAAAGGTTCATTAAGTGTTGATGCCATTACGGGACCCTCTCCATTTCTGTTGAAAGTGAGTCCGCCGTCAATGCTTACCGCAAATCCTATTGCAGTATCCACTGATACTGATACTCTCCTGTTCCAACCGCAGGTCCAGGCAAAAACCTTTTCCTTATGCCTTAAAACATTCATCGGGAAAATGCCATGCTCATCAAAACAGCCGAGATTGCCGGGGGCAATCGCCTCCCTGTCAGACATTCTTAATACCCTTTTAAATTGTTTGTCAAAATCGACAAACGCTATATTACTGCAATATTTTCCGCTTTCAGGATCTTTCTCGCGGGTTGAAAAATAGATCCTTACAAAGTCGTCAAACACCATAGCCTGGGGAGACTGTGCAAAACCGGCAGAACCGTTAAACGGTTTATGCTCCTGAGGGTCAAATATCTTACCGAGTTTTTTCCATTTCATCTGATCTGCCTGCTCCTATTTCAAATCACCAATCAGTCGGGCTACGCCGAATCCTTCACGTCCCACACTGTTCCCGAGATAGAATAAGTAAATACCACCCACTCCTTCATACACATGAGGGTAGCTGATCATTTCCGAATCCCATCCCTGATCAGAAACATCTATCCCGGCTTTTGAGTCATCCCTCACCCAGTGATACATGTCATCAGACCATGCATATCCTATCCGGTAACCGCGTTCGTGACCCCGGTAACCGGTGCCAAACCTGTAACAGAAGAACATGTGATATTTGCCGTTCTTAAAAAAGACATCAGGGCTTGCCTGGGCCTCCTCTTCAATCCTGGTCTCAATAAGATCCCTGTGCTCCCGCTTCCATTTCAGGCCGTCATCAGAAGAGGCCATCCTTATCCTGTAGACAGGCTCAGCCCTGCCATTGTCAATTATCCATTTACGGCCGGCTATATACCAGAGATAAAATTTCCCGTTATATTTCCTGATCTTGGGGCCGCTGATAACAAAGGGTTCTTCCGGATCATATGAAATCACCGGGCCGGTGCCTGATTTGATAAAAGTAACCCCTCCGTCACGACTGACTGCCCGACCGATCGCCACATTAAAGGGAACTGATTCACACCTTGTCCACCCGGCATAATAGGCAATAATTTCGTCTCCGTCACGAATGACCGATATGGGATAAGTACCAAATTCATCAAAAGTGCCGGTCTCCCCTAATTCCAGTACCGGCTTTTCCGCAATACCGGTAATCCTGAATATATCCGTTTTGTCAAGGTCGACAAATGCAGAATAACTTACATACTGACCGCCAGGGTCAGGATCTGGCCTGCATGAAAAATAGACCCTTAAAAAAGTACCACACTCAAGCACACACGGAGCCTGTGCAAATTCCTTCAACCACTCTGCCTTGTTGTGGTCAAAAGGATTAAATACCCTCCCCAGTTTCTCCCATCTAAACATCAATTCCAGCTTTAAAAAATTTCATAAGCGGTTTCAAGAAATGCCCTTATCTGCTCCACAGAATTAAACATCAGCACATCTATGATTGAAAGTGACGGCACAAATTCATTACCATACTGTGGGTAAGTGAATCCGGTGCTTCTTAAAAAATTAAGCTTCAGTCCTCTGCCTTTGAAATAATCACGATCATACAGGCTCAGACCACCTTCAGGATTAATATAATTGTCGGCCTTTCTGGCGTGACAGATTGAGATAACCCTGTCAGCCGATTTCAGGTTGTGTTCAGCAGCTACCGATGAGGATACCACTATTGACGTTCTGATCCCGATAAAAGATCTTACATGTTCCAGCGAATTATAAATATATTCAAAAAGATTCTCCTCCTCTGACATGAAGGATGATTCAATCATAGGGTACACGCTGCCGAAACAGGGAGCCCTGCGATACGATTCTATCAGTTTGTTAAGCGCTCTTTTCCGCCCGGCTTTCCATTCCGGAGATATATAACGGTCCCTGACATCAAGAAAATCCGAGTCTTTTTTAAGCGAAACTGTAAAATAGCATGGTTTGCCGTTGCTGAGTATCCGGTTCCGGTTTATCCAACCTTCTTTGGAATATTGAATATTATCATATACTATGAACTCATCCACCGTATTCATCAGCTGAAAATACCCTGCATAAGGGAAAAAATATGGCTGCATTACGGCAATTTTCATAATCTTTATCCTAAGATAAGATCACAGATCCTTCCTATGGTTTCCGGTTGAAGTTCAGAAAATAAAGGTAGACAGAGCACCTCTTCAGCCACATGCTCCGCCACCGGAAGATTGCCCGGCCGGGAAGAAGACAGACCGCTGTATGAAGGGAACTGGCTTATAAGAGGATAGAAATAGCGTCTTGAAAAGATGTTGTTCTGCCTGAGGATTGTGTAAACTTCTTCCCTTGACCTGCCTAAACGTTCTTTATTGATTAGAACCGGAAAATATGAGTAAGAATGAATCACACCTTCGATGTCTTCAATAACCCTCAGCCCCTCAACACCCCTGAGCCGCGACCGGTATTCCTCTGCTGCTTTTTTCCTCTTACTGATGTTGCTTTCAACGGATCTCAGCTGCAATATTCCGTAAGCAGCCTGGATCTCATTCATTTTTGCATTAATTCCCGGTTCAACAACAATTGTCTCATCCACAAATCCAAAATTCTTCAACAGATCAATGCGGTGTTTTGTCTGCTCATCATGGCAGATTATAGCCCCGCCCTCAATAGTGTTGAATGCCTTTGTAGCATGAAAACTTAGCACTGAGAGATCTCCGTAGTTCAGGATTGAGTTTCCGTTTATCTTAACCCCAAATGCATGAGCTGCATCGTAAATAAGACGGAGTCCGTAGGTGTTGGCTATTTTCTGAAGCTCATCGACACGACACGGATTTCCATACACATGCACCGGCATGATAGCGGCTGTCTGAGGCGTAATTGCCGCTTCCACTTTTTCAGGATCAAGGTTAAAATAAACAGGTTCGATATCAGCAAATACCGGCCTGATA
This sequence comes from Bacteroidales bacterium, assembly GCA_038248855.1. Classification (GTDB taxonomy): domain Bacteria; phylum Bacteroidota; class Bacteroidia; order Bacteroidales; family VadinHA17; genus SR-FBR-E99. The sequence continues at coordinate 16,464 of JBBRXA010000031.1, read as the reverse complement.
TTATTCCACCACAAGGCATGCGTTGTAGCCACAAAACTGAAGGGCGTGGTTATGACTTCGCCTGTTATCCTTAGTGTCTGCAACGCCGTCACCAGCGCAAGTGTACCGTTGGCGAACACAGAAAGGTATTTCACTCCGAGGTAATCAGCCAGCAACTTTTCAAACTGATGGTGAAAAGGCCCGTTGTTGGTAATTATTTTACTGTCCCATATCTGTTTGAGATACTCAGTAAAATCTTCAAGAGGAGGTAGGTCGGGCCTGGTAACATAGACAGGCCTCTGACTGCTGTTTTTCATTAAAGTATAACTTTCAGTTTGGGTATTTTATCAATCAATATCTCCCTTATATCAAGATAAGCCTTTAATCTGAAGATCCTTGAAAGGCTTATCATCAGGATAGCCAGCGCCGCAAGCTGAACCGTCAGGAGGAGGATGGGATTCAGGCTTATTAGCAGCGATATTATTAAAACGCAAGATGATACGCAAAGTGCCAAAACAAATGAAGGCAATATATCTGCTATCTGCTCACGTACCGGATAATTTATAAGACGTCCTGAGTAATAACTGTTTATAAAGTATCCAACAAAGGAGAGAATTATCATTCCGACGAGCATCTCCCTGATACCCATAAAGATTCCGGCTAATATTACCGGAACTGCCAGGATCTTTTTTATCACCTCCAGCCTCAGGAATAGGTCAGATCTCCCTTTTACGTTAAGAATATTGAGATTTAATGCATGAAGCGGAAACAGCATTGCGCTCAGACAGAGCAACTGCAGGTATTGCACAGAAGGCAACCACTTTTCACCGATGAGTACAATTATCATCGGCCTGGCAACCGCAGCCATTCCCATCATCAGGAAAAAGGTAATAAACATGGTTGATGATATCAGCTTCTTGTAACCAGTCTTGAGCCTTTCATTTTCATCCTGTACCATACTGAGAACAGGATAACTAACCCGCTGAAGCGTACCGGTCAGGTTCTGCGATGCCAGCCTGCTGAACTGATCAGCCCTGGTGTAATATCCAAGTTCCGCGGCTGAAAAGAACTTACCGATTATAAGAAGGTAAATATTCCTGTATACCGTGTCAATCAGCCCGGAAACAAGTAACCTGGACCCAAAGGAGAACAATGACCTGAATGATGCCTTGCTGAATTTCAATGAGGGGATCCACTTATTCGTGTACCAGAGCATAATTGCCTGTATTGCACTGCCTGTGATGCTCCTCCATACCAGGCTCCATACACCGAAACCATTCAGGGCCAGAACTATTGCCACAGCCCCCGAAATCACTGCCGCAGTCAGGTTAACCTTCATGAGCTGCCTGAAGTTTACCGCCCTTGTCAGCCTTGTCCTCTGGGTTATTATTGTGGCATTGATGAGTATAATAATGCCCAGGGCTCTTGCAATATCAGTTAGCTCCTGCTGTTCATAAAACCTCGCTATGGCAGGTGCTGACAGGTAGAACAGAATGAAGATCGTCAGCCCTGCAAAAAAGTTAAAGTAGAATACAGTTGAATAGTCCGATTCATCAGCCTCCTTCTTCCGTATCAGCGCCTGACCAAAACCGCTGTCCACCAGACTCTGACCTACAGCCAGGAAGACCGTGATCATGCCTACGAGTCCAAATTCTGCCGGTGACAGTATTCTTGCCAGAACGAGCCCCACGACGAACTGGACTATCTGTGTCGACATGCTGTCGGAAAAACTCCAGAGTAAGCCGGATACAATTTTCTGCTTTAAGCCCTTTTCACCCATCTAATCTTCTGAGTATAAAGATATCTTACCCGTGTCGATAACTTAAAATCCGCCTTTTGATTTTAATCCTCCGGTTCGTCAGTCACACTCCTCAAAGTGTCCAACGTGCTGTAATTCTGATTGTTTGGCCAGAAAGGGCCATGAGAATAAAAGCGTCAGGGACAAAGATAGAAAAGATCGAAGCATTTGTACACCGTCTGTGAGCTACAGGTTATCAACATACCAGGCTACAGCCCGTTTTAATCCCTCGGGAAACAGAATCTGAGGCTTGTATCCCAGCAGCCTCACAGCCTTACCCACACTTGCCATGCTGTGCGGTATGTCACCTGGCCTGGTGGGGCCGTACTCCGCCTCAACCTTATTTATTGCCGGGTCATGCTCAGCCAGAAAACCGCGAAGCATAAGCGTCATCTCCTTAAGCGTCACGGAATCGCCGCACGCCACATTGTAAACCTCATTCAGAGCAGCCGGATTCTCCGCCGTCGCAGCCAGGTTATTCGCCAGTATCACATTGTCAATGTATGTGAAGTCACGCGAGTTACTGCCGTCACCGTTGATCACCGGTGGCAGATGTTTCATGAATTTCATGGTGAAGAGCGGGATAACCGCAGCATAAGGCCCTGCGGGATCCTGCCTGCGGCCAAAGACATTGAAATATCTCAGCCCCACCGTCTCCATGCCGTAGAGATTTCCGAAAATACGTGCATACTCCTCGTTAACCATCTTGGTTATTGCATATGGCGAAAGTACCTTGCCTGTCCTCTCCTCCACCTTGGGCAGCTCCGGCGAGTCGCCGTAAACCGATGAGCTTGAGGCAAACACAAACCGTTTGATGCCGGCATCACGCGCCGCGATGATCATATTCAAAAACCCTGATATATTTACTGCATTGGTGGTGGCAGGATCAGAAATACTTCTCGGCACACTTCCCAGTGCCGCCTGGTGAAGAACTACATCAACCCTCTTCACTGCCTTTTTACATACTTCCGGCTCTCTGATATCTCCGTTGATAAATTTAAAGTGCGGATTGCCAGTCAGACCGGAAATATTCTCCTTCTTTCCTGTGACGAGGTTATCAAGGCATACCACCTCATTGCCCCGTTCAACAAGATCATGGCACAACGAGGAGCCTATAAACCCCGCCCCGCCGGTTACTAAAACACGCTTGCCGGTAATGTAAGTCATCCTGAATGTTGTTTAATTTTGATTATCAAAGGTATAAAAAGAGTTGATTGATCTGACCTGCCGCTATCAGAAGTGAAAAGGAGGGAAGTGATAAAAGATACAAGGAGAAAGGAAAAAGGAGAAAGGTGAAAGTAAGAAGATAAAAGACAGGACCGAGCGTTAAAAATTTGCCCTGTGGTCAAATTTAGCGAAGGAGCCAGACTGCAGGGGAGGATAAAGACAAAAATAAAAAAAACAAAAGCGAGTCACTTAAAAACAACCCTTACCCTCATCTGCTCCTCAACCGGGTTCCCGTTACGTATTGCCGGCACCCACCGGGGACCCTCACGCAATAACCTGAATGCTTCTGCAGTAAAAGATACTCCCGGCGAACGCTCAGCCTTAAGATCATTTATGGTGCTGTCAGGACTGACCCTGAAAGTCACAATAACCTGCTGGCTGGTGCGCGGCGACACATCAGAAGGATATCGGATATTGCTCCTTAACCAGCTGTTTAATTCGTCTATGCCGCCAGCTGGCCGGGGCGAATGATCCGGGGAGATATTTTTGGGTAACGCCTCTGTTCGTTCAGCCACACCGGTTGCTCTCTTTTTGGTAACGTTTTTCCCTGATGCAGCTGCCTGCGCCGCCATCGCTCTATCCGGTATCGCATGTACAATTACTTCCGCCGGAACAGCCTCCTCTGAAAGCATATTTTCCTCCATGACCTCAATTATATATTCATCCTGAAGCTCCTCTTCAGCAACCATCAAGACGCTAATTTCCTCTGCCTTATCCGCAGCAGCAATCTCCCGTGAAATTACCGGTGCCGTGTATTTTTCTTGCTTATCCTTTGCCTCAGCCTCAATCTCATCCTTTGCGTCTGCATCAGCCTCTGCCTTCTTCACCGGTTCCGCCATGGCTATCAGAACAGTGTCCTTCTGCGACTTCTCCGCCATGGCCGTTTCACCAACCACAGGCCTGTTATCCCTGAATAATGCAATATAGATTGTTGAGGCAAGGAGGATAATAATCACCGCCGCTGCCGCAGGTATCCATATCCGAATGGGTCTGCGCAGCCGCTTCGCGGTTTTTATGTCATGATCGTGCATCCGGTCCGCCATGCGGCTCTCAAGATCACGTATATCCTCCGCAGCCTCATCCTTATTGAGCCTGCCCAATCCTTCTGACGCCTCCTCCTCAAAGGAGTCCTTCGGAATTATCAGCCTCTTGTCGTTATCTTTTTTCATATTGTTACCTTCCTTATTCCACGGGATTAACACCCCTGGCTATAATAATGTCACCCCTTCGGGGTATTAAAATGTCATCAGTTAATGTCCGTCAAATAATTACTTATCCTTGACGTTTTTCCCTTTCCTTTCTCCTTTTTCTTTTAAATGCCACCCCTTACGGGGTTCTGTTGAATTATATTTTGTTTTCCATACATATCCTCAGATTTCTCTTCCCGTTCTGGATATATGATTTGACTTTATTCTCCTCCAATCCCAGCTCCAGGCATATCTCCCTGTATCCAAAACCTTCATAATAAAACAGCTGTATGCATTTCCGCTGCTCCTCCTTCAGCTGTTCGATACACTCCGCCAGCTTGTTCATATCCGTCCCCTCATCGTTTTCCATAGGATGCATCTCTGCCTCCTTTTCCATAAAAAAGGTCGGGTCATTCAGCATCATTTCGCGGTGCACCGCCTCGCTCTTCCTGCTTCTCAGCAGCATCAGGCAATGGTTCTTCGTCACAACATAAAGCCAGGTCTTAAACGTGACAATCTCCTGGTCCGCCACCGTCATCACCAGCTTTTCGAAGATGTTCATCACCTCATCCTTCGCCTGGTCCCTGTCGTCAAGATACTTCAGGCAGACACCGTAGACCAGGTGCATATAACGCTGATACAGCCTGCCGAGACTCTCAAGGTCGCCGCGCTTCCTGAACCTTCCCAGGAGCTCCTCATCACTCTCTTCGCTTTGCGCTTTCCTCAGAACCCTTAACTGCATGAAACTCCCCGTTGATAACTCTCTTTGGCTCATTAAAGATAGCCTATTATCAATTTTGTGAAGATTAGTTTATGGAATTTCTCCGGCGTGCGCATCCTTATCTCAGAAACACAAAAATGAAGCATCATGAAATCTCAATGTTTATCGAACACAAACAATCATGATAATAATTTACAGACATGGAGATTCCATGTGTCATCTATAAAATTAAACTATAAACACATGAAAACACTGTTATCTATTCTGGCAATTGTAATGCTCGCCTCACTGGCTCCCGCCACACAGGTGCGCATAACCGGCACCGTGACCGACAGTAACGGGACTCCCCTTAGTGGCGTCACAGTAATCATCAGGGTGGCAACCGCCACCGTGACCGTCGGAGCAGGCGTAAACACAGGCCCCGACGGCTCTTACTCCATCATTGCAGGCGCCAATGCAAAGATCCTTGTCTTCTCCCTGCCCGGTATGAATTCTGTGGAAGAGCTGATCGCCGGGCGTACCGTGATAAACATTGTAATGACCGGCACCGCAATGACCGTCAATGACGAAGAAGTATTCGATATGATGCAGGAAGAACCGGCAATAAGCTATGACCGCATGAAAGAACATAAATCTGTTGCAGCAGGTGCTTCGCGGTCACAGCACATCAGTTCTTACCGGTATGTGGCCCGGGCAGTAGCAGGAAATACTGAATCTTACGGCACCGTGACCGAGAATGGATATAAGGACCCCCACATGTCTCCGTATTCAACTTTCTCTATCGATGTCGACAATGCCTCCTATTCAAATGTTCGCAGGTTCATCAACCTCGGACAGCAGGTGCCGGCTGATGCAGTCCGGATAGAGGAGATGATCAACTACTTCAAATATGACTATCCTCAGACCGAAACCGAACATCCTTTCTCCGTATATACCGAGACAGGCATCTGCCCCTGGAACAAAAACCATTACATGCTCCATATAGGACTGCGGGGCAAGGAGATTGACAGGAGCGAACTGCCACCGTCAAACCTCGTCTTCCTGATTGATGTATCCGGATCAATGGATCAGCCCAACAAGCTGCCTCTGCTGAAATCGGCATTCGGCATGCTGGTGAATGAGCTGCGTGCGCAGGACCGCGTGGCCATCGTGGTCTATGCCGGAGCCGCCGGCGTGGTGCTCGGATCCACCCCCGGCAACCGCAAAGAAATAATTATGCAGGCACTTGATAACCTCCAGGCCGGCGGCTCCACGGCCGGCGGACAGGGCATTACGCTTGCTTACCGGATTGCCGAAGGGAACTTTATGAAAGAGGGAAATAACCGCATCATACTCGCCACTGACGGCGACTTCAACGTGGGCGTTTCCGATAATACCTCCATGGAGAGGCTGGTGGAGGAGAAGCGCGGCCTCGGTGTTTATATGACCGTGCTGGGATTCGGGATGGGCAACATCAAGGATGACAAGATGGAGATCATTGCCGACAAGGGCAACGGCAACTATGCATATATCGATAACATCCAGGAAGCAAGGCGCGTGCTGGTGCAGGAATTCGGCGGCACCCTCTTTACGATAGCCAAGGATGTCAAGTTCCAGGTCGAATTCAATCCGGCTTACGTGAAATCATACCGCCTGGTGGGCTATGAAAACAGGCTTCTGAATGACGAAGACTTCAACGATGACACCAAAGACGCGGGCGAGATGGGAGCAGGGCACACCGTAACCGCCCTCTACGAGATAGTACCTGCAGGTTCGGTGGAAAGCCTGCCGCTCATCGACCCGCTGAAGTATCAGTCGGAACGCAACACCTACGCCATGCCTATGCCGCTGCGCGATACACCCCGTGAGATGTGCAACATCAAGCTGCGCTACAAGCAACCCGACGGACTGACAAGTAAGATGTTTGAGACGTCAGTAGGCACGCAGGTTAAGCCTGTGGCTGAAACCTCCGACCGGTTCCGCTTCTCTGCCGCAGTGGCATCGTTCGGGATGATACTCCGTAACTCGCCTCACAAAGGCACCGCTACCGTCAGTGACGTTGTCAGCCTGGCATCGGGTGCGCGCGGCAGTGACCCCGACGGCTACCGGGCAGAGTTCATCCGGCTGGTTCAAAGCACTAATGACCCGGGAAGGTCCACATCTACCCCTTCGCATTTTTAATCACATCCCCTAATTCACTTATCGCATACAGCGGAAGATTGACCAGCCAATCCTGTGCGCGAAAATCAGACATCGAGGTGCGGACTGAAACCACAGGATTGAATTTTTCAAGAAATACCTTCAGGCTCTTTGCCTGAAGGTTCTCTTCTGCCTTGACCTCAACCGGAGCAATCACTCCGTTAAATTGAACTAAAAAATCCACCTCCGCTGTCGAATGCTCAGCAGACCAATAGTATATCACATATTCTTCGGCACTGCTAAGTTGCTGTTGAACATACTGTTCTGTCCATAATCTTTTGCGCGCGACCCATGGCGAACTGCTCCAAAGATAAATTTGCGGTTCTCCCGTGCAAGTTGTCCCGGGATTGAATTCCATATCATCCGAATCCTTGGCACAATACCGGATGGTGCATATTTTGAGAAGTCGTGCTCATAAGTAATCAGGAGCTCTTTTTGTATTTCCCTTACTTCCTGAAAATTATAGTTTTCAGTGAATTTTGCTACAGCCTCGGGCATCCCTCCCACATAGTAGTATTGACGTAGCCGTTCAATATATCTCGTTTTAAAAGTTGTGATAAGTTTCCAGTCTGAACTGTGAAGCATATCAGCAAGAGCCTTTTCTCCAGTAAGGTGTCCTCTAAATATACACTTTATCGAATGTCTTTTGGTATTAACATACATTTTATCGTACGTCTTTTTGTAGTTTTCTACATTTTTTCAAACGTCTTTAGCTTAAACCTTTAAAAAAAGGCCACGCTTTCACGTGGCCCTGATTTACATGTCTTTTGTTTTTATCTCAATCCCACAGGACATTTTCCTTACGTTCGGCCCTCTATTGCCTATTCCCTGTTCAGATACCACTCATAAATTTTCCGGGTGCCTTCTTTTATTGACGTGCTGTGCTTAAATCCAAGCCCGTGCAGCTTCGATGAGTCAATCAGCTTCCGGGGCGTGCCGTCAGGCTTCGAATGATCAAACAGAATCTCTCCCCTGAATCCGATAGTCTCCTTCAGCAGCATCGCCAGGTTGCGTATAGTTATCTCTTCCCCGGTCCCGATGTTTATATGTGTGTTGCGTACCTCTCCGCTCGCTCCGACGGGTATCAGGTCCTTGAAAGAGACCTTCTCCATAACGAATACTGTGGCGTCGGCCATGTCTCCGCTCCACATGAACTCCCTCAGTGGCTTCCCCGTTCCCCAGACAGTAACACTCACATCCCTCCATCCCTCAACACTTTCTCCTTTCTCCATTCTCCTTTCGCCTTGTCTCACCCCCTGTTTCTCCAGCAACCTGAATATTTCTTCCTCACTCTGGCTCCCGTCCACACCGTCAACAGGCCTCTTCTTCAGGTCGCGGCGGATGCCTTCCATGTCTCCCTGTTCCAGGAGCCTTCCGAGGTGTATCCTTCTGGTAAGCGCCGGCAGCACATGCCCGCCGGTAAGGTTAAAATTATCATAGGGACCGTAAAGATTTGTGGGCATTACGGCAATGAAATCAGTGCCATAGCGAATATTATAGCTCTCGCACATCTTCAGCCCTGCTATCTTGGCTATGGCATACGGCTCATTGGTATATTCCAGCGGCGATGTCAGCAGGTAATCCTCCTTCAGCGGCTGCGGCGCGTCACGCGGATAAATGCAGCTGCTGCCCAGAAACACCAGCTTCTGCACACCGTTCTTCCAGGCGGCATGTATCACGTTGGCCTCTATCATCAGGTTCTCATAGATGAACTCCGCCCTGAGTGTGTTGTTGGCTATGATGCCGCCAACTTTTGCCGCGCATAAAATAACTGCCTCAGGCTTCTCAGCGGCGAAAAAATCATCCGTCTCCTGCTGCCTGACCAGGTTCAGCTCCTCGTAAGTGCGGCCGACGATATTGGTATACCCGCGACTCTTGAGTGTCTCCGTGATCGCGGTCCCCACCATCCCGTTGTGCCCCGCAACGTATATCCTGGAATTTTTATCCATCTTTTTTGCTACAATGTCTTATGTCTGAATGTCTCATGTCTGAAAGTCTAACCCTTAGACATCAGACCCTTAGACCCTCAGACCTTCTATTCAAAGTAATTCGGTGTGTAAAACCCTCCCTTCTTGAGGTACACTTCTTTCTTGACCATCTTAACGTCAGATTGCATCATGTCTGTTATCAGGCCTGCCAGGTCATACTCCGGAACCCAGCCGAGAACCGTGCGCGCCTTCGTGGCATCACCTATCAGCAGGTCCACCTCGGTGGGACGGAAATAGGCGGCATCAACACCGACAATTTCAGCGCCATCTCTGATCTTCCCAAGCATACCTTCAAGATATTCGCTGCCGACGGCCTCAGAGAAACGCTTTTCGTCCACCGAAGCAATGAATCCCTTCTCCTCCACTCCCGTGCCCCTGAACTTAACCTCAAGACCTATCTCAGCAGCCGCGAGCAGTATGAAATCACGTATTGTAGTGGTTACGCCGGTGGCAATAACGTAATCCGACGGCTTGTCCTGCTGCACAATAAGGTACATCGCCCTGATATAATCCTTCGCGTGACCCCAGTCGCGCCTGCCCGACAGGTTCCCCATGTACATCTTTTCCTGTGTGCCCATTGCAATACGGCTCAGCGCCCGCGTCACCTTCCTCGTCACAAACGTCTCTCCCCTGACGGGCGACTCATGGTTGAAGAGTATCCCGTTGCTGGCGTGCAGTCCGTAAGCCTCGCGGTAGTTGACGGTGATCCAGTAGGCGTACATCTTGGCCACGCCGTATGGCGAACGCGGATAAAAGGGTGTTGTCTCTTTCTGCGGCACTTCCTGCACCAGGCCGTAGAGCTCTGAGGTCGAAGCCTGGTAGACCCTCGACTTCCCCGTCAGCCCCAGCAGCCGTACAGCCTCCAGCAGCCGCAGTGTGCCAATGCCGTCGGCGTTGGCAGTATACTCGGGTGTATCGAAGCTCACTTTGACATGGCTCATGGCCGCCAGGTTGTATATCTCGTCGGGCTGCACCTCCTGCACAATGCGGGTGATGTTCATCGAATCGGTCATATCGCCGTAGTGCAGAATGAAGTTGCGGTGCTCCAGATGGGGATCCTGGTAGATATGGTCTATCCTCTCTGTGTTGAACATCGAGGCGCGGCGCTTTATGCCGTGAACTATATAACCTTTTTTAAGCAGGAACTCGCTCAGGTACGCTCCGTCCTGACCTGTTACTCCGGTGATTAATGCTATCCTGGACATGTATCTATGTTATTTGTAAATTTAATCGATACGGGCGACCTGATTTAAACCCCGGGTTATAAATCAAAGTCCAATATTAACAGATTTATCTGTCAGATAAACTTTTATTTCCTCCTCTGAAGCTGTAGAACTAGAGTAATCAACAGGTTCAGTATAATCAATATCATCAAAATAACTAAGCTGAGCCCTGAAAAGCTTTTCAGAAAATAACTGATCAAAAATCTCTGATGCTCTTTGTGATATCTGACTTATCGAATAGTGCGATTTCAGTATAAAATAAAGATCAACATAATCTTTCCATTTTGACCTCTGCCCGAGAGCATAAGCTTTCATCGCTGCCAGATCAATAAGCTCCGGTAACCGAATAATATCTTCAATGCTATTTTTTGCAACTATTTTAAAAGGGTATTCAAGAAATGTGAATTTCACATTCCCAACTGTCATATTCACCTGCTCAGTCACTCTCCTCGTAACTGAAACAGGAAACCCGGATTCTGATATTTTTGCAATAATTTTCTTATTATTAAGCTTGCCCTCTTTGAAAAGAACGAAGTCAACAGATCTGCGATGCCCAATATATAATGCAACTGCAGTCCCCCCTGCAAGATAAAACTCTCTTCGGAACTGTTTAACGGTAGGTAATAAGCGGACCTGCTCACCGGAGAGGATTTCCCTATGCATATCTGCTAAAAACAAGTGAAAAGAAATTATATATCTCGGGATAATAATTCAGCCTCTTCCTGCCTTTTGCATTAAAGAAGATCTGCGCCACTTCCTTTGTCCCCATGATTCTGATGAGTTTTTTAACCTCATCAAGACTACCATAATTCAGTAGGGTCTCAACCAGAAGTTCAGGGCTTATCTCTTCCTTTTTGCCGGATGGAGTGTACCAGAAAAGGTTGCTTTTTTCCCTGATAAAATCCTTTATTTCCGCACTATACATTTGACTCTGTTATATCGAAATATACTCAAAAATCATCAAAATAGCAAAATGTGACAAGACTTTAATTTTCCCCATCCCCCCTGCCTTTGCGCCTCTGTATTCTTTCTTTAACCTTTACGCTCTCTTCTTATCCTTATCCATATGGCATTCTCCACCGGTGCCCCGGATACCAGTATCAGGTAACCGCCGCAACCCGCACCTGCCAGCTTCCTTCGGAAACCATGTGTCCAGAGTGCAGCATGTCAAAACAGCTGCTTACAAAAACCTTTTCAGGTATTAAACAAGATCGCTTCTGTAGGTCTTTGTCTTGTAGAATTTTGAGATGTCGAAGTACAGCTGCTTTTCATCCCCGGCCTTTGTTTTGATGGTGACGATGTCAAAGGTCTTGCCTCCGTCCTCGGCAACCACCTGGCTAAGGATTTCCGAACCTATATAAGTGCGGTCTATCCACAGGTACTCTGAGCGTACCGATCCTACTATCACCGCTTTGGCAAACGTCGAACCGTCACGTCCGCCTGAATCATTTATCATAGCTGTTCCGCAACCTGCGAGCACCAGAGCCATAAATGCGATTGATAAAAAAGCTGTCCTCGTCTTCATGTTATATATTTTTAGATTGTTCTTTGTTAATCGATTTATTTCATCTGCAATTTACAAAATTTTGACGATTTCCATCTGCTTCCTTTCTCCTCATTAACCCAAAGCGCATCAGGGGAACCGGCTCATATCAGGCTCTTTTTAAGCAAAACCTCCACTATCCTCTCCGCCGCATGCCCGTCCCACAGCTCCGGTATACCACCCTTCTTCCACTGACCTGCAAACAGTTTTTGCATCGCAGGTTTTATAACGGCAGGATCGGTGCCAAGCAATTCGTTGGTGCCCACCGTGCATGTCTCAGGCCTCTCTGTGCTGTCGCGCAAAGTCATGCACGGTACACCCATCACCGTGGTCTCCTCCGTTATGCCGCCTGAGTCTGTTATAACAGCGAAAGCTCTCTCCACCAGGTAATTAAATTCCAGATATCCCATCGGATCAGTAAGATGAATGGTTTGCCCGGCCGCAAGACCGCAAGACTGCAGGGTCTCCGGACTAAAATCATTAATGACTTTCCGGGTCCGTGGATGAACGGGAAAAATGACCGGCAGGTCGCCGGCAGCTCCTGTTATTGCTTTCAGAAGCCTGAAAAGGTTATCAGGCTCGTCAACATTCACCGGCCGATGCAGCGTAACCACAATATATTTTTTCTCCTTCAGGCCCAATCGGTCACATATCTCCGGTCTCGTGAATTTATGCCTGTTGGCCAGCAAGGTATCTATCATCACATTGCCCACAAAGAAGATGCGGTCGTCAGGTATTCCGGCCTTCCTGAGGTTCTCATTGGCAAAATGCGATGTAGTGAAAAACCAGTCGGTGATACTGTCGGTCACCATCCTGTTTATCTCCTCGGGCATGGTGAGGTCATAAGAGCGTATCCCCGCCTCCACGTGTGCCACTTTTATATTAAGTTTTTTGGCAGTTATTGAGCATGCCATGGTTGAGGTCACATCACCAACTACAACCACAAGATCGGAAGGATGTTCAATAAGCTCTTTCTCAAATCCGAGCATTATGCCTGCCGTCTGTTCTGCCTGTGTACCACTGCCAACCCCGAGATTTTTATCCGGTGCAGGTATGCCCAGTTCCTCGAAGAAGGTTGCACTAAGTTTGGGGTCATAATGCTGCCCGGTATGTACCAGCCTGTACTCTATACTTTTATCTTGTGCCTTTTGTCCTTTGTCTTGTGACTTAGCCGTACTTTCTCCTTTCTCCTTTCTCCTTTCTCCTTGCAACTTTTCGATAGCATGTATGATCGGAGCTATCTTCATAAAATTGGGCCTCGCCCCCGCAACAATGGTAATCCTCATTTCTACTTTTGTCTTGTGACTTTTATCTTTTGTCTTAATAATTACAGCTTTATCACCTCATCACACTACGGCAGCAATGAAGCCCTGTGGGCGACAAATACAACATCAACCAGGGAACCCTGATTTTCATCCGGTAAAATGACATGAAATTTTAAGTGCAACCATGGAATGTGGCCACATGCTGATCACTTAACTGCGGCCTTTTCCGGAATCGGCGGTCTCAGTTCTGCCTTCCTGACAATTGATTCCTTTTTTTTCACTGCTCTAAGCACGAAACCCGTCGCAACCAGGCAGAGCATCAGCAGTATCATCCCCAGCATTATTATCCCTACCCTGTCAAGAAGAAAAGCGACGCCAATAATGAAAATATTGAACAGCGAGATATAGAGTGTTGCCTCACGGTGACTGAACCCTGCACGCAGCATCATATGATGAACATGCAGCTTGTCAGCCGTAAAAGGACTGGTATGATAATGCAACCTTAATACTATAACTCTCAAAGTGTCGAAGAGCGGCACTATCAATATTGCAACAGAAACCGAGGGCGCAGATTTTAAAGCAATAAACGACTTCCCGTCCGCCATCATCTCATTGAAGTGTATTGCAAAAACCGCCAGGGTAAACCCTATCACAAGAGAACCGGTATCTCCCATGAAAATCTTAAACTCACCGTCGGAGATATTGTATCTCAGGAAGGCAACCAGTGCACCCAGCAGGGCTGCAGTCATGATGGTGTACCCGTAGTCGCCTGACAGGTAGAAAAAGATGCCGAACACAACAGAGGCTATTATGCCTACTGACGCTGCAAGTCCGTCAATGCCGTCAATCAGGTTTACGGCATTAATGATAAGCAAGATCACAAAGACGGTAATAAGGTACGAAGCAATGGGCGATATTTCGGTAATGCCCATAAACCCGTGAATGTTCGTAAACCGAAGATCGGTAAAGAGGACTATAATAAGCGCAGCGCCAAATTCCCCGAGGAGCTTTTTGCGGGGATTAAGATAAATCAGATCATCCTTTAAACCGACAAAGAAAAGCATCAGTGCCGCTGCAGTGAAATAAGACAACCCTGGAATATATCCGTCTATGCCTATCAGGTAACCGAACAGGAATCCCGCGAAAATACCTATCCCCCCAAGAGTTGGCACCTCCCCGTTATGGATTTTATGCCTGCCGGGCTTGTCTTCCAGGTGCCGCTCCCTGACAACGGAAATCACCTTGGGGACATAATACCATGTGATCATCATTGCGCTTACAAATGCAACAATGATGGCCGGCCACCCTTTTATAACTATCTCAGGCATTATACGGGAAAGTTAAACAATTCATGGGCAATTCAGTATTTCACTTTTTAACTCAGCCTTCCCCAAACTGATTATTCAATGCAAATATACTGGGAAAATTGCCCGGGCGGTTAAAAAGATGAGCATAAAGGCTGCTAAAGATTAAACTCTTTCATCAGTACTTCGCGGATCCTTTCCATATCATCTTCAGACATGTTTGAGCCGCTTGGCAGGCATAAACCGTTATTGAATAAGTCTTCTGATGTTCCGTTTTCATATGCCGGGTTTTCTGCAAATACGGGCTGCATATGCATTGGCTTCCAGAGGGGACGCGCTTCAATATTGGCTTTCTGAAATGCCAGTCGCAGCTTCTCTCTGTCAGTTCCTGCCAGGGCAGGGTCTATTTCAATACATGTCAGCCAGTAGTTAGAAAAGAACTCTTCTGACGGTTCAGTATGAAAAGCAATGCCGGGCACGTCACCCAGGAGATCACGGTACCACATGTTTATCTCCCTGTGTTTTCTTACGCGGTCGGCCAGCACTTCAAGCTGACCTCGACCCACTCCTGCCACTATATTGCTCATGCGGTAGTTGTATCCTATCGTGCTATGCTGGTAGTGGGGCGCCGGATCACGTGCCTGGGTGGCAAGAAACCTCGACCTCTCAATTAATGCCTCATCGTCAGAGATAAGGGCACCTCCTCCGCTGGTAGTGATGATCTTGTTGCCATTAAACGACAGGATCCCGAACTTCCCTAGGCATCCTACAGGTTTGCGCTTGTACTTCGATCCCAGCGCCTCAGCTGCATCCTCTATCACTGGAATACCGTACCTGCCGGCCACAGCCATAATCTCATCCATCTTCGCCGGCATGCCATATAAATGAGCTACAATGATAGCCTTGATACTTTTATCTTGCGCCTTTTGTCTTTTATCTTTAATGGCTTGCTCGAGCAATTCAGGATCCATATTCCATGTATCTGCTTCCGAGTCCACCAGTACCGGTATGGCGCCCAGGTATGCAATTGGATTGACGGTGGCGGAGAATGTGAATGAGGAGCCGATCACAAGATCTCCCGGTTTGACATCAAGGAGTATCAGCGCCAGGTGTATTGCTGAGGTGCCTGATGCCAGGGCCGCCACATGTCTGGCGCCGGTAGCTTTTCCCAATTCCACCTCAAAGGCATCAACGTTAGGTCCCAGCGGTGCTATCCAGTTGGAATCAAATGCCTCTTGCACATATTTTATTTCTGACCCTCCCATGTGAGGAGGAGACAGGTAAATCATTTTCTTCTTATCCATATTCTAACCGATTGTCTCGGACCGGTAGGTGACACTACCGGAAACTTCTTTAGCATCTAATTCAGATGACCTGTTATGTTGCGGTCAATAATCATAATATGTTATTTTGCATTTCAATTGCAAATATACATATATCACCTTCAAGTCATTCCAGCTTACTTCTCTCGAAAAGGATGAAGCTTCCAATCTTGACACCTTCCGTCAGAACGGTCTGAACCCCCTCCTTATCTCTCCACCATCTCTCTTTATCAAAGTTTGTATATGCGCTTGGACTGCTCCCTATACAGACAGGCGTTTTTGAATCTCTGAATGCACTTCTGAAGATCATTGATGCCCTTCGCATATGGGCAGCGGATGAGACAAGCAGCAAGGTGTCCGCAAGGCCTTCGTGATCCCTGAGGTATTCCCTGACCACCCTTGCCTCATCGAGGGTGCTGCGTGCGTCTCCCGGCAGTATTGTTATGCTGTCTGCCGGTATACCCAGTGTTACAAGAGAATTTGCCGCCTGTTCACTGTTGCTCACTATCCTCACCCCTCTCTCCTCAAGCTCCTTAAACGATCCCATGTTCTCCTCAACGATTATAATCAGGTCAGCCTTGCCCGCCTTATAAAGATCAACGGCCTGCAGCACCCTGTCGGGGAAGTTGCCCATGAGCAGCACCATGGCATCGGCATGGGCAGGCATATCCTCCCTGACCAGCCCTGTCCCCGCCCGCCGGCATCCTCCCACAAAGACGAGCGTCAGCA
>JBBRXA010000030.1:0-31635 GCA_038248855.1 Bacteroidales bacterium | reverse complement strand
TCAGGCAGCAGATCCTGAACAAAAAGCGCGTAAAGGGCAGGCATTATTTTGCGTAGTGCCAGGTCGCCCCTTCCGCCGAAAATTACGATTATATGATCTTCGGGTTTTTTCATTCACTCCTCCGTGCCGTTATGTTACAATTTAAACTCAAATGTATCAAATCAGCTCTAAATAGGCAACAGGCAGGAGAGGGCCGAACGTAAAGAAAATGCCCGGTGGGCATTTTTAACTAGACGTCAGACAGTGAGTGGACCTTGTGTACTGGAATGGAGTAATGATTTCTCTGTCATTGTAATAACATATTATTCAGACACTTGCACAATATTCAAACTGCTTGTGTTGATTTTATATACATCTGTATATTATTTCAACACCTTATTTAATATGCTTATTTTCTGCTACATAACATTTCCGGTCAACTTCCTGTGTATATTTATTAAACACATTGCGTCGGGCCTGAATTAATGAAATTCGCTGTATTTAGCTCATATCCACACCATTATAACATTTGGCACACTAATTGACCAGGGAAATTTGCATAAGATTCACAAAATGTTAAGTCATTTCAACTGAAAAAATGCAAAATGGACCAAAAAAATAAGATCATGAAAAACTCAATTTTTTTAATCATCTGTTTTTCATTACTGCAAACCGGAAATGTGAGAAGTCAGGAGGCAAAAGCAAAGGTAACGGTTGCTGACAGTGAAGTAAGCGTAATGACCACAGCCGAACTTAACGGCCTCGTTAGCGTATGGGCAAAGGGATTTGAAGGCGCCAATCTTGGAATGAGGGTTAATGTCTCCCCTGTCAATCCTGACCTTTACCAGGCAGAAAAGAACGCCGGGGGTCTCATCCTGGTCACCGATGGCGGCCTTAAGGATGCCGGAAGTGAGGCTTACTGGAAAATGGCAGTCGGACGCGATATTGTAGTTCCCGTAATAAATGCAAAGAGTCCTTATTCAGATGCAATAAGCCGGAAGGGACTTTCGCCAGAGAAACTTAAGACCCCTTTCTCCGGTGCAGGCAGTTCAACCTGGGGCGCAATGCTGGGAAATGAACAGCAGGGAGAGGTCCGCACATATATTATCAATGATAATTCCGTCAAAACATATATGTCAGCCTTCCTGGGAGTAACCGTTGAAAATCTCAGCGGTACGGGAGTTGAAAATGCAGGTGAGTTACTCACGGCACTTCAGAACGACCCCAGCGGAATAGGATTCTGCAGGCTGAGTGATATTACCGATCCCAACGGACAAATACTGAACGGTAATGTCAGGATAATACCCGTGGATGTCAACAATAATGGTCAGCTTGATTATTTTGAGCAGATCTACGGCGACCTGGGAAGTTTCAACCGGGGTGTATATATTGGCAAGTATCCCAAATCACTGTTCAGCAATATCTTTGCCGTTTCCGCCACCCAGCCGGCTGACGGTGCTCAGCTGGCATTCATCAGGTGGATGCTTTCCGACGGCCAGCAGCTTCTTGCTGAAAACGGTTATACCGAACTGGCCGGCGGTGAAGCCATGGCAAAAGCAGCCGGACTTAACGAGGACAAGGCTACTGTCATCACTCTTCCTGAAGGACCTTCGGTTTTCAGGGCATTTCTAATGATGCTCGCCGTGATTGTTGCTGGCGGTTTTATCCTCTACGCCGTCTACAGGCTCGTAAGAGTCCCCGGAAAGACCTATCCCGCTTTTGAAAGCGTTCACAATTCAGTTTTCAGTGAAAAATCGCTTGTCGTTCCAAAGGGTCTCTTCTTCGATAAGACTCATACCTGGGCGTTCATGGAAAGAGACGGTGCGGTCAGGATAGGTGTGGACGATTTTATCCAGCATATAACCGGAACTGTCACCAGGCTGAAAATGAAGAAACCAGGCGAAAAAATTGTGAGGGGTGAGCAAATCCTTTCACTGATCCAGAACGGCAAGCAGCTCAATATTTATTCTCCCTTATCCGGAACTATAACTTCAACAAATGAAATACTGACAAGAAACTCTTCAATAATTAACTCATCACCGTACTCTGACGGCTGGGTTTATAAAATTGAACCTGAAAACTGGATAAAGGAAACCCGTGTGATGATAATGGCCGAGAAATATTCTGAATGGGTAAAGGATGAATTTGCCCGCCTAAAGGACTTTCTTGCAACAACACTCGGAGGCAATGAGTTGAAGCTCTCACAGGTAGTGCTCCAGGATGGAGGTGAGATCAGGGAGAGCCTGCTTGAGGACTTCGGACCGGAGGTCTGGGAAGATTTTCAGACAGGATTCATCGACAAATCAAGATAAAAGAAAATTCCAAAACAACTGATAACTAATCTAACAGTCACAAATAAAAACCATGAGTATCAACAGAAGAAACTTCTTCAAGGTGCTTGGTGTAACGGGAGTTACTCTTGCAACTGGGAAAAGACTGACCGCAGCACCGGAGGCGGAAAGCAAAACGGAATTCAATGCGATGCTATACGACTCGACCAGGTGCGTTGGTTGTCAGGGTTGTGAATTTGCCTGTGCCGAAGCGCACGGGCTTCCGGCGCCAAGCTTCGAAGACACGCCGACTGTGGGAGTGGAGCGCAAAACAGATGAAACACGGCGAACCGTAGTCAATGCATTCAAAACGTCCAGGGGCGATTTTTATGTCAAAAAACAGTGCATGCACTGCAATGATCCTGCCTGTACTGCCGCCTGCCTTACCAAAGCGATGTACAAGACAGAGGAGGGTTCAGTAATCTGGAGAGGCAAGAAATGCATGGGATGCCGCTATTGCATGGTATCCTGCCCGTTTGACGTTCCTAAATTCGAATATTTCAGTCCTAACCCGAAGATTGAAAAATGCGACATGTGCTATGACAGGTTCCTTGAGGGGAAAATACCGGCATGCGCACAGGACTGCCCCATGGAAGCTATCGTATTCGGCACCCGCAGGGAACTGATAAAAGAGGCCAGAAAAAGGATACAGGAGAATCCTGACCAGTACTATGACCATATCTACGGTGAACATGAAGCCGGAGGAACAGGCTGGTTGTACCTATCCCCTGTCCCGTTTGAAGAAATGAACTTTAAAACAACACTTCAGAATTCGTCATATCCCGCCCTGACAAAAGGTTTCCTATATGCCGTGCCTTCAATTTTCGTACTCTGGCCCGCCATTCTTCTTGGAATACATCAAGCAACAAAAGACAAAAACCCTAACGAAGAAGAAAATGAATAATACAGATTATACCCTGGCTAAAGACAATGACGGAAAGAGTATCTGGAAGTTCCTTATGGCCGAAATGAAACCAAGGGGCAAGTGGCTCACCCCGTTCAATGTCATCTCCATCCCAATAATGCTTTTAGGCCTTGTCCTGATAGTTATCCGGTTCTGGAAAGGAATCGGGTCCATTACAAACCTGACACAGGAGGTACCGTGGGGACTGTGGATCGGATTTGATGTTGTCACAGGCGTGGCCTTTGCGGGCGGCGCATATGTTATAACCTTTATGGTTTACATCCTGAATGTAAAGAAATACCATACCATTGTAAGAGTGACTGTGCTAAACGGTTTTCTTGCCTATGTCTTTTATGCCGGAGCCCTGCTCCTCGATCTCGGAAGACCCTGGAATGTGATCAATCCCATCATTGGCAACAGTTTCGGGACAAGTTCAGTGCTCTTCCTGGTGGCATGGCATTTTCTGCTTTACATGGTTGCCGAGCTGATTGAGTTTTCACCCGCAATTGCAGAGTGGCTCGGTGCAAAACGCGCCCGCAAAATACTGTCGGGTATGACTCTGGCTGCTGTAATATTCGGGATCACCCTCTCCACCCTCCACCAGTCAGGTCTGGGCGCCCTGTTCCTGATGGCAAAAGACAAGATTCACCCTCTGTGGTATTCTGAGTTCATTCCAATAATGTTCTTTGTATCAAGCATCTTCGCGGGACTCTCAATGGTTATTTTTGAAGGCTCCATAACCAACAAGGTGTTTTCGGATCAGATAACTGAAAAGAATCATAAAGCCCATAACAGTATTTTGCACGGACTCTCGAAGATATGTTCCGTGACATTGTTCGCCTACTTCTTTCTCAATTTACTTGTTTTTGTTCACGAAAAGAGATGGGGACTGCTTAACACCCCGATGGGCTACTGGTATCTAACCGAGATGTTAGGTTTTGTGTTTCTTCCAATGTGCCTGTTTTTCTTCAGCTACCGCAAACAGAACATCTTTCTGATAAAATTTGCAGCATTACTCACAATGCTGGGCGTCATCCTCAACAGGCTCAATCTGACTGTCATCGGATTTAAATGGGATGCAGCGCAGCATTACTATCCCTCATGGATGGAGATTGCCGTAACCCTGGCAGTCATCTTTACCGAGATCTGGATTTTCAGATGGGTGATTACCCGCCTGCCTGTACTTCGCGAATCCCCATCACGGGTTAATAAAGACGAGAATTAATAATCAGCTTTCACCTCTCTCAGAGGTGAAAGCACAATACACAATATCATGGACGGATTTACATATTACAGTCTTTTTGAAACCAAGGGAATTGAGTATCTGATAATCATTGCATTTCTGATACTTATAATTCCGTTCTGGTTGCTGATCAACAAGCCGGTGAAGATTGCAAGCCGGATAAAAAGGACCATCGGCATTCTTTCTGCCTCCATTCTGAGAGTGCCCGGCGGAGTCTTCTACAGTAAAAACCACACATGGACTCACCTGGAGAAATCCGGTAATGCAAAAGTGGGACTTGACGACCTGCTTCTGCATCTGACCGGTGAGGTAAACCTTAAGAATATGAAGGCACCCGGAGAAAGAGTAGCAAAAGGCGAGATCCTGACCGAAGTTGACCAGAAAGGTAAGAAACTCAGCATTGTTTCTCCCATTTCCGGCGAGATAGTGGGAACTAACAGTCTGCTGACCGAAGAACCCGGACTGCTGAATGAAGACCCCTACGGGAAGGGATGGATCTACTCCATAAAACCAACGCAGTGGGTGGCAGAGACCAGCTCATATCATTTTGCCGATGAAGCCGCAGAATGGTTTAAGGGAGAACTCGGCCGGTTCAAGGATTTTCTCGCCGTATCCGCCCGAAAAAATTCGACTGACACCTCACCGGTTTACATGCAGGACGGCGGTGAACTGATAGACAATACACTGTCATCAATGCCAGAGGAAGTATGGAGCGACTTTCAGGAATCATTCCTGAAGTAGGAGCCTGAAGAATACTCTCACGTATCAGTTGGCTGAGAAAGAGATTTTTCGTATTTTGTAGAATTATTTAACAGGTTATAAATAATACCCTCCCGGGTATTATTTATAACCGTTTAAAGTCGCAAAAGAAACCGGACTATGAAAGAGGCTGATAATAAGAGACTTAAGAGGCGCTTTAAATTGAGGGACCTGTTAAAGTACTTCAAATTGCGGTCTACAATTTATGGCCGGGTCGTTTCAATCATCACCCTTACAGCCCTTGTACTCTTCGTGATGTTTAACGCCATTTTCAGAACCGTTTATGTTGATTATTTCAACACAGTCCTTCGTCAGAACGGGAACAATGTCGGATCGATAGTGGAGGGATCACTCTATCATTCAATGCTTGCAAATGACAAGAGCACCCTGCACGCCACCCTTGACATTATAAATACAATGCCTGGTATTGATGATGTAAACATGTATGACGAGACGGACAATCTTGTCTATTCATCCTTTTCACCCAATCTTGAGAATCACAGTAATCCTGACTGTATTTCCTGCCACACCAACCTGAGCTCGATGTTTCCCCGCAATGAGAGGAGCTACAGGATCATCGACGCAAAGAGCGACTGCAGCATGAATCCCAACAAACCGGGACAGAGGCACCTGCTGATACGCAAGCCCATTCTAAATGAGAAATCGTGCTATACGGCCTCATGCCACGCACACAGCGAGAGTGACACAGTGCTGGGATCTCTTATTATCAGGATGCCCCTGAAGGATCTTGACCAGGCTGTTCAGAAGTCATCGACTGAATTTCTGCTGCTGGCCCTGGTGACCACAATTCTGTTGGCCTCAGTGTTAATATTTTTTACAAGAAAAAGAATCAAAGATCCTCTCAACAGTATAATCACTGCCAGCGAAGCTGTTACTCATGGTGACAACAGCACCAGGATTGAGATCAAGCCCGACCTGCTTGATGATATGAAGAAGGTATCAATGGCATTCAACAATATGCTTGATCATATCCATTCAGCAACCGATGAGCTCGAAAACTGGTCAAAGCAGCTTGAATATAAGGTACAGAAGAAATCGGAGGAACTTTCCGAAGCCCAGAATGAGTTAATCCACGTTGAAAGGATAGCGTCCCTCGGAAAACTCTCCTCATCTGTAGCACACGAACTAAACAATCCGCTTTCCGGTATTCTGGTATATACAAAACTTATATACAAACAGTTAAGCAATCCTGATCTGACTCCTGAAAGGAAGGAATCGATGCTGAAGCAACTCAAGCTGATTGAGAGCGAGACTAAGCGGTGCGGTGACATTGTCAGGGGACTTCTGGACTTTTCAAAAAAGGACCAGGAGGGCTTTGAAGAGAAGCACCTTCATGAAATACTGACGGCAACATATGAGTTCATGACCCACCATATTAAAATTTCAAACATCAGTTTCCTGAAAGATTTCAATGCAAAATCAGATCTCATTTTCTGCAGTCCGAACCAGATCAGGCAGGCATGCGTAGCCTTACTGGTGAACGCCTCTGAAGCCGCATCCGAAAACGGCGAGATAATCATAAGGACGAAAAATCCTGATGCAGACACCGTCAGACTTGAAATTTCAGATAACGGTAGCGGGATCTCTCCTGAAGACATACCGCATGTTTTCGAACCTTTCTTCTCTACAAAAAGGGATGTGCGGGGCATTGGCCTCGGACTGCCCATTGTTCACGGAATCGTACAGAATCACAACGGAAAAATCGAACTTGATTCCACAGTAGGCAAAGGGACAACGATTTCAATCATCTTTCCCCTAAGAAAATCATAAGGATTACAGAAATGAATAAAAAAATTTCAATATTAATTGTCGACGATGAAGAGTCGGTCAGGGACTCCCTGAACAACTGGTTCATTGAGGACGGATATTCGGTAGAATGTGCAGAGAATGCCAAGCAGGCGCTTCTGCTCCTTGAGGCCCGGAATTTTGATATAATACTTGCCGACATCAAGATGCCGGGTATGGACGGTCTGGAGATGCACCGCAGGATCAAGGTGCTGAACAAGGACGCCATTGTAATTATAATGACTGCTTTTGCATCAGTGGACACTGCGGTGCAGGCACTGAAAGACGGAGCCTATGATTATGTTACAAAACCCTTTGATCCTGATGACCTGTCCCACCTTATCCGTAATGCGGCTGCACAGATTATCCTCAAATCCGAAAACGAGACCCTGAAACAAAAGGTATCAGCCCTTGAGGATGTAGAAGATCTGATTGGAGAAAGTCAGGCGTTAAAAAAAGTCCTTAAGCAGGTCGAGAGTGTAGCGCAGTCAAATTCATCAGTAATTATCACAGGAGAAAGCGGAACAGGTAAGGAGCTCATTGCCAGGGCTATACATGCCAATTCCTCTCGCCGGTACTTCCCCCTCGTAAGCGTTCATTGCGGAGCGCTAACAGAAAGTCTTCTGGAAAGTGAACTATTCGGGCATGAGAAAGGAGCCTTTACGGGAGCTACTTTCAACCGAAAGGGCCGGTTTGAGATGGCAGACGGCGGGACAATTTTTCTGGATGAGATTGCCACTATCTCGGGAAAAATGCAGATCGAGCTGCTTCGCGTACTCGAGACAAAAAGTTTTGTGCGCGTAGGCGGAAATAAAGAGATAGCGTCTGACTTCAGGGTGATCTGTGCGACGAACAGGGACCTCAGGGGGATGGTAAAAAGCGGTACTTTCCGGGAAGACCTCTTTTACAGGCTTAACGTGGTTAACATCACGGTACCTCCATTACGTGAGAGGACTGAAGATATTCCACTGCTTGTCAATCATTTTATAATGAAATACTGCACCTCAATGAGCAGGGATGCTATCTCCATTGAGCCGGCAGCCCTGAGGCACCTTGAAAAGTTCGAGTTCCCGGGCAACGTCCGTGAGCTGGAGAATATGATCGAGAGAGCAATAGTGGTAGGTAACGGAAAGGAGATTCGCCTGAAGGACCTGCCGATGGGTAAGGAGGCCATTATCAGCACAATTGAGAGTCTTGACGAACTTGAAAAAAGACATATCCTGCAGATACTCAGGAAATACAGCTGGAATATTTCACGATCGGCAAAAGCACTGGATGTTGACAGGGTCACCCTTTACAACAAAATCAAGAAATATGATCTGAAACAAGAAGAGTTATAACCACCGGCTCTTACTAATTGGAAGAACACAGAATCATATTGACCTCCTTCGGGATCTTTGAAAAGGACCTTCTTGAAAGGCTGGCCAAAGATGTGTCAAATGAGTTTCATCAGCCTGTCTCAATTGAAGTTAGCCATCTGGACCTTAATCCCTTTTACAGTCCCGGCCGAAGACAATATGATGCCAACAAGTTGTTGAAACATATATCGACAGACGCGCTGCCAGACCCTGTTAAGACACTTGGTTTATTCAGGGTAGACCTGTTCATTCCGGTTCTGACCTATATTTTCGGCCAGGCTATGCTTGGCGGGAACACTGGCATTGCATCCGCCTACAGGTTAAAAAACGAGCTTTACGGTCTGAAAATGGATAACGAATTAATGGCTCAACGTTTCAGCAAAGAGGTGATACACGAACTGGGGCACTCCTTCGGCCTGATTCACTGTCACATTTCCACCTGTGTAATGAGGTCCAGCACCTACGTTGGAGACATAGATCAGAAAAGCCTCCACTTCTGTACCAAGTGCCGGGCTGAAGCAGGTCTGTAAAAATAAAGGCGGAACATTCCGCCTTTCATGAATTCATTAAATCTCTCACTTCGTCTTAAAACCGAACATAATTGCCACGCATCCGCTTGCGGGAATTTCGTTGTTTGCTCCGAAAGTAGTGACCTTAACCACGATCTTCAACTGCTGACTTGCTTCAAGTTTGAAGTCCCAGGTCTTGATAAAGCCTGATTCCTTATTATTGTAAAGGACTTTACCCGTAGCGTCAAGGATTGAAAATTCAATCGGAGGCAGTCCGTCTGCACCGCAGATTGCAATACGGTATTCCATGTCCGAATAAAATGTCTTGTAAAGTTCGGCTTCCTCCCCTTCCACCAGAACTGCGGCATGATAGTTGCCGTCATGAAGGTAGGTGCCCAGTTCTTTCTTGCACAGTGACTTGGCAAATCCCTTGCACTGGGCAGACATCTCTCCTGATGCTGCGACAGAAAGGATGAACAGCGCCAGAATAATCTTGACTAGCTTTCTCATAGGTCCCTATTTTACATATTGATTTCTAATCTCAGCAACCTTCGCCTTTATAGCAAGAAAGGTTTCTGGCTTGATTTCGGATCTTGCCGCACCGGTTATTTCAGTCACGCCCGTTTTTTCATCAAACTTCGTTGAAGAAGGATCAGATGATCTTTCAATTCCATCAAATGCCACCTTAAGCTCGCGAATCGGGCCAATCAGTTCCTGGATAGCCGAATTTTCAGTATATGTGTCAAGCATCCTTACAAGATCGTCAACAGACATCTTCTGGTCGGCAATGGTTCCAACAAGTTTATTGCCTTTAAAGTCCTTCATATCAACCATATTGGTCGAGATGTAGAGGCCCTCAATAAATCCGCCGGCAATAATCGTTGCAGCCACTGCATGCTGGTCATCGTCATCGAGATATGACTGGGAGTTCAGGAAAGTCTCAGAAACTATTTCCATTATTATGTCCCGGTTATTTATATTCTGTTCCAGTTTTTCAATCGTCGTTTCATCAATGGCATCAAGTATACCGAGGCCGTTAGCCATATTCTCTGCTGCCTCCATATAATTGATTATGAGAGAAGTCTGATCATACATGCTGGCGAAACTCAGGTCACAGGTATAGACTCCCAGGTTCAGGGCCATGCTTTTACTTGTTGTGTAATTACTCTGATTGTCAACCGGGTTCAGCAGATTCTCGTCAAACTTTGCCCCTGCCGTCTTTATCAGTTGTGCAATTTCAAGCGGAGTAGGAAGAGCATTGAAAACTTTTTCAGCATTTTTTATGTGTTCAATGGTCTGAGCATCAGCGCTGACTTTATCGGCTGCTGCCTTCGAATCATCGCCCTTGCGATTGCCCTTACATGAGATCACCGCAGCACACAGGCTTAAAACTGTCACTCCGATAACCAATGGCAGAATTCTTATTTTCATAGTCTTAAAGATTTTAGTGTAAGTACACAGGCTAACATCCGACCAAATTACCACTTTTTTTTTATTATTCAAATTTGAAAGCCAAGTTATTAATATGCCATAAATTTGCTGGAAAGTCAAACATTATGATCAGATCTGCCGTAAAGCTTGCTGAACTGGGTGATGTGCTCGGCAAAGGCAGGCACAATGAAATAGAGAAGATGATAACATCTCTCCGCAACCGTGAACCGTTTGAGGGCGCTTTTAAATTACTGGCACACTTCTATGATAAGTCGGATGATGAAGGGTTGCGAATTGCAGTCGCCGGTTTCTTCAATGATCTGAAGGAACCCTCTGCCAGGTCTGAAGTTGTGGAATGCCTTTTGGGGGTGAGTGGTCAGGCCACAAAAGCGATGCTTGCCGCATCATGCTGGCAGTCGGGCCTTGACTATTCTGAACATGCGGTTGCCCTGGCCCGTATTTACGCTGAGGGCGATTATATTACATCACTTGAGTGTTTTACCGTACTTGAGACATGCTCAGCTGCGATTTCAGAATCTGACAGGATCAGGATTATCAACCTGCTGCAAAAGGAACCCGATCTTGAAAATGATGCGAAAAAGCGGCTGACCGGTGAACTTATATCCCTGTTGCAGGAGGGTTGAGACTTCTAAATATATGAACTGTAGTGTTTCATGAACTGTGAACGTTCGAAGAGGGAAGGATTCTCAATATTTTTGTAGTTAAGTTTTCCCCGGAAGTCGCTTATTCTCTTGAACTCCTTGTCACTCATCCACTTGCGAAGCGCTTCGTTTATTTCGGTAATCACCGTGAATCCCCTTTTATAGAGAGCCGAACAGACCTGGACCGTAGTGGCTCCCGCAAGAATGTATTTAATGGCATCCTCTCCGGTATGGACACCCGTTGATGCAGAAATATCCATTTCAATATTGAGTGCGCTGACCATTCCAATCCAGCGCAGCACGTACCTCTTCTCCACAGGGTTTGAAAGCACAGGTGCTGGAATTATATTCAGGTTGTTGATGTCGATATCCGGCTCATAGAAGCGGTTGAACAGAACCAATCCCTTCGCCCCGTGATTATACATCTGCCATGCCACATTGAGCATGTTGGAAAATCTGAACCCGATCTTGACGCTGACAGGAATTGTAAGTTTCTTTTTTAGTTCATCGATAATCTTAAAGTATGATGCTTCGGCCTGAGCCGCGGTCTGATGCATGTCAACCGGCATAAAGAAAAGATTCACCTCCAGGGCATGGGCGCCTGCTTTTTCCACCTGGACTGCAAAGTCAGTCCAGCCCTTTTCAGAGAAACAGTTTATGCTTGCAATAACGGGTATTCCGACTGTTTTCCTGGCCTTCGCAATCAATGTCAGGTAGCTTTCAACGCTGTTGGTCCTTGTGTAATAAGTGAGGTAATCGTCTGCCTCGGGGTACGTCTCCCTGGAGGAGAGGGACGCAGACTGTGAGACTATCTGTTCTTCAAACAGCGACTTAAGGACAACGGCGCCTGCGCCCGCAGCTTCTGCCTCCCTGACAGATTCAACAGTAGAAGTAAAGTTTGAACTCCCGGCAATTACCGGGCTCCTGAGTTCAAGTCCCAGATATGTTGTGCCAATTGTGCTCATTGTATTTTTATTGTTCGTTCTCCGAAAATTAAAGTTCCCACCCGTATCATTGTGCTCCCCTCCTCCACGGCAATCTTCCAGTCGCCTGACATACCCATGGAAATCTCGCTGAAGCAGGGCTTATCACTGAAGCACCGTTCACGGGTGTTTTTGAAAAGTGCAGTCAGCATACTGAATTCAGCTCTCACGATTTGGCTGTCGTCAGTGAACGAAGCCATTCCCATAAGGCCGCACACTCTTACGCCTTTAAGTGTTCCGGCGATAGCTCTCCAGTCTTCCCTTTCGATCTCAGCCGGATCAAAGCCGAATTTAGTCTCTTCATCGGCTATATGCACCTGCAGAAGACAATCCGTGACAAGATTCCTTTTAAGGGCCTCGTTACTGATCTCCTTCAGCAGCCTTATGCTGTCAACAGATTCGATGACGGCAACCGCCGGTACAACCTGTTTAACTTTGTTGCTCTGAAGGTGACCTATCAGATGCCACCGTATATCATCAGGCAGCAGCTTTTTTTTGGAAAGGAGTTCCTGCACCCTGTTTTCGCCAAAAATGCGCTGGCCCGCGTTGTACGCAAGAAGTACCTCTTCGTGGCTCCTCGTCTTTGATACAGCCACAACCGATACACTTCCCGGCAGTATTCTGCCCAGCATTTTAATATTTTCAGCAATGTCAGCCACCGGTATTCAGGATTCAGTCAAGCTTATGTATAATAAGTCCGCTCCTCAACTTAGGCTCGAACCATGTCGTTTTGGGCGGCATAATGTTCCCTGTGTCTGCAATCGTTATGAGCTGCTTCATTGAAACAGGATACAGTGCAAAAGCAACCTTCATCTCACTGCTGTCAACCCTTTTCTTCAGCTCACCAAGTCCGCGAATCCCTCCGATGAAATCAATTCTCTTTGACCGCCTCATATCCTGGATGTCAAAAAGCGGAACAAGAACCTTTTCCGTGAGGATTGTCACATCAAGAACCCCGATGGGATCCGAATCGTTGAAAGTGCCTTTTCTGGCCTTCAGCCGGTACCATTTTCCGTCAAGATACATTGAAAACAGATGCAATTTGTCAGGACGGTAAGTTTTAGTCCCTTTCTCCTTTATTTCAAAGTTCTCACCAAGTTTTTCAAGAAGCTGTGAGGGAGTGTGACCGTTAAGGTCTTTTACCACCCGGTTATAATCGAATATTTTCAGCTGTTCATCCGGAAAGTGAACTGCCAGGAAGTAATTATACTCCTCGGTGCCGGTATGAGAATGGTTTCTCTCACGCTTTTCCTTTCCGACCAGTGCCGCCGCTGCAGTACGGTGGTGTCCGTCGGCTACATATGTGAAAGGCACTTTCGATGCAAAAAGTTCTTCGATCTTCCGGTTTACATCCTGATCCCAGACAACCCAGAAATGATGACCGATTCCGTCATCAGAAACAAAGTTGTACTCAGGCTTTTCCTTTTTCACAATCCTGCTGACAATCCGGTCAAGCTCTTTCAGTGCCGGGTATGCAAAGAATACAGGTTCTATGTTAGCATTGTTGGTTCTCACATGAACCATCCGGTCCTCCTCCTTGTCGGGGCGTGTCAGTTCATGTTTTTTGATTACTCCGTTAAGATAATCATCCACTGATGCTGCTCCGACAATTCCGTACTGTGTACGGCCAGCCATTGTCTGGGCATATATATAAAAGTGAGATTCTTCATCCTGAACCAACCACCCGTTCTTCTGCCAGAGAGAGAAATTCTCAAACGCCTTGTGGTACACCTCTTCAGAGTGCACATCGGTTCCTTCCGGAAGATCGATCTCAGATTTCGTAATGTGCAGCAGTGATTTATCATTGCCGAGAGCCATTTTGGCTGCTTCGGCGGAGTTCATGACATCATATGGAAGGCAGGCTATTTCTGCCGCAGAATCCTTCGGCGGCCTCAGCCCCCTGAACGGTTTTACAACTGCCATATCTGTTACTGATAAGTTTTATTTGGTTTTGTTAACCCTGAAAGTTTCATTGCCGTTACCGAAGAAGTCCACAATCTGTGTTGCTGCAGCAACACCCGCATTGATGTTTGCCTCTTCTGTCTGGGCACCCATTTTCTTGGGGGTGAAAAAGTATCTGCCAGGAAATTTTTCAACAAACATGGCTGCATTGTCCGGTGCAATATCGGACAGGTATCTGAAGTCAGGCCTGTTCTCCATTACTTTTACAAGTTCCTCCTCACTGATCACCTCCTTGCGTGCTGTGTTTACAAGAACAGCGCCTGCAGGCATCAGGGAAAGAAGACTTTCTCCGATTGATTTTTTTGTTTTGTCATTTGCGGGGATATGCAGGGATAAAAACTGGCATTTCCTGTACAACTCCTCGACAGTTTCAACTTTTGTAACACCACACTCCTTCATAACCTGATTGTCAACGAAGGGATCGAATGCATTGACCTCCATTCCCAGTCCGTGTGCAATCTTTGCCATGCACTTGCCCACATTACCGAAGGCATGCAGGCCCAGGCTTTTGCCGAGGAGTTCTGATCCGGTCTTGCCGTCGAATCCTCCGCGCGCAGAATACAGCATCATTCCGAAGGCAAGTTCTGCCACGGCATTTGAATTCTGTCCGGGCGTATTCATTGCCACAATACCACGGGCAGAACAAGCTTCCAGATCAAGATTGTCATAGCCGGCACCGGCCCTGACCACTATCTTAAGCTTCGGGGCGGCGGCAACAACTGCTGCATCAATTATATCTGAACGAACGATCAGTGCATCTGCATCCCTGACTGCCTCATGCAGTTCCCGGGGTGTACTGTACTTTTCCAGAAGAGCAAGCTGATGCCCTCCCTTTTCAACCACACCGCGGATCTGTTTTACAGCCACGGAGGCAAACGGTTTGTCGGTAGCTACAAGTATTTTCATGATTGCCGTATTAAAATTTCCTTTCAAATTCCTTCATACAGTCTACAAGGGCCTGAACGCTTTCGTAAGGCATTGCATTGTAAAGCGATGCCCGGAATCCGCCAACCGAACGGTGTCCTTCAATACCGATCATTCCCTGGCTTTTGGCAAAAACTGCGAAGTCTTTCTCTGCCTCTTTGTAATTCTCCGACAGCACGAAGCATACATTCATGAGAGATCTGTCTTCAGGATCAGCAACAGTGACTTCGAACAGTTTGTTACGCTCAATCTCGTCATAGAGAAGCTTTGCCTTCGCCTCATTGATCTTCTGCATAGCTTCCACCCCGCCCTTCTCTTTCAGCCACTCGAGGGTCTTGCAAGCTGCGAATACCGGAAGTACAGGAGGCGTATTGAACATAGACTCCTTCTCTATGTGGGTTTTGTAATTAAGCATGGTGGGTATGGGTCTGGTCACCTTACCCAGAATATCATCCCTGATAATCACAAAGGTGACACCGGCAGGGGCAAGATTCTTCTGGGCTCCGCCATATATCAGCGAGTATTTGGAGATGTCCACAGGACGGCTGAAAATATCTGATGACATATCGGCCACAAGCGGTACGTTAACGGTAAGATCCTTTTTCAGTTCAGTGCCGAAAATGGTATTGTTAGTTGTAATATGCAGATAATCAACATCAGCCGGCACTGTATAATTTTTCGGCAGGTAGCTGAAATTCCTGTCCTTTGACGAGGCTGCTTCAACAACCTCGCCGAACAATTTTGCTTCTTTGAGTGCTTTGCCTGCCCACTCTCCGGTGTTTACATAGGCAGCTTTCTTTTCAAGAAGGTTCATTGGCACCATTGCAAACTGAAGGCTGGCGCCACCGCCAAGGAAAATCACAGAGTAACCTGAGGGAATATCCAGCAGCTCCTTAAACAGTGCGACTGCCTGATCCATAACGGCCACAAACTCCTTGCTGCGGTGTGAAACTTCCATTATAGAAAGACCGGTGCCTGCAAAATCCCTGATAGCTTCAATGACCTGTTCATTCGTGTACTGAGGCATGATTGAAGGCCCTGCATAAAAGTTGTGTTTTTTCATTTTGTTGAGATTTTATGTGTTCCTAATTTTCTACTTTCTGTTAAGTCGGTTTACCTGATAAAACTGACCGGGATCATGATCCCGGTGTCAGAGGGCCACAAGGCTGCCCCCGCGCAGAACCGGAATAACTGTTGTTGTATCAAAGGTATGACAATATTCAAGGCAGTCATCAAGCCCCTTATCCCTGAGCCTGGATCTCTGTGCGGCCTTTTCTGTGTATGCCAGAACATCTTTCCTGGCCAGATTCCAGAGGTCCAGAGATGCATGTACTGAGTCACATACAGTTATAAATCCCCCGTCTGCCAGCAGTTTTTCTGCCATCGCCCCGGCAAAGAGGGTATCCTCAAGGTTAAACCGGTTTTTCCATCCGGCACAGATGATGATTACCTTCCTGTCCTGTTCAGTCAGCCATGTGCAGAGGGATGTAAAGTTAAGATATGAGCCGATGACCACGGTATGACATTCTGAGGCCAGCTGCATTAATCCTGTACCGTTGGTGGTGCTGTATGCCACAACCTTGCCCTTTACCTTTTCCTCGGAAAAATTAAACGGTGAATTACCGAAATCTGCAAAATCGAGCACAAAACCGTCACGTTCGGCAGCAACAAGGAAGCCCTCTTTCTTCATCTTCAGAGCTTCCGCGGCAGACGAAACGGGGATGATCCTGCTGACTCCATTGGCGAAGGCAGTGCAAATGGAACTTGTAGCCCTCAGTATATCAATGACCACCGCCACTGCCTCATTATCAGCATGAGCAGTGAACATGGCCGGTGAAAAACATATTTCAAGGCTTTTCTTCTCCATTTCAGGGAAGTCAGGTAAGGAACAGATTATTTGTTGTAAAAGGGTGGATTGGTAACCTTTGCCTTAAGGTCTTTCCCCCTGACACGAATAAAAATCTCAGTATCAGGCTTCCAGAATCCTTTAATAAGATAGGCCATTCCTATTCCCTGTTTCAGTACGGGAGACATTGTGCCTGAAGTGACCTCGCCGATAAGATTTCCGGCGGCATCAACCACTTCATAATGCTGACGTGGAATACCTTTGTCAACCATCACGAAACCTTTCAGTCTTTTCTCCGTCCCTGTTTCTTTTTGATTCAGCAGCAGAGCCTTATCTATAAACTCTTTCCCAGGCACGAATTTGGTTATCCAGCCAAGACCTGCCTCAATGGGTGATGTTGTATCATTTATGTCATTGCCGTAAAGACAGAATCCCATTTCAAGGCGAAGGGTGTCCCTGGCGCCGAGGCCTACCGGTTTAATGCCGAATTCAGCACCTGCTTCGAATACTGCTTCCCAAAGCCTCTTGCCGTCACCGTTCCTGACATATATCTCGCAGCCTCCTGACCCGGTATAACCTGTGGTGGAGAATATCACATCCTTAATACCGGCAAAATCGAGCACCTTAAAAGTATAATATTCCATATCCTCAATGGGTGTGGAAGTAAGCTTCTGCATCGCCTTCAGAGCCAGCGGACCCTGAACGGCAAGCTGTGCGGTACCGTCAGAGGCATTGTGAAACTCGTAGCCGGGTCCGGCGGTGATCCCGATTTTTTTGGCATGCCCGGCGCACCACTCCCAGTCCTTCTCAATGTTTGCCGCATTGACAACAAGCAGGTATTTCTCCGCACTGAACCTGTAAACAAGGAGGTCATCAACAATTCCCCCCCTGCCATTGGGAAAACATGTATACTGTACCTTACCGTCGGTCAAAGCTGATACATCGTTTGATGTGACATACTGAAGAAATGGAAGTGCATTGGGTCCGTTGACCCAGAATTCTCCCATATGAGACACATCAAAAACTCCAATCTTCTCACGCACAATCATATGTTCATCATTTATGCCGGAATATTCAACAGGCATGTTATATCCTGCAAAGGGCACGATCTTTGCTCCCAAAGCCTCATGAAACGCAAGAAAAGGAGTATTTTTCATCGTATTATTTATTGTGTACCTGACAAAAGTACCATTTTATAACTGATAAAAACCTGCGATAAATCATTTTTGACACATCATCTTTTGGTTGTGATCCGCTGGCTTCAGGCAACATAATTTCTATATTTGCATTTGAACTAAACCTTCTCAGATGGTCTATAAGGTTTTTAATCCTGACTACCTTGAAAACGTTACCGGCGGGGACAGGGATATAAGGGATGAGATTGTGGCAATATTCAGGGACCAGATACCTGAATTTATCGCCGCGATGAAGCAGCTCAACGAGGATAAGAAGTATCTTGAACTGGGACTCCTTGCCCATAAGGCCAAAGGGTCGGTCACAGTAATGGGAATGGAAGAAACCTCAAAGATGCTCAAGACCTTTGAACTGCAGGCAAAAGCTGCTGTGAACCCCCCGGATTATCCGGGATTTATCGGGAAGTTCGAATCTGATACCCTCCTTGTCATGAAGGAGATTGAAGATTATATCAGCAAAAGCCGTTAACCTGATATGGTATTTTTAGAGAAGCAGGAGGGCATTGACATAGTCAGGTTCAAAGAAGACCGGATCAATGCGCTGAATATCGAAAACATCAGGCCTGTAATAATGAGCCTCTTTGAGATTCCTCATTCCCGTGCCGTAATCGATCTTTCAGGAGTCAACTACCTTGACAGTACCGGTTTTGCAATGTTCCTCCATATGCTGCGGGTAGCCCGTACAAATTACTGTACCTTCAGGCTATGCAACCTTACCCCGGCTGCGCAGAATCTTTTTGCACTGTTGCAACTTGACAAGGCTTTCGACATCTACAGCGACTTTGACTCCTGCCTTCAGAGTTTTGTGCGCGGCGGTCCGGCTTAGGAATTGACAATCACCATCTTTCCGCCGCGTATGTCAGCCCTTAAGGCTTTACCCCTTTCAACCGTACCGGCCAGCAATGGTGATCGCCTGCTGAACAGATTCCTGCGCCATGATTGTGAAATTTTCGAACTCATCTTTTGAATTTTTCATATTATTACCAATAATTCTGCCAATCGTTATTTCCATACCAGAATGACAGAAATAATATACTTTTAAGAAAAAAAAGATGGGCAAGATAATATGGAAACCGGGAACGATGATTTATCCGCTGCCGGCGGTTCTGGTGAGCTGTGGCACGGCAGAAGAGGGCTATAACATTATTACAGTTTCATGGACCGGGACCATTTGCACGGACCCGGCGATGTGTTATATTTCATTAAGGCCGTCAAGGCATTCATATGAGATTATCAGGAGGAACGGCGACTTTGTTATCAACCTCACCGCACGCAGGCTGGCCTGGGCGACTGACTGGTGCGGAGTGCGTTCAGGAGCCGACCATGACAAATTCAGGGAAACGGGACTCACTCCGGTTGCTGCAAGTGCAGTGAAGGCGCCACTCATTGAAGAATCACCGCTGAGCATCGAATGCATTGTAAAAGAGATAAAAGCGCTCGGCTCTCATCATATGTTTATTTCCGAGGTCGTTGCCGTGAATGCCGACGATAAGTACATCGATCCTCACAGCGGGGTGTTCAGGCTTGACAAGGCTCTGCCGATCTGTTATTCTCACGGAAAATATTATGACACAGGCAAATTCATTGGTAAATTCGGTTATTCGGTAAAAGGCAAAGGTGCCGCATCCGGGAAAAAGAAGAGCAGTGACCTGAGTGACAAATAAGTTAGGATTTTTCGCGTCTATTTACTACTTTCACCTCCTTAAGTCATAATGTTTTCATTAGTCTGCGATGAATGAAAAGATCCTGAATACCTTGATGCATCTCTTCGCAATCATTGCCCCTGCACAGGGCAGTGGGACGGACAGGCGCAGGGTGGTTGAGGCGTTTCTGAAGCCTCAGCTTAACCAGGAAGGGGTTAACGCTTACCTGAGGATCTTTGATGACTATTATGCAGAAGCCCAGGACCGTCTCAAAAAAGGAAACGAGTCGAGGCGCAATGCAGCTATCTCTGTTAAAATCATTAAGATATGTTATGATATCGGTGCCCAGCTGACCCTTAACCAGAAGATTATTGTTCTGGTTCAGTTACTGGAATACTGCCGTTCTGACGGAAATGAAGTGAGCCCGATTGAAATCGAGTTTATAAACACGGCCGCAGAAGGATTTAATGTTGACCGCGATGACTACAAGCTTATCGAACGATTTGTGCTTTCAAAGAGGTCTGAAGTGCAGGAGTCACAGCAGATCCTGGTCATAGACAACCAGAAGGAAAATCCTTATAAAAAGACCAGGCACCTTTATAATCCATCATTAAGGGGTCAGGTAAAGATACTGGACCTGCAGGGCGCGGAAATGCTGTTTGTCAGGTCATTCGGTACCGGAGAACTGCTCCTGAGCGGACAGCTGAGACATGAAGATAGGGTTTACCTGTTCGAGCGCGGTGGCTCCCTGAAATTCCTGAACTCCAAGCCTATTTATTATTCAGAAGTCATCAGACAATTCCTTGATGAGAGTCTCCTGGCCTCCAGGGTAGTCTACGAGGTAAAGGATATCGAGTACAAATTCAAAGGTGGATTTGTAGGCTTGCACCGGATGAGCTTTGCTGAAGAGTCCGGTCGG
Source organism: Bacteroidales bacterium (assembly GCA_038248855.1). Lineage (GTDB taxonomy): Bacteria > Bacteroidota > Bacteroidia > Bacteroidales > VadinHA17 > SR-FBR-E99. Next base: position 11,184 of record JBBRXA010000030.1, on the reverse strand, counting down.
CTTATCGGCATAATGGGAGCTTCCGGTGCGGGGAAGTCAACCCTCCTGAGCGTGCTGAATGGCATCAATGCACCGGATGCCGGAGAAGTGCTTGTCAACGGTATAAATATACACAGGGAAGCTGACAAGGTAAAGGGCCTGATCGGATTTGTCTCCCAGGATGACCTTCTGATAGAAGAACTTACGGTCTTCGATAACCTTTTCTACAATGCGAAACTGTGCTTCGGCAATCTCAACGATCAGGAGATAACCGTCAAGGTGGAGAATGTGCTGTACAGCCTCGGCCTCTACGAAATAAAGGATATGAAAGTAGGCACCCCCCTCAACAAGAAGATCTCAGGGGGACAGCGCAAGAGGCTGAATATTTCGCTCGAACTGATTAGGGAACCTTCTGTCCTTTTTCTCGACGAGCCCACATCAGGACTTTCGTCGCTAGACTCCGAGAACATTCTGGACCTGTTGAATGACCTCAAGCTGAAGGGCAAGCTGATATTCGTGGTCATCCACCAGCCCTCTTCCGATATATTCAAGATGTTCGACAGGCTGATCTTCCTCGACTCAGGCGGTTACCTGATCTATTACGGCATACCTGTAAGGTCGATAACCTATTTTAAGGACCGCATGCGTCTGCCGAAATATAATGACAGCGAATGTCCGGAGTGCGGTAATGTCAATCCTGAACAGATATTCAGCATTGTCGAGTCAAAAATCCTCGATGAATTCGGCCGGCCCACCAAGACCAGAAAAATCTCACCGGCAGAGTGGAGTGACTATTATCACTCCAGGATTGATGAGGCTGCGCCCGCTCCCGATCCCGGAAACGGTATCCCGGAAATAACCCTCAAAACACCGAATAAGTTCAGACAGTTCCTCGTCTTTGTTAAGCGAGACATTCTTTCAAAACTTTCAGACAGGCAATACCTGGTGATTACTCTTCTGGAAGCTCCAGTCCTTGCATTTTTTCTTGCTTTCCTCATCCGCTATTTTGACGAAAGCGCAACACGGCCTGGATACACGCTGATGCAGAACAGCAACCTGCCGGTATACATTTTCATGTCTGTAATTGTGGCCATATTCATGGGACTGACTGTCAGTGCTGAAGAGATAATAAAAGACAGGAAGATACTGCGCAGGGAAGCCTTTCTGAACCTTAGCTGGAACAGCTACCTGCTTTCAAAGATCGCCGTTCAGTTCCTCATCTCCGCAGTTCAGGCTGCAACTTTCGTGGCAATTGGAAATTCAATCACCGGCATCAGGGGCATGTGGCTCGAATACTGGCTGGTTCTATTTACCTGCTGGGCCACCTCAAACATGATGGGACTCCTTATTTCTGACAGCTTCAAAGCGGTGGTTACCATTTACATTCTGATACCTTTCCTTGTCATTCCCCAGATAATACTCAGCGGGATAATAGTGAAATATGAAAAGCTCAATCCCACCATATCGTCACCCGTTTCGATACCGGTTTACGGTGAAATCATAACAGCCCGCTGGGGCTATGAAGCGCTTGCGGTGGAGCAGTTCATGAACAATAAATTTGAAAAGGAATTTTACGGGTACGATAAGGTCATAAGCATAGCCAAGTTCAGGAAAGATATCTGGTACAATGAGATGAAGAGCATCCTCTCAAGAATTGAGGGAGATCTCGAAAGAGAAAGGATTGACGAGGACAGTGCGAAAGATATATCACTGATATATAATGAGATATATGAAGAGATGAGATTTACGCCTGATGTGCCCTTTGAACTCAGCCTTATTGATCCGGAAAAAATAACTGCAGGATCTGTTGAGGCTGCACGCCAGTATATTGAGACGGTACGGAGATATTACATCGATCTTTCAAAGAGTGCGGTGGAGGAACGTGACAGGAGCATAGTTACCAGGGAATATGAGGACAGGGAGGGATTCATCCTGATGAAGAAACAGTACACGAATGAGTCGCTGGAAGAGTTTGTCCGCAATGAGAATGAAAAGGAAAAGATAATCAGGTTTAAAGACAGGCTTTACCAGAATTATGACCAGGTCTTTTTCGACCCGGCCGGCCGGTTCATCAAGGCTCATTTTTATTCACCCCGGAAGCAGGTCCTGGGTCTCTGGTTCAGCACCTTCGCTGTAAATGTAGGTATGATTTGGATTATGACTTTGATCTTATACATCCTGCTGTTCTACAGGGTTCTGCATAAGATACTCGAATCCTCCGACAAGATAAAGAATGTGTTGAAAGCCGGGGGCAATTCTGAAGTGTAAAGGGGAACGGTAAGTAACTGATCTGAAAGAATATAATCTGAAAGTTTAAGGCCGGATAATTATACAACAATCTCAACCATTTTGAAGGGTACCTTGATAATTGAATCATAGTCCTCGCCTGCCTCAAGCATATCCTCATCATCCTCTTCGTAGAACCAGTTTATCTCGACGTCATGCTTTGAACGATGTATGGCCTCCAGGCGTTTGAAAACATCCAGAATGCACTTTGAAGAGCTTGTATTGAAATACTCAAGTCTGATATTCACCACAGTTTTATCCAGTGGGCCCTGCATATAACCGTCAAGCCATTCATTCAGCGGTTTGTAAAACTCCACTGAATTTTCCGGGATTGATCTTCCCTTAATCTCAAAAATACCCGCTCTAGAATCAAACCTGATTGTCGGGGTCTTTGGTGTTCCATCAATGATGATCGGTTCCATAACTATCTTCCTTTAACATTATTCATTTCAAACGCTACTGATAATGGCACTCAATCTGAAGGCTGAATTTCTCTCATCATACTTTTTAAAGACAAATTCAAGTCTGTTACTGGTTTTCCTTGCCATGTCAATCAGGCCCAGGCCTCCAAGTCCCTTTTCCGTAATCTCCTGGTGATTAAGGATTTCTTTATACAGCTCTTTGATTTCCAAGGCTGTCGAATTATTTATCTTCGTAATTTTCTGTTCAAGTTCTTTTACCCGTGCGGTCGATACGAAATTGCAGGTTGTAATGCGGTATGCCCCGCCAACTGTCTTCTCCAGAACAACCAGTCCATACCTGTCCGGTCTTGCGGCCCTGTATCCTGCCGGTACCCTGTCTGCATGGTGATAGAGGTTCTGAAGGCTTTCAACAAGAACATTGTAGACCTTCTTACGCACCCTCGGATGCTCGTGATTTGTCAGAAGGTTTCCCTCTACCGAATCAAGCACCTGATTGATCACTTCAGAGTCAACGTTACCCTTGAAATAGATCATTGCGCCCCTGGTATCAAGATCGTTTACAAGGTTTTCAAGATCAAAGCTCATCTGGCTTTCTTTACAGACTAATAACTATTTACAAAGAACAAAAATAGGGGTTTGTTGAAAACATGCAACAATCCGATATCATTATTTTAGCGATTGCAGGCTTTTTTTGACCAAAGGAAGAAGCTCATAGGCCAACGGTTCCTGATTGTCCTTCATTACCCTTTCCCTTCATTGAACCCTCGTACAGGTCATATCCGTGAAAACGGCATTCAATATTGCCGTTATAAAGATCATATTTCCTGGCTGTTTTCAGTCCCACAGCCTGAAGAGCCTCCCTGTCACCTGACAGTATCCAGGCCTTATAACCTTGGTAATTATGCTTCAGATAGCTGCCAATCTCACGGTAGAAGTCGGTCATCCCCTCGCCGCCAATTCGCTGACCGTATGGTGGGTTCATTATCAGCACTCCTTTCTCCGCCGGAGGAGGTGTTTGGAGGAAGTCGGCCTGGGTTACAGTCACCGTATTTCGCAGCCCGGCACCCGTAATATTAGTCAGGGCGATACGCGTCGCCTCTCCCGATATGTCACTGCCAAAAATTCCGACAGGGGACTTTCTCTCTTTCTTCTCTGCATCAAACCTGACAGACCTTAACATTGCATCGTCGAAGTCTTTCCACTTCATAAACCCGAAATTCTTCCTGAATCTGCCGGGGGCAATATTGCAGGCTATAAGACCGGCTTCTGAGACTATGGTCCCTGATCCGCACATTCCGTCAACAAGGGGAACATCAGCCTTCCATCCGGAGAGCATAATCATCCCGGCGGCGAGGACCTCATTCAAAGGCGCCGCAACCTGCTCCTCCCTGTAACCTCTTTTGTAAAGGGGCATCACGGTTGAGTCCAGTGATATAATTACCCTTTCATGGCTTATATGAAGGTTAACCAGCAGGTCAGGAGATCTTGGATCAACAGAAGGCCTCTTGCCTGTAAGGCGCCGAAAGAAATCTGCAATTCCGTCCTTCACCACCAGGGCAGCGTAACCCGAGTGGGTAAAATGCTTTGATGTAACTACCGAAGAGACGGCATACGTCTTATCCGGATCGAGATAGCGGTCCCACTCAACTCTTACGGCACCGTCATAAAGATCGGAAGGTTTGGCTATTGAGAATTCTGCAACAGGCACAAGGAAAGATAGTGCAGTCCTGCTGTTATAATTGACCTTATAGAGTAACTCCTTGGTGCCTTCAAATGTCACAGCCCTGTTGCCTGCCCTGACCTTCTCCGCGCCCATTGACACCAGCTCCGCTGCAAGCACCTCCTCCAGGCCATAAAGGGTCTTTCCGACAAGCTTCATTTCAGTTCTTCTTTATAACCCAGGATTTTCCGGTATAGCTGCGGGTCATTAATAAGTGAAAGGGCTTTTATGATACCTGCGTCATCGCGGTTCACAATCCTGAAATATTCATTCATATCCCAGAGATCCCTCGCCACCAGTCCCTTCATCACCTTGGTCATCTCCGGGGCAGATATTTCGTATTGAGCCTGGTTAAAAGCTACCTTGTTCTTCTCCCCTGCTTCCCTGAGGGCTGCCATCGTCTCTTCGGCAAAGTTGAATTCCTTTTCGAAACGGGTGAAGGTTTTGTATTTCTTCAGGAGCTCTTTCCGGTTCCGATCCGTATATGAGACCACAAAGTTTGTCAGTGTAGAGGTCCTTATAAGATCCCGGTAATAATCTGAATAATAGGCCGTATCAATGGGAACGAACATATCCGGTGTAATTCCCCCGCCTCCGAATACACTTCTCCTGTTTACCTGGGTATATGACCTGAGTGAATCAGGAAGGTTAACCGAGTCAGGATGCATCAGTTCCCCATTCATGTACCTGCTGTAGTATTTCTGAATGTACTTTTCGAAACCTTCGTCGTACGGGGTCTGAATAGACCTGCCTGTGGGTGTAAAATAACGGGCGATTGTAATCCTGATCTCTGACCCGTCAGGAAGTGAAAAGCCGTTCTGCACAAGGCCTTTGCCGAAGCTTCTCCTGCCTACTATCACACCCCGGTCCCAGTCCTGGACCGCACCTGCGAGAATCTCGCTTGCCGATGCTGATCCTTCATCAATAAGTACTGCAATCCGGGCCCCTGTCATAGACCCTCCTGCACTTGAATTATATTCCTGTCTCGAGGTGTGCCTGCCTTCGAGGTAAACTATCAGCTCTTCCGCAGCAAGGAGCTGATCTGCAATCTGTACAGCCGGAACCATGTACCCACCGGTGTTACCGCGGAGATCGATGATGAGGTTTTCCATTTTCTGCAGCTTCAGATGCACCACTGCACTGTCAAACTCTATGGCTGTCTGTTCCGAGAAACGACTCAGTTTAACATACCCGACGTTCCCGGAGACCATATATGCCGCGTCAAGACTGTTAACAGGTATCTTGTCCCGCACAATTGTGAACTCAGGAAGCTCTTTTACACCCTTGCGGAAAATGGTAATGACCACTGTGGTTCCCTTGGGTCCCATCAGCCGCTTCCTCACCCCCGCAGTATTAATACCAATCCCTGTCACTTTTTCACCGGCTATTGTAATGATCCGGTCACCTGCCTGGATTCCCACCTTTTCCGACGGTCCGCCTGTTGTGGGAGAAATAATTATTATCGTGTCATTCAACAGATTGAACTGCACTCCAATGCCTTGAAAGTTTCCCTGAAGCGGTTCCTTTTCATCCTGAACATCCTTCGCCGGAATGTAAACCGAGTGAGGATCAAGGTCCTTCAGGGTACTAATAATCATCTTTTCCGTTAGCGATGAAATATTCACGCTGTCAACATATACTGCATCAAGCAGAGCCAGTGTTTTACCCAGCTTGAAGGTTTCCTGTGTCAGCCCCTGAGCCGTTATTGCCTGGCTGTAAGCCACTGTCAACGCACAAAAAATATAAATAAACCGTTTTATCATTTCTGTTTTCATGTTAAGTTAATTCCCCAGCCTTACTCCCATTCTATGGTTGACGGAGGCTTGGAGCTGATATCATAGACAACCCTGTTGATTCCCCTCACTTTGTTGATTATCTCGTTTGAAATATCAGCCAGGAATTCATGCGGAAGGTGGCTCCAGTCTGCCGTCATCCCGTCTGTTGATGATACAGCACGAAGCACAACAGCATTTTCATAAGTTCTTTCATCACCCATAACGCCCACGGACTGCACAGGAAGGAGGATAACTGCTGCCTGCCAGACTTTGTCATACAGGCCGTGTTTTCTGAGTCCTGAAATGAATATCTCATCTGCCTCCCGAAGTGTATCGAGCTTGGTGCGGGTGACATCGCTTATTATCCTTATGGCCAGTCCCGGCCCCGGGAAAGGATGCCGGTTCAGAATCTCAGCGGGCATATCGAGAGCCCGTCCCACCCTTCTCACTTCGTCCTTGAAGAGAAGTCTCAGCGGCTCGATCACTTTAAGCTTCATAATATCAGGCAGACCGCCAACGTTATGATGTGATTTTATTGTTGCCGAGGGACCGTTGACTGAAACCGATTCAATCACGTCAGGATAAATCGTTCCCTGGGCAAGCCACTTCACGCCTGTCACGCTGTGGGCCTCGCGGTCAAATGTTTCGATGAAAACCCTGCCGATAATCTTGCGTTTCTTTTCAGGTTCGGAGACGCCCTCCAGCGCACTGATAAAGTCATCGGAGGCATCTACTCCCTTAACGTTAAGTCCCATTCTTTTGTATGCCGCAAGTACTCTTTCGAACTCATCCTTGCGGAGCAGACCGTTATCGACAAATATGGAAGTCAGGTTGGACCCTATTGCCCTGTCAAGCAGCAGGGCAGCCACCGATGAATCGACTCCGCCTGACAGTCCGAGTACCACCTTGTCATTGCCCAGTTGCTCCTTCAGTGACCTTACTGTCATGTCAACGAACGATTCAGGTGTCCAGTCGGCTTTGCAGCCGCATATACCGTTGACAAAATTACCGAGCATTTTAAGTCCCTCCGTGGTATGGTAAACCTCAGGATGAAACTGAATACCCCAGGTTTTTTCACCGGTTATCCGGAATGCACCTACCCTTACATCTTCAGTTGATCCCGTGATCCTGTAGTTTTCAGGTACCCTGGCTATTGTGTCGGCGTGTGACATCCAGACCTGGGTGCCCTCACTTATGCCTTTGAAAAGTTCATCAGTGTTGTCTGCGAAGACAAGCCTGGCGCGTCCATATTCCCTGGTGGCGGAAGGCAGCACTTCGCCGCCGAAATAATGTGTCAGGTACTGTGCACCGTAGCAGACACCCAGAAGCGGAATCCTGCCCTTTATGTCACTGAGGTCGGGGAATGGTGCGTTCTGATCCCTGACGGATGAAGGAGATCCTGAAAGAATGACTCCCTTTACATCTGCACCCGGCTGAGGGAAGCGGTTGAACGGAAAGATCTCGCAATAGACATTCAGTTCTCTTATTCGTCTTGCAATAAGCTGGGTGTACTGTGATCCGAAATCCAGGATCAGTATTTTTTCATGCACGGAAAGGGATTTTAAAGTTCTTAAGTCGTCCGCAAAGATAGTCATTCTTTGAAACCGCCCCCGGGTAAAATCTCATAGCACATTCCTTCCCTGGCTGCTTCCGTGGCGGGAAAAATGACTCTGGCTTCAGCCTCAAGCTGGTCCGGCGACCGGTAACGGGCAGAGAAGTGGCCTATGATAAGTTTCCGGACGTTGGCGTCACGGGCTACAGTGGCAGCCTGTGCGGCTGTTGAATGACCTGTCTGACGAGCCAGGGCAGCGTGCTCGCTTGCGAAAGTAGCTTCGTGGTAAAGCATATCCACTCCTCCGACATATGTTGAAAGTTTCTTAAAATAACCCGTGTCACTGCAGTATGCGTATGAACGCGGTGACGGCGGAGGCACTGTTACCTCTTCGCCGGAAATGACACTGCCGTCGTCCCTGACAATGTCTTCGCCCCTTTTCAGTTTAACCATCTCAGCGACGGTAAAATGAAATTCTGATATTTTATCCTTTTTTATCTTATTCTCTCCGGGCCTCTCGCGGAAAATGAAGCCGTATGCCTTTACTCTGTGCCTGAGAGGAAATGAGGTCACCTCCACACGTCTGTCAGTCAGGATGAGCCTGGGAGTACTTCCCTTCAGCGGGTGTATCAGGAGCTCATAACCGAGATTTATGTCGAAGTCAGCCAGATGACGGGTAATGAGTTCCTCAAAAGGTTCGGGAGCATAGATATTCAGTTGCTCCCTGCGACCCATCAGATTCAGCGATGAAAGCAGCGGATAGAGGCCAAAGATATGGTCGCCGTGGAGATGGCTGATAAATATATGGTTGATCTTTGCGAAACGCAGCCGGAAACGGCGCATCTGCATCTGTGTGCCCTCCCCGCAGTCAATTAAAAACAACCGCTCATGCACATTAAGTACATGAGCGGAAGGATATCGGTCCGAGGTTGGCAGAGCAGAGCTGGTGCCAAGAATTGTAAGCTTGAAGGACATGCTCCTTCCTTACCTCAGGAAATTAGCTTCTCAGCTTCCTCCGTAGTAGCGGTGATTGAAAGCACAGTATCGAGCTGTGATATTGTTATAAGACGCTCGACGGCTTCATTAAGACCGCAGAGGACAAATGTGCCGCCTGCGTTCTTGCAAAGCCTGTTTGCTACCAAAATTGCGCTCAGACCGGAGGAATCGCAATACTGGCACTTCTTCAGATCAAGGATAATATTCTTCTCACCTTTTCCTGAAATCAGGACCAGCTCCGACTTAAGCGAGGGGGCAATGTGGGTGTCAAGCTTTTCACTCTCAATCTTAATGATTGTGCAATGATTACGATTTTCAATATTGAAGTCCATGGCTCATTATTTTAGCTACCTAAATATAAGCTATTTTTTCTTTTTGGCTGCAGCTTTGCTTTCATTTTCTTCCATTTCTTCCTTGAGGGCGGCAAGACCGGTTATATCACCGAGCGTCGTCTTTTCAAGGTTGGATTTGATTTTGCGTGTTGCTTTCTTCGTAGCATCGGCCTCAGCACGCCTTGATGAAGTCTCGCCGCTCTTCTTTTCGTCCTCAAAAACACGGCTGTGGGAAACAATTATTTTTTTGGCGCCCTTGTTGAATTCGATCACCTTGAAGTTGAGTTTTTCCTCTACAACCGCTGTGGTTCCGTCTTCCTTTACAAGATGCTTCGGAGTGGCAAAACCTTCTACACCGTAAGGAAGAGCAATGATAGCTCCTTTATCGAATACCTCGACAACAGTTCCTTCGTGAATCGAATCAACTGTAAAGAGATCCTCGAAGACATCCCAGGGATTCTCCTCGAGCTGCTTGTGACCGAGGCTGAGACGCCTGTTGTCCTTGTCAATTTCAAGTACCACAACTTCAATCTCTGCATCGATGGCTGTGAATTCAGCCGGGTGTTTGATTTTCTTTGTCCACGAGAGGTCTGAAATGTGTATCAGTCCGTCAACGCCCTCTTCGATCTCAACGAAGACACCGAAGTTTGTAAAGTTGCGTACTCTGGCCTTATGGCGTGAGTTGAGGCTGTATTTCTTATCGATATTCTCCCACGGGTCTGTCTTCAACTGCTTGATGCCGAGAGACATCTTGCGCTCTTCACGGTCAAGGGTAAGGATCACGGCGTCAACCTCATCACCCACTTTCATGAACTCCTGGGCACTGCGAAGATGCTGTGACCATGACATCTCTGAAACATGGATAAGTCCTTCAACACCGGTATTGATCTCTACAAAAGCGCCGTAGTCAGCCATGACCACAACCTTGCCTTTAACCTTGTCACCTACCTTGAGGGTCTCACTCAGTGAATCCCACGGATGTGGTGTCAGCTGCTTGAGACCGAGGGCGATGCGCTTCTTGTCATCATCGAAGTCGAGAATAACAACATTAAGTTTCTGGTCAAGCTGAACAATCTCTTCGGGATGGTTGACCCTGCCCCATGAAAGGTCAGTGATGTGGATAAGGCCGTCAACGCCGCCGAGGTCAATGAATACACCGTATGAAGTGATATTCTTGACGGTACCTTCAAGTACCTGACCTTTTTCGAGTTTGGAGATGATCTCCTTCTTCTGCTGTTCGAGTTCGGCTTCAATAAGGGCCTTGTGCGATACAACCACGTTCTTGAACTCCTGGTTTATCTTGACAACCCTGAACTCCATCGTTTTACCGACATATACGTCATAGTCGCGGATGGGTTTGACATCTATCTGAGAACCCGGAAGGAATGACTCGATTCCGAAGACGTCTACGATCATGCCGCCTTTTGTGCGGCACTTGATATAACCCGTAATGATCTCATTCTTTTCAAGGGCCTTATTAACCCTGTCCCATGAATTGTATGCCCGTGCTTTTTTGTGTGAAAGGACCAGCTGTCCCTTCTTGTCTTCCTGACTCTCAACATAGACCTCAACCTTGTCGCCTACCTTCATGTCAGGATTGTAGCGGAATTCATTCAGGCTCACTACACCTTCTGATTTCTGGCCGATATTGATGACAACCTCACGGGTGTTCATCGATATGACAGTTCCTTCCACCACCTCGTCAACCGCAACCGTAGAAAGCGTTACTTCATAAAGTTTCTCCTGCTCGGCAAAAGACTTTTTCGATGAGAAACCGTCCTTCTCGTAGGCATCCCAGTCAAATTCCTCAGGTGAAACGGCAACAGCCGAAGCTTCGTCAGTAACCTTCACCTTTTTTTCTTTTTTCTCTTTCAGAATAGCCTTTTCTGCGGCTACCTCTTCACCGGCTGATTCTGTTACCACTTCAGCGGCTGACTCTGTTACCACCTCAGCGGCTGACTCTGTTACCACTTCAGCGGGGGACTCTGTTACCACTTCAGCGGCTGACTCTGTTACCACCTCAGCGGCTGACTCTGTTACCACTTCAGCGGCTTCATTTTTAATTTCATTTACCGGTGTGCCGGCGTTTTCTTCAAGGCCTTCCCCGGTGTTGCCGAGAGCC
>JBBRXA010000029.1:0-32945 GCA_038248855.1 Bacteroidales bacterium | reverse complement strand
TCTGTTGCAAAGATAATAATTAATTCCCAAATTGGGAACCGTATTGATAAATTATTTAAAGAATTATGAAAAGCCCTTATGGTTAGGCAATTTCCAAAAAGAATTTGTCATGGTAGCAGGAGCTAATGGCTTAAACATAACTTGTTTATATGTGTACTAAAGGTAGGCATATTTGGTTTAAAACGGAGTTATTGTGGATGTGAGGTAGTTATATAAATTTCGCCGGAGTGAATGCCTTTTCATTTTTTTTAAACCTTATCCTGCTACTGTGACTTACCTGATATCCCACCTTCTGCTTATTACCGCGTGAATGCGTTTTCATTTTTTTCAAACCTTATCCTGCTACTTTGCCTTACCTGATATCCCACCTTCTGCTGATTACGGCCAGAATACCTCGAATTGCCTTACTTTATGCCTTGCCTTACATTACATTACCTGAAATCCCTTGCTCCCAGTAACTCAAGCGTTACCAGATACGCACAGTGATCCGATGCAACCGTATCCTGTATTACCTCTGAAGAAATAACCCTCCACCTGTCCTTCGGATAAAACATGACGTAATCTATCTTTTTTAAAGGCCTGTGCGATGGGTAAGTGGGAGCAGGGTACTCCTTATCATATGTACCGCTCCAGACTTCTTCAAGAATGCCTATGGGAATACTACCCGGAACAGCATTCATGTCCCCCGCCAGAATTGTCGGATGCCGGTTCAGGGAGAAAACTTCATTGATCCTTCTTACCTGCGAAATCCTATCCCTTTCATCCCCGGTATGATCCAGATGAGTCCCTATAAATGCTATCGTATCTCCTGACGGCAAAAGCGATAATACCTCCAGGGCAGCCCTCGGCTCATTACCCTCAGAAAAAGGAAGCGCAACAATCCTGGTCTGTATAAAACTGTATCCCGACAATACCCCTTCACCGTACTCACCACCGTCATATTCCATCGCCATGCCAAAAATAGGAGCCATCTTTACCCTCCAGCCCAGCTCTGTCACCAGATCATAGCCCCTGGCCCTCCTGGTCTTAAAATCTACTTCCTGCAACGCAACAAAATCAGGATCAGCATCCTTTATCACCTTTGCGATTACATTCAGATTATAATCACCCTTGGTAGTAGCCCCATGCAATATATTAAATGAGAGCACTTTCACAATCCTGCTGCTGTCAACCCTGCCCTGAGAGGTGACCACTCCACTGTAAAGTAACATCAACAGAATAAAAAATGTCTTTATTTTCATCCGTATATAATTTATTCTTAGTGGTCGGCAGGAACCGCATATGACTGAATGTGGATAATTTTCATGGGTGTTTGTGTTATTTATCAATCATGTGGGTTTCATTTTTATTAAATTTTGTTCCCGATTATAATACTTTTTTAAACTTGTTATAGGTCGTCAAACGGACTCCTGATCTTCTGTATGCTCTTCTCCGTCACATGTGTGTAAATCTCTGTAGTCCTGCTGCTCTTGTGTCCTAATAACTCCTGAATGTACCTCAGGTCCGTCCCTGCTTCCAACAGATGTGTTGCATAACTGTGCCTTAACCCGTGAAGTGTAATGTTTTTTGTAATGCCAGCCTTGTCACACGCTGCCCTGAAAACCTTCTCCACACTTGCAGCACTGTACGGGTCACCATGACGCTGACCCTCGAAAAGATATACCCCCGGCCTGTACCTCTTTATGTAAGCATCAACCATTTCCACCAACTTACGCGATACCGGCACTATCCTGTCTTTGAAACCCTTAGACTGCCTTACAGTGAGTAACATACGGTCCCTGTCAATGTCGCCTTGTTCAAGAATAATAGCTTCACTCCGCCTTAGCCCGCAACCGTAAATAATACTCAAAATAGCCCTGTGCTTCTCATTTACAGGTGCCGACAAAACTCGTTTCACCTCCTCCTTGCTTAAAACATTCGGTAACCGGTGCCTTGTCCTGGGCCTGGTGAACTGCCCCGGATCAATAACCTGCCTGCATACCTCGCCGTAAAATTTCTTTACCGCACTTATAAGCTGATTCTGAAATGAATAACTTAACCTCCGCGGTAAAATATAATCATTTACCATCCTTATCAGATCATCTGCATCGCACTCCGAGGCCTCCTTCGGTGAAACAAACTTCAGGTATTTACCGGCCTGTCAACCGGACTTTCATCATTGAGCAATGTGGTATCAACAACAGCTTTTCCCCTGAATGTTTCAATAAGCAGGGGGATGACATTTTCTGTGTCTTCAAAATGCCAGCACTTAAAACTTTTATTCCAGCCTCTTTTGGCTATGACCGTTTTCATAATTTGCAGCGAATTATTAAAACAAAATATAATGCACTCTTTACATTATCTCACTGCACATTCCACAGACACAGCAAGTAATATACTTATAATCAGACTCTAACTACCTGTCGTAATGAAAGCGACAACTATACACATAAACATCATCACCTTCACTTCGGTAAACCAACCGATGCTCCCTGTCTATCCTCCTCGACCATAAACCTGCCAGATCATGTTCGAGGGGCTCAGGCTTCCCGGTGCCCTCATAGGGAGTTGATTGAATATCCCTGATCAGAGAATTAATCGTCCGTAAAATATTTCTTTTTTCAACCTGCCAGGAAATATAATCTTCCCACGAATTCTTTGAAAAAATGAGCCTCTTCATTCTTCAGTTAAATCACCCTGAACCGTCATGCCACCCCCCATCTGGTCAATAGATTCAAAAAGCCTTTCTGCATTCTTCTTTGAACTTAATAAATGAAGAGTCTCCATAATTGAATTGTATTCCTCAAGCGATATCAGAACCGCTCCCTTGCCAGACCCCCGCTTTATGATGAGTGTTTCATTATTCTCCTCAACACAGTCAAGATAACTCTTTAACCCATTTCTGAATTCGGTATAATTCGCGGCTTTCATTATAAGTATCTTTATAGGTACAAATATAAGTACTTATTAAGTTATACCATAATTAATTGACCAGACCCTGTACTGTACCCAATGCAATATGCTCATACCCATGCTCCGTTTTCATTGCCCCAATCCCTTATGTTTTATACAAGTAATATGCTCATAATCAATAACATAAACTTCAGTAATTCTTACACCTTCGTCCCGTCAGTCACACGGTCAGAATTCCCTGCATTAACCGTTATGTTAAGTAGTAATAGAGACTGACAATAAAAAAATGCAGACCCATAAATTTATTAAATGTAAGTGATAAAAGCAATAAAACTTCCTGAAAACATCTCTGTTTTGACCAAAAACAACACTTTACCCGGTAATATAAATGAGTAAGCCACAAAATTATTCCTGTTTTAGCCAGACTGCCCTGGCCACAAACAGGGTCTTAATTATTCCGTATTTTCCCTGTCATTTGCCAGAATCTATAAAAACAGATACCTTTGCTGAAGGAATTAAGAAAAGAGGTACTATTGGGGTAACATTTATGCAATCAAAATATTTATTGCAGTCCGCCAGACTGGTAAAATAATGATACGCTTCCCTTCAATAGTATTCAGAGCCTTATACAGGTATCTTAATTTTCTCGATAAGGATCATCAGGTAGTTTTTATGAATTACGGATATTCCGAACCCGGTATTCAAATTCCACTGGATAAGCAGGATGAGAAAAACCGTTATTCGGTGCAGCTTTACCACCATGTGGCAGAAATGGCAGATCTGAAAGGTAAAGTCGTCGTTGAAGTTGGATCCGGCCGGGGAGGAGGACTGGCATACATTTCCCGAAGATTCCGGCCGGCATCAGCAACAGGAATTGATATCGAAAAGAGCGCTGTCTCTTTTTCAAATAAGTTTCACAGGCACCCAAACCTTTCATTTTTTACCGGCAACGCCAGGAATCTCCCGCTGACTGATAATTCCTGCGATGTCCTTTTAAATGTGGAGTCCTCTCATCGTTACAGCTCCATGGAATCTTTTTTAAACGAGGTGCACAGAGTCCTGCGACCTGACGGGTATTTTCTGTTTACAGATTTCAGAGACAACTACAAATGGGAAGACTTGAAGGTATTGTTAGACCAGTCAGGACTTAAAGTAATCGAAGAGAGGGATATAACATCCTATATTCTGCATTCCCTGGAAATGGACTCGGGGAGACGCAGATCACTCGTAAAAAGATATGCTCCCCGAATCCTTCAGAATGAAATACTGAATTTCACCGGTTCCAAAGGGACAGCCACCTATGATTACTTCACCACAGGCAAATTCACTTATAAATCCTTTAAGCTTAAAAAGAACGGTAATCCGATACCCCCGGTGAAGTGCTGAAAGACTGGGACAAAGTGCTGTTTTGTCAATTGCCTGGACAACCAGCTCCTATACAAGACCGGCAAAACCCATAAAGGCCAGCGCAAGAATACCTGCCGTCACAAGCGAAATGGGTACACCTTTCATTCCGTTCGGAATATTTACCAGCTCCATCTGTTCCCTGAGCCCCGCAAGTATAACCAGCGCAAGACCAAAGCCAATGGCCGTTGCACCACCGTAAATGACACCGGTTACCAGGTCGTAATCTTTCTTTATGACAAGAATGGCAACCCCGAGAACGGCACAGTTTGTTGTTATCAGCGGCAGGAAAATACCCAGCGCCTGGTAAAGCGGCTGACTGATCTTCTTCAGGATAATCTCAACCATCTGTACCAGCGCAGCTATCACCAGTATGAAGGAGATAGTCTGCATGAAAGCTATCCCCAGAGGCAGAAGTATGTATGTGTAGATCAGATAGGTAACCATAGTGGCCAACACCATAACGAAAGTCACGGCACCTGACATTCCGATAGCCGTGCTCACCTTGTTTGAAACACCAAGGAAAGGACAGACACCCAGAAACTGGGCAAGGACAACATTGTTGACAAGAATGGCTGATATTATGAGCAGTATGTATTCCATTGTCAGTTCCTCCTTAAGCTTTATTTATCCTGTTAACAATTGCAATCAGGTAACCCAGGGCAATGAATGCTCCCGGTGCCAGAATAAACACCAGGATGGCATCACCCTCAATAAACTTGTATCCCATGATTGCCCCGCTCCCGAGTATCTCCCTGACAGCTCCAAGGATCCCGAGAGCCATGGTGAAGCCCAACCCCATGCCAGCGCCGTCAACAAATGATGACCATACTGAATTCTTGCTCGCGAAAGCCTCAGCCCGTCCGAGCACAATGCAGTTGACCACAATCAGGGGAATGAATATTCCCAGTGTTGCATACAACGAAGGCACATAGGCCTGCATCACCAGATCAACTATGGTCACGAAGGTTGCAATGACAACAATGAAAGCAGGAATACGCACTTTGTCAGGAATGGCATTCTTGAGCAGGGCGATGAAGACATTGGAACCTATAAGCACAAACGTTGTTGCCAGACCCATGCCCAGCCCGTTAATGGCTGACGATGTTGTGGCCAGGGCCGGACAGGTACCAAGTACCAGCACCAGTAATGGGTTCTCTTTAAGGAATCCTTTGGCGAAGTTTTTCATCTGGCTCATTTCAGACCTCCTTTTTCAAATGCATTGTAAGCTCTCTGAACCCCGTCACAGAAAGCCCTGGAGCTTATCGTGGCGGCTGTGATGGCATCAACAGGACCACCATCCTTTTTGACCTTGAGTGCGAAAGTGGCCGGATCCTTATCCTTGAACTGGTCCTTGAATTCAGGCTTTTCGGGTGTCCCTTCAGGAACCATTTTTGTACCCAGCCCAGGCGTCTCTTTATGCTCCAGGATAGTGATATTGTATATCGTGCCGTCAGGCCTGAAACCTACCATGAATCCTATATACCCGCTGAAACCCTTGTTGGTGTAAGACCTTATTGCATACCCCAAAACACCTTCGTCATTCTTCGCCGGATAAACCTCAAGACTGTCACCCTCACCAGTGGGGAGCATGAACATTTCATCATTCGGGTTATTTGTAAACTCAGGCACTACCATCTTAATGGCATCGAGTTTCTTATTGAGCAGTGAGATCTCTATCGGGCCCTTCGTAAATTCATAGACAAATCCAAGAGCAGCAGATGCGAACAGCGAGATAAGTGTGAGAGACAACACCATATTCTTCAGGGTAGATTGCATCTTAGCCATGCTTAACCTCCTTCCCAAACCTTGCAGGTTTGATATACATATTTAATAACGGCACGAAAGCGTTCATGATCAGAATGGCGAAGGAAACACCCTCAGGATATGCCCCCCAGTTTCGTATCAGCACTGTAATTACTCCTATCCCGATGGCATAAATGATCATACCCTTTGGTGTCATGGGCGAGGTTACATAATCAGTAGCCATGAAGATCGCCCCAAGCATCACTCCGCCAGTGAGCAGATGAAAAACCGGATCAGCAAATTTCGAAGGGTCGGCTTTCCACAGGATCCCTGTGAACACTGCTACCGTGAGAAGCACAGTCACCGGAATATGCCATGTAATAATCTTCTTCCAGATCATGTAAATGCCTCCCAGAATAAGCGCCCCCGCTGCTACTTCCCCCATGGATCCTCCCATGTGTCCATAAAACATCTGTAAGTGTGACGGAATTTTCTCCATCAGCGCTGAAACCGACTCCCCGTTCCTGACACCCTCGCTGATTATCCCCAGCGGCGTGGCTCCGGTCACTGCATCAGCATATCCTGTTCTAAAACCGGTAGGAACAGGCCAGCTGGTCATTTTTACAGGGAAGGAAATCAGCAGGAAAACCCTTCCTACCAGCGCAGGGTTGAACGGGTTGTTACCCAGTCCCCCGAAAGTCATCTTGGCTACTCCAATAGAGAAAATTGCACCGATGACAATTATGAAAACAGGCAGGTTTGACGGTACGTTGAATGCCAGCAACAGGCCGGTGACCACTGCGGAACCGTCACTTACCGATGGTCTTACCTTCAGAATAAATTTCTGGATCAGGTACTCCACCACAACACATGACACTACCGAAGTAAGAGTCACAATGATTGCCCCCGTTCCGAAATAATACACCGATGCGGCCAGTGCCGGCAGCAGCGCAAAGACAACCCCGTACATCAGTTTTCGCGTTGTCTCACTGCTGTGCTGGTGCGGTGAGGGCGATACATTAAGCAAATTATTCATATCCGGATCTTACTATTTCGTAACTCGTTCACGTGCCATACGTATGACAGTTGCCTTGCCAAGCCTGATGTAATCAAGCAGCGGTCTTTTCGCCGGACAGGTATAAGCACACGCCCCGCACTCCATGCAGTCGGTTATCTTTTCACCCTCTGCTTTTTCATACATGGCTTTTTCCGAAACCGCAGCCAGCAGCCAGGGCTCGAGACCCATCGCACACACCGAGCTGCATTTCCCGCACCTGATACAAGGCATGATCTCCTCACGGTGTGACTCTGCAGCAGGGAAGATCACTATCCCGGAAGTTCCCTTGGTTACAGGAACCCCTGTTATTGCCAGCGCCTTGCCCATCATCGGGCCTCCGTTAACAACCTTGCCGGTGTCATCGGGCATGCCGCCTGCAGCTTCTATCAGAACGGATACAGGGGTGCCGATGCGCACAAGGAAATTACCAGGATTTATGACCGATTTTCCGGTGACTGTCACAACCCTCTCAATCAGGGGTTTGTTCTTCTGCACAGCCTCGTAAACCGCGAAGGCTGTCCCGATATTCTGCACCACAACCCCCACATCCAGAGGCAAACCGCCCGAGGGAACCTCGCGTCCGGTACATGATTTTATCAGCTGCTTCTCACCACCCTGCGGATACTTGACCTTTAGCGGCTGAACAGTGATACCGGCGTAGTCTTTTGACAGACCCGTGAGATAATCGATTGCATCTGGCTTGTTAGCCTCTATACCAATGACCGCTTTCTCAACTCCAAGGGCTTTCATAATAATTGTCACCCCGGTCAGAACCTCCCCGCCCTTTTCAAGCATAAGGCGGTGATCAGACGTCAGGTACGGTTCGCATTCCACCCCGTTGATAATTATCATATCGCACTTTTTGCCCTCAGGAACGGTCATCTTGATATATGTTGGGAAGGTAGCTCCTCCCAGCCCTACAAGGCCGCATTCCTTGCATCGCTCTATGATTTGTTCACGGCTTAGGCTCACTTCTTTATTAAGGGTGGGAGTGCGGTCAACCCCGTCTGCCCACTCGTCTCCCTCGACATCTATCACCACAGCCATCTGTTTATAACCTGTCGTATCGGCAACAGCCTCCACTTTGCTCACTTTTCCCGAGACAGATGAGTGAATGTTTGCAGAAACGAAGCCTTTTGCAGCTGCGATCACCTGCCCTGTCTTTACAGTATCGCCTTTTGCCACTGTGGGCGTGGCGGGTGCACCGATATGCTGCGACACCGGAATCGTTACCGTAACGGGCAGAGGCAATGCAACTATCGGTTTTGATGCGGTCAGCTTGTTCTCAGGCGGATGGATGCCGCCTTTTGGAAATGTTTTAAACACTTTATCGCTATTTATTTCTGGAAATATTTATTCATGTACTTCGGCAACAGACGGCTGCAGCGGTTTTTCTTCCTTCACCGGGAAGTTGAGCTCCAGGATGGCACCGGTAGGACATTCGGTCACACACTTACGGCAGAGCTTACATTTAAATGAGTCGATAAATGCGAGGTTGTCAGCCATTGTAATTGCATCATAGGGACACACCTTTACACACTTGCCGCAACCGATGCATGCCACAATGCAGGCTTTTCGTGCCGGGCCGCCTTTGTCTTTGTTCTGACATGAAACATAAATCTTACGGTCCTTGCGGTTACGCTTCCTCATCTCAATCAGTGTACGGGGGCAGGCTTTCACGCAGGCACCGCAAGCCACACACTTGTCATCTATGATTACGGGTAACTGCGTAACAGCGTCCATATACATTGCATCGAACTGGCACGCAACCACACAGTCGCCGCAGCCGAGGCATCCGAACTGACAGGCCGTGGTTCCGCCGTAGAGCGAATGTGCAACCCTGCAGTTCATAGCACCGTCATAGACTGATGTCCGTATACAGTTTTCAGGGGTGCCGTTGCACCTCAGGACTGCTACTTTAGGTTCAACCGCAACCGGCTGACGGTCGAGAATCAGTGCTGCTTTACCCATTGTTTCAGCGCCTCCGACAGGACAGTTGAGACCATCAAATGTTTCTGATTTTACAAGCACTTCTGCAAAGGCCCGGCATCCCGTGTAACCGCATCCACCGCAGTTGGCGCCGGGGAGCACCTCGGTGACCTGATCTATCCGGGGGTCTTCAATGACCTTGAACTTTTGTGCAACAATATAGAGTATCACCGCTGCCGTCAGCCCCAAAAGGCTGAGCATGATGATAGTCAACAACACTGTGGAACTCATTTGTCAGTTCTTTATTTTGAATTCAAACTTTTCTCCGACTTTTGTTCTGAAGACCCATACGCCAGCATAATAAACCGCAAGTGCACCGAAAGAGAGCAGCGCCGCTGCCAATTCACCGGCTCCTGCTGCCGTCAGTAAAGCAAAAGCCGCAATAAGCACTATAAGCGGCATTAAATACCCGATCATCAGTGCACGGAATCCCTGCGACTGCTCCATGGTCACCGTCACCCGGTCACCGGGGCTGAGCGCTGCATCACTTTTTACGGTAACGGTCTTGACCTCCGTGCTGCCGGGCGAACATGCTGATTTCGCATGGCATCCCGAGCAGGCACTGCCTGTGATGATGTCAACCTCGGCAGTCCCGTTTCCCGGTACGTTTACAACCACACCTTCATGGCTTATTATTTCCCCTTTTTGCATCGTCTCACCGTAGAACCTGCAATATTAATTAATCGGAAAGAGGAAAAATATAACAAAGATCATGTTTTTGATTGCACTGGGCCTGGAGGAGGGAGAATTGGGCTTTGGGCACGGAGGCCGGCGCTTGGAGTAAGTAGCATTGGTCATTGGGCCCGGCGCCTGGTGCATGGAGTAGGGGGCATTGGTTATTGGGCCCGGCGCCTGGTGCATGGAGTAGGGGGCATTGGTCATTGGGCCCTACGCCCGGCGCATGGAAACTCCGGAGTGACAATTATATTGCCGAGCACCTCAGCTGATTTCAGCCCAGGAGAATTGTTTTCC
Organism: Bacteroidales bacterium; assembly: GCA_038248855.1. Classification (GTDB taxonomy): domain Bacteria; phylum Bacteroidota; class Bacteroidia; order Bacteroidales; family VadinHA17; genus SR-FBR-E99. Next base: position 22,885 of record JBBRXA010000029.1, on the reverse strand, counting down.
AAACAGCCTTTTAAGATTGGTGCGCAGGAGCTGGTTTTCTGTCTTCTGAAGCTCGGGATCATCGGCAAGGATCTCCTCGGCATGCGACCGTGCCAGGTTGAGCAGCTGCCCGTCTCTGGCAAGGTCCGCAATCTTAAGGTCAAAGGCCATTCCGCTCTGCTGCGTCCCCTCCAGGTCTCCCGGACCCCGCATACGCAGGTCTGTCTCCGCTATCTCGAAGCCATCATTGGTGGCTACCATGGTGTTTATCCGCTCAGAAGCCTCGGCGGAACGTTTATATGAGGTCATCAGGATGCAGTACGACTGATCCGCACCCCTTCCCACTCGTCCCCGCAGCTGGTGAAGCTGCGAGAGACCAAACCGCTCGGCACTCTCTACAACCATCACGCTGGCGTTGGGGATGTCAACACCTACCTCTATGACGGTTGTGGCAACCATGATCTGCGCCTGTCCCCTGACAAACAGGCCCATGGATATCTGTTTATCCTTCGATGTCATCCGTCCGTGTACAACACTAATCGAATACCGCGGCGGGGGAAACGCCCGTGCCATGCTTTCAAGACCGTCAGTAAGATCCTTGAAATCAAGAGTTTCCGACTCTTTGATCAGGGGATAGACAACGTAGATCTGCCTCCCGTCCTCTATCTGGCGACGCATGAAACCGAAGACCTTCTCACGCTCCGCATCGGTGAAGGTCATGGTCTTTATGGGTTTTCGTCCAGGCGGCATTTCATCAATTACCGAAACGTCCAGATCGCCGTACAGCGTCATTGCCAGCGTCCGCGGAATGGGAGTGGCAGTCATCACAAGCACGTGGGGCGGACAGTCGTTTTTCTGCCATAGTTTTGCTCGCTGGGCCACCCCGAAGCGGTGCTGCTCATCAATTATCACAAGGCCAAGATTGAGGTATTTTACATTTTCCTCTATCAGGGCATGCGTACCTACTATAATATTTATTGTTCCGTCGAGCAGCCCTTTTTCAATACGGGCGCGTTCACTGCGCTTGGAAGACCCTGTAAGCAGCGCCACCTGAATATCGATGCCGTCTACAAACCTGCTCAGAGAGTTAAAGTGCTGCTGTGCCAGCACCTCGGTGGGTGCCATCAGGCAGCTCTGAAATCCGTTGTCGGCGGCAATAAGCATGCTCATCAGTGCCACCATCGTCTTGCCGCTTCCCACATCGCCCTGGAGGAGCCTGTTCATCTGCCTGCCACTGCCCAGATCAGCACGTATCTCGCGTATTACACGCTTCTGCGCGTTTGTCAGGTCGAAAGGAAGCTTCTGACGGTAAAAGGTGTTGAGGCGGTCACCAACAACTGAAAAGACAAAACCGTGAGTCGTCTTCGACCTGCTGCCCTTATATCTGAGCAGGTTAAGCTGGATGTAAAAGAGCTCCTCGAACTTGAGCCTGAAACGGGCGTTTTCAATGTCATTGTTCGAGTCGGGAAAGTGAATCCGGAACATCGCATCCGCAGCTGACAACAACTTCATAGGTTTCATTACCGAAGCCGGAAGCGTCTCGGGGACTCGCAGTGAGGGCTGCGAAAATGCTGTTGCAACGAGTTTGGAAATGGCTTTTGAAGTGAGAAAGCGGTCCTTCATCTTCTCAGTTGTGCTGTACTGCGCCTCGAGGGCCGAGCTAACCCTTGTTGCTTTCTTCTCGACTTCCTCTACCTCGGGATGCACAATATTGAAAGCGCCGCTGAAAAGAGTCGGTTTCCCGAATATAATATACTCTTTATCAGTCTTATAGGTATTTAATACCCATTTCTGTCCCTTGAACCAAACCAGCCTGACAATACCGGTATCATCAAAGAAATCGGCCATAAGCCTCTTTGCAGTCCCGCCTCCCTCGGTGACAAAACGCCTGATCTTTCCCCTGATCTGAACATACTGCATATCGGTATCAAGTTCCCTGACCTTATAAAAACGCGTTTTGTCAACATACTTGTAAGGAAAATAGGTGAGGAGGTCCCTGAATGTCTGAATACCTGCCTCGGCTGCAAGCAACTCTGCACGCTTCGGGCCTACCCCGGGCAGGAATTTTATCTCTGTATCAAGCACTTCCGACATTGACGGGCGAAATTGTGGGCATTCAGATTCAGTCACCGAAATTAAGTAAATTTGGGCTGGTTTCAAATGAGCATTTTCTGAAAATGAATTTTTACCCCGCACTGGCTTTGCTGAGGCACCGGTTTCATGCCGGCGGAACTGCCGGTCACGGTGTGCACAGCCCCTTCATTTATGATTTTTTAACTACCGTTCTGCGGAATAAAACTCCCGGTGACATTGTCAGTCATATTGAAAGCCTCCGCGGAGAGATGTTATCTGATAAAAGGATAATAAGGGTCACGGATTTGGGGGCAGGTTCTTTGAAAATGACCGGAGCAGAGAGGAGGGTTGATGACATTGCCAGGAATACCGCACTTCCGGTGTATCAGGCTGGCCAGCTGGCTAGAATAGCATGGAGCACGGAGCAGGGGGCAAGGGGCAGGGAGCAAAAAGCATGGAGCACAGGGCAGAGCAGGGGAAAGGGAGAGGGAATCTTTCTGGAACTGGGAACCTCACTGGGAATAAGCACACTGGCAATTGCCCTGGCAGCTCCCGGAAGGAGGGTGGTGACAGTGGAGGGATGCCCTCAGCTTTCTGAGATTGCAAGAACAAACCTCGAACGCCACGGTGCCATCAATGCAACGGTAGTGAATATGGAATTCACAGCAGCACTGGAAAAACTAAGAACGGAAGATGTAAAAGTCGCCTTCGCTTTCATCGACGGTAACCACAGGGGAGAGGCGCTGGTCAATTATATCACGACAATCTTAGGAATGGGTGATGAAATGATAATTGTGGCAGATGACATACACCTGAACAGAGATATGTACAGTAGCTGGAAAATGATATCGGAAAGCGGGGTGGCAGAAGCATCGCTGGAGACAAAAAGGTTTGGAATACTCTTCAGGAGAAACAGCCTGACGCAGGGGAGATACAAGGTATGGCATTAACAAAAATTAAGACGGTCATAACATATTAATAGATATTTTTAAACTAAATTCGGCACTTTAATAAAATCAGCATGGATAAGGTCATTGAGATTAATGAAATTGTGAAGAATTACCAGGTAGGATCGGTCATTGTCCGTGCCCTGCGCTCGGTTTCACTGAATATAGATAAAAACGAATATGTTGCCATAATGGGTCCGTCAGGGTCAGGTAAATCAACCCTGATGAATATCCTGGGATGCCTCGATACCCCTACAAAAGGCAGTTATATTCTGAGCGGAACAGATGTCAGCAAAATGGAAGATGACAAGCTTGCCGAAATCAGGAACAAAGAGATTGGTTTCGTCTTTCAGACCTTCAACCTGCTGCCAAGATATACCGCCCTCGAAAACGTCACCCTTCCCCTTATATATGCTGGCATACCCCGACATGAACGTGAGGCTCAGGCCATCAAAACACTCGAGGAAGTCGGCCTGGCTGACAGGATGCACCACAAACCCAATGAACTTTCAGGGGGACAGCGACAGAGAGTTGCAATCGCTAGGGCTCTGGTCAACAATCCTGCAATAATTCTGGCCGACGAACCTACGGGTAACCTTGACAGTAAGACATCATACGATATCATGGGCCTGCTGGATAAAATTCACGACAACGGAAACACCGTGATACTGGTGACCCACGAGGAGGATATAGCCCGGCATGCACACCGCATTATAAAGCTTATGGACGGCGAGGTGTCAATGGACTACGTCAATGAGAACCGCATCGATGTCAGAAAAGTGAAAGTCTGATTTTTACCGTGCATGAAGATCTATACCCGTACAGGCGATGAGGGCATGACCTCGGTTATCGGGGGAAAACGTCTTTCAAAGCACCATCCCCGCATTGAGGCATACGGCACAGTCGATGAACTCATTGCCTGGGTGGGACTGCTGCGTGGAACAGATCAGAAATGCGTTTCAAGGAACGAACTCATCGCAATTCAGTCAGTCCTGATGGCCTGCTGTACTGTCGTTGCCACCGATCCTTCAGCCGAAGTTCCTGCAGGCGTGAAGGTAGCTGATACATCAGCCCTTGAAAACTCCATTGACAGAATGGAAAAGAATTTACCTGCCCTTTCTTCATTTATTCTTCCGGGAGGTCATCCGAACGCATCCTTCAGCAACATAGCAAGATGCGTGTGCAGGAGAGCCGAACGTGCACTGTTGCGCCTGAATGAAACCGAAAAAGTGCCTCCCGAAGTCATCAGGTATATAAACCGGCTCTCCGACTATCTCTTTGTTCTGACTCGCTGTCTGATATATGAGTCTGGAACAGAGGAAGTTAAGTGGAGACCCTGAAAAAGCATAAAAAAATTTCAGGGATTCTTTTTTTAATACAAATAATTTTATATTTGCGGACTTTATAAGGCATAACATAATTCGTTATCAGAAATGTATTGGACACTTGAATTAGCATCTAAACTCGAAGACGCACCCTGGCCAGCAACCAAGGATGAGCTTATCGATTTTGCCATACGGTCAGGTGCCCCTATGGAAGTCATAGAGAATCTCCAGGAAATTGAAGATGAGGGCGATATCTACGAGAGTATCGAAGATATCTGGCCTGACTATCCTTCAAAAGACGATTTTTTCTTCAACGAGGACGAATATTAAAAAAGTCTATAGTCGGAAAGTCTAATGTCTAAAGGTATCGACCTTCTCATTCCGGCGGACAGGCCTGAGTTCCGGCAGCCAGCGAAAACCGTCAAGCCTCTGCTTGTTGTCAGGCGTTTTAAGCGGGGGATCAAGAGTGCCGTCAGGACTCTGATTCTGAAAGATCTCTGTAATTTTTCCGTCTTCTATAAAAATATCAATAGTTGCGCTTTTGGCTTTATTTACTCCGACAAGCTCCTCTCCGTCAAGCACATAATAAATGGTCTCGCCGTTCCCCGTCACCTTTATCCGGAATAGCTTATTGTCATTGAAGTACCCTGAGAGATTCTTCCCCTTGATCTGGTTATAACGGGTGGAGTCCACAGAACTTACAACAAAAGCAGAGTTGTAAAGCTCCATGTGATCGGCCTTCTGATTACGAGTGAAGAGTGCAATTGAATCTGCAGAGAGCTGGTTCTCGCGTGACCACACCACGGGATTGACGTAGAGCCTTATCACAGAGTCCCTGAATGAGTAAATCAGCGAATCACAAACACCCTGCATCTCACGGCTGAAAATTGTTGACTTATGGTATGCCTTCAGAAGCCTGTGAAAGATGCCGGCACTGTCTGCCTGGGGTATAGCCCTCAGGGTGTCAGCCCTTAAAGTAATTGTATCATCCTCAGAAAACATCGTGAAATAAGGTGTTCCGGTTAACAGAAACCGTTCCGGCTTTTTGTAGTACCAGGCATAAGAGCCTCCCCCAACAACATTGTCAGTCGTGTCAGTAATAGTCACATTTCCGAATGCCTCGCCAAACCCCCTGGGTTCGTCATACCACAGGGTGTCACCCGTAATCCGCTGCTCCCGGTTATCAAGAACAGCATTCTTCATCAACTGCGACACATCTTTCTTTGTGTCACTCCATCCTTCCTCGCAGTAGAGGTAGATACTGTCACCGATAGCTTCCGTGGGACCGGCAAACCAGACTATCTCTGAAAGTGTACTGTATCGCATCGTGTCAGCTTTCATGACATAATCGGGATTTACAATCTTTACACTGTCACGGAAATGCATCATCTTTTGGTTTGCATAATAAATACCGGTGATGCTGGTGAGCCTGTTATCGCCGTTTAGTATCCTGCCACCGGTATTGTAGACTGCCACCTGTGTATTTACATCATAGTCTATCTTATTGGTAAAGAGCTGCGTCTCCCTGTCTACAAGCCTGACGCTGTCAGTCATGACAGCCTTGCCGGTATCGCCGTTGTATGCGAGATACCGGCCGTAGATATGAATAGTGTCTCCCTGCTGGATATGAATATTACTGAATGCGAACACCTGGTTGGTGTCGTCATAATACCATGCGCTGTCGCAGGTCATGAAGAGGTCGTTGTGTTTCAGGCTTACATTTCCCAGGAGCTTCTTCCTCGACCTGTCTGCAAGGCGGTCGAACAGCATGGCATCGGTATGGATTATTTCAACCTTGCGGCGTACAGGCTCCTGCTGCCTTACCTGCGATGTCGCCGGCTCGTGTACCAGCAGAATAAAAACAGGTAAAAGGAATCGCAAACTTGATAAACTGAAATACTGAATCCGACTCTTATGAATTACCGTAGCCATCCATCATTGTAAAAATCGCAGGTGCGGTATTCTTCATCTATCTTGATGTAGGTCTTCTTGATCTTACCGGCTATCCATTCCTGATAAGCCTTGTTCTTTTTGTTCATCAGCGCGGCATCGGTCAGGAATTTATAATCATCCTGCAGGTTTACCCTGTGCGGGGCAATTTCATTGTCGAGCCTGATAATGCAGTAAACGCTGTTTCCTTTTGAATCAGTGGTGCGAAACGGCGCCGAGATCTCGCCGAGTTTCATGGTTCGCACAATCAGGTTTACCTCTTTTGAAAGCTCGTCGAGGGTAAACAATGTGATTCGCTCTGATGGATTTGTCTGGACCATCTTGCCTCCGTTGGCCCTGGTGGTCTTGTCGGATGAGAGCAGCATCGCAGCCCTTGCAAAGGTTACACTGTCTTTACGGACAAGTTCGGCAATACTGTCCAGCCTCATAATTGACCATTCAGTCTGCGTGGCTGAGAGTTTAGGCTTCATTAGTATATGGCGCGAATTCACCATATCTCCCTTACGGTCAATTAACTGGATAATATGGAATCCAAATTCGGTCTCCACGATTTTCGAGACCACATCCTTCTTCAGACTCCAGGCTGCCTCCGCATACGGCTTGGCAAGCTCTCCGCGTGTCAGGAATCCCAGTTCTCCGCCAAGGGGTGCAGATCCAGGGTCCTCTGAATAAAGCACCGCCAGGGTCCTGAAACTCTCTCCGTTTATAATGCGGCTGCGCAGCTCAAGCAGTTTCTGACGAACCTCAGCCTTACTTTCCTCCATTGAAGGAGGCTCAACCTGGATTATGCTCAGTTCCACTTTTCGCGGTACCAGTGCAAGCGAATCCTTCGGAATGGAATTGTAATATTTTTTGATCTCCTCCGGGGTGACAGTAATATTCTTTGCGATGGTTCCCTGGGTCTCTTCGATGATATACTGGTTGGTGAGCATTTCACGAAGATCCTTCCTGATCTCAGCCATGCTCTTGTTGAAGTAGGTTTCAAGAGCCTGTTCAGATCCTGCCCGTCTTACATAGTCAGAGAGCCTCCCGGTAAGGTCAGCTTCAACGTTCTCCGGCGAAACCTCAATGGAGTCTATCTTGGCCTGATCAAGGAAAAGCTTCTGTATCAACTGGTCTTCAAGTATCTGGCATCGCATAATGTCATCCGGCGTCTGGTCCTTCTCAGCCTTACGCTGCATCATCTGACCCTCCAGGTCAGACAGGTAGATGACCTCATTCCCCACAATAGCCACTATCGATTCAACTACTTCCTGACCGGCTGCACTGTTCCCTGCAAGCATCATCAGCACAGCAAAAATGGTAATCCTGATTTTCATATCTGATCTTTCCGTTAGTAGACAGTAAGGGAGTTGTCCCTTAAGGCCTCATTATAAATTCCGTCCTCGAGTTTCTGCAGGAAGTCGTTCCTGCGGTTGTTTAGTATTATAGTCTTTACCTGACCGCCTATGTATTCAAAGGGAGCCACGCTGTTGCGGAGCCTGTATTCCCTGATGTTTATGAAGTACAGGAATTTGTCATCCTGCAACTCCACTGTACTGTTCCGGGCCAGCCATGCCTCCTGGTCGTCAGACTCCAGCGGCACTTCCATCAGGAGCTGCGTGAAGGGTATCCATGACTCATCAAAATCGTCGTACCTGAGTGCGAACTGAAGACAATAATTTTCAAGTGCCCTGTAGTCCTCGGGAGCGTTTGACTTATACCATCCCCTTACTTTATCAAGATCAGGTGCATCTTCTGGAAGCTTGAAGAAAATCGCTTTGACAAGGTTCGAAGCAAGTGAGAAAGTATTTATGTTGCTGATATAATACTCCTGCATCTCACTGTCACTGACAGTTGTATCCATTTTCTGAATTATCATCTGCTGCTGGTACTGGTAGATCAGCAGATTATTCCTCATATCGTCAAGCTGCCTGTTTACCTCTGCCTTGTACTCTGAGGTAAGGTTCTGCTCGGCCCTGATTGCAAGCAGCTCTTTACGCGCCCAGCGGCGTACATAACTCTGAATGGCCGAGATGCTGTCAGGCGTGCTCATCCCGGGGGATACCAGAGTAGGAGGTACCTGGTCGAAATATAGCACCCTGTCACCGGCACGCGCAACCGCAACGCGGTTTTCTTCCCTGGCTGACCTTGAGCAGGACGCGACAATCAACAGTGCTGACAACAGTATGATTGAAATGCGGGTCATCAGTATTCGTTGTTCTTACGGCTGTAGTTTGGAGACTCACGCGTTATTGTAACATCATGCGGATGACTCTCTGTAACGCCGGCGGCTGTAACCCTCACAAACCGCCCCTCTTTCTTGAGGGTGGCAATATCATGAGCTCCGCAGTAACCCATTCCCGAACGGAGCCCTCCAAGGAACTGGTAAATTACCTCAGTCAGCGTTCCCTTATAGGGTACACGTGCTGTAATTCCTTCCGGTACAAGCTTGTGAATGTCATCCTCCATATCCTGGAAATACCTGTCCTTTGATCCCATCTGCATGGCCTCGACAGAACCCATGCCCCTGTATGTCTTGAACTTGCGTCCGTTGTAAATTATTGTTTCACCGGGTGATTCTTCTACCCCTGCAAATAACGAGCCGGCCATTACGCTGTCAGCTCCCGCTGCGATAGCTTTTACAATGTCACCGGAATAACGTATCCCGCCGTCACCTATTACCGGAATGCCACTGCCATCAATCGCCCTCGCCACATTGTAAATTGCGGACAGCTGAGGCACCCCGACGCCTGCAACCACACGGGTGGTGCATATTGAGCCCGGACCTATCCCGACCTTGACAGCATCGGCACCCTCGTCAACAAGTCGCTTTGCAGCCTCTCCTGTTCCTATATTGCCAACAACTACCTCCGTGCCCGGGAAGATTTTCTTCACCTCCCTCAGTATATTGATGACTCCCTTAGTGTGTCCGTGAGCCGTGTCAATTGCAATGGCATCAACGCCAGCACCGACAAGGGCTTCTACTCTCGAGAGCGTATTTGCAGCTATACCCACGGCGGCGGCCACCCTCAGCCTTCCCTTATCATCCTTACAGGAATTGGGCCTGTCCTTCGCTTTGGTTATATCCTTATAGGTTACCAGCCCCGTCAGTCTTCCCTTTTCATCGACGATCGGCAGTTTCTCAATCTTGTACTTCTGAAGTATCTCCGCCGCCGCCGCCAGGTTTGTCGAGTGGCTGAGTGTGATAAGCTTCGTGGTCATTATCTCGCTTATCCTTCTCGAATAGTCTTTTTCAAAACGCAGATCCCTGTTTGTCACTATGCCTACAAGCGCCCCGTCATCACTTATCACCGGTATACCTCCGATCTTGAACTCCTTCATCAGAGCCAGCGCATCTGCCACTGTAGATTTATCATTGATGGTAACGGGGTCGAAAATCATTACGCTTTCGGCCCTCTTTACCTTGCGCACCTGCGCGGCCTGCTGTCCGATGGACATGTTCTTGTGAATCACCCCGATACCTCCCTCACGGGCAATTGCAATAGCCAGTTCGGCTTCGGTGACAGTATCCATTGCGGCCGAGACTATTGGCGTGTTAATGATTATGTTACGCGAAAAATGTGATCTCAGATCTACATCCCGCGGAAGGACCTCCGAGTAGGCCGGAAGAAGCAGAACATCGTCGAAGGTGAGACCCTCAAACAACAACTTATCTTCAGAGAATGACATGGGGTATATTTTATTTGGGGCGAAAATTACAAAAAAATGATGAGCGCCGATACATCTATAATGTCAATAAAAGGTTAAAAGTGAGTTTGAGTTACTATTTTTGCATATAATCTGCACGCTGCACGGAAATGTTACCGGAAATATACAGGGAGACTCTTGCCCGTTACTGGGGATTCACCGCCTTCAGGCCATTGCAGGAAGAGATCATCGGTGCCGTGACCTCCGGAAAGGACTGTGTGGGTCTCCTTCCGACCGGAGGAGGTAAATCGGTTACCTTCCAGGTCCCGGCTGTAGCATCCGATGGACTGTGCCTCGTAATTACCCCGCTGATAGCCCTGATGAAAGACCAGGTGACCAGATTGAAGTCACTGAATATTAAAGCAATGGCCATTCACAGCGGGATGACCCGCGAAGAGGTGGATATCTCTGTTGACAACTGCCTTTACGGCGATTACAAGCTGCTGTACGTGAGCCCTGAACGTCTCCATACTCCTGTCTTCCGTTCAAGACTGCCGAGATTCAACTTTTCACTTGTTGCAGTCGACGAAGCCCACTGTATTTCCCAGTGGGGCTTCGACTTCCGTCCTTCGTACCTGCGCATTGCCGAAATACGTGACCTGATAGGCCCTGAGGTGCCCTTCCTGGCTCTGACAGCAACGGCAACCCCGAGGGTGGTGAAGGATATTATCGAAAGACTTCATCTGAAGAATCCCCCGGTGTTGCAGGCAAGCTTCAAACGGCCGAACATAACATATGTGGTGCGCGAAGTGGAGGATAAGAGTCTCTATGTTCTGAAAAGCCTTAAGAGGGAGAAGGGATGCGGAATCATCTATGTAAGCAGCCGCAAACGCTCAAAGGAAATTGCCGAAATGCTGGTGGCAAACGGAATCACAGCTGACTTCTACCATGCAGGCCTTCCACAGGAGCTGCGCGACCGAAAACAGACATCATGGACCACCGGCGAGGTACGCGTAATAGTGGCCACAAATGCCTTCGGAATGGGAATAGACAAGCCCGATGTCAGGTTCGTCATTCACTGGGATGCCCCGGATTCCATCGAGGCATACTATCAGGAGTCAGGCAGGGCAGGCCGGGATGATAAACCCGCCTGGGCTGTCCTCCTCTGGTCACAGGATGAAAAAAAGAAGCTCACCGACTCCGTCAGAATCAAATTTCCACCCATAGACCGTATAAAGGATATTTATGAGGCCGTTGGCAATTTCTACCAGATACCGGTCGGGTCAGGCAAAAACGGTGTTTATGACTTTGACCTCTGGAAGTTCGTCTCCGCTTTCCGCTTCTCGGTCACCGAGACATACAACAGCCTCAACTTCCTTCAGAAAGAGGGATACCTTGAATTCACCGATGAGATAAACAATCCCTCCAGGGTGCACTTCGTGGTGAGCCGTGACGATCTCTATAAATTCCAGGTGGCCAATGAGGAATATGACAAGTTCATCAAACTCCTTCTTCGCACTTACAGCGGGATGTTCTCCGAATTCGTTCCGATAAACGAGGAGTCGCTGGCCAACCGCTCAGGACTTACACGGGAGGCTATGTATCAGTTCCTGGTCCGCCTCTCCGCTCAGAACATAATCCATTTCATTCCGGGCAAAAAAAGCCCCCTTGTAATCTTCACGGAAGAACGTCTTGAAAGGCGGCAACTTAACATATCACCGGATGTGTACCTTAGGGTTAAGGAAAATTATATCGAAAGGGTGGGTACGATGATTGAATATGCCGGGAACAAAACGAGGTGCAGATCAGCATTCCTTACCGGCTACTTCGGTGAGGAAAACGGCCGCTGCGGCCAGTGTGACACCTGCCAGGAGAGAAATGAACTGGACCTCAGTAAGTACGAGTTTGACATGATCATCGGCAAAATAAAAATACTTGTGGAGGAGAAGAGTCTCCGCGTCGAAGACCTGACTGACAGAATGGAGTTTCCTCCAGAAAAAAGCGTAAAAGTGATTCGCTGGCTCCTTGACCGTGAAAAACTGGTCACTGACAGTGATCACAAACTTGCCTGGAAACACTGAAAGTCCTCTCCTTTTTTCAACAGGAAGCCGTTTCTATCCCTTTAATTAATACTTTTGTCTGTTATTTAATTTTAAATGGAAAAAGAAGAAAAAATGATCTATTCGCGTCAGGCTGTGGAATTTGCAGCCTCCGCGAATGAATTCTGCAAGTACCTTGAAGGGTGTAAGGAGATTAAGGGAATCGAAATACTCAAGGTGATGCAGCGGCTGTTACCGTTTATTTACCTGAGGGCTTCGCTTTTGCCCATGCTCGAACCTCTGCTGGAGGAGGGCAATGAAAAGACTGTCACAGAGTTTGACTATACCAGGATGCACGATGTCCTGCTCTCGAAGATCGGCAATAATGACCCGTTCCCGGTGCTGGCGGATTTCGGTGACCCTTCAGACAGACTCTACACCGGAAGCATCTCGGAGAGCCTGACAGATATCTACCAGGACCTGAAGGACTTCATAGTCAGCTATAAAACCGGTACTGATGATGTCATGAATGACGCCGTTTGGGAAGTGCTTATGAATTTCGAGGAGTTCTGGGGACAGAAACTGCTCATTGTGCTTCACGCAATACACAAGGTTCTTTATTCGGAAGCCGACGTTACTGATTCAAAAGAAGAGGGAAAAAATGGAGAGGCTGTTTAGCGAAGGCGTCACGGATGAGGATATGAAAAAGCTGCCCGTCTCACAGTTCGACGGACAGATAACGGTGGTTGACAGCCTTGACAAATTCTATCCGGCACTCTCACAGCTGAGAAAGGCCAGACTCCTCGGCTTTGACACCGAAACCAAACCTTCATTCAAAAAAGGCCAGAAGAACAGGGTGGCACTGCTTCAGCTGTCTGATGACAGTCAGGCCTGGATCTTCAGGCTGAACATAATAGGGCTTCCGCCGGAGCTTGCCCACATCCTCTCAGATCCCAGAATAACTAAAGTGGGTGTCGCCATCCATGACGACTTAAAAGCCCTGCGCAGCCTGAGACCCTTTGAACCCGGCGGATTCATCGACCTTCAGAGCATTGTTGCAGATCACGGGATCAAAGTACTGGGGCTGAAGAAACTGTCAGCCATCGTCCTGGGATTCTCAATCTCGAAATCACAGCAGGTAACCAACTGGGAGACACCTGCTCTGACCTGGCCCCAGCAACTGTACGCCGCTACTGACGCGTGGGTCTGCCGCATGATTTACCTTGGAATAAACGGCCACGACGGCCACTAATAAACACACAGGTGACCGCAATACAGCTATTCCTTAAAAAAGGCAAAGAACAGTCGGTGAGGCGTTATCACCCCTGGATATTCTCCGGGGCAATAGCCCGCACAACCGGGTCACCGGCAGAAGGCGATGTTGTGGAGGTGAATGCCTCCGACGGTACTTACCTGGCTACAGGCCACTGGTCACCGGGCTCCATTGCCGTACGCATATTCTCCTTCATAAAATGCAACCCGGACCGGGAATTCTTCCTCGGTAAAATCAAGGCAGCTTATCATTACAGGCTGATTGCAGGAATTGCCGGAAAAGATGATACTGATACATGGCGTCTCATTCACGGTGAGGGCGACGGCCTGCCAGGACTGATTGTGGATATCTATGGAAGCGTTGCCGTGTTGCAGGCTCACAGTGCCGGGTTCTGGCATATCCGGCAAATGATTGCAGAACTTGTAACCGAAGTGCTGAACGGACATATTACCTATGTATACGATAAGAGTGAGGGTACCCTGCCGTTCATGGCCCATCTCGGAGCTCTGAACGGTAATCTTGCAGGAGAAGACCCCGGAAACAGTGCAATAGTGACTGAGAACGGAATGAAATTCAGGGTCGACTGGAAGACCGGACAGAAAACCGGGTTTTTCATTGACCAGCGTGATAACAGGGAGCTTCTGTCAAAGTACAGCAAGGGACGAAATGTGCTCAATATGTTCGGGTATACTGGCGGATTCTCAGTCTATGCAATGAAAAACGCTGCCCTGGTGCATACGGTCGACAGCTCGGCGGGAGCCATGACTATGGCTGATGAAAACGTCAAAATGAACTTCGGCGATGACCCGCGCCATAAGGCTGTCACTGCAGATGCCTTCAGCTACCTGGCCGGGATGAAAAGAGACTATGACCTGATTGTGCTTGACCCTCCTGCTTTTGCCAAACATCAGAATGTGCTGACAAAAGCATTGCAGGGCTACCGGAGGCTTAATGCAATAGCTATGGAAAGGATCCGGCCCGGCGGAATGCTCTTTACATTCTCCTGTTCACAGGTCGTCAGCCGCGACGACTTCCGGCGCTCGCTCTTTGTTGCGGCGGCAAACACCGGACGCATAGTCAGGATTGTGGACCAGATGGGACAGCCGGCTGATCATCCTGTTAATATTTATCATCCTGAAAGTGAATACCTTAAAGGATTTATTCTGCATGTAGAGTAAGTGTGATGGAGGCAGCAAAAAATATAAAGTTTATCGCAAAGAAACTGCAGCTGCACGACTGGCAGGTTGAGAATACGATAAGACTTCTCGATGACGGAGCCACCATACCCTTCATAAGTCGTTACCGTAAGGAGGTCACAGGTAGCCTGAATGAGGTGCAGCTTCTTGAGATCCGTGATGAATATGAGAGGCTGAAAGATCTTGACAAGAGGAGGACGGCAATCGTCAAGTCGATAGAGGAGCAGGAGAAAATGACTCCCGAACTCCTCGAAAGACTCAACGCGGCACTGACACTGTCAGAGATTGAAGATATCTACCTCCCATACAGGCCCAAAAGACGAACCCGTGCTACAGTGGCCCGGGAGAAAGGACTCGAGCCTCTTGCTCTCTGGCTGCTCGGGCAGGGTAACGGTTCCCCGGATGAGGAAGCTGAAAAATACCTCAGTGATAAGGTTGAAACAGCCGATGATGCTCTGGCAGGAGCCCGTGATATCATTGCAGAAACTGTAAGCGAGAGCGAACCGGTACGCAGCAGCCTGAGAAAATTGTACGAGCGAGATGCGGTGATCACTTCCAGGGTCCTTAAGGGCAAGGAAGAAGAGGGCAGTAAATTCCGTGACTATTTTGAATGGTCCGAACCCCTCCGTAAATGTCCGTCTCACAGGCTGCTGGCAATGCGCCGCGGTGAGGAGGAAGGCTTCCTGAAACTGATAATTATGCCCCGGGAGGAAGATGTGATGCCGGTTATTGAAAAGATTTTTATCAGTGGGAACAACCATTGCTCACGACAGGTCAGGCAGGCAGCTGCAGACAGCTGGGACCGTCTGCTGGCACCCTCAATGGAGACGGAGTTCAGGAAAACGTCAAAGGAGAAAGCAGACGAGGAAGCCATAAGGGTGTTTGCCGATAACCTGCGCCAGCTTATGCTTGCCCCCCCGCTGGGTGAGAAGAGTCTCCTGGCCCTTGATCCCGGATACCGTTCCGGATGCAAGCTAGTCTGCCTCGACAGGCAGGGAGCACTGGTGCACAATGACAATATCTATCCTCATCCTCCCCAGAATGAGACTGCAAAGAGCGTCAGCAAAATGCTGTCACTGATAGACAGGTTCAAAATCGAAGCCATCGCAATCGGCAACGGCACTGCCAGTCGTGAGACCGAAGATTTTGTCAGGCAGTATGTCCCCGCCGCTTCGGGCATTAAAGTATATGTTGTCAGCGAGGCAGGCGCTTCGGTTTATTCGGCCTCAAAAACAGCCCGTGATGAGTTTCCTGATCACGACGTGACGGTCCGCGGTGCCATTTCAATCGGCCGCCGGCTGATGGATCCCCTGGCTGAACTGGTGAAGATAGATCCCAAATCCATAGGTGTGGGACAGTACCAGCACGATGTCGACCAGCCAAGACTGCACAGTTCCCTTGATGAGGTGGTGATGTCTTGCGTAAATGCCGTGGGAGTGGAGGTTAACACCGCCAGTCCTCACCTGCTTGCCTATGTCTCCGGACTGGGACCGCAGCTGGCACAGAATATGGTCGAATACAGAACTCAGAACGGACCTTTCAGCTCGAGAAAAGAACTGCTTAAAGTGAAGAGGATGGGCGACAAAGCCTTCGAGCAGAGTGCCGGCTTTCTGAGGATAAGGAATGCGGTAAATCCTCTTGACGCTTCCGCAGTCCACCCTGAAAGTTACCATATAGTGGAGAAAATGGCCTCTGACCTGCGATGTTCTGTCACTGACCTGATTCACGATGGCGAAAAACGCAAGGCAATAAGGCCTGAAAACTATGTCACTCCTGTCATAGGGCTTCCCACTCTTAAGGACATAATGCAGGAGCTTGCAAAACCCGGACGCGATCCGAGGTCAGTTATCCAGGAATTCAGCTTTGCAGACATACGGACTCTGGAAGATGTTAAGGAAGGTATGATTGTTCCGGGGATAGTGACCAACATTACAAAATTCGGTGCATTCGTAGATATTGGAGTGAAGCAGGACGGTCTGGTGCACATATCGCAGATGGCTGACAAATATGTAGATGACCCGTCGAAGGTGGTGAAACTTCACCAGCAAGTGACCGTGAAAGTTGTCAGCGTAGACCTTGCCCGCAAACGGATCCAGCTCTCGATGAAGGGGACCGAACGTTAAGAAATTGCCCTGTGGGCAATTTTAGAGAGGGGACAGAAGGTGCAAGGGCCTAACCGTTAAGATTTTTAATCCCGAAGGGATGACCCAGAGAATTCCCTAATTTTGTACATTTGGGTCATCAGACCCATATCCGCCATCAGGCGGATCAGACCCTCAGACAATAAACAACCCACACAATAACCAAACCAAAGCTTATGAAAAGAATGAATTATTTGTTACTGGCAGCAATGGCCCTTGTCTTTGCCTCTTGCGGCAAAACAGGCCCTCAGCCTCCGGTTGCTCTCAAAAAAGCTTATGTCATTGAAAGCAACGGCAATATCCGTACCGACAATTACTTCTGGATGCGCCTGAGCGACGAACAGAAAAGCGCAGAGGTTCCTGATTCACAGACTGTTGACGTTTTGAATTTTCTCAATGCCGAGAATGATTATGCAAAGGCGATAATGAAGCATACAGAAGCATTCCAGCAGACTCTTTTTGACGAGATGAAAGGCAGGATAATGGAAAATGACGAAACAGTCCCTTACCTCGACAACGGTTACTTATATTTTACAAGATACTTTGAAGGTAAGGAGTATCCTGTGTATTACAGGAGACTTGAGAGCGCTGAACAGCCTGAGGTGATGCTCGATGTAAATACCCTGGCAGAGGGATTCAAATATACAGGTGTCGGTGGGGCAAGCGTCAGTCCGTCCAATACCCTTCTTGCTTACGGTGTTGACCATGTCAGCCGCCGCCAGTACACTGTCTTTTTTAAAGAGCTTTCTTCAGGGGAGCTACTGCCTGATTCTATCGTAAATACAACGGGTCAGACTGAATGGGCTGACGACAATAAGTCAGTATTCTATGTGCAGAAGGATCCCGAGACTCTCAGGGCTGCAAGAGTGATGAAACATGTGCTTGGCACCCCTGTCTCTGAAGACATGCTGGTCTTCGACGAGACAGATGAAACCTTCGCCATCTACCTCGCCAAAACAAAAAGCAAAAGTTACATTTCTATTGTTTCCGGTCAGACCCTTACAACAGAGGTAAGACTGATCGACGCCTCAAAACCGGATGCTCCCGTCACAGTTTTCGAACCAAGGAAAGTAGATCATTTGTACTCTGTTGATCACCTTAACGGTGAGTTCTATATCCGCACAAATGCTGACAGCAGCCTCAATTTCAAGCTGATGAAATGCAGCGACAAAAAGACTGGCATTGCAAACTGGACAGAAGTGATACCACACCGCAGCGATATCCTGCTTGAGAACTTTGAGCTGTTTGACAACTACCTGGTGGTCGATGAGCGTATTAAGGGTCTTAACAACCTTCGTATCATAAGCAAGGCTGACGGAACAGAACATTTCCTCGACTTCGGTGAGGAAACCTACACTGCAGGAATCAGTGTAAATCCAAATCCAAACACTTCTGTACTGAGATACAGCTATTCGTCACTCACCACCCCGAACTCTGTCTTTGATTATGACATGGCTTCAAAGAGTAAAACTCTGTTGAAACAGGACAGCGTACTGGGCGGATTCGACAAAAACAATTATGAATCGAAACGACTGTGGGCAAAAGCCGCTGACGGCACGATGGTGCCCGTTTCTCTTGTCTACCGTAAAGAATTTGAACAGAACGGCACAGCCCCGTTGCTGCTTTATGCATACGGTTCATACGGTGCTTCGATGGATCCTTCTTTCAGGACTACCATAATAAGCCTTCTTGACAGGGGATTTGCTTATGCAATTGCCCATATAAGGGGCGGCAGCGAGATGGGACGCCAGTGGTACGAAGACGGCAAGCTTCTGAAGAAGATGAATACATTTACTGACTACAACGACTGTGCACGTTTCCTGATCAGTGAAAAGTACACTTCTGCTGACAACCTGTTTGCCATGGGCGGCAGCGCCGGCGGACTCCTGATGGGTGCTGTCGTAAATCTGGAGCCCGCACTTTATAAGGGTGTAATTGCAGCCGTGCCGTTTGTGGATGTCGTAAGCACGATGCTGGATGCATCAATCCCGCTCACAACATTCGAATGGGATGAATGGGGCGATCCGCGAAAGCAGGAGTACTATGATTATATGCTCTCATACTCTCCCTATGATCAGGCAAAAGCGCAGAGTTATCCCAACATGCTTGTCACTACTGGTTTATGGGATTCCCAGGTTCAGTACTGGGAGCCTGCAAAATGGGTTGCCAAACTTCGGGATATAAAGACAGATGACAACATTTTGATAATGGATGTAAACATGAGCGCTGGCCACGGAGGTGCCTCCGGCCGCTTCGAGAGGCTGAAGACTACAGCCCTTGAATATGCTTTCATCCTTGACCTGGCAGGAATAAAAGAATAGCAGGATTTATCCTGCCGGTCTTCCTCTGCCGGTCTTCTCCTCCGGTCTTCCTCTGCCGGTCTTCCCCTGCCGGTCTTCCTCTGCCGGTCTTCCCCTGCCGGTCTTCTCCTCCGGGACGAAGAGTCTGAGATGGGGCTGTAAAATATGAGAGGCTGATGTGTTGCGCATCAGCCTCTCTTGTTGAAAAACAGATCTGGTGTTAAAATAAATCAGAAGCCTCTTGGCTGCTGTTTGAAATTCATTTCGGGTTCCCGGGGAAACCTGTCGTTCATCATGGCTGCATTATAGGCAAACCATGCTGTGATAATGGCATTCTGCCTCAGATCAGGAAGCAGGAGCCGTTCCCAGGTGTCAGTGTTTGTATGGTAGCCGCGACCGTATTCTATCTCATCCTGAATAAACTGGAATCCGGGAAGGCCGATGCCATCAAAACTCAGATGGTCAGTGCCGGAGGTGTTACGGTTTGTGATGGTCTCAAACTCCATATCCCCGTAGGGCTTCATCCATGCTTCAAAAAGCGGACGGGCAAGCTCATTTTCCTGCAGGTAAATGCCGCGGTAACGTCCTGTTCCGTTATCCATATTGAAATAGACAGAGTGTTTGTCAAAGCCGGGCTTGCGTTCCTTTGTTGAAGCGTCATAGAGGTATTTTTCCACATATCCCCTTGACCCATTCAGACCCTGCTCTTCGCCGCCCCAGAGTGCAATGCGGATGGTGCGTCTCGGCCTGACATCAAGGGCCTTGAGTATGCGTATTGCTTCCATCATCACGATGCATCCGGAAGCATTGTCAGCAGCCCCGGTTCCGCCGTGCCATGAATCAATGTGCGCACCCAGAAGAACAACTTCATCCTTTAGTTTCGGGTCAGTACCCGGAATTTCAGCTATCACGTTATACACTTCTTTACCCGGAATAAATGCACTGTTGACCTCAACTTCCATTTCAACCTTCTCGCCGTTCTTCAACAGTCGTTCCATGCGTCCGTAAGCCTCCTGTGGTATGCTGATACCTGTTGCCGGAGGCTTAGATTTGCTGTCATAGAATGCTCCTGACGATGACGGTATGTTGAAAGGCCTTCCGTTGCTGATCATGAGTGCAACACCTTCTTCCGCCATGAAAGCTGTTATCTTGTTGCCCAGCTCACGCATTGCCTGATAGTCACCCATATTCCTTCCTGAAGGAGCCCCTGCAACCTGAACTTTTTCAAGCTCTTCCAGCTGCTGATCGGTATATCTCTCAGCCAGCGGTTCATAACTTACCTGGTAGGGAGTAGTCGTCGGAGCGATTACAAAGCTTCCTTTAAGCTTGCCCCTGTACTTTTCGATATCTTCGGCTTTCTTTATATCCACCAGTATCACCTCGCCCTTTACAGGACCGTTCGTACCTGCAGTCCAGGCTGTCGGTGTCACAGCAAAATTGTTGTAATAAGGCTTCGTCATTGCTGCATAGGCCTTTGAATAATCCCAGCCACCGCGTGCAAAATCCCGCGCTTTTTCAATCCTGACATTTGAAAGGCCAATACCGGCCAGCTTTGCCCTGGCGATCTCATTTGCACGGTCAATGCCCGGCGAACCTGTGAGCCTGGGACCGGCAAGGTCTGTCATGATATAGGACAGGTTCTCCATTTCTGAATTTTTCAGCCCTTCCTGCCTGATCTTATAAGCCATGGAAAGATCTGTTGCCGCTCCCTGTGCCAGTGATAAAACACTGAAAGATAGCAGAATACATGTGATTGCTGCATTTCTGATAATTTTCATTTGCTGAACTGTTAGTTGATTTGGTTAAATTGAATTTTAAATATAGCGGCATAATTACCAAAGAGATTTACCATTAACATTAATTAACTTTACTTTTGCGCTGACAACTGCTTGCAATGGTATATCCCGACACATTTGAGACAAAAATAGGATTTGACCGTATCAGGGATAATCTGATATCGTTATGCCTGAGCCCGCTGGGGATCAGGAACGTGGAGATGATGAATGTTTCATTTTCAGCTGATGAGATAAGGCATAATCTTGAACTGACTCATGAGTTCCAGCAAATTCTCCATTACAGCGAACAGTTTCCGTCTGATAATTACCATGACATTGTATCAATGCTTGAGAAGCTGCGCTTCGAAGGGACCTTTCCGGAACTGGAGGAAGTTGTAGCGTTGAGGGGGTCACTTGAAACAATCAGGAAAATAATTTCGTTCTTCAAAAGCCGTAAGGACGACCGTTACCCCGAACTCCGGCGTCTTTGCTCTGGTATAAGCTTCTATCCGTTTGTGGGAGAGGCAATTGACCGTATCATCGACAAGGAAGGCAAAGTGCGTGACGGAGCTTCGCCGGCACTTAAGGAGATCAGGTCTAACCTCTCATCAAAAACACTTGCCGCAGTAAGAAAACTGCACTCGGTGATGCGGCAGGCACAGGCCGATGGGATTGTTGACCGGGAGGCGACGGTAGCCATTCGGAACGGTCGTGGCGTGATACCCGTCAGCGCATCGAACAAGCGCGGTATCAAAGGATTTGTCCATGACGAGTCAGCAACCGGAAAGACAGTCTTTATCGAGCCTTCCGAGGTGGTTGAACTCAATAACGAAATAACAGAGCTCGAACACCAGGAGAGGAGGGAGATAATTCGTATACTGACAGCCCTGGCTGATAATGTAAGACCCTATATCGATGATCTGATAGCCAATTTTTCATTTCTCGGGGAGATAGATTTTATAAGGGCGAAGGCTCTCTTCGGACGCAAGCTTGATTGCATCAGGCCTGTTGTCGTTAGTACTCCTCACATCAGATGGGTGAATGCACGGCACCCGCTGCTTACCCTAGCCTTTGCAAAAACAGCCGGCCGACAGGTGGTGCCGCTGAACATCAGCCTCGACAGTCATGACCGTATCCTGGTTATCTCGGGACCGAATGCTGGCGGAAAATCGGTCTGCCTTAAAACCGTGGCCCTCATTCAGTACATGGTTCAATGCGGCATGACCGTACCCGTGGCGGAAGGCACCGAGGCAGGCATCTTCGGCAGGTTCTTCATCGATATCGGCGATGAACAGAGTCTTGAAAACGATCTAAGTACCTACAGCTCGCACCTGATAAACATGAAACAGATGCTCCGGAATGCCGGCAACACTTCGCTGGTGATGATCGACGAATTCGGGACAGGAACGGAGCCCGTCATAGGTGGAGCCATCGCTGAGGCGATCCTTTCAGAACTGAATGCAAGAGGTGTTTACGGCGTCCTGACAACGCACTACACCAACCTTAAGCATTTCGCCACCTCGCAGGAGGGTATCGTTAACGGGGCCATGGCCTTTGACAATCAGCTCATGCTTCCGCTCTTTCGTCTTGATCAGGGCAAACCAGGCAGCTCCTTCGCCTTTGAGATCGCAAAAAAGATCGGGCTGCCTCAGGAGATACTCAATGATGCCGCCACAAGGGCGGGAGTGGGGAATGTCGACTTTGACCGCAACCTGCGGGAGATAGCCCGTGATAAGCGGTACTGGGAGAAGAAACGTGAGACCGTCAGACGCCATGAGAAAAGGCTTGAGGAGCTGATTTCAGCCTATGAGTCGCAGATGGGCGAGATAAAAACGAAACAGAAGGAGATCATCACACAGGCAAAGGATAAGGCTGAGGAGCTGCTGCGTAACTCCAACAAGGTTATCGAGAACACAATCCGGACAATACGTGAGGCGCAGGCTGAGAAGGAAAGGACGAAGGAGGTGCGTGATGAACTGGAGTCGTTCAGGGAGAATGTCGCCAGGGTTGAAAAACATCCGCAGGCTGAAGTTGTGCATTCACCGGTGCCATTGACCGGCAGCACGGCCGGGATTGTGAAGCGCATTACACGGAAGCCTGAAGAACCGGTGAAAAAGAAAAAAAACGAAGCGCTGAAGCCCGGTGACCACGTGAGGATCACCGGCAGTGATACTATTGGAGAGATAGGGGTGATCCGCGGGAAAAAGGTGCAGGTTGTCTCCAACAGTCTGACAATGACTGTTGATATTTCAAATGT
>JBBRXA010000028.1:0-33345 GCA_038248855.1 Bacteroidales bacterium | reverse complement strand
GGCAGCGACATTTGGACTGATGTCTTCTGAGTCTGGCAACTTTTCCCCCGTGCAACAGTATGCTAAATGATTAGGGATACTACCATCTGGTCAACTGGCATGAAAATCGCATAATATTGCTCTGAAGGATCAGTGAAATTTCACAATGCCTTCATAATTCTCCTCTGTTGTCATTTCCATTAGTGTTAAATTTTTCCATTTCCCTACGTTTCTGAGGGGCAATTATTTTGTAATATTTCTCCATTGTTGCGTGGTCTTTGTGACCTGTCCAAGTCATAATAACCTCTGCCGGGATATTAAAGAATAAGGCATTTGAAATAAATGTTTTCCGTCCTACATGGGTCGTTAATATTTCCCATTTCTGGTATGTCTTTTCTTTGCGTTCATTTCCCACAAAGTAAACAAGGGTTTCAGAATCGTTTAATTCACAATACTTGCCCAGCTCTTTCAAATATTCATTAAATTTCTGGTTACTGATAACCGGCAGGGCCTTGTTTCCTGGGAATGGTTCATCATTATATTTGGCCAGAATTGCCCGGGAATAGTCATTCAGGTCAATTTGTAAAGGGTCTTCCGTCTTTACAGTAACAAATTCAATAATGTCCCCTTTTATATCTGTTTTCTTCAGGTTGTAAACATCGGAATAACGCAAACCGGTGAAACACTGGAAACAGAATACGTCCCTGATCCGGACCAGATATGGTTTGGGAATTTCCTTTTCATAAACCTTCATTAATTCGGGCCATGTCAGAAAAATAACCTTACTGATATTGGTTCCCTTCAAATTTGGATCAAAAGTTTTATAAGTAAGATTGGTATTGAATTTCTTCCGGGTTGCCCAATTCAAAAACCAATTAAAGATCTTCAGGTTTTTGGCAATTGTGACATTGCGTAATGTCAGGGTCTTTTGTTGGTAACCAATATACTTTTCCAGGAACGTTTCATCAATTATATCAAAGTCAAATTTGTAGGTTGTATAAAAGTCTTTCAACTGGGTCAGAACTGTATTCAATTTTGTTTTTGTGCCTTCTGTCCAGGTCTTCAGTTTACTTTCCTGACTAATGAATAATTCAAAGGCATTGAATATTGAAACTTGATTTTTATCTTTTTCACCCAATTTCTTTTTCAGTTCATCCCGGACAAATGAAACAGTTGGGTTTTTCTTCAGGGCCTTTTGTTCATTATAAATATCTGTAACATGGCCTTCAATTTTTATTAACCAGTTGTTAATGTCTGTCGCACTTTCACCCCTTTGGTTGAAAGTATTCCTTTTTACCTTTTCGGTAACAGAATTCCATTTGCCCCGGTCAATCCGGTATCCGATATAATACCGCATTTGTTTGCCGTCAAAGTTGAAATGTAAAAAGATCGGTACATTATCAGTAATCAATTCTTTCCCTTTGTCGGTTTCCTGGTATCTGGTTTCCAATCGGTATTTAACAGAACATTTTATTTTCATGTGTAAATTGTAAGTAACACACAAATTTACACACTATTTTGAGTTAAATCCAATTAAACCCAATAATGTTTAATGTATTTTTGTTCTGTCAGAATAGTATCAGTTATAAAATATCAATTAACTTTGTATCAATGTATTTATGGGTTCTTTACCATGATCGGGATTGCCTGAAACATTACACTTACTGAAACAGGATATTGATAGGGTGTTAATCCCCCTCTCTCCGCAACACCACTGCATGCCGGGCCGCCATTTGGCAGCCCGGCATTTTGTTTTTATGTCAGCGACGAATGAGCGTTTCATGAGAAGATAATCATAAAAACAAAAGCAATATGCGCCCCCGGCTCATATATGCAGTGGTGTTGTTGTACCCCCCCTGGGGATCACCGCCGGTAATCCCTCACTCACAACAGGAACCACCTGTCAGTTCATAACCTCAAAGGTTACCTTGGCATTGACGCGGAATTCAACGATTTTTTCGTCTTTAACAACGGCACTCAGGTGCTTAATATATACTGAGCGTATTCCTTTTACGGTTTCTCCGGCAGTTTTTACTGCGATTGTCGTTGCATCTTCCCAGCTTACGGGCGATGATGTCATGATTTCTAATACTTTAAGTACCGCCATAATGTGAAAATTCTATATTAATTTATACTGGACTGACGTGATTCTTTTTCAGTTTGAAAATAATCTCACATACAAATGTGCAATACTTTGATCTGATAACCTTTACAAAATTCAGGGAATAAGTTTCATTATTCACACTTCCCACTGATCACAGTGTCTTCTCCAAATCTGCCAGAGGCATATGTCATTGAACACACAAGTGACCAGAGTTCAAAGAAGCTTAAAAACATATTCGCTTTATCTGCATATCCTGCCTCCAAGAAAACAAAATCACTATTTTTGATGACTGTAAAAGAGAAACATATGCCAAATCTGTTTATCACCAAACCCCTCTCCCAGCTTACCACTGAATCGAAATCAGACCAGGGACTGAAAAGAGCGCTCAGCGCCACCAACCTTACCACACTGGGCATAGGCGCGATAATCGGCGCCGGGATCTTCGTTCTTACCGGCCAGGCTGCCGCACAGTACGCAGGACCTGCAATAGTAATATCATTTATTATTTCAGGATTCGCCTGCCTCTTCGCCGGACTATGCTATGCGGAGTTCGCATCGATGATACCGATAGCCGGCAGCGCATATACTTATTCTTACGCCACTCTCGGTGAATTCATCGCCTGGATTATCGGCTGGGACCTTATCCTTGAATATCTCTTTGCAGCATCGACAGTGTCAGTCGGATGGTCAGGTTATGTCGTCAGTTTCCTGAAGGACTTTGGCATCATCATTCCCGCACAACTCACTTCAGCCCTGGGAACAGTGCTTGTAAACGTGCCCGACATAGGCTGGAAACCGATGACCTCCCAACTCGCAGCCTCGCTGACCGCGTCAGGATTTAGTGTCGATACCCTCCCCCACCTCACCGGCATTTTAAACCTTCCGGCAATGTTTATCGTTGCCGCCATTACCTCCCTCCTTGTCATCGGGATTAAGGAATCGGCCGGGTTCAATAACATAATGGTGATAATCAAGGTGTTTGTCATTCTGATGTTTATCGGCATAGGCTTCTTCTTTGTCAACAAGGCAAACTGGCATCCTTTCATTCCTGAAAACACCGGTACCTGGGGTCACTACGGATGGAGCGGAATCCTGAGGGGCTCCGCGGTGATCTTCTTTGCCTACATCGGCTTTGACGCTGTATCCACAGCGGCTCAGGAGGCGAAGAACCCGCAGCGTGATATGCCCATCGGTATTCTCGGTTCACTGGGAATCTCTACGGTTTTATATATTCTTGTAGCCATCGTCCTTACCGGAATCGTCAGCTATACCTTCCTCAATGTCGCAGACCCCATCGCAGTAGGCGTTGATGCCATGGGAAAGGGACTCTTCTGGCTGCGGCCGATAATCAAGATAGCTGCCATTGCCGGACTGAGCTCAGTTATCCTGGTAATGATGCTGGGGCAGCCAAGGATCTTTTATTCGATGTCCAAAGACGGGCTCCTTCCTCCGATGTTCTCAAAGGTGCACCCGAAATATAAAACACCATACGTCAGCACTGTTATCACCGGGTGCGTTGCAATGGTACTGGCAGGCATCCTCCCGATAAACATCCTGGGTGAGCTTGTATCAATAGGTACGTTGCTTGCATTTGCAATTGTCTGCATAGGGATAATTGTGCTCAGGTACAAGAAACCTGACATCGAGCGGCCGTTCAGAACACCCTTCGTTCCGCTTGTGCCGATACTTGGTGCGGGCATCTGTCTTGTGCAGATGTATTCACTGCCCCTTGACACCTGGCTGCGGCTTATTATCTGGATGGCAATAGGATTCGTAATTTATTTTACCTACGGGATTCACCACAGTCACCTGAGAAACGGGAAGAAATAAGAATTCACCTCTTCTCCATCAGCACCACATTCTCAACATGGTACGTCTGCGGGAACATATCCACAGGCTGCACCCGGGTTACACTGTACCCTTCCGCCAAAAGTCCAATATCACGCGCCTGAGTTGCAGGATTGCAGCTCACGTAAACAATCCTGTCAGCACCTGACTTCAGCAGCGCGGCCACAACGTCAACGTGCATTCCAGCCCTCGGCGGATCAGTGACAATGACGTCCGGCCTGCCCCTCTCAGCGAAGAGCCCCTCATTGAAAATATCCTTCATGTCTCCGGCCAGAAACAATGCATTTTCGATATTATTCGCTGCCGCATTCAGGGTGGCATCTGCCACTGCCTCACTGATGTACTCAATGCCTGTAACCCTCAGGGCCCCCGACGCAAGATAACATGCAATGGTACCGGTACCCGTATAAAGATCATAAACATTCTCCGTCCCGGTCAGACCCGCAAAGTCCCTGACAATTCCGTAAAGCCTCGCAGCCTGAAGGCTGTTGGTCTGGTAAAACGACTTGGGTCCCACCCTGAACCGGAGCCCGTCCATCTCCTCGGTGATGAATTCACTCCCGGAGTAATGCAGTGGCTGCTGGTCCGACAGACTGTCGTTATGTTTTTCGTTAAGGATATACCAGAGCGATGTTATCTGCGGAAAAGTGACCGCAATGTGTGCAAGAAGCTTTTCTCTCTCCTCCTGCCTGTCCTCCGCCGTTATGAGGATGACCATCACTTCGCCGGATGTAGTTATTCTGACAATCAGGTTGCGAAGAAACCCAGTGTGGTCGCGCCGGTTATAGTATGACAGACCGTTTTCAAGCGTGTAATTCCGTACCTCATTCCGTATCACGTCTGAAGGCCCGGGAAGAAGGTGGCACTCATAAATATCGATGACCTTGTCATATACCCCCGGAACATGAAATCCGATGGCGGGCACCGAAGCAATCTCCTTCCCATCCTTAACTTCCTCACGGGTCATCCACCGTTTGTCCGAGAAAGTGAATTCAAGCTTGTTCCTATAAAAATAATCCTGCTCAGAACCCAGAATCGGAAGCACTTCAGGTATTATTGCATGACTTATCCTTGTAAGGTTATCCCTCACCTGCTTCTCCTTGTAAAAAAGCTGTTTCTCATAGGGAAGATGCTGCCACCTGCAGCCGCCGCAAGCTCCGAAATGACGGCAGCGCGGATTTATCCGCATCGGGGAAGGAACAGTGACAGCCACTGCCGTCCCCTCCATATAGCGTTTCCTTTTCTTCGTGACCCTGACATCCACAATGTCACCGGGGATCATTCCCGGAACAAAAAGCACCATTTCATCAACCTTTGCGATGGCATTGCCTTCCGACCCGATGTCCGTTATTGTCACCCCCCTGAGGAGAGGCAAAGGTTTCTTTCTACCCACCAGTCTACTGTCTGAGAGATTTAAAAAACGCCAGCCCTGCCAGTCCTGCCGGGACTATTCCTGAACCGTGATCAATTCCATCCATCTTCACGTAAGCACATGTCGTAGTACTTGTACCGGCGCCAATCATAGCATCGTACATTCTCTGCGAAAGTACCTCAGGCACATAAGTGTCGGCAGTGCCGTGCAAAAAAAGCAGGGGAATGCTGCAATCCCACCCTTGTACGCTGTTGACGGTCATTGCTGTGCGGACGCTCTGAAATGAGGGCGAGGAGGCATACCCGCTTATATATTCAGGTTTGAAAAGTTCCGCGGTAAATTCTGAAAGCTGGTCATTGATCTGGTCTGTCGAATGTAGTCCGTCATATAATGCGGGGATTCGTCCTGCATATGGATCATTGAATAATTCACTCAAAGGGTTGGTGATCAGACCGTGTGCTTTGTAAGCGTTTGATATGTAACCTACAAACGAAGGCATAGAGTATTCAGTCAATCCCAGCAGCCAGCTGTTGAAATAGCTGATATCATAAGGACCTGATCCGCAAGAACATCCAGCAGTGTTAAAATCGGCCGCGTAATCGTTTTCCATTGCCTCCAGCAGCGCCAGAGTAGCCCATCCGCCCTGTGAATAGCCCATCAGGTAGTATTCGTTTTTAACTGTAACATCCTTTGCGATATCCTCATCAAACTCCTGCAGTGCACGGAACATATCAACCACTGTCTGTACCGTCGATTCCCTGTGGAGATACGGATGGGCAATCTCTTCCGATACACCGAAGCCCAGGTAGTCGGTCATGACAACAACGTAACCGGTTGAAGCTGCACATTCAATCAGCTGATAAAGGGTGTACTCCGGGAATACAGAGGGGGCATTGGCATAGAGGGTGTTGGTCCCGTTCTGATAAGCCAGTACAGGGTAGCTTCCGGGTAGGGAAGGCACCGCAATAATTCCCGAAGCAACGACATCCTCACCCATGAAAGTTGTGTTATAGGTTATACTGTAGACAATTACACCGCCTTCAACGTCAGATAATATCTGAGAGACTCCGGGGTAAACTGCTTTTGCAATATTCAGCAGTATCAGAATGTTGGTTTCGGTATAGGTAACCTCTCTGACAGAGGAGACAAGGTACAAGTTGTCATCAAAGGGATCTGTCTTCTCTTTGCACGACTGTACCGCAAACAGCATAACAGCTGCGCTCAGCACTGCAAGTGATTTGATTACTGTTCTCATGACTTCCTTTTTACACTGCGAAGATAACCCAAATAACCCAACCTGCCACTACTGCCAAATGCTTACTGCCTAATGCCCACTGCCTAATGCCCACTGCCTATTGCCTAAATATCCCTATCTTTGCCCCTTCAAAATTAAATTCTGATGGTCTCCGTCAACAGTGTATCAGTACTTTTCGGCAGTTTCGTCCTCCTTGACGAGGTATCATTCCTTATTACACGGCAGGAGAGAATAGGTCTC
Organism: Bacteroidales bacterium; assembly: GCA_038248855.1. Lineage (GTDB taxonomy): Bacteria > Bacteroidota > Bacteroidia > Bacteroidales > VadinHA17 > SR-FBR-E99. Next base: position 26,547 of record JBBRXA010000028.1, on the reverse strand, counting down.
ACAGGCAAGAACGGCGCCGGCAAATCGACGCTGATGAAAATCATCGCCGGTCTGCAGCAGCCTACTTCAGGATCAATAGAGGGTCCGAGGGAAATGACGGTAGGCTACCTGGAGCAGCAGATGAAAATATCAGACTCCACCACGGTTCTTGACGAGACGCTGACAGCCTTTGCTGAACTGCAGTCGCTTGAGGCAGAGGTGGAACAGTGCAACCGCGAAGTGGCGGAGAGAACTGATTATGAAAGCGGGAGTTACCGTGATCTCCTCGAAAGGCTACACCATGCCGGTGAACGCTATCGAATGCTGGGGGGCAACGATTTTACAGCGCTGGCGGAACAGACCCTGACAGGACTGGGCTTCAGCCGGAAGGATTTCGCGCGCCCTACCAGGGAACTGAGCGGCGGATGGAGAATGCGCGTGGAGCTCGCCAAAATACTTCTTCGCAAGCCTGACCTCATTCTTCTCGATGAGCCCACCAATCACCTTGACATCGAATCAATAATCTGGCTTGAGGGATTTCTTTCGACATACCCCGGGGCAGTATTGCTGGTATCGCATGACCGTACATTCCTCGACAATGTCACCAAACGTACCATTGAGATAAGCCTCGGGAAAATATACGACTACCGGGTGTCCTATACGAAGTACACTGTGTTGCGCAAGGAGCGGAGGGGCCAGCAGGAGGCTGCATACCGCAACCAGCAGAAGATGATCGAAGACACTGAAAAGTTCATCGACCGCTTCAGGTACAAGCCAACCAAGGCGGTGCAGGTACAGAGCAAGATCAAGCAGCTTAAAAAGATTGAACGCATTGAGATCGAAGATGAGGATCTCTCATCAATAAACATACGCTTCGCTCCTGCCCCGCGTTCCGGCACCGTTGTAGCCGAGGCCGATGAGGTGACAAAACGCTACGGCAAGCACCTGGTCCTGGACAAGATCACGCTGAAGATCGAGCGCGGTGAAAAAGTCGCATTCGTGGGACGCAACGGTGAAGGCAAGACAACCCTGACAAGGATTATCCTCGGGCAGCTTGAGCATGAGGGCCTGATGAAGAAAGGACATAATGTAAACATCGGTTATTTCGCACAGAACCAGGATGAGCTGCTGAACGACGAAATGACTGTCTTCGAGACTGTCGACTATATTGCCAGGGGAGATATACGCACCAGGCTGCGTGATATCCTCGGCGCTTTCCTTTTCGGAGGTGAGGACATCGACAAAAAAGTGAAAGTACTGTCAGGCGGTGAGAGGTCAAGGCTCGCCATCGTTCAGCTGCTGCTGGAACCATTTAACCTGCTCTTGCTTGATGAGCCCACAAACCACCTCGACATACGCTCTAAGGAGATCCTGAAAAAGGCGTTGCTGAAGTTTGATGGCACATTAATTGTGGTTTCACACGACAGGGACTTCCTTGACGGACTGGTGACGAAGGTATTCGAGTTCAGGAATAAAAAGATCAGAACTCATCTGGGCGGTATTGGTGACTTCCTGGCTGCAAGGAAAATTGAATCGCTGAAGGAGCTTGAAAGGAAGGATACAGCGGTCGTCAAAGGAGGAAAGCTTTCTGCGGCTTCAGCTGGAATGATACCGCCGGTGAAGAATTCCGGGGCAGCGCCGGCAGCGAAGACAAACGATGCCGCAGCGGCTGCGAAAAAAAACAGAGGAGCGCCAGGGGCGGTCAGTGAGTCCGGAGGTTCAGGTGTTCAGCCTGAATCAAAAGAGGCAATACCGGACAGCAAAATGCGCTACCTGGAAAAAAAGGAGACTGAAAGGGTATACAGGAGGCTTATGAAGCAGGTGGAAGAAAGTGAGGCAAACATTGCAACTCTGGAGAAGGAGATAACGGTCATGGATTCAAAACTGGCATCAGGAGATGCTGAAGTGATAAGCAGCGAATCGTTTTACCGTGATTATGAAAAGAAGAAGCAGGAACTGGACAGTCTGCTGGTACAGTGGGAAAAAGCGCACAGTGAACTCGAGGAATTCACCGCGGACTACATGAAAAAAGATGACAGTATTTGAATATACCGCGGTCTGAATGAAAAATGATGATAGTATTTGAAAGGAAATATCCGGTAAATGTTTTTGACACTGATCATACAGGCCGCATGAGCCTGGGATCGCTCTTTAATTATTTCCAGGATCTGGCGGGGCGTCACGCATCGGTTCTCGGATTCGGGCGGGAACATCTCATGACTAACGGATTTATATGGGCCCTCTCGCGCATGAGTGTCGAAATAGAAAGCCTTCCACAGTCGTGGGAAGATATTACCGTTCGGACATGGCCCCGCGGCACTGACACAATATTCGCAATAAGGGACCTTGAAATGTATGATTCCGGGGGTAAGAGAATTGTAGCATCATCCTCATCGTGGGTCATCCTGGATTATATTACACGCAAGTTGCAGCGTCCGGATAAAGCACTCTCTTTTCTGAACGCCACATTTCCTGAAACAAGGGCTCTGCCGGCTAACGCTTCAAAGGTGCTCCCGCTGCCGGATGAGAACCGGATGATAAGTGAAATGACGGCATCACTTTGTGACATTGACGTAAACCTCCATGTGAACAACGCCAGGTATATTCACTGGGTAACCGGAACCTATGAAACGGATTTCATCACCGCCTATACCCCGCAGACGGTTGAGGTTAATTATCTTGCCGAAGGATACCGCGGAGACAGGATAAACATCATTACAGCCCCCGTGAAAGGTAGCGCAAACGAATTTATTCATTCAGTAATAAGAATAAGTGACAATTGTGAGCTGAGCCGCATTCGTATAAAATGGAGAGAGCAGCAGCTTTGAAATCTTTATTAACTTTAACCCATGGTTGAACGTTTCAGACACCGAATCTCACTGGCAGCCGTTACCCTGTTAACGGCCATTCTTGCCACGTCCTGTTATGTAACCCAGGATTCAGCCGATACAAAAGACCTCTCCTACATATACAATCCCATCAGGAACGTCTATTCACCTTACTTCAGCGTTTTCAGCGAGGATGCTGAAACCGTAACATTGTCAGTGCGGCTGCTGAGGAGTGAAATATATTTCAGTGAAGCCAATCCCGAAGGTATTCCGATGGCTTCCATACTGATTTCCGTACGGCTTTTCGACAATTCTGAGGGAGGCGGTCTTGCGGATACGACGAAGCTGAAATTCGACCTGCCCCGCGAACAGGTAACGGGAGAATATGTATGCAGGATCCCCCTGAAAGCCCCGGAAGGCAAATCATATACTGCCGAAATTAAGACTATCGATCTTCTCAGACAGCGTACCGTTCAGTCGTTTGTCGATTTTGAAAGAACTGGTCCCTATAACAGGCTCAACTTTAAGATCAGGAACCTTTTCAGCGGCAATGAACTGCATACCAATACTCTGCGGACCGGCGAATACATAAATATCCTCTACCCCCACGGACACGTTGATACGCTCTGGATCTCGTATTATAACGCTGTCAAAGCAATACCGCCGTCACCCTCGACTATACTGCCTGAAGTAACAGCCACGGATGAGCCAGAGAAGATCGTTCCACTTCCCTATTCGGATACGCTGCCGGTGATGTTCCCGCGGGAGGGCATATACCTTATAACCGTTGACAGCCTGATCCGTGAGGGCCTGCCCCTTTTTAACTTCGGGAGCGATCATCCTTCCATGAGCAAGCCGGAGACAATGATTCCCCCGCTTGCTTATATTGCCACCCGGGAAGAAATGGAGGCGATGCTGACTGCCGAAAAACCGAAGGTAGCCCTCGACGGCTTCTGGATGCAGCGTACAGGAAGCATCGAACGGTCGAAAGAACTGATCCGTATTTACTATAACCGCACACTCTTTGCGAACTATTACTTTTCGTCTTACAAAGCCGGATGGCTAACTGACAGGGGCATGATCTATGTTATCTACGGCCCGCCTGATAAGGTTTATAAAAATGCTGAGGGCGAGAGCTGGGGTTATAAGAAGCCGCCCGTGAAGAGCCGCTGGGGCTCGAGGTTCACAATGGAGGAAAAATATCTCTGGTTCAACTTCCGCAAACAGAAGAGCCTCTTTACCGATAATGACTATACACTCAACAGGGCCGAAACGCCCGTGAGCTATTGGGACATTGCCGTTGCGCGCTGGCGCGAAGGCAAGGTCTTCAGGCTCGATAATCCCGAAGAACTGCAATGATGCACAGTGAAAAAGAATTTATCTTCGGGATGCACCCGGTGATAGAAGCCATAAAGGCCGGAAGGCAGATAGACAGGGTACTCATTAAGCAGGGGTTGCGGGGCGAGCTCTACCACGAGCTCATGAAGGTCATAAATGAACTCAGCGTACCGTGGCAGGTGGTGCCGATCGAGAAACTCGACTACCTCACTAAAAAGAATCATCAGGGAGTCATTGCCTGGCTTTCACTCATCGAGTTCCAGGATATTGAGAAAATTCTTCCACTGCTATTCGAGCAGGGTACAGATCCGTTACTGCTGATGCTCGACGGTGTCAGTGATGTTCGCAACTTCGGGGCCATAGTGAGATCTGCGGCCTGCTTCGGCGCTCATGCGGTGATTATCCCGGAGAAAAACTCAGCACGAATAACAGCCGATGCAGTAAAAGCTTCAGCCGGAGCCCTGAATTCCTTTCCTGTATGCAGGGTTCCCAGCATCACCAAATGCCTGACTTACCTTAAAGAGTCAGGACTGAGAGCCGTCTCAGCCAGTGAGAGAGCTTCGGAAACGGTGAGCGCCTCCGACCTGAAAGGCCCGCTGGTGGTCATCCTTGGGTCCGAAGATAAAGGCATAAGCCGCGAACTGCTTGACCTCTCCGACATACGTGCCTCCATTCCAATGGCAGGAAACATAGGGTCACTCAACGTTTCAGTCTCGGCCGGGGTGGTGCTATATGAGGTTTTAAGACAACGGGGATTGTAATCTCGGGGCTATATTAATATCACTCCTTCGGAGTTTTACCTTTCAGGCCCCAAGAACCAATAAACCTATAAACTCTTCAACTTTTCAACCCATCAGCCCTACCCAATAATTCCCGTGATCCTGTCATCCAGCTGCTTCTGATCAGCAGTAAATGAGGCGAGGCCTGCTAGTGTCAGAAGTGTATCAGGTGTAAGTTCTCCCTTCAGTATCCTGTCTCTCCAGGATGCCAGAACAGGTATCTTGCCCTCAGCCTTAATACGGCTTTTATCATCACCGCTCAGACGCGGAAACATATCACCCAGCCCCGCGTCATGTACCCTTTCAACCAGTTCATCACCGGTGGCCGGAACCTTATCATTCAGCAATGTGCCAAGCTGAACAACTGAAGCCGGTACCTCCCAGAATTTCTCAACCCCCAACCCTTCAGCGGCAGGATTCAACGGTACATCATAATGGGTTCCGAGACGGCTGACAAATTTTCCGCTCAGGCTATTGTGTCCTGCAGCGGCAACTTTGGGCGGCATTGTGTAAACATCAGTTCCTGCCAGCATCTCCAGCTGAGTGTAGTTGCGCAGGCTGGCTGCTATCAGTTTTGTCTGCCACCTGTTGCGTCTTGAAAGTTCAGTGACCCAATTCTGCGATGACAACACCGCATTTTCTCCGGCACCGGTTCCGTCGCCAATTTTGTTGTCAGCTATGAATGCCCCTATCCTGCCAAGGAAGACGTTCAGGTAATCAGGCTTTGCCACCAAAGTAACAAGGGCATTCTGACGGGCGCTGAATTCGAGGGTGAAATTGATCCTCACTCCCTTTTCACGGAGCTTCCGTGCACCCAGAAGACCCTCGGGGGTGTAAGGCACCTTGACGATGAACTGACCGGGACATATATCCCAGAACCGTAATCCGTAAGTGACTATCGCATCGATATCATAGGCTGTGTCAGTATGAAGTTCAACGCTAACAAGACCTCCGAAACGCCTGGCAAGTCTCAGTCCGTGCCTGGCATTGAGAATGAAGGCAATCTCCATGACCTGTTCATGAATAGGTAATCCCTTCACGATGTCAAGCGCCGAGGGGATAAAATTATCATAGATCCCCTTCTGTATCTCATTGTTCAGCAAAGTGTTATTTGTTGTCAGGGCCGACATTTCCGCCGTCCAGTTGGCTTCTGCTTCTGTCATGTCGCCGGTGTCGAGCCAAAGTTCCGTTCCTGTGCCTCGAAGCGCCTGCCAGAACAGATCGGGTTTGCCCGCCAGTGGCATATCGGAAATGTCTTTTAAAATGAACTCCCTTATTCTTTCGTTATTTGAAATTGCCATAGTATTTATTTTTTTAAACTTTCAATATCACTGCCTGTCGGGTTCTGGAAAGTCCTGAGGCCAAACTGAGGGACAACCGCATAAACATAATCAAATATTCCTGACTGGACTGCTTCGTAAGGCACCCACTGGTTTATCCTGCTGAAGCAGTAGAGTTCCACCGGCATCCCGGTTTCTGAGGGGGGCATATCGCGCACCATTATTGGCAGCTCAGTGTCAATATGTTCATGGTTGCGAAGATACTCTGTCATATATGCTCTGAAAGCCCCGAGGTTCGTCAGGGTGGTTGTCTCCCCCTTAATAATTTTCTCTATTTCAACGCTGTTCTCCTCAAGATACGGTTCCATCAGCGGTCTCTTGCTCAGGAGACTTACAAGTTCGGCATTCAGAAAGTAAATTGACCGCACATCGATGCGTATATCACGCTTTATCCGTCTTACACCGGCTTTCTCCATCCCCTTCCAGTTCTGGAATGATTCAGAAACCAGTGAATAAGTGGGAACTGTAAGAATTGTCTTGTCAAAATTCTCAACCTTGACGGTATGCAGTGAGATGTCAGTGACAGTCCCGTCAATATGCCTTCCCGGGATTGTTATCCAGTCGCCCAGGTTCAGCATCCTGTTCTGTGAAAGCTGTACGCTGGCCACCAGCCCCAGTATTGTGTCCCTGAATACAATAGCAAGCACCGCAGTTGCGGCTCCGAGCCCCGCCACAACATTGGTCATCCTGATCCTGAATAGAATGGAGATAATGATGAGAATCCCCGCAAAGCCGATAAGTGTCTCAACCAGTTGCACATACCCCTTGATTGAACGGCCTTCGGAAATGGGTTTCATCTGGTAAATGCTGTACCAGCCCTCGATGAATGCAATGACTGTGAGAATAATACAAACAACGATATATATTTGAGCAGCCTTGTGCACAAATACCAGCCAGAATAGGTTTTCCTTCAATGCCCACGAAGCCATGAACCATACCACCACCCCGGGAACGATCCAGGAGAGCCTGTGAAACACCCTGGACTCGAGGAACTTATCGTCATAAACCGACTTTGATCTTTTGACCAAGACAGTAACCACCCTGATAACAATGGCCTGGGCAATGATCTTCGAAAACCAGGCGATAAGACCCACAATGAATATCATTGCCACGGTGCTGAGCCATGAGACTATGCCGGCCGACAATCCTAAATTAGCAAGTAGTTCCCTTACGAGTAAAGTGGGGTCAACATCATGAAACATTTTATTTTGCCTTTATTTCCGGGGACGAAATTACAAATTATCTTTTTTAATGACAGTCTCTTTTATACCTTTACCTTTATTAACCTGAAAAAGATGAGAAATATAATAGTATGTCTGCTTTTTCTGCTGCCGCTGACATCGTCAGGTCAGACAGCCTTTGACGAGTATTTCACGGATAAAACCCTGCGGTTCGACTTCATGCTGGCCGGCAACAATTCTGAAACAAAAGTTTTTCCAGCAACCCTCAGGGAGGAACCGTTCTGGGGAGGATCACTCACCAAGCTCACTGATCAGTTCGGTTACGGCAACTTCAGGTATGAAGTTTTTGATGCCGCCAGCGGAAAACTGATTTACTCAAAAGGTTTCTGTTCTCTCTTCCAGGAATGGCAGACAACAGCAGAAGCCAAAAAGACCGACAGGAGTTTCTATGAGGTCGCCACGTTTCCTTTTCCCAAAAAGAAAGTGAATTTCGTCCTCAGCATCCGCGGCCGCGACGGCATCTTCAAAAAGCTGTATGAGACAGTCATAGACCCTGCCAGCTATTTCATTGTCAGGGAAAAACCTTCAGCGGTGGCTGCAACCAGGATATCCGGTACCGGAGACCCTCACACCTCGCTTGATATCACCTTTATTGCCGAAGGTTACACCAAGGACGAAATGGGCAAATTCAGGGCCGACGTGAAACGGATGGGTGAAATAATTTTTGAGGAACCTCCGTTTGGCAGGTACCGTGACCGTATAAACATATGGGCTGTGGAAGCCCCGTCGCAGGAGTCGGGAACCGATGTTCCTGGAGAAGGCATTTATGTGAACACCGCTCTCAGCTCAAGCTACTATACCTTTGATGTTGACAGGTACCTGACCACTCAGGATATAAGGGCGGTGAACGACTACGCAGCGGCAGCGCCACATGACCAGATCATTGTTCTCATTAACAGCAGCAGGTACGGTGGTGGCGGGGTTTATAACTATTACAGCGCGACCACTGCCGGCCATAAGTTCACGCCTCAGGTGCTGACCCACGAGTTCGGCCACGGGTTCGCAGGACTGGGAGATGAATATTACGGTGCGGAGGTGGCTTATGAGGAGTTTTATCCTCTCACTGTTGAACCGTGGGAACCCAATATTACAACACGTGTCAATTTTGAAGCCAAATGGAAGAATATGATCGCAAGGTCAGTTCCTGTTCCCACACCCAATGATAAGAGGTATACAGGCGTCACCGGTCTTTTCGAAGGCGGGGGCTATGTCCCTAAAGGAATTTACAGACCCTCTTTTGACTGCCGTATGAAGAGCAATGAGGCGGATGTATTCTGCGAGGTATGCCAGGGCGCTATAGAAAAAATGATCCTATTCTACCTTGAATAGGATCACTATTGCTTACCCACATTCTGGCACCTCTCTAAAAATGTCCACAGGGCATTTTCATTACGTTCGGTCCTCTATTGCTTCTACTTCTTCTTCTCTCCTCCTGATGTGGGAGGTTTCGAGATTGACTCACGCATGTTCGTGTCAGCCTCGATATTCTTCATCCTGTAATAATCCATGATTCCCAGGTTGCCGCTTTTGAATGCATGAGCCATTGCAAGCGGGATCTCGACTTCGGCTTCGATAACCTTTGCGCGGGCCTCCTGGGCTTTAGCCTTCATCTCCTGCTCGAGTGCGACGGCCATCGCCCTGCGCTCCTCAGCCTTGGCCTGTGCAATATTCTTGTCGGCGTTTGCCTGGTCCATCTGCAACACGGCGCCGATGTTCTTACCGATGTCAATATCTGCTATATCGATTGAGAGTATCTCGAAGGCAGTTCCTGCATCAAGTCCTTTGTCAAGCACTGTCTTGCTGATCCTGTCAGGATTCTCGAGCACCTCTTTATGACTGTGTGCCGAACCGATAGATGATACGATGCCTTCGCCAACACGTGCCAGCACTGTCTCTTCCCCTGCCCCGCCGACGAGCTGTTTGATATTCGCCCTTACGGTAACCCTGGCCTTGGCGATCAGCTGAATACCGTCGCGGGCCACTGCAGTTACAGGAGGAGTGTCAATTACCTTCGGATTAACCGACATCTGCACAGCCTGGAACACATCACGTCCTGCAAGGTCGATGGCAGTGGCCATCTTGAAGGTCAGGTCGATATTCGCCTTCGAGGCTGATACCAGAGCGTGAACGACCTGCGCAACATGCCCTCCTGCGAGGAAGTGTGCCTCAAGTTCGTCACGGTTAAGCTTGATCCCGGCTTTGTCTGCCTCGATCATGGCGCTTACAATATTTGACGGCGGCACCTTTCTCCATCGCATGAAGATAAGCTGCAGCAGACTGATGCGTACGCCTGATACAAGGGCCTGAAACCACAGCCCGATGGGGATGAAATATAAAAGGATCCAGAGCAGAATGATCGCTCCGACAATGATGATTACATAAATTCCTAATCCGCTTACCATATTTCTAATTTATTAGTTTAACTATCAGCTTATTATCGTCAATTTTAACAACCTCTATTTCCTGCCTCGGGTCTATCAGGATATCTATCGACTTGGCCTCATAATATTCTCCGTTAACAAGTACTTTGCCTCCAGGGACAAGGCGTGTCACTGTGACACCTCTGTCTCCCGGCTTTACATTTCCCTCTTCCTTGCGGATGTTGTCAACCTTCCCGTCGATTGATGTCTTCAACATGAACTTATTCCAGGTGCCGGACTTCAGCATATATACGGTTGTGACCGCCAGCAGCAGTGCTGTACCACCCAGGACAAGAAAACCGGTCAGGTTATCATAATTTGTAAATGCCAGGATCACACCCCCCACCATACAAATTGCTCCGCCGATGCCGGCAATTGTAATGCCCGGAATTAGCATGAACTCGATGATGAAGAGCAGCAGTCCCAGCAGAATCACAAAAATTATAAGTCCAAGTGACATCAGTTTTATATATTACAAAACAATTGTATCAAGATTAAGGTCCCTCAGTTTAACACTGAGTTGTTCAAGTGTCAGGGCATCGCCCATTTTGATCACGCAGCCGCCCTTTTTGTGGGTCAGCACGGCGCACTGTTCGGCCTGCATCTCATCATGTCCGCATATCTCTACCAGAGAAGCTATGACATGCTGAAAAGTATTAATATCGTCATTTATGAGAAGGAGAGATTTCTCCTCGTCCTGCCCTCTCATTCTGCTCCACGGAAACGGTGCTCCTTTAGTCATTCAGCAGTTTTTTTAATAGTTCCTTTGCAGATTCAACCGGTATTTCCTGTGCTCCGACATAGGCTGCAACCCTTGCAGTACTGTACCCATTGCGAATAAGCAAAGATACATACTCTTCGGCGCTCTCAAAAGTAATAAATTTTCCGATCAGATAGAGGGTCTCTCCCTGGTTGTTCTTAATTATATCTAGTCCTCTGCTTCCGGAGAGGAGGGCAATTTTCTGTGTCACTTCCGGAGCCACCGGCTTTTTTGACCTCAGTACCTCAGCCCTGAAAAAGAGGGTACCAACCGGAAGGGGATCTGCAGCCGGGATATTTGCTGTTCCTCCCGGCGAGGGATCATTAAAGTACAACGGCTTGCCACTCCACTCCTTTTCAAGCAGCAGGGCTCTTTCCATTGAAATCTGGATATCATCCATCATTGCAATTATAAATGCATCACTGAACCCGGCATTTCTTACTTTAGGCAGTGCCTGCCTGGCTGATTCAAGTGTGCGTGACATTCCTGTGTAGTAATAAGTCAGACCTTTGGCAGGATTAATCTTTCTGTATAGGGGATACAGACCCTTAAAATATCCGGGGGGCAGGGGATTTTTAAAAGCTGCCAGCTGTATCCTGTAGACGAGACCCTGCGGTGCCCCGATGCCCATCGGTATCTGCTCATTCGATGCATATGCCGGAGATGTGCGTACCTCAAAAATCGAAAATACGGCCTCCTTTTCATCCTGACCCTGTACCTTAACCTCAGTCTCACCCTCATCCTTAAACTCAACCTTACCCTCAGCCTTTATCTCAACCTTATCCTTACCCTCAGCCTTTATCTCAACCTTATCCTCAACCTTATCCTTAACCTTATCCTCAACCTTATCCTTAACCTCAGCCTTATCGGAGGGTTCCAAAGTCAGGAATATCCTGTCAGCCTCTGCCTGCATGGCAGCAGCTTCTTTGTCCAGCTTTTCCGCTCTCTGGAGCAGAGGTTCTTTTACAGTCGCAGTCTCCGCCTCCCTCCTTAAATTCTTTGCGAGTCTGTTGAGAGAGTCCGCAGCGTACTGCATCTTCACCGCCCCGGTTAATTTTGTGTCATACTCCTCCGGTACACCTACCGGCTTCTCCTTGCTCACTGCTCCTTGCTCCTTGCTCCCCACCGCACTGTCTGCCTTCCCGCTGAAATGATCCACCATAATATTTTTTGACGCTCGCTCCCCACTGACTGTCTGCTCGCTGAAACGTCCGCCAACTGGCGGATCATTTTTTAACGCTCGCTCCCCCACTCCCCTGTCGCACTGATCCGCATACTTCTGCACCTCCATCGCCTGTGAATCCTTTTTGCCAGCCGTCCTGACGAACCTGTCATATGCGTCGGACGCCATGCTGAAGCTTCCGCTCATCTGCAGGGCCCTGCCATAGTAAAACCACACATCGTCAGGCACAGTCTTTATATTCACCGAGCTGTTTATGGCCGATGCAAGCAGCGTCACTGCCCTGGGCACATCACGTTCAAGTTTCACAAGGCATGAGCCTGAGTAATATTTGTACAGGGGATCACGGGAATAAAGCAGCAGAAGACCGTTATAATGCTGAAAAGCCGTCTCATAATTACCGCTGCTCCATGCCCCCTCTGCCTCCGCCCTTGAAGGCTTAAAACTTCCATCCTGCGGGAACGCGGCGAAGGAGTTCAGCAATAAGAGAAAAATGACTATATGTGAAGCCGTACTGTCTTTCATGTTAATAACTCGGATAAAGAATAATTTCACAATAGATGAGAACTTCATACCTTTACCAATCTGAACAAAAATACGAAAAAGTCATGACTCAGCCCACAGAAGGGAAGCCTGCTCCTCTTTTTGAAGGAAAGGATCAGAACGGCAACACTGTAAGTCTCAGTAACTACCTCGGCAAGAAGGTTGTACTATATTTCTATCCCAAAGACAACACTCCCGGCTGCACTGCTGAGGCCTGCAGCCTGCGTGACAACTACAAGGAACTGGTTAAGAAGGGATTTGCTGTCCTGGGTGTAAGTCCTGACACCGAAAAATCGCACCAGGGCTTTGCATCAAAATATGATCTTCCCTTTCCGCTGATATCAGATCCTGACAAAAAAATACTTACCGCATACGGAGCTTACGGAGAAAAAGTCATGTACGGCAAAAAGGTCACAGGGGTGATACGCACGACTTTCATAATAGATGAAAAGGGGATCATTGAGAAGGTGATAAAGAAAGTTGACACGAAGGAGCACGCGGGTCAGATCTTTAAAATTTACGAAAACAGGTAATCAATAAATCAGAACCATAAATGGAAAGAAAAGAAGTAAATAAGGATAAGCTTAAGGCTCTGGAGGTGACCCTGGGCAAGATCGAAAAGGATTTTGGCCGCGGCACCATAATGAAGCTGGGCGACCATGCAATTGAGAATATCCAGGTGATCTCCACCGGATCGATAGGACTCGATGCCGCACTTGGAATCGGCGGACTGCCGCGCGGCAGGGTTGTGGAGATTTACGGACCCGAATCATCCGGAAAGACCACCCTCGCCATTCATGCCATTGCTGAGGCGCAGAAAGCAGGAGGCATTGCAGCAATCATCGATGCCGAACATGCATTCGACAGATTCTACGCTCAGAACCTGGGCGTTGATGTTGAGAACCTCCTTATCTCACAGCCTGACAACGGGGAGCAGGCCCTCGAGATTACCGACCATCTTATCAGGTCCGGAGCAATTGATATTATAGTCATTGACTCCGTCGCGGCCCTTACCCCAAAGGCTGAGATCGAGGGTGAGATGGGCGACTCGAAAATGGGCCTTCAGGCACGGCTAATGTCACAGGCATTACGCAAGCTTACAGCAAACATCAACAAAACCAACACTACCTGTGTTTTCATAAATCAGCTAAGGGAAAAGATCGGCGTTATGTTTGGCAATCCTGAGACCACCACTGGCGGTAATGCCCTGAAATTCTATGCCTCCATCAGGCTGGACATCAGGCGTTCAAGCCAGATCAAGGAGGGTGAGGATGCCGTTGGTAACAGGGTGAAAGTCAAAGTGGTTAAGAACAAGCTGGCTCCGCCGTTCAGAAAAGCTGAATTTGATATCATGTTCGGTCAGGGGATTTCACGTTCGGGTGAGATTGTTGACCTGGGTACCGACTTCAATATCATCAAGAAGAGCGGTTCGTGGTTCTCTTACGGTGATACCAAGCTCGCACAGGGTCGCGATGCGGTGAAGAAGCTGCTTGAAGACAATCCTGAACTCGCCGAAGAGATCAGGGTAAAGATCACTGAGCAACTGAAAGAAAAAGCAAAATAAATCAGAGTCCCGCCCGAGCGGGACTCTTCCTTTAGTACCCATGGCTCAACTCTGATCTGATATATTTAGAAAGGGGAAGCTGTCAATGTCCTGATCAATTGACCCATATTTTAATAACTTTGAAAACGCATCAATTAATTCGAACAAATATCGACAACTATGAAACGTTCCCTCCTGCTGACCTTTGCAACCATAACCGTGCTGCTGTCATTTTACTCCTGTAAGCCGAAGCAGCCTGAGACTACCGTCTCCGCTGCCATTGATGTTAACCTCACAGCTGAAGAGAAAGCCGGCGGGGTACTTACCCCTGAGATACTGTGGAAATACGGTCGCATAGGTACCATAACCCTCTCGTCTGACGGCGCCACCGTACTCTTCACGGTGACTAACTACGACCTGCCCACCGAAGCCCGCACAACAAACATTTTCTCGATACCTTCATCCGGAGGCACCCCTCTTCAGCTTACCACTGACGGCGGATCAGGCCCGCAGTGGATTAAAGGAGGAGAGCAGATAGCCTACATCGGAGATGGAAAGATAATGACCATGAACCCTGACGGTACCGGAAAAAAGGAAATCAGCGGTCCTGACGACAATGAAATACTCTCCTTCTCACCGGCCGGTGACAAAGTCTATTTCACCCGTCGCGTGAAGCTTGACCAGACTGCCAATGAAAAATACGGTCTGGATAAGGCAAAGGTCCGTATCATTGACGACCTGATGTACAGACATTGGAACACCTGGAGCGATTATTCCTACAGCCATCTTTTTGTAGCTTCGTTTGACGGAACCGCCATATCCGGGGAAAAGGACATAATGGAAGGTCAGCGCTTTGAAACACCTGATGCACCTTATTTCGATGAAGGTGAGATAAGCTGGAGTCCCGATGGCAAATATGTTGCCTATACCTGCAAGAAACTCAGCGGGAAAGCCTACGCCCTCAGCACAAATACAGATATCTACCTTTATGACGTGACCACCGGTGAAGAGAAAAATATCACTGAAGGGAACATGGGTTATGACAAATACCCGGTTTTCTCGCCTGACGGTTCAATGATTGCCTATTCAAGCATGGAGGAAGAAGGATATGAGTCAGACCTGTCACGCCTGTTTGTCTATAATATTGCCACCGGTGAACGTAAATGGGTCTCCGAGGGATGGGATTATAATATTGAAGGAATGCAGTGGAACGGTAACGGGACAATCTGGTTCACTAGCCCGTATTTGGGTACACAGCCGATTTTCAACATCACCCTGGCCGACGGCAAGATCACACGTATAACGGAAGGCAATTATGACATGGGCCCTCTGGCACTGCAGAACGGCGTGCTTGTTTCAGGAATGATGTCAATGTCAAGGCCAACGGAGGTGGCAACTGTAAATATGACCACGGGCGAGTTTTCAATGATCACTGACGTCAACGGCCATATCTATGAAAGCATAAAAATGGGTAAGACCGAGGAGAGGTATGTGAAGACCCAGGATGGAAAGAATCTTCAGATGTGGGTAATCTATCCGCCTGATTTTGATCCTTCGAAAAAATACCCGGCGTTGCTTTATTGCAAGGGCGGACCGCAGGGATCCCTCGGCCAGGGATGGAGCTACCGGTGGAACTATCAGATCATGGCTGCCAACGGTTACATCGTGGTAGCTGTCAACAGACGCGGCAACTCCGGTTTCGGGAGCTACTGGCGCGAGCAGATCTCAGGCGATTACGGCGGTAAGAATATCCAGGATTACCTCGACGGCATCGATGATGTGGCTAAGGAACCTTTTGTCGACAAAGACCGTCTGGGAGCAGTTGGAGCAAGTTACGGAGGCTATTCAGTATTCTACCTTGCAGGCGTTCACAACAAGAGGTTCAAGGCATTTGTCTCGCACTGCGGCGTTTATGATAACGTGGCGGAATACGGATCAACTGAGGAACTCTGGTATCCGAACAAGGACTACGGCGGTGCGCCCTGGGATAAGCCTCAGCCTGCAGCTTATAACAAGTTCTCGGCCCACACAAATGTTGATAAATGGGATACGCCTATTCTCATTATCACCGGCGCCAACGACTTTCGCATACCATACAGTCAGAGTCTTGAAGCATTCAACTCCGCACAGCTGCGCGGAGTGCCCAGCCGGTTGCTGTTTTTTGAAAATGAAAATCACTGGGTGACCAAACCGCAGAACTCTGTCATATGGCAGAAGGAGTTCTTTGGCTGGCTGGATACCTATTTAAAATAAGAAAATTTAAGGTGTTCGGAGAACTTTCTGACCTTGATAATTCATAACAAGGTCAGAAAGCTCCCTGAGCAACCCCTGCGGCTGGCAGGCTTTGCCATCAGCTGATCTGGCACATGCAACTGTGACAGCCGCCCTGTTAATCATTTCACCATTTTCATCGGTAATCCGGTATTCAAAAAAGATTCTGGGTCCCCGGAATGTTACAAGACGGGTGTTTATCTCAAGTCCCTGATCATAAAAAGCAGGCTTCTTAAAAACAATTGAAGCTGCAGTGACAGGCAGTATAAATCCCTCCGCCTCAATCATTGAATAGGGTATGCCGGCACTTCTGAGCAGCTCCCACCGGGCTGTCTCAAATAATCGCAGGTAATTGGAATGGTGGAGATAACCCATCCGGTCAGTGTCGGCATATAATACCCTGGTTTTAAAGGTATATTCCAGCATTATCTCTTCTTCATTTTTTTGTCAATAATCTCTGCAGCTTTGATAAGCGGATAACCTGCAGGCGAGGCCGTAAGACATGGATGAGTTCCGATCTGGGTGATAACCAATGTATTAATTGTCATTCTGTTCTGAATTATCATTCCAATGACATTGGTAAGTTCTCCTGCACTCAGGCCGCCAATTACCTCTCCACCGATGATCACGCCCGAATTCCGTGCCGCAATCAGTTTGACTGTTTGTTTGTGAGCTCCCGGAAGAGTTCCCGGATGACGGTCAATACCTTCAAATAACCCGGTAAGCACGTCAATGTCCTCAGCCCGGGCTGCCGATTCAGTAAGCCCGGCAGTGCCAAAGCCGGTTTCGCCAATGGCCGTGGCATAAATAGCAATGGTACCGGAGAATGTTTTAACCGTATTAAGTTGAAATAGATTCATGCCTGCAATACGCGCTTCCGCACAAGCTGTTGAAGCAAGCATGGTTGGAACACGGCGGCGGGTCACAAAATCACGCTTCTGAGCACAGTCCCCCACTGCAAAGGTATCCGCCACATGGGTACGCATATACTCATCCACAGCAATGAAATTGTTTTCATCAACAAAAATGGAAGAGTCTCCGGCCAGCTTACTGTTCGGTTTATACCCTATCGAAAGGACCACAGCATCAGCACCTAACACATCACCATTTTCAAGTTTCACCGACTCAACTTTTTTATCCCCCAGTATTTCCGAAACACCTACACCTGTAATAATTTTAACTCCGCGCTCAGTCAGCAATTCAGCGATCTTATCAGAAAGTTCCGCATCAAAAGCCGTTGCCAGAATATTAGGAAGTTTTTCCACAAGAGTTACCTCATGTCCGCTCTTGACAAATTCATCAGAGAACTCTACACCTATGAACCCAGCTCCAATTACCACGACTCTTTTACAGCTACTGAGTTTCTCTTTCATTTCATCAAGATAGACCCTGTCCTTGGGAACAACATAAACATTGTTTTTTTCACCCCCCTTGAGCCATTTTGGCAGCACCGGTGTTGAACCTGTTGCCAAGACCAGTTTCTGATAACCTATCTTCTCTCCGTCTGACAGAGTAACATTCTTTCCCACAGTATCAATGGCTGTGACTTCACCTGCAATGGTGGTGACCCCTGCTTTTTCCATCATAGTGTCTACGGGCATAAGGTTTTGATCTGAACCGGAAAGGGTTCCGAAAATATAGGGTATGCCACATGGCACCATCACATCCTTCTGTTTCTTGATCATTGTAAAGCTCTTATCGGGATAGGTTGATTTGCCCGTAAGCGAAACCACCATTCCCGCAGCACTGCCGCCTATTACAAGTACATCTGTCTTCTTCATATCAGTCTTAATAATCATTTGTTTGCACTATTAGTTTCAACTGCCTCAATCACCTGACCGGCAAGGGTCTCAAACGCATCAACAGCAACCTTGCTGGTTAGCTGGAAGATATTGCGTCCCTTGTCGGCAGCCTCGCCAACCTCCATCACCAGAGGTATCTGGCACAACAGCCTGGTGTCAAACTCTTTTGCCAGTTTCATTCCTCCTCCTCTGCCGAAAATGTAATAATGTTCCTCCGGATGCTGAGCCGGGGCAAACCATGACATGTTCTCCACAACACCCAGAACAGGCACCTTCAGATCCGGGTTCATAAACATCGAGGAGGCCTTGCGTGCATCATTGAGAGCTATCTCCTGAGGGGTAGTCACAATAACTGCACCTGCCAGGTTAAGCTTCTGCACGGTTGTCAACTGTATATCACTCGTCCCCGGAGGGAAATCTACAATCATATAGTCAATTTCGCCCCACTGAGTATTCTCAAAGAGTTGCTTCACGGCGTTGGCAGCCATGGGGCCTCTCCAGATAAGCGACTTACTGCGGTCAATGAAAAATCCTATCGAGATGATCTTTATGCCGAATTTCTCAATCGGAAAGATCATCTCCTTGTCTCCGATTGTCGTAACGTCAGGTCTTGCATCTTCCATACCTAACATCCTTGGTATTGACGGACCGAAAATATCAGCATCCACAAGCGCCGTCTTCATCCCGTTCCTTGCCAGGGCAATAGCAAGGTTTACGGCTACAGTTGATTTCCCTACTCCACCTTTGCCAGAGGCCACTACAATAATGTTCCTGACACCTTCCATAGGTATCTTCTCAAATAGTTCATTCATTCTTCTTATATTTTTTAATATCATTCCATATATCTGACAGCAAACGACTTATCTCTAATGCAGGATACATTTCAATGATACTCTTGCCTGCTACCATTGCCTCAGTCATCTTTGGCTCAAAAGGAAGAAGACCAAGTACCATGCTCCCGTTTTCGAGGCACCAAGCCTCAATTCTGGCTGACATCTCCCGGTTAAGGTCATGCTTATTGATTATTACCCCCACCTCACCGGTGAATTTCATGGCAACAGCATGTACCCTTACCAGGTCGCTAAGGCCTGAGATAGTAGGCTCGGTTACTATTACAATGCGGTCGACACCGGTCACTGTTGAGATAACCGGACAACCAATGCCGGGGGGTCCATCAAGGATTATAGTATCCAGCACTTTTCGAGAAGCGACCAGTTTTGCCTCGTTGCGAACCATACTTACTAGTTTGCCTGAGTTTTCCTCTCCGGGAGCCAGCCTGCCATAGACCATCGCTCCGTTACGAAAGGATCCCGAATACATCCGGCTTTTGTTGCTGTGTACCATTGTTATTGCCTTGGTCGGGCAGATATGAGTACACAGATAACAGCCATCACAGGCAGTCTCAGAAACATTCAATCTGCCCTCATTCTCTTTTATTGCATCAAACCGGCAGTAGCTTTCACATAATCCGCAGTTTGTACAGAGCGCAGGATTAATCAGTGCCTTATAACCCCCGATATAAATTACCTCCTTCTCATGTACCGGTTGAAAGAGAAGGTACAGATTTGCCGCATCTACATCGCAGTCTGCCACAACCACTTTCTCAGCCATTGTAGCAAAGGCGGCGGCTATACTTGACTTCCCTGTGCCTCCCTTACCGCTTATTACTGCCAGTTCCATATCTCACAATCAGTTTTTCTGTCACGGACTCCAGCCGCTCTTTCAATCCTTGTTCATAATCTGCGGCTATCTTTCCTTCAGAATAGAGATGTGCAATCTCTCTGTCATACGGTATCTCCAGAAGAAGTGAAATGTTCTCCTCCTCCAGGTAGCTTCTGACTCCGTTATTACCTACATCCGACCTGTTTATTATTACACCAAAGGCTTTGCCCATAATCCTTAGCGTTTCCACACTCTGCCTCAGATCACTCAGCCCGAAAGGGGTTGGCTCGGTAACGAGGATCACATAGTCTGCCGTGTCTACAGCCTGGACAAAAGGACATGCAGTACCGGGAGGTGAATCGAGGATAATGATCCCCTCGTCCCCTGCATCTTTTATTGCTGCTTTGATAACTTTAACCGGTGACATTTCATTGACTTTCATTCGTGCTTCAATAATTGAAGCATGATCAGAATGTGCGTATAAGGTCACAGTGCCCAATGGTACCGGTTTCTCTGTAATAGCTCCTGTATTGCAGGCAAAAAGACATGCACCGCATCCATGGCAGAGGTTCTCAATAACTTCTATAACATTTGCAGACGGAACATAGAATATAGCATGATAATGGCACCACTCGCTGCATCTGCCGCAGAATGTACATGCTTCCTTGTTGATGACAGGTACCTGATGTGTTATCTTCCTTTCTGCAATAACATCAGGATTAAAGAACAGAACTGCATCTGGCGCTTCGGCATCACAGTCTACTAGTGTAACCTTTTCGCCCCTGTTTGCAAGTACCTTAAAAATATTAGTTGCGAGAAAGGTCTTGCCTGTACCGCCTTTCCCGCTTGCTATTGCTATTATCATTATCCCGTGTTAATCGTAGGCCACCCTCAGTGCCTCATCAGCAAGTGTCGGCTGTATGGCTTTCTGCATCATGGCGCTTTTCCAGGTACCAAGGTTCATGTGAGTGATGTAATATTTCTGCGGTATAGGGTGAGTGCCCACAACCACCTCAATTCCATACTTCTCAGGGATAAATCTTGAAAAATAATCTATCCTGGGGCAGGGGGGATAACCCACCACTAATCCCGTTGCCAGATGTATCACAGTCACTCCGTTCTTTATCATCTCTTCAGGGGCATATTCAACATTACCACCGGGACAGCCTCCGCATGTTGTGAATGCAGCCACTTCCACATCAATCCCCCTGTACCTTTCAAAAGCTCCTTCACGGTTCCGTACAGCCCGGAAACATTTACCCCCTGCGCATGTGTGATACCTGTCACATATGATTATTCCTATCTTGATTTTACTCATAGATTTATTTTTTATTATTTTGGCAACCTGATGCTATTTAATCTCCATTAATGATGATATCGAAATCCATATCTGTGGCAGGACGGTTTACGTATTGCCATCGCTCACTATCACCTGCATCCATCTTTAGCGATACCCAGTCAGCCTGCAGGAGGTCATCCATGACCTTTCCTTGGTTCAAAATTGACGCGTTGGAGATCACTGCGACAGGGATCTGAAAACTTTTCAGCAGGGCTATCGACTCCCCAAGATTTTTATCGAGTGTCGGCTCTCCGTTGGAGACAAAAGTGAGATAATCCGGAAAGTTGTCCCGGCTGAGCTGACCTAGATGGCTGGCGACACTTTTGTAAATGACCTCAGGCTTATAAAACTCACCTCTTTTTGATGATACTTTTGATGTTTGCCCAGCCTGACAATAGACGCAGTTATAGGAGCATACTTTGGGTGATACAATATTGTTTATACCCAGGCTCTTACCAAGTCTTCTTGATGATACAGGACCGAAAGTCATCATCAGAAAAGTACGTTTAGTGATCGCAATAGTTTGCCCCGGCCTGGAGTTTTCCATTTATGAGGTCTGTTGCCAGGTCCTTTGGATTTTTCAGGGGTGCTCCAACAAACACATTGATCTTATGATTATTGAAAAGATCAATGGCTCTTTGTCCCATTCCTCCGGCAATCACGTCCGTCACGCCTCTTTCTGCTATCCATGCGGGGAGCAGACCGGGTTCATGCGGTGGAGGTGTAAGTAACGTATCAGAAATTATTGTATTATTATCGGTATCATAAATACCAAACTGTTCGCAATGACCAAAGTGTGAACATAACATCCCGTTCTCAAGGGGAATGGCAATACGTTTTTTCATAATTGAATTTATGTTATAATTTATATCTGAATTAAGAGAAAGGGAGGCCGCGGAGCCTCTCTCCCCGGCTTTAAACACCACCCCTGATGCGGTTCTGCTGCCCCTGGCCCCGTCCCTGCCCAGCGCCACGTCCACCACCACGGCCACCGATGCCACGGCCTGAACTTTGCCTGTTCCCCCTTCCGGCAATTCCTCCCGGAATCTTTTCATCCTCAGGCTGAGAGGCTGTTCCTCCGCCCTTCTTAATAGCTGCACCTGCATTGGCGCATCGTCCCCTCCTGCGACCCGTCGTGGATCCCTGTCCCCGCGGACCTGTCTGATCTAATCCTGGCATAACTTTCGTTTTTAGGTTAATAATTAATTGTTCAACATGTTTATAATGCTTTGGATACTCTTTCCCGGCTCTTTATACACTATCATCTGTATTTTCAGGCTGTCAAGGAGTGACTTAATCTTTATTCCAAACTCGCCTGAAATAATCTTCTCAGCATTTTTTGATGCCACCAGCTGAACCGAAGCCGGGCCAGCACCCTCTTCCACATCCTTGTTCGGATTTGGGATGAACTCTATTCCTTTAGTGTCTGTATCATAAATAACAAAAAAGGCACAACGGCCGAAGCGTTGGTCTAATTTACTCTCCAGGCTATTGCCTGTACTTGTAATAGATACTTTCATATCATTGCAGTTTATTTGTTTCTCTTTTCAAGCATATCCTTTCTTACCAGGTGAGTACCGCATTCCGGACACTGTTCATACTTGCAGGGATTCCCCGGAACATGTGGCTTTTCATAACCACATCTCATGCATATGCATTGATCATCACAATGGGGATGAAAATCTATTTCCGGCTCCGGTGCTTCCGCACAATGATCAATTTTATTGCTCCCGCATAAAGGGCAAATGACAGGTTTTTCGATTTTATCAGGCTGATTGAAAAAGCAGCCACAGGATAAACAAGCATGCCACTCACTGTCAAAATATATCTTTCCGCCTTCAATAATTATCTGTTTGCCGGTCACCAGCGCTTCAGCAATTTTAGCTCTCGCCCCTGCATAAATACGGGTGAAGGTGGGACGTGAAATATCCATAATTACAGAAGCCTGGTTATGGTTAAGCATCTTAAAATCACATAACCTCAAAACCTCATATTCCTCATAATGAAGAAATACAGAACCTGCAGGGTTATCAGAGGCACTGCCCCCATAAGGCTTAAACCCTGATATAATTGGCGGATTACTTATCCTCCGCAACCTTTTTGGACGAGGCGACATGAGTTATGATCATTTGTTCTTTACAAAGATAATGAACATATGATCATTATGCAAGAAGAAAAGTGAAAAATATCTACCTTAAAAAATTAATGCAGGCCGGTGTGTTCATTTTCAGCGCCGTAATGCTCTCAGGCTTACCCTTTCCATAGGCTGGGATTAAAGATACCTCTCCTGACCTCTGGTTGGCAACAACAAAAAATTTGCCTCCGGGTGCAACTGCAAAATTTCTCGGCCAGTCGCCGCCACAGGGAGTATTACCTGCCAGGGTGAGAGTACCATTGACTGCAACTCCGAAGGTTACTATGCTGTTATGTCCCCGGTTGGAACCGTAAAGAAATTTTCCTGATGGAGCCATATGAATATCAGCACAGTAACTCGTCTCTGAGTAACCCTCAGGCAAAGTACTTATGGTCTGTTTAAGTACCGGAACTTTAACCGTAATATCAATTACCGAAACGGTAGAATTCAGTTCATTTATGACATAAAGGTTTCTGCAGGCTTTGTCAAGAACCATGTGCCGGGGTCCACTGCCCTCTTCCATCTGAATGAAAGTTGTTTCATCTCCCAGGAGGATGCCCTCGTTGATTTCCGACCTGAAGATGTAGATTCTGTTCAATCCCAGATCAGACATATAATAGACCTGCTTAACAGGGTTTAAGATGACCATATGCGGATGCGATTTTTCACCGAAGAGCAGTTTATCAGTAACCTTCTCGGGTATCCCCGAGTCATTTACGGAAACCACGGAAAGTGATCCGCTGCCGTAATTTGCTGTCAGGAGATATTTTTTATCATCGGTCATGATCACATGACACGGTCCCCCGCCACCCTGATTCATGGTGCCCATCCTGGTAATTTCATTGGTCACCGGATCAAGTCTCAGGGTTGTTATCCCTCCCCCGGGTTTGTTACTGAAGGAGTCCACCTCATTTACAAAATAGTAAAGTCCCTGCCCGCCAGCGGTGAAAAATGACGGATTCTCCCCGCAGGTGAATTCAGACAATATCTCCGGAATACCTTCCGAAGTAATCTTATACAACTTTACATCAGACTGGTTTTCAGCCGAATATCCGGATACCAGAAATAATTTCTCTTCATTGCTGCAGGAAGAGATGACAGCGCTAAATGCCATAAGCAGGATTTTTGTCAGGTTTTTCATCATAATATAATTTTGATTTTAATGGTATGATGGAACCGCACATGATTGTAAATTATATTAATTCGTGTCTGTGATTTAGCCAATCATGTGGGTTTCATAGGAACTAATTTCTTGTGGCGTTTTTCGTTATTGTCACTTCAATCTGTTTGTCGTATGGCAATAATTTGTCTTTTATATCGAGAATGAAAGCAGGCTCTTTCTTATCACCAGTGATGTTCCAGATAGTGTCACTTAAAAAACTATTAAAGAGTAATCCTGATGGGGTTTTCTGCAAGTAACTATAGCCAGCTCTTAGTCCTTCTATATACCTACGCCTTCCTATTGTTACACCATACTCGATAATAATAGTATCAGGCGCCGCTGAGAAGTTTTTGTTATATACATATATTTTGCCATCCGGGTGGACATAACATGCAAGTTTCTGATCAGCTGTAGTGCTAAAATATGCAGGTTGGTAATCAAGCGTTATTTCATCACAAAAAGCACCGTTTAGTTTATATCTGAGAAATCCCCTCCTGCCTGAAGAAGAAATATAAATGGTGTCGCGGATCACATCAAAATGAAAGATGCTTAAATACTCACCCGGACCTCGCCCTTGTTTCCCAATTTGTCTTATGTACTTCCCATCTTGCCGAAACATTAAAACCTTCCCTCCTGTGTCTATAAGGATAACAGTATCATTCATCCAAACTTGCTCAATATATTGGATATACGATTCTTCAATTGTTTCAAGAGGAATGAAAATTACGGTAACAGCGAACAAAGAGGCCTTAAGAGTGTCTTTCCCTGTCGCAGGAAAGCTGAGCACCTGCGCAAATGGAACGTTTTTTAAATTGCTGTTTTTCCCCTTCTTCGAATTCTCGTTTCCAGAGCAGCCGACAAGTAATAATACAACTACAATTATTACGAAAGGGATGCGATTTCTCATATCATATTCTTTTCTATTTCTATGGTATATCCCTTGTAAAGCCACCGTAACCACAATATTTAGAACGAAGATTACATACATCCGTAACCTCAAAGGTTAGCTGTGATAAATTTACAAGACTGTTCTTTATATCCTTCCCCGTAATTTTGGAGAAATTTTCACTCATTATATTACAGATTTTATTTTTATTAAAACAATAATCGAGTTATCTCCCTGCTCTATTTTTAACTTGTCAAGCCAAAACGAAGCTCCTTCAACTTTTCTCTTATTTTGCGCTATATCTCTGAATAAAGAAGAACACTGGTTCATAATTCAATTTGATCTCATCGCAAAAAACGCCGTCGAATGTGTACCTGATAAAAGCTCGTTTACCAACAGGAGACACATAAATAGTATCCCTTATCACATCAAAATGAAATATCTTCCCATATTCCCCAGGCCCTTTCCCTCGTTTGCCTATTTTTCTTATAAACTGTCCGTTATGCCGGAACAGTAATATACCGGCCTGTTCGCAATAAATCAGTACGAGTGAATCATTTACCCATATTTTTTCAATCATACGAATGAGCGATTCCTCATTTGTTTCCAGGGGTACATATATTATTGTATCGGCAAAATAAGATGCTTTAAGAGTATCTTCCCCTGTCGCAGGTAACCTAAGCACATGCGCAAATAGATCGCTTTTTACATTGTTGGCTTTTCCCTTATTTGCACTTGTATTGTCATTACAACTAACAGATACTAATGAAACTATCAGTATCACCAAAGGAATCTGGGTTCTCATATAATAATATTTTAACCAAAACACCTTATACCTTTTCATTACCTGCAATCTAAGCAACAATGCAAGCTCGAACTTCAATCTCATAGGATTGCAAGTACCGCAGGCCTTTCATAATTCGTAATCTGGCTATCCTTTTCTTACATCCTCTGTTTATTCCGACGATACTGACCCCTGCAAAACAATTTTCTGCTCATCTGCTTCGAAGACCAACGGATTGATAAATTTACACAATTCAGAGAAAATAGGTAAGGAATTTGTATGGAAACATTCATACTATGCCCGCAGTTTGATCAGATTAATCAATTGATATTTTTTTCTTTCCATTTTTTAAAAACTATTTACTCTAAATATGTAAACCAGATTGTTCCAAATTTGTAACTTGATTAATTCTAAATGGCTTAGTTTAATTATACAACTGTTTTGTTTATATTTGAAGGAAGATACAGTAAAAATGATAACAGAAGAATTGATTCAAGGGTTTAAGCAGTTGACACCTGAACAACAGCATGATGTTGTTAATGAATTATATAGGCAT
>JBBRXA010000027.1:0-34744 GCA_038248855.1 Bacteroidales bacterium | reverse complement strand
TGAAAGGCAAGTTAATTTTCTTTGGTAAGCTGTGCAGTTTTCAACCGTTACCCTGTGCAATTTTCAACCGGTATTTACAGAGTACGGAAGAACCTCTTCCGAGACAAACAATGGCCTGACAACATCCATTACATATGATCTTGGTTTTACCACTGTGACAAATCCTGCCGATCAGACCAAGACTTCAAAAGTTGATGCTGCAGGTAAGGTAATGCAGGTAAAGGAAAACAATGACAATATTATTAATTATTCATATCACAGCAGCGGACAGGTGAGAAGCATTTCGACAGCAGGAACTACTGTAACGATGAATTTTGATAATGTTGGAAGGCAAACTTCTGTTACCAATCCAAATTCAGGCACGGTGTCTTATATTTATAACAATTTTGGGGAACTTATAGAGCAAAGGGATGCAAAGGATACCTTGACCATTCAGTATAATCTCCTGGGTCAGCCTGAATTGATGACCAGCACCGATGGAAATACAAGCTATAGCTATGTTCCATCCGGGAATGGAGTTGGTCAGATACAGACTATTACAGGGCCCAATGGGATTACACACTCTTATTCCTATGACAGTCATGGCCAAGTAACCCAGCTAACAGAATCTATTCCGGGCGATCAGAGTTTAACAACAGGCTTTGCTTATGACACTTGGGGCCGTAATACTACTGTTACCTATCCTTCGGGGATTGTGATCACTAACCAATATAATTCAGATGGATACCTTAATGAGATAAAGAACTCAGGTGTTACGCTCTGGAAGGTAAACAGTGTTAATTCATGGGGGCAACCCATTAATTTTTCACTTGGAACACTTGGATTGACAAAGACCTTTGAATATGATCCAAAGGGTTTTGTGACAAAAATTCTTACTGGTATTGGCGAACAATCATTTTTGTTCGATCAGTATTCAGGAAATCTTACAACCCGTAGTTTCAAGAGGACTTATGATCAAGACACCTTGATTGAATCGTTCACATATGATGAAATGAACAGGTTACATACCAGTCGGGTTGGGTCAACTCCTTTACTTAGTTACAATTATATGCCAAATGGGAATATATCTTATAAAACAGGTATAGGAAGTTTCACTTACCAAAGTCCAAAAGTCAATGCACTTATAAGTCTTACAGGCAGTCAGAGTTCTATTTCAGATACAATTTCTTATAATGCACACAATTTGACGACAGAAATTCTCCACGCACCTTACACCGCACAATTGACGTATGGCCCAGATAACCAACGAATAAAATCTGTTCTGTTTAATAATCAGACACTTGCTGAGACAAAGTACTACTCTCCCGGTTATGAGAAAGAGGTCAAACCGTCAGGCACGAGGCAGATTCACTATATAAACAGTCCGTATGGTTTGGCAGCCATCTTGGTAAAACAGGGAGAGAATGTTACTACATATTTCACGGAAACTGATTATCTTGGGATCAATAATCGGTCTCATGAACCTTGATGGCAGTTATGCGGAGCAGTATTCTTTTGATCCGTGGGGACGAAGGAGAAATCCTACGGACTGGACCTTTAATAACGTTCCTGCACCAACACTTATCGACAGGGGATATACAGGTCATGAGCATCTTGATGAGTTCGGTCTGATCAATATGAATGGACGAATGTATGACCCAGTAATAAGCAGATTTCTGTCAGTTGACCCCATCATTCAGTCGCCTGATAACTCACAGACATTGAATGGGTACAGTTACTGTATTAATAATCCATTGAAGTATACAGATCCGAGTGGATATTCAATGATATCCCCATATTATCAATTCCTTAAGGATCATTATGGGTATGAAGGGAACTCGGTTGACTATAGAGGTCAATATTTACCATGGTCTTCTGAAGTAAGTAATTTTATTGACCCGGTCTTTGGCAGTACAAATGGTCTGGGACCTTTAGGATATTATAACCCTAAAAACGGCAAGTACTATCATGGAGGTATAGAAACTGTCCCCATAGCACCAACAAGTGATCAGGTCTTTGAATTTGCCAATTCGATTGCTTTTAATTGTGAATTTGAACAATGGGATCAAGACAATGCAGGGGGCGTAGCATATATGGTATTTGCACAAAAGGTTGGGGTGGGATATTTGATTGCGAATCGTTCTTATTATAAATTTTATGATTTTTTCAATCTTTTTCCCACAGGACAAGGGGGCATTGTTGGTGGAGACCTTTGGAACAGTGTTAGCAATAATCTGAACGGAGCAGGTTTTTCGGTTGCAGGAATGAAGTATTCAGGCAGTAGAGCCTTGTCAAGAACTTTAGCCTATACAAATACAAACTCATTAGTGAAGCCGAGTCAAGTGATGTTTAAAGTTCCAGGAGGTAGTGTATATACATCGACCAAGTTTGTTAGTGGCGCAACTAAAGCTTTAAAGGTAGGAGGAATTGTTACAGGAGTGTTAGGAGTTGGTATTACTGCTTTTGAGATAAGAAATGGCCAGAAGAGCCTTATAGGCGAAGGAGGTCTCGACTTAATAATGGGAGGTGTCGCTTTTATTCCTGGAGGAGGATGGGTTGTATCTGGGCTTTACTTTGGAGGGAAAATATTTCTTGAATATACAGGGTATGACTTTTGGAATAAACCATAATTATAAAATTGAAAATATGATTTGGTATTATTATTTAAACTATAGGATTTATAAATTCTATCAAAGAAAAAGGGATAGCATGCCTGTTCTCTTTTCTTTTCTAGGATCTATATTGCTACTATTTATGAATATTTTTTCTATTCTTTTGATAATAGATTTTTTTAAGCCGCTTTTACTTTTTGGAAAGAAGTATTACGTTTTAATATTGATGGTGGTGTTAGCGGTTTTCAACTATTTTGCTTTATATAGGAGAGAGCATTATATGAAAGTATTTGACAAATTTGATAATGCAAGCGACAAGTATAAAAGTTGGAATAAATATGTTCCATTTTATATCATTGGTTCAATCGTATTAATGTTGATTGTTCTTGGTATAGCAGACTACCGTCATGATGGTCATCTATAGTCCCCAAGGACAAGGGGGTGTAATTTTCACCGGAATGGGGGGGCAGTTTGTCCGGAATAAACAATTTGGCCAAGATGCCAAAGAGGAGTATTATTCGAGACCTCACACTGGCAATGTTCTTTAATATACTAATTATTAAGCTGTTATAAGGCAGGTTCGAGACCTGACGGGACAACCATATAATCAATCACTTACAATTTATTTTGTAGGTGATTTTTTGTTTCTTGCTAGGTTCTTGCTAGGTTCTTGCTAGGTTTTGGAGGGATTTATGATAATTGGTACGAAATAATTATGGTCGGTGGTTGTTATCATCAACTTAATCCCTTTACTCAAGATTTAAGATGGTGTGTAAATAACTAGAAAATTAGTAGTTAAATAAAACTAAGATCAGGGACTATATAATCAGCTATAGTATTTACATAAGACGGAAATCTCGCTTTATTTACTGCCCTTGCTGTAGTTATAAATCTATTACATCTTGCAGGATCAAAAATACCTTTTTGAAGAGCGAATGCTAAGATATCCAAGGTCCCAAGAAAGAGAATATTGTTTGATTTACAGTAGGGAGCAATATCACGAAAATTACTGCTAGCTATAATGTTTTTGTTATATTTTGCTACTGCCATACATGCTCTCTCTCCTTCTCCAATTAAAGGATTAATCTTTTTAATTAAGGCAAATTCTTTCTTTATTTCAATATCCCCGATAGGGAATGACATTATACTAACTGCTCGGATTGATTTCAATAAGTTGTCAAGTATTACTTTTCGAGAAGGAATACGGGCAACTTCTTTGTAAACATTATCTAAAATGGCTATAGGGTGTGGTTCAAGAATTTTGTGTAAAAATAAGATTTCATTACAGCAAATGAAATGTGATATAACAT
This sequence comes from Bacteroidales bacterium, assembly GCA_038248855.1. Classification (GTDB taxonomy): domain Bacteria; phylum Bacteroidota; class Bacteroidia; order Bacteroidales; family VadinHA17; genus SR-FBR-E99. Next base: position 30,843 of record JBBRXA010000027.1, on the reverse strand, counting down.
CTGCATCAAGCAATATTAATATTGCAGACTTACTCATTACTATTTAAATGATCAAGTTGAGATAAGTCAATGCCAAGATCCTCAAGAAGCGTAAAATATGAACTCTCTGATACTATTCCCTGATCAAATAACTCACGTGCAAGGCTTCCGTAATCACCTATAACCATACCTTCATTCCCAGGTTGATATAGGTCAGTATTATAGCCGTAGAGAGTAGCATACTTAATAACATCCTTTTTATTTTCTGTAATTGTTTCTCTATCAATTAACTTCATATTATAAAGCCTGTTAAGCAAAGCATTTCTGGAGCAGGAGTAGTAATGTTCAATTGCCAAAATAGTTTTTAAAGTAATTTTGTTTTTTACCCTCTCGCCTTCAGGAATGAGCTGCAGAACTCCGTTTGTAGGTAGTAACAAAAAAGAGGCAAAAATATCAGCATTATATTCCTCAGGATCCCCCGATTTATTAAAAGTCCCTGCGTTACTCTTTTCAGATTTAAAGTCAATTTGATAATAAAGGTGATACAATTCATGACATATTGTAAAATGCTGCCGCCCAATTGTATGATTACAGTTTATCAAAAGAAAACGTTTCGGATTTTCGTTAGACGCAAATTTTACCGCCATCCCTGAGAAATCAGTACTAAGGGGAAGATATACCGTTAGAATATTTAATTTCTGTAATAAGCTCTTAATCCGAATAGCCTCAGTCAAGTTTAAACCGTTCTGCTGTCTAAAATCGTTAGCATGTAACTCAAGATTTACAAACTGATTATCCATTTGCTCGAGCTAAAGACATGTTAAGATAATTGAGAATTACCTTTTTAAACTTACTAACACTCTGCATATCCAGTGCAGACAGTTCGCCAGCACGAAAGGCAAATGATGAAGTTAGTTGACGTTTTTCAGGATTTTCTTCGTATAAATCGTATTCTTCAACGTCAAATAGTATCGCTAGTTTTTCGATAACTGAGGTAGGAATTGTTCGTGCATCGTTTTCGTATTGATTAACAGCAGCAGCTGTTAAGTTAAGGTATTCAGCTATGAAAGCTTGTGTATAACCAAACTTAACACGCAAATCCTTGATGTTTTTGCTAATTATACTGTTAGTATCCATTACTTTGCGGGTTTAAGGAGGGTTTATTAATTGTGTTACAAAAGTATTCTTTTCTCAAATATAAACAATTTTATTAACAAGTTGTTAAGTTTAGTTGTTAATATTTCTTGCTGTTTTGCCAGATTTTTGGGCTATTCCACTGCAACCGGCATAAATTCCTGTGATTTGAAAACTACTCTCCCGGATGATAACTTCTTTCCGAATTTTTCTTTACATCCTCAATATAAAACCGGACATCCTTGAATAATCCCTGGGTATACATAAGCGCCTGGTCATCAAAATGAACTGAACCGGGATTGCTGTTTATCCCGCCTGCCAGTATGCTTTTAGCCTTTATGCTATCGCCAAATTCAACCACAGCCACGAAGCTGTTGCCGCTGGTGCCGTACATCTTTTTCGTTCCCGGATACCTGCGACTCTGAAACGAGGCCAGAGAACCCCACCTTGAGGAAGCAAAAGGTACAGACAGACTGGGGCTTTCATCATTGAACTGCTGAACTATGTCCCCCGTGAGACGCTGATACCTGTTTATTTCTCCCCATGGAGTCTTCCAGGTGCCAAAATCAGCGTCAAGTATTCCTATAGCTACCGCCAAAGCTTCAAGCTGCTGTTCTTCAGTTCTTCCCATAAAGGAAGAACTTACTGTATCATTTGCCGGCTCAACCGGTGCAGCCATCAGTTCCTGTCCGTAATAAATGGCCAGTGAAGTTGGAACAGATGTCAATGAATATCGCAAGTCCCACTTATCAAGCATCTCAATCGGTTCAGCCAGTTTCTTCCTGAGATCCTGATCAGCTAATGAATTATGCTTATATGCTTTTACAAGCGATGGAATCATATTTTCAAAAGCAGTCAGATAGGAATCGTAAGCTGCACCTATCAACTTTTCAATTGTAAAATCGGTCCTGTCCTGTAACACTTTGACAGCATGTAATCCCCTCGGATTCTCGGCATCCGGAGCCATATATGCAGGATAATTTTCTTTCTTCGGACTATTGTCGCCACTGGCGGTGAAAGGTGTCGAGTTACAGTTCTGTATCCATCCATTTGCAGGATTCTTAATCGTGATCATCTCATCAATGGGGTGTAACCCCTTCCACTCCGTTTCGGGATCAGAGCCATCAACCGGCTGCGACCAGTCAAATTTCGGATCCCTTACAGGCATGAAATTTCCATGATAATATGCTATGTTCCCATCCTTATCAGCATACACAGTATTATTTGAAGAGTTTGTTCCTAACTCCATGACTTTGTTAAATTCTTCATAACTGCCAGCCTTTGTCCGCATGTATGATTGAGTAAGGGCCTTCTCATGCTCAACCATCAACTTTACTGTAACCCATTTGTCATCCTGTGTCCTGATGACAGGACCGTGATGACTGTAATAAACAGTGATCTCTTTACTCAGAATATTGCCATTTTCTTTATAGTTCAGACTGATTTTCTTTTCTGTAAAGGGCCTCTGTTCATTTCCGTATTTATAATAATACTTCCCATCTTTCTCAACCACCGTCTCCAGATAGTAATCAATAACATCAGCGGCACTTGAAGTATGCATCCACCCGCAATGATCATTAAATCCCTGATAAACAAAGAATTGCCCCCAGGTAACTGCACCGTATGAATTCAATCCCTGGTCGCTGACCATGTGCACTTCAGGTCTGAAAAACAATGAGGTGTGAGGATTAATAAGTAACAGAGCATTCCCCGAAGCACTTATCGTTGGTGAGATTGCAAACCCGTTTGATCCTTTTGCATCGTATTCCGCCCCGGATATTTCTTCTTTGCTCTCCGCTATCGCTTTGGCTCCATAAAACATTTTTAATGCACTGACCGGAATAGTTTCAATATCACCTCCTATGCTTCCCTCACTGAATGTCAATGCCATCCATGGCTCAAAACGGGACAGCAACCTTGGTTTTACTTCGGGATGCTTGAAGAGATAATAGTTGACCCCGTCAGCAAAAGCATCCATTAGCTCTTTAAGCCACCGGGGAGAATTCTCATATTCCTTTTTAACTTCTTCGGTATCGATAAACAGTTTCATCCTCAGGTCAGTAAATAGCTGAGATTCCCCTTCTACTTCCGCCATGCGCCCCATTGAGCTGATATAATTTGTTTCAACCCTGTTAAAATCATCTTCACACTGTGCATACATTAAACCGAAAACCACAAGCGCATCAGTTTTTCCGTAGATATGCGGTACAGAATAACTATCACGTATTATCGTTACCTCTGCGGCCTGTTTTTCCCAGCGTTTTATTTCATTGGCCTGACTATTATCCTGTGTGCAGGAGCCAAGTAAGAGCGTGAGAGTGAGCAGTGACGCTGAAAGTTTGAAAAAGGAGGAGCGTTCCATAAGTAATTCGGGGTAGATTATTTTCCAGGCTTATTAATCATGTGTGAGTTTGTCATTCTCGATAAATGGCAGAAGCGGTCATGGTTCCAGGGATTTGCAATCCGGCTTCAAAATAACACCAATTTTCTTTCTGCCATCGATCTTTATAACTAACGGACCGGAAAATCTGATATGCCGTAAGTTGGAATCCTCGAAAACAGGTTCGGCATCTGATAAAAACTTAAAATCGGTATATCCTTCGCCGAGAAAGGGATTTATTGTAAAATACCCTACTCCGAAAGCTGTCAGATTCTGGAAAAAGTGAGTTCCCTGGCTCGGATCAATCCGGTAGTTTTCCAGTCCTGATTCAATTATAACACGGGCGGCAGATATCTGCTGCCACTTAATGGGTATTCCAAGCCATGGATCAGCTGATCCCCATCTGCCAGGTCCGATCAGTACGTAATTTTTCTCCTCCCTTAAAAACTCATCGTTTATCTCATTGAGTTTTGCGGCAATATCCTGATTTCTTGAAGCATCAAAATTCTCGGTCTTTACATATACCAGATCACATATACCGTTAATACTGCCGTTTCCAAGGGCAGAGTTTGAGAAGATGATCGTATCCGACCGGGGAATGTCCTCCAGCTTATATTTTATCGATTCGCTGATCTCGACGATCGGCCGTATTTGCAGGAGATTGAAATTGACCGGCTTCTTCCGCGCGGGATCAATATTTACGGCAAATTCAATCTCTATCGGGTTGTTAAGTTGTTGTTGTCCTGTCCGGAGAATAGCTTTCAGGATGTCAGCCAGGGGAAAAAGATCGTTTCCCAGGATATTGGAAAAGGTAATCACTCTCATTCCTTCATCCTGCGTACCGTCTCTTAAAACATCATTCTGGTGGTCATATGTGGAAGCAACAAATTTAAGTGAGCCGTCATTTTCAGCGTCGCTGATTTTCAGTCTGAGCAGGTTTACGGTATCGTCGGTGCTGGGAACAAAACTCGAAGGGTCAAGATCAAGGGCGTAGAACTCGTGCTGTGTTTCGCGCAAAGCCATTTTGGTATCTGAAAGCTGAAGGATCTTTTTAGGGAATGCAGGCGAAAACCTCAGGGCATTGCCTCCGTCAACGATATATTTTCCCAGGCCAAAGGCCAGACTAACAAAACCGTCTTCCGATTTTTCAGGTTCAATGGGATAGAAATTAATGGACCGTGCAACTCCTGAAACAGTCGGATAGAACCTGTTTCCATACTGCTGCCCGCACACTTCCTGAAGAACGACACCCATTTTTTCTTCTTCGACATTGTTGCCGGTGGCCGTCATATAATCCTTACTGTCTTTGAAGAAAACTGAAGCAAAAACACTCTTGATTGCAACACTGAGTAATTCAAGCATCACCCCTTCATCCGCCGCCTTCGGGATCATATATGTCGAATAAATTCCGGCAAATGGCTGATAATGTGAATCTTCCAGCAAACTTGATGAACGTATTGCAACCGGTCCATTTATTATTGAGATGAAAACAAACAGATCTTTATGGATTCTTACCGGCAGCCTTGCCATCACAAAAGCATCCAATATTTCTTTATCACTTTTATGTGACAGGCCGGTTTCGTAAAGGCTGTTTTGTGTCATAAATTCATCGAAGACGTCTGTACTCAGTACAACCGTCCTCGGGATTGATACAACCGTATCTTCGAAACTCTCAAAATACTGATTTTGCTTTATCATGGAATCAAGGAAAGCCAGTCCGCGGGCTTTCCCTCCTATTGAACCCTCCCCGATTCTCGTAAAAGTAAAATACTCGTCAAAATGCTCACGGTAAAACTCGGCGATAACCCCATGACCCTTGTTAAGCCTGAAATTGGCAATGGCATCGAAAATAAACCGGCGCGCCTGATCTAAACTGGGAAAATCATCGAGACTGATTTCCCTGAGAAACTCAGCCAGCGAAAATAAAGCGCGTGCATACAGCCATTTGGACAGATGATTTCTCGAAAAATGATAACGGAGTGAGTCATCCGGAATTTCAAAAAGCTTGCGCTGGAAGCTCTGCAGATCGGAGACCCGTTCAATTTCCATTCCCGTTTCAGGATCAGTGAAGATAAAATCGCCAAAAGAGAACTGTTTCTTAAGAAGCGACTTTAATTCCAGTGGGAGGGTTTTTGAATTATTGTTTAAAAATCCGCTTCCGTACTCATTCGCATATCTTTCATTTTCAGGATCATCAGACTGTATCAATACAGGGATGGCGGGATCATGCCTCTTAATCTCACCCAGAAACTCCTCAATGCTGACTGTGGTTCCGGGTTTATTGCGGGAAAGGTCAACATCTGCGATTACACCCAGCAGTTGTCCCTTATGCTTCCCGAACAGAAGCAATGCTTCGTTATAATCATTGGCTAAAAGAATTTTAGGTCTGCCTCGCATCTGCATCATTTTCTGATGCTCGTTAAGTCCTTCGATCATGTACTCCCTTGACTGTTCCAGAATAATCCGGTACAGATGGCGCAGATAGACTGAAGACTTCCTGGATGAGTTTTCAATTAAAAGTAATGATTGCACTCCTTCGACCTTGCTGTCTTCATCAACGTTCAGTTTATCCTCTATCAGGTTGATGACAGGAAGCAGGATGTCTGTACTTCCCAGCCAGGTAAAAACATAATCTATACAGGAAAGATCTTCATTTTTCAGCCTGCGGGAATTCTCCCTTGAATCAGGGGAGAGAATTACAATGGGCTTTTCAGGGTAGATTGCTTTAATATTCCGGGAAAGTTCAAAAGGGTCCTGGTCACTGATACTTAGCATATTAATGACCAGATCGATTGATCTTTTGCTCAGTGTTTCCATCGCCTTTTCAGCGGAGGTAACATGAACAAATCTCGGAGGGTAACGTAAATTGAAAGAGACATAATCATTGAAGACTTTCTCGTCAATTTTCCCGTCCTCCTCCATTATAAAAGCATCGTAATTGCTGCAAATCAGTAATACATACTGAATCCTTCTTTGCATCAGCAGCTCAAATGATGTCTCCCGGAAGATATTTTTTCTGAGCATTTCCAATTACTAAAGTGGTTTCAAAGAATAATAAGGGAAAAGTGCCTGTTCATTACACGGTACCGTATCCGGAATATTTATTCAGGATATGCCCGGCCGGATATCAAACAGGCACTCTTTAATCCTTAAACCAGCCCCTGGGCCAGCATAGCCTCGGCCACCTTGACAAATCCTCCTATGTTGGCGCCGTCAACATAATTGATGTATTTGTCCTTACCCATTCCGTACTTCACACAGGTGGCGTGAATATCTTTCATAATCTGATGCAGGCGGCTGTCAACTTCCTGTCTTGTCCATGACAAACGCATTGAGTTCTGGCTCATTTCCAGGCCTGAAGTTGCTACTCCCCCTGCGTTTGCAGCTTTACCCGGACCATACAGGATTCTGCCTTTGAGAAATACATTTACTGCGTCAGGTGTGGACGGCATATTTGCGCCTTCAGAAACCACAAAGCAACCGTTCTTCAGCAATAAAGCAGCATCGGCACCGGAAATTTCATTCTGAGTCGCCGATGGCAGTGCAACCTGGCAGGGTACGTCCCACGGTGTCGATTTTCCGTCGACGTAGGTGCATTTGTATTTATCAGCGTATTCCTTGATTCTTCCTCTTTTAACGTTTTTAAGGTTCATTACGAATGCCAGCTTTTCGTCATTGAGACCGTCAGCGTCATAAATATACCCGTTGGAGTCTGACATTGTGACTACTTTGGCCCCCATCTGGATGGCCTTTTGGGCGGCAAACTGGGCAACATTCCCCGAACCCGAAACAGTACAGATTTTATCTTTTAAACTGTCGCCTCTTGTGTTAAGCATTTCCTCAGCAAAATAGACCTGGCCGTAACCGGTAGCCTCGGGTCTGATAAGGCTCCCGCCCCAGTCGAGGCCTTTCCCGGTCAGCACACCCGTGAATTCATTTCTGAGTCTTTTGTACTGACCAAACATAAATCCTATTTCCCTGCCGCCAACGCCAATATCGCCGGCCGGTACGTCAGTATCAGCTCCGATATGCCTTGAAAGTTCACTCATAAACGACTGGCAGAAACGCATTACCTCATTGTCAGTTTTTCCCTTGGGATCAAAATCCGAACCTCCCTTTCCGCCCCCCATGGGCAGAGTTGTTAAACTGTTTTTAAAGACCTGTTCGAAAGCAAGGAACTTCAGGATGCTCAAATTCACAGTCGGATGGAATCGCAAACCGCCTTTATAGGGCCCGATTGCACTGTTCATTTCAATCCTGTAACCCCTGTTGATCTGAATTTCACCTTTTTCGTCCATCCAGGGGACTCTGAAGATGATTGTCCGTTCAGGCTCCGCAATTCTTTCCAGAATTTTTGCATGCCTGTACTTCGGATTTTCAATAATAAACGGCATAATGGATTCCGTGACCTCTTTGACAGCCTGATGAAATTCCACTTCTCCGGGGTTTTTGGCAATGATTTTCGCCATAAATTCTTCTACTGAATTAGACATAGCTATTAATTTTTTATGGGTTATAGAATGATTATTAACAAATGTATATAATAAATTTTCTATTTTTCCCAAGTCTCTGACAAAAAATAATCAGGTTATTTCTTTATCTTTAATAACATTTTGATCCGTTACAGAATGTCATTGAATGATATAAAAAGACGGAAGTATTTTACCTGCATGGTTTCATGTCTGGCTGCAACAAACTGATTTCAATAATGCCGGTTACAGGTAATTGTTTCCAACTGTTAATCCATTCTTATGAATTACAGGTATTGCCGAATCAATAAAATTAAACTCTGAACTGCTGACAGAATGGAAGATATATCCCATTTGCAAAAGGAAATGCAGAAGCTGCTGGCAGAAAAAATTCAGAGCCAGAAGGGCTTGTCTATTATTTACCAGATAAACAAAATAATCAGCAAGAAGAATTCGGTTGAAAATACATTGCTTGAAATTGTCAGGGAACTGCCAAAAGCATGGCAATTTTCAGAGTTCGCCTTTGCACGTATTAAATACGACGGCCAGGAATTCAAATCGGAAAATTTCAGAGAGTCCCGATGGATTCAGAAACAAATCTTCGAGACCTTTGACAAAAAATGGGGAGCAGTTGATATTTTTTATTCTAAACAATTTCCGAAAGCAGACGAAGGGCCGTTTCTGCATGAGGAAAGGCAACTGCTTGAAAACATAGCCACCATTGTCTGCAACTATCTGAATTCACAACAGGCGCTGGAACAATATGATGATAATGAGGATGATGCCGGCCTGAAACTGGAGCACTCACGGATCCTGAGTGAGGAGAAAAACATAGAAGACACACTTCTGCAAATCTGCAGGAATATGCCAAAGTCCAGGCAATATCCTGAGTATTCTGTCACAAGAATTGTATATGACGGGAAGGTATACCTGAGCTCTGACAAAAATATTGCCGGCAGTGACTGGACCATAGAGGAAGGGTTTAAGACTATCGACAACAAACTCGGGACGATTGAATTCTATTATCTGAAGGGTTATCCTGCCGGAAATAAGGAAGCGTTTCTGAAATCCGAGAAAGAGTTGCTGATTAACCTTGCCAATTTAATTACCGGGTTCCTGAATATCATAAAAGGCAACGTATTAAAGAATCCTGCTGATAAGGAAGAAACAATTACGAGTGAGAGAAAGGAGAATAATAAAATCATTGCCTGCATTAATGAAATTTCAAAGATCCTCAGAACCGGTTTGTCTATAGAGACAACCATAAGTCGGATTCTTGAAGTCATTCCAAAGGCATTCCGGTTCCCCGATCAGGTAAAATCACTCATAAAATATGACGAAAAAGATTATTCATCAACAGATACCAGTGATTTTCCTCTGAGTATTAAAGTCTTTTTCAAGACCATTTCAGCAAAGAGGGGCTCAATTCAGGTGTTTTATACAGGTGACAGTTCATCCGTCAGCGAAGATCCGTTTCTGGCAGAGGAAAAGCAATTTGTTGAAACAGTTTCATTATTGATCTCCGGATTTATCAATGTAATTGACGGACTTGACAGGGTCATTGCCACTGAAAAGGGTTTAAAGAAAATAATGTACGAAAAGACAGAACGTCTTAAGGAATTATCGTGCATAAACCAGACCACCTCAATTCTTCAGGCTGAAAAATCCGTAGAAAATGCTTTGAAGCAGATAGTCTACATATTGCCTTATGCGTGGCAATATCCGGAGAACACTGTTGCCCGCATCAGTTATGACGGAAATGAATATCTGTCTCCGGGTTTTATCACCACCAAGTGGCGGCAACGACAACCCTTCCTTACAATTGACGACAAAACAGGAGATATAGAGGTTTATTATACAAAGGAGTTTCCCGACGTGGACGAAGGTCCGTTTATGAGGGAAGAAAGAGACCTGATAAATAATATTTCGACAATTATCTGCAATTATCTGAATACTTTACAGGGGGAGGTTGCCCTTAAGAAGTACAGGACAGACGAGGAACTAAGGCAAAAATTCGAAGCGGCAAAAGATTTCCTGGCCAACAAGAGAAAGCTGCTCCAGAATTTCCTGGAGAAAAACAATTATGACCGTGACATCTTTCACGATCTGATGAAATTCAAAGTCAAGGAGATATTGATTATTTCAAATCTTTATGATGCCTACAGCCTCGAACGCGAAGGCAAATTCTCCGATTATATCCTCGGGGTTTATTATCAGCTGAATTTAACCATGATACCCAGAATCACGGGTGTCTCTTCGTTTGAAGAAGCTTTTGAAAAACTCTATTCGAAACATTTCGATTTAATTATCATCATGGTGGGCGTCGATAAAAAAGCGCCAATGGATGTTGCACAGAAACTAAAGGCCCTTTACAAGTACATCCCCATTTATCTTTTACTGAATAACAATCAGTACATTGAATTCTTCCAAAGCGAACAGAAAAGAACGAACCTGATCGACAATGTTTTTGTCTGGAACGGCGATTCGAGGATATTCTTTGCCATGGTGAAACAACTGGAGGATTATGTAAATGTTGAAAATGACACCAAGGTAGGCTACAGCCGGATTATCCTGCTCGTCGAAGACTCGGCAAAATATTATTCGCGTTACATTCCACTGCTGTACCATTGCGTAATGGAGCAGACCAGGCGCATTATTGAAGATGTAAGCACAATGGACGAACTGTACAAGGTGCTTAGGCTGCGGGTACGTCCAAAGATTCTGATGGCCTCTAATTACGAGGAAGCGATCCAGATTTACAGCAAATACAAAGAGTTCTTTCTTTGTCTGATAACCGATGTGAAGTTTCAAAAAGAGGGAATATTTGACGAAAATGCAGGCTTTGAGCTGGTCAAATTCATAAAATCTGAAATCGCCGATCTCCCCACTATCATTCAGTCTTCAGCCAGGGAAAATGAGAAAACTGCAAAAGAATTAAACTGCGTATTCATATATAAGAACTCAGATACTCTGGCACAGGACATTAAGAACTTTATAAGTTACAATCTTGGGTTTGGCGATTTTATCTACAAGGATGAAACCGGAAAAACAATCGCCACCGCAAAGAATATGAATGAGTTCGAAGAGCAGCTTCAAGCTATTCCAACGGAGACCCTGCTGTTCCACGCCAAAAAGAATCACTTTTCATTATGGCTTACCGCCCGTGGCGAGATTCAGCTCGCACGGGAAATTGCACCCAAAAAAATAAGCGATTTCCAGGATGCCCAGGGTCTGAGGAATTACCTTATCGATGTTGTAAAAAAACTTAAATACGAGAAGAACAAAGGCAAAATTGTTGAATTTGACGAAACCCTGATCCTCGAAGAAAGTAATATCATCCAGCTGTCACCCGGGGCTCTCGGAGGCAAAGGACGCGGGCTTGCATTTATCCACACCCTGATTTACAATTTTGACATTTCGCATTATATCAAGGGCATCAATATCAAAGCGCCCAGAACCTTCATAATTGGCACTGACGAGTTTGAGGATTTTCTGGACAACAACAGGTTAAGGGACAAGATATATTCTGAAACCAGTTACGAAACAATTAAAAAACTGTTTGTTGAAGGAAAGCTTTCTGAGACTCTGGAAAATAAGCTTCGTATTATTCTGGAGAAAATAACCAAGCCCCTGGCCGTCAGGTCTTCGGGGCTCTTTGAAGATTCGCTGATGCAGCCATTTGCAGGAATATTCGAGACCTACCTGTTGCCAAACAGCAATGAAGATCTTGAAATCAGGTTATGGCAACTGACTGACGCCATTAAACTGGTATATGCCTCGATATATTCCGATACTGCCCGGGGGTATATTAGCGCCATCAATTATAAGATTGAAGAAGAAAAAATGGCAGTTATAATTCAGGAGGTGGTGGGCGAACAGTACGAAAACACCTATTATCCGCATATCAGCGGTGTCAGTCAGTCATATAACTATTATCCGTACAGCTACATGCAGCCCGAAGACGGATTTGCCGTTATTGCAATCGGCCTGGGAATTTATGTTGTCGAAGGTGAAAAGGCATACAGGTTTTCGCCAAAATACCCGAATCTTGAAAACAATACTCCAAAGGATCAGTACCTGAATTCCCAGGTCGAACTCTTTGCTGTTGATCTCGATAAGAAGGAATTCAATCTGCTTGAAGGGGATACTGCCGGACTGGTAAGGTTAACCATTGATGATGCAGAACGGCATGGGGTTATCAGACACTGTGCCTCAGTCTATTCGGCTGAAAATAAAACAATATCCCCGGGAACAGACAAAGCAGGACCAAGAGTCATCAATTTTGCAGATATTCTGAAATACGGCTATATACCCCTTTCTGAAGCCCTTGTAGAGATCCTGGATATTGTCAAAGAGGCGCTGGGAACTCCGGTTGAAATTGAATTTGCCGTAGATCTGACCAAGGACAAAGATCATAAGGCTTCATTTTACCTGTTGCAGATAAAGCCCATTATTGGAGCGTCACTTGATTATGACGTGAACATGGATGAAATTGACAAATCACGTGTTTTGCTGTTTACCGAAAAGAGTATGGGTAACGGTATGATAAACAATATCCGTGACGTGATCTATGTCGACAGGGATATTTTTGACAAGTCAAAAACATTGGAAATCGCAGCCGAAATAGATGCATTTAACGATGACATGATCAGTTTAAACAGACAGTATATTTTATTAGGACCCGGAAGATGGGGCTCACGTGACAGGTGGATCGGAATTCCTGTAACCTGGCCTCAGATATGCAATGCTAAAATTATTATCGAAACCAGCCTTGAAGATTTCCCCCTTGATGCTTCCTCGGGCTCACACTTCTTTCACAATGTCACTTCGATGAATGTCGGGTATTTCTCTGTTCAGCATAACCATCAGAAATCGATCTTAAACTGGGACATTCTAAAGAAGCAGAAAATTATCAGACAAGATAAATACGTCAGACATATTCAGTTTAAAAACAGTCTGACTGTCAAGATGGATGGGAAAAAGAGAATTTCCGTCATTACCTGGGAGTAAGCTGATTTCCCTTAATTATTTGAGAAAGCCCCATTTCCGGGAGAATTCCAGGGGCCATTTTGTTCATTTCGATGAAACTGACTGTAGTAGACGCTGCTTATTAGCTCTTTTTGAGCTGTTTAACTATATATACTATAAGGGTACCAAGTATCAGTGCTAATGTTATCATTGTATTGCAGATTGGCCTATTAATAACTCTGAAGAGCATACGTGCAAAAATCGTGCCCTTTAAACATCAGTGCCGTTATGTCCACTAAGCGGCGGGATGTATCTTCTCCGTGCAAAAATATGTCAGGCCGTTCAGTTCCGTCATACTGACAACCTGAAGACCGCATTCCTCAAGCAGGCGCGAAACTGTCCTCTTTGTCAGATACCTGTTTGTCCGGAAGTCGATGAAACTGTACATCCGGTTAATAAAGGGAATCCTCGATTCTATTCCGTTCTCAAAGACCTCCGCCTTCTCTGACAGGCCCCGCGGGAGATTGCTGTACCTGTCCGCAAAACCGTTCTGGGTATTGTTATCCACAAAGCACCCTACAAAGTTGCTTTCATGCGGCAGCAGATCAGCAACTTTCTTCAGAAAGTCCCTTATCTCCCTTACATGGTTAAGTTGCTTCAGATTTACAATCGTCTTCACCCCTTTCAGGTCCTCGGCATCATAGAAGAAATGATGTGTGGAAGGTATGACAAGCATGCCTGATTCACCTGTCAGTCCCATGCGGTCCAGATAATTGAAAAAGTCCTCGCGGACGTCCACCGCCAGCTCGTTGAAAACGGTGTCGGGATTGCCCTCACTGAACAACAGGCTCTGCTGGTATGCCTTGCTGAGAGCCTGACCCTTAATTATATCCAGGTTGCTCCCGGCTGCTCCGGTATCCGTCGTTTTTCCCTTGTTCATTCAGGCAGAAGATCTTTAACCGTCAGAAATACTATCAAAGACGGTGCCAGTGTTTTTGAATTTCAAATCGAATTTAAATTCAATTTTATACTCCTGCAAATCATTTTTGATACAAGGACCCATAGTGTTGACAAATACACCTTTTTAATTGACATTGAAAAAACCATAGAAAAATGAGAAACGGAGCTGAAAACGAAGCTGAAAGTCACACTTCAGTAAGGATTGCCGGAAACACATGACATTTTTTAATATTCTATACGGAAAAGCAACTGAACATAATAATTCTGCTATTGTTATGTGTCTTTTAACAATACTATTAACTTAACCTGTTGTATCATGAAAATATTATTAATCTCGTTCGGGGCGCTGCTGGGTTTATTGCTTCCGTCAGTGGCACAGGTTTCACATGACTGGAATGACAATGACAGGAATCCTGTTATAAATGAAACAATTACAAAAGAGAAGGTCCCTGCCGTCATCTTAAGTGCATTCGATAAGAAGTTTGATCTCAATTCTCCGGCTACCTGGTCTAAATTCCCTTATGCCCTTAAGGAGTACGGATGGGTTTATGACGTGGGAGCATCTGACATTAAACTCAACCGCTATCTTGTCAAAATGAAAACAGACAAGGGTAATGAGTTCTGGGCTGTTTATGCTGCAAACGGAGACCTGATTGAATCAAGGGAAACATCTGCCGATGTCGCCATTCCACCGTCCGTAAGGGAGGCCTTTGCCAACAGCCAGTATAAAGACTGGAAAATAGTCGGGACCAAAGAGATAATTAAATTTTATCATGATCACAATGAAAGCAGTGTAGAGCAGCACTTCCGTATTACAGTTCAAAAAGACGACATAAAGCGAAGCATATCATTCAATTACCAGGGAAGTGCCAATTAGAACACTCTGTATTATTAAATCAACCGTGTGCCGCGATAAGCACCCGGCTGATTTTTTATTATTTTCACCGGTCTAAAGACCGGAGGGATTTTATGAAATACACAAAACTTGGGAAAAATGGTCCGGAAGTATCGACCGTAGGTTTTGGTGCATGGGGCATCAGCGGACGCGACTGGGGAAACACGGATGATAAAAGTTCGCGGGAAGCAATTCATACGGCGCTTGACGCCGGGGTGACTTTCATCGATACGGCAGACGTTTATGGCTTCGGCCATTCCGAAGAACTGATACGGCAGGTTCTGGATGAAAGAGCCGACAAAAAAAATATTGTCATTGCCTCCAAAGCAGGGAATAATTTTTATCCGTACATCGGACAGAAGCATAAAACCACTCCCTTCAACAATGACTATTCTGTCAGGCATCTTGAATTTGCTGCTGAACAGAGTATCAAACGCCTTAACGTGGAAGCCCTCGACATTCTCCAGCTTCACAGCCCCGGACTTGACATCCTGGACAGAGATGAGCCGTGGATGGCGCTTGAACGCCTTAAGAAAGCCGGGAAAATAAAACACGCCGGATGGAGTGTGCAGTCTTTTGAGGAAAATTCACAGGCCCATATCCTGGAAAGACATCACGATCTCCTGGATGTCGTCCAGGTAAGGTACAACCTTCTTGAAAGAAAGGCCGAAGAGGTCCTGCTGCCCCTGGCGCTTAAATACGGGACCGGCGTCATTGTCCGTATTCCCCTGCTCTTCGGTCTGCTCTCCGGAAAATTCAACCGCGAAAGCAGATTCGGCGACAATGACCACAGGAGATTGAATCTGTCACCGGAAAAACTTACCGCTTACCTTGAGGAATACAACACGTACCAGTCGGTGTTTGACCGGTACCCCGACTTCACCACAGCCCAGCTGAGTCTGAGATTCTGCATATCTCACCCGGCTTGTCATGTTGTCATTCCCGGAGGGAAAAATCCTTTCCAGGTTCAGGAGAATACCGTGGCCTCTGACCTTGATTTCATCCCTTTTGAGACCTTTGACAGGTAGGACCGCCTGACCCGTTTTGAAATCGTCATAGGTATTTCTCATGCTACTGTCCATCTAAGGGCTGATAACGTACTTCTGCTCAAGGATGGAAGCGCCTGCAAGTGTCAGGGCACCTGTTTTAATGAATCCTCTCCTGTCAGTTTTCATAATTTTATTATATATTAAGCCAGGTTAAATATTTTATTTCATTGCGCGTTTAAAGAACAAACCTGCACAAGGATGACAGACAGAACCCGGAGAATATTTATTGTGTTTCTTTTTTCAGCCGTCATTGCCACCGGCCTGAGCAAACCTGCATACTGCGGACCTGCGGGACCGCTGCAGAGCAAGGCGGAGCTCCTCAGGTTCAGGAACGCGACAGCTTCACAGGTGTTGTCAGCTGAGGGTCAGCCAATTGGCAGGTTCTTCATCGAGAACCGGACAAACATTTCATACGGCCAGATCCCGCCTTATCTGATAAATGCCCTCATCGCCACGGAAGATGTCCGTTTCCTTGAACATTCAGGCGTCGACTTCAGGAGCCTGCTCAGGGTTTTCTTCAAAACAATAATGTCAAATAAACGAAGTTCCGGCGGAGGCAGCACCATCACCCAGCAACTGGCCAAAAACATGTACGGCAGAAAACCGTATAAATTTATGCCTGTCCTAAGAAATAAGATAAAGGAGATTTTTCTGGCTTCACGGATGGAAAAGATTTTCACAAAGGAAGAGATACTGACCCTGTACCTTAATACTGTCTCGTTCGGAGAGAATGTTTACGGCATAGAGGCAGCCTCGCAAAGGTATTTTAACAAGAAAACGGAAAAGCTCAGGATCGAAGAGGCCGCGGTGCTGACAGGGATGCTCAAAGCCACTACATATTACAATCCTCATCTTAATCCCGAAAATTCGAGAAGCAGAAGGAATGTTGTCCTGAAGCAGATGGAGAAATACAAATACCTGACCGTAGCCGAGGCTGATTCATTGTGTAAAATCCCGCTGAAAGAAGATTATAAAAGACTCTCTGAAGGAGGGCCGGCTGACTATTTTCTTGTCCGTGTAAAAGCGGAAGCTCAGAATATCCTGAAGGAAATAGAGTCTGACACAAAGAAAAAATGGAATATCGAAGAAGACGGACTTGTAATTGCCACGACCCTCAGCCTGGGTCTTCAGAATTGTGCAAATGAGGCTTTTCAAAAGCATCTTCCCGTAATGCAGGAAAGGCTAAACAGGCAGTACAGCACTGCCGCCGCAAAAAAATCACTGGGGGAGATCTCCGACAGTCTCCGAAAGGCCCTGACAACGCTGCAGGCCGGCTTGCTTGCAATGGATCCGCGAACAGGCGCGGTACTTGCCTGGGTGGGGGGCATCGATTTCAGAACCCAGCCTTATGACCAGATACCGGCACGAAGGCAGCTCGCCTCTGTATTTAAACCCGTGTTGTATGCAGCAGCCCTGGAAGACGGAATGGAACCCTGCCAGTACCTTGACAATGACTCCGTAATCCTGTCAGGACTTGAAGACTGGAGTCCCGAGAACTATGACCACTCCTACGGCGGAAAATATTCCCTCGCCGGAGCGCTCATCAAGTCAATGAATGTCCCTGCGTTCAGCCTCTTTCTGAATGTCGGTTTCGAAAGGGTTGATCAGCTTTGGGAAAAGCTGGGATTCTCATTTCCCCTTGACAATACCCCATCCCTGGCCCTGGGAACAGCCGAAGCCAGCATAAGGGAGGTAGCTGTTGCCTATTCGGCATTTGCCAACGGAGGCTTTAAGATCACACCGCAAAGCATAACTTCAATTAAAACATCCGAAGGAAATGTTATCTGGCAGAATAGCCTTTATGAGGGCGGCGAGCGGATCCTCACAGAAAGAACAGACCTGCTGATGAATGCAATGCTTCAGAAAGCCATCACCGAGGGAACGGGCGCCTCGGTGTACAGCGTCTACGGCGTCAGAGTCTCCCTTGCCGGTAAGACCGGGACCTCGCAAAACTATGCCGATGCCTGGTTTGCAGCCTATAACCCCGGTCTTGTAATTGTCAGCAGGGTGGGTGCCTCATCACCGTCTATCCATTTCAACAGCGGAAGCAATGGCACAGGAAGCGCCCTGGCGCTGCCCCTGGTAGCCCTGACACTGAAAAAAGCTGAGTCATACCCTGAATTAAAGGAAATGCTCTCTGCAGGATTCCCGGAATTGCCTCCGGAACTGGCTGTAATGCTCGACTGCCCTGACTTCAGGGAAAAGAACTTTTTTGACAGGCTTACAGACCTCTTTGAAAAGAAGGAAAAAACTTATGACCCGGAGAAAAGAAAAGCTATTAACAAGGTAAAGGAAATACTGGATAGAATTTTCAGGAAATAGGCATTAAGTGCCTTTTATCAGAATTGTCTGCGTAAAGGAAGAAGGTTATTTTTATGTTACAGATTTTTCATAAATTGAGGAAAAATTTAGTGACCTGAACTAAACTACTGAAGAAATGGAAAAAAAGATCAGCCGACTTTACAGTGATTATAAAACGGGGGAAATCAACCGGCGTGACTTCCTCAGAAAACTGGTGATGTACACCGGAACCACTGCAGCCGCCATGACTATGCTGCCGCTTCTCGAAGACAATTATGCACTTGCGGGCAGCGCTGCCTCTGTCCCGGTGAATGCCATTGCCGATGATGATACCGGTCTGTTCACAGAAATGGTCACATACCCGGGTGAGACAGGTGATGTAAAGGCATTTCTGGCCCGTCCGGCGGAGGCGATAAAATATCCCGCCGTAATCATTATTCATGAGAACAGGGGCCTCCAGCCCCATATAAAGGATGTGGCAAGGCGAATGGCCAGGGAGGGATTCCTTTCCATAGCCCCGGACGCTCTCTCCCCTGCCGGCGGCACTCCCGACAGTGATCCTGACAAGGCTGGCGCAATGATGCGGGAACTTGATGCCGACAAGACAAAGAAGAATTTTGTAGCTGCCGTCGCATACCTTAAAACCCACCCTCTGTCAACCGGTAAGGTGGGCTGCACCGGATTCTGCTGGGGAGGCGCCATGACCAACCAGGTGGCAGTCAATGCCCCTGACCTCGATGCTGCAGTACCATATTACGGCCGGCAGCCGTCTGCTGAGGAGACCGCCCGGATAAAAGCCCCTGTCATGGCTCATTATGCAGGGGATGATGCCGGTATAAACCAGGGCATTGCCGCCTTTGAGGAGGCTCTGAAAGCCGCAAACATCGAATATAAGATCTTCATGTACGAGGGGGCGCAGCACGCATTCAACAACGACTCAAACCCGGCACGTTATAACGAACAGGCAGCCAAACTGGCCTGGGGGAGAACAGCTGCCTTCTTCAGGGAAAAACTTAGAAGCTGACCCTGCCTTCCTGTTGCTGACGCCAGGCTTCGGCAACGGAGGCAACAAAGGGAGTGCAGTGTGTGAAAAACATTTTATATCCTTCGCACAGATAATTTAACCCGGACTCGCCGTCAGGTGCATTAATGAACCTGTTTTTCGGGCATTCCCCGTTGCACATCGGTCTGACACTGCACTTAATACAGTACTGAGGAAGTGTGCGTAATTTTTCCTCACCGAAGGCCTTCTGCCTGTCGCTGTCAAGAAGACCGGCAAGGGATTTCTCCCTGATATTTCCGAGAAGGTACTTTCTGCTGACAAAGTGGTCGCACGTATAGAAATCACCGTTGTGCTCAACCACGGGGACACCGCCGCACACAGGCTTGAAAATGCAGAGGGTGTGCTGCTGGTTAAAGGCTGTTCTCAGGGCTTCCTCAAATATCTGGACCTTAACCCTGCCTATGTCCGCTGAGACCCATTCATCAAAGACCTCACACAGAAAAGTGCCGTAAGCTTCTGCAGGAACACTCCTGCTGCTGACACCCCGGGGGTTCTCCGCCTGCTTCTCGACAAGAGGTATGAATGTAATAAACGGAGCCCCCAGCTGCCTGAAAAACCCGTATACCTCTGCTGGATATTTCACATTTTCGGAATTCACCACGCACAGTATTTCAGGATCAATGCCTGACATGACCAACTGGTCATAACCGTGCATCACCCTTCTGAATGTCACGCTGCCGTCTTTTGCTGAGCGAAAGAGATCATGCAGTCTCTCCGGCCCGTCAAGGCTGATCCCAACGGTGAAATGCTCTTCAGCCAGGAAGTCGCACCACACACTGTCAATAAGAGTCCCGTTGGTCTGGATGCCGTTGATGATTTTTTTCCCGTCTTTATTGTTCTTATGCTGAAGGCTGATGGCTTTCCTGTAGAACTCCGTTCCGGCAAGAAGCGGCTCGCCCCCGTGCCATGAAAATGTAACTGGCTCTCCGGTTGATGCTTCGATATGCTGCCGTATATAAATCTCAAGGAGATCATCGGGCATCGAAAAGCGGGTGCTGTGCTCATAAAGGGTGTTGTTTCCCAGGTAGTAACAGTAGCCGCACCCAAGGTTGCACACCGGTCCCGCCGGTTTCACAAACACCTGGAACTCACGCGACGGTTCTTTCAATGCTTCATGCATACGTTTGAGGTAATGCTGATGGGGGTCTTACTTTTTCATCCTTGCTTTTGCCCCGATACACCACAGCAGCTCACCCACGAAACCGGCAGCTCTTTTGTCTGCCGCCTCTTTGTCTGCCGCCATTCCGTTCTCGTCGTATGACTGGGTTACCCGGGGCACAGGGAACATCGCATTTACAGTCCACGCTTTCATCTTCCACAGCGTGAACTGCAGGGAGGTGAGAACCTGTGCTCCGCCAAAATTACCTTCTGAAACAGTGCAAATAGCCACTGGCTTTTTATTCCATTCATCGGTAAGCAGGTCAATCACATTTTTCAGGCTCGCCGGATATCCTCCGTTGTATTCAGGTGTGATTATTATTACCCCGTCGGCATGCCTCACCTTTTCTGCAAATAGAGATGCCGAAGCCAATGGCTCTTGCTGGTATTTCAGGCGCTCACCGAAAAGCGGGAAATTATATGATTTCAGGTCAAGGATCTCCGTTTCCGCAAGCCTGTTTTCCGCAAGATAACTGTTAAAATAGAGAGCCACCCGGTGACTGTTTCTGCCTACCCTTACACTGGCTGAAATGATTACAATATTCGACATGGTTTTTATTCCGTTAATGACCTGAAATTTATCCGGCCGTGATAGTGCAAAACGCTTTGCAAAGGTATGAAATTGGTTGTTAAGGATGCCTGGGTTTCCTGATAGGGTGTACTTAAAAAATGCTAACTTTACATGTAACCTTGAGCATAACGGGCTATAACCTAATTTTCTGTTCATGAGGCTTTTCTTATCTTTAATGAGTATTATGCGGCTGGCTGTTCAGTGCGGTCCTGAAAAACCGCAGCAGACGCTGAAAGACTGGACGTCAACATACCGGGTTGATTCCGGGGTGCCTGTCTCCCTTACCCTCACCGCTTATAAGACCACCATGCTGGCTGACGGAAAGGATCAGACACTCATAAGAGCCGCCGCTGTGTTTAAAGGAATATCACAGAAATACTGTTCAGTAAGCGAATAAGGGCTATAGAAGCCTTCAGGGTTTGTAAATAATAATATGATGAAAAAAGTGAACATTTTTGTAAAGATCATACTGCTGTTCGCAGTCGTAATGACGGTATATTCCTGCGCTGTCAATCCTGTCACGGGGAAAAGACAGATAATGCTGATATCAGAACAGCAGGAGGTGGCTATGGGTCTCGCTTATGATCCCCAGGTCATGGCCACTTTCGGAGCGTACCCCGATGCTGAGCTGCAGAATTTTGTGCAGGCCAAAGGGACCGAAATGGGCAAGATCTCACACCGCCCCACCATTGAGTACCACGTAAAAGTTGTGGATTCTCCGGTAGTAAACGCATTTGCCGTTCCCGGCGGCTATATTTATCTCACCCGGGGGATCCTGGCTCAGTTCAACAATGAAGCGGAACTGATAGGCGTTATTGGCCACGAGATGGGGCATGTGACCGCCCGTCACTCGGTAAGCCAGCAAAGCAAGCAGCAAATGGGTCAGTTATTGCTGATCGGAGGCATGATTGCATCTGAGAAATTTGCCCAGTATGCCCAGACTGCTCTTCAGGGCATGGAACTGCTGTTCCTCAAATTCAGCCGTGACGACGAGCGCATGGCCGACCGTCTCGGGGTAGGTTATATGTCATTGATCGGATACGACGGACACAAAATGGCTGACTTTTTCCAGGTTCTTAATAAAATGAATATGGCTGAAAGTGAAGGCGGTGTTCCCACTTTCCTTTCCACCCACCCTGATCCGGGCGACCGCTTCAACTCAGTGAACAAAAGTGCCCAGGAATGGCAGGACAGCCTGAATCTGCCTGTATACAAGGTCAACACCGACTCTTATCTGCAACTTATTGACGGCATAGTTTACGGAGAAGATCCGAGACAGGGCTACGTGGAGGGCAATGTCTTCTACCACCCTGGTCTGAAATTCAGGTTCGCTCATCCTGCAGGATGGAAACTTGAAAACGCCCCCACGCAGGTTAGCATGACTCCTGCTGACGGAAAAGCCCTCCTGATATTTACCCTCACGGGTCAGAAAACCTTGCAGTCAGCTGCTGATTCCACCCTGGCTGCCTACGGCCTGAAACTGGAGCGCAGCGAAAGAAGAACCGTCAACGGAATGCCGGCAATTGTAACACTGTCGCAGCAGATCGGCCAGGATCAGTCTACCGGCACAAAAAGTGTAAATGAAGTTCTGTCCTATTTCATCCAGTACGGAAATATTATTTATGTCTTCCACGGCGTCACCGCCGAGGTGGATTTCGCAAATTATGCACCTGCAATGGAAGCATCAATGAACACTTTTGCAAAACTCACCGATGCTTCCAAAATAAACGTTAAGCCCCAGAGGATAATTATTAAGAAAGTTCAGCGTGCAGGAACACTCGGGGAAGCCTTTGCCTCTTACGGCATGAAACAGGATAAGCTTAATGAGCTGGCTCTGCTCAACGAGATGGAGCTTACCGACCGGGTTCAGGCAGGGAAATCGATCAAAATTATCGGTGAATAAAAAAGCTCACCAGTCAAAATAGAATATTTAACTTTCACAGATGGCTAATAATCAGTTCAACAAGGCAAACATGCCTCCTTCCTGGCAAAAACTGGCTCCGTATTACCGGTACTTTATTGCGGGAATAATTCTTATCATTTTCCTCTGGTCAGGCTTTTTTCAGATCAGACCTGAGGAGGTAGGGGTAATTACACGTTTCGGAAAATACAACCGTACAGAAGAATCCGGACTCAACGTCAAGATTCCGATCCTCGAGAGACTTTACAAAGTTGCTGTGGAGAGGCAGCAGAAGGAAGAATTCGGGTTCCGGACCACATCCACCGGGGGAACAAGGTCAGAGTATACAAAAACCAATACCCGTGAAGAATCGATGATGCTGACGGGCGACCTTAACCTGGCGGACGTCGAGTGGGTTGTCCAGTACAGGATCAGTGATCCCTATCTGTATCTCTTTAAGGTAAGGGATCCGGTAAATACGATGCGGGATATCTCCGAGGCCTCCATGCGTGAAATAGTGGGTGACCGTACTGTCAACGAGGTGCTGACTGTCGGAAGGGCCGAAATTGCAACCAGTGCGCAACAGAAGATCCAGGAGCTGTGCACGGAGTACTCTCTGGGCATAAAAATTGAGCAGGTGGTGCTTCAGGACGTTAATCCTCCTGACCCCGTGAAGGATGCATTCAATGCTGTGAACCAGGCGCAGCAGGAGAAGGAGACTCTGATCAACCAGGCAAGATCGGAGTATAACAAGATCATACCCAAGGCAAAAGGTCAGGCTGATGAAACCATTCAGAAAGCAGAGGGATTTGCAACTGAACGCGTTAACAACGCCCTTGGCGAAGCTGCAAGGTTCAATGCTCTATACCGAGAGTATATAAAGGCCCCCGAGGTAACGAGACAAAGGATCTATCTTGAAACAATGGGAAGCGTCATTCCAAGGCTGGGACAGAAGATCATAACCGATGAATCGGGCAATAACGTGCTGCCCCTTCTCCAGATGCAGATGAAAAACAAATAACCCCCGGAATCATGCCAAATCAAAAATTAATAATTCAGCTTGCAATCCTGGCGGTTCTGTTTATCGTCATAGTTGATGCCTTTTACCTCGTAAACGAAACTGAACAGGTGGTGATCACCCAGTTCGGAAAACCGGTGGGGGAGGCAAAAGTCACACCCGGGCTCAAAATAAAGCTTCCCTTCATTCAAAAGATAAATTTCTTTGAAAAGCGGTATATGGAATGGGACGGAGATCCCAACCAGGTACCCACAAAGGACAAGAAATTCATTTTTGTCGACGCCTATGCCCGGTGGCAGATAACCGACCCGCTGCAGTTCTTCAAGCGTCTTACTGACGAGAGGGGGGCACAGTCGAGGCTGGATGACATTCTTGACGGAGAGACCCGCGACTATATCGCAGGTCACAACCTGGAAGAAGTCGTCAGGACCAGCAACAGGGTTCCCATGGCCTCCGGCGCAATCGGTGAGGAAATCGGCGACACCCTTTCCGACATTTCGGTAGGCAGGCAGAAGATCGAGGACATGATACTCAAATCGTCCAACGAAAAAGCCAGTGATCTCGGCATCGTTATCCTTGATATGAGGCTCAAGCACCTGAGCTACGTTGAGGAAGTTCAGATCCAGGTGTATGAGCGCATGAAGAGCGAACGCTTCCGGATTGCTGAAAAATTCAGGTCAGAAGGCCAGGGTGAAGCCTCGAGGATCAACGGCGAGAAGGAAAGGGATCTGAAAGCAATACAGTCGGAAGCCTTCCGGAAAGCTGAAGAGATAAAGGGAGCGGCTGACGCCAGGGCTGCTGCAATTTACACCGGCGCTTATAACCAGTCTGCTGCTTCGAAGAACCTGTACGGTTTTCTGAAGTCGATGGAGACATTTGAAAAGACATTTGATTCAACAACCACAATAATCCTCTCGACAAAAAGTGAGCTTTACAAATACCTGACGGGACGCGAATAGGCCGGGAAGTCACAATATAGTAACAGAAAAGCCGGCATAGCAGCCGGCTTTTTATTTTCCAGAACTGTGGTGTTGTAACCTCTTACCCTCTGTCGGGAAAGAGCCTGCGCCACCACCACTGCTTCTTAATTCTTGCCATTGTTTTTCTAATTGTCTGCAAAGATGCTAACAATTTTTAAAATCCGGATGTCCGGAGAGTTATTTTTTCAACAGGTCACGGATTTCTTTGAGAAGCACAATGTCTTCGGCAGGAGGCGGGGGAGGTGCAGGCGCATCTTCCTTCTTCCTGACGGCCCTATTCATGGCTTTGATAACCATAAATATACAGAAGGCAACTATGAGAAAATCAATTATCGTCTGAATGAACAGCCCGTAATTGATCGTTACAGGTGCAACTGCCGGTGTAATTACGGCAGCCCCATCCATGACAGCCGCCTGCCCCTTCGTCATAATTATCTTCAGACTGCTGAAGTCCACTTTGCCCAGCAGAATCCCTATTGGCGGCATCAGAACATCATTCACCAGCGAGGTAATAATTTTCCCGAAACTGACGCCTATAATAATACCAACTGCCATGTCAAGAACATTACCCTTCATGGCAAATTCCTTGAATTCTTTAATCATTCCCATAATTCTCAGGTTTTAGTTATTTTTTAGAACAGGTTAACGCTACACCAAATATATTACAATTACCCTAACGCTCAAACTGGTAAGTGGCCCATGAACTTACCTTCCGTATTTCCGTTATATTAAGTAGTTGTGGAAATTGTTTAACTTAGCAGGTACCTTATAGACATTAAGGTAATCAGCCTGACTTTTTCATCATTTTGATTACTCATAATCTAAAAAACAAACATCATGGCAATTCTGAAAGTTATCGAGATTCTGGCATCATCACCCAAAAGCTGGGAAGATGCAACAGCCGAAGCCGTAAAGGCAGCCGGCAAGACGGTCAAGGAAATCCGCTCAGTTTACATCAAGGAGCAGAGTGCGGTAGTTGTTAAAAACAAAATAACCGAGTACCGGGTCAATGCAAAAATCACCTTTGAAGTATTATAAACTAAAACAGGCAAGCATGGGATTGATTTCATTTATTAAAACAGCAGGCGCTAAAATCTTCAAATCTGAAGAAAAGCGCGAGGGAGAGAAAGCTGCCCTGATTCTCGGGCATATTAAAAAGTTCGGATTTGATGTCACCAATGTACAGGTTGAAGTGGATGACGAAAAGGTTGTGCTTTCAGGGAAAGTCGACACGCTGGCCAACAAGAACAAGATCATTGTTACCGCCGGTAATGTTGAAGGTATTTCGATGGTCGAAGATCATATCCTGGTCATCGCTCCTCCTACTGTTGCTCCTCCCGCACCCGAGAAGCAGTTTTACACAGTCAAAAAGGGCGACTACCTTTCAAAAATCGCCAAGGAAGTTTACGGTGATGCAAAAAAATACCCGGTAATCTTTGAAGCCAACAAGCCGATGCTCAAAGATCCTGACCTGATCTATCCCGGCCAGGTGCTCGTAATCCCGCCGCTTTCATAGAGGGACGCAGGGTAAAAGATCCCCGCAGTAAGTCTCAGGGATTGCACTGGCGGGTAGTCAAAGAACCATGCCTGCAGGTAGTCATATATCCATCGGTATGCCGGCAATCCGGCGAATGACCACAGAGGCGCATACGATTCCGAACAGCGCCGGCATATAAGAGATCGTACCTACATTAGAGGCTTTGTTGGATTCAGCAGAGCCTCTTATTATTTTATCCTTGTCAACCACCTCGGGGCTGTACACTGCCGTAAAGCCGTCATATACTCCCAGTTTGTGAAGTTTCTTTCGCAGCATACGCGCCAGGTTACAGAACCGTGTATCGGAAATGTCTGCAACCCTCACAGACGTTGGATCGAACTTGCCTCCGGCCCCCATCGAGCTCACAATGTTCAGCTTCAGGCGAAGCGAATGCCAGATCAGAAAAACCTTAGGCGAAAGCGTGTCTATGGCGTCGATGACGAAATCGTATGGCTCCTCCTCAAGAATTTCCGTCATTCTTTCATCTTTAATGAACTCGCTTATCACCCTCAGCTCCAGTGAAGGATTGATGTCCTTTAGCCTCCGGCCCATCACCTCAGCTTTGGATATGCCTTCGGTGGATTTCAGCGCAGGAAGCTGCCTGTTGCGGTTTGCCGCGGTGACCACATCACCGTCAATAATGGTCATCCGCCCAACACCTGCCCTGCAAACCATCTCTGCCGCCCAGGAGCCCACGCCACCGAGACCCGCCACAAGAACGTGGGAGTTTTTTAGTTTTTCAAGAGATTCCGGGCCAAGACAGAGCTCCGTACGCGATAACCATTCTTCCATTTTCGATCCTTATTTCCCGAAGAGATTGTTGAAGTTAGTCCTGATCTGTTCAGAAACCAAAGTTGAGTCTTTGCCTTTCAGAGCTGAATAGGCCTCATATACTTCTCTGATATTTTCTTTCGAGTCATCAGTCTCAAGAAGAAGCTTATCTGCCGGTATTACTCTCACTGCCTCTTCTGTTAATCCCTTAATGCCCAGCGAGAACCACAGTCCCGAATCTGCCAGCGAGGAAGCGAGACGCTGTGCACCCCTGAAGCCGTGAATGACCCATTGCATCTCAGGCCTCAGCTCTTTGCGGGCCTTGAGAAGTGAGTCCCACCCCTTTACACAGTGAATGATCATCGGCTTGCCAAGCTCTTCTGCCAGCTCCGCCTGAAAGAAAAACGCCGAACGCTGCACTGCATGAGAGGGTCCCCGTAACTGGTCGAAACCGGCCTCTCCCATTGCAATCACGTGGGGATGTGCCAGGGTAAGGATGAGCCCTGTTTTCATTTCGTCAAGCAGCTCAGCGCTAAGATACCACGGGTGTATCCCTGCGGAAAAAACAGTATTGGGCGGAAAATCCTGCGGTACATCATCTCCGGCCATGAGGTTCCTGACCGCCACGGTGCCAGGGCTTCCCACCGCGTGATGGGTGTGGAAATCAATGAACTTTATCTCTTTCCCCAGGTTCATTATATCCGCTGTGAAAGCCGACTGAGGCCGTTATCGAGACGGCGCAGCGTCTCACCCCGGCCTATCCACCCGGTAATGTCGAACAGGTGGGGTCCGCGCGAAGCTCCCACGATGAGCAGCCTGAAAAGATTCAGTACTGTGCCCATGTTATGCCCTCGGGCGGCAATCCACTCTTTGACAACCCGTTCAGAATCCTGTGCGGTAAACGGCTCAATGCCGGCAACCACTTCCCGCATTTCTTTTATCAATGCCGGAGAGCCCTCATTCCATCTCTTCTTCAGAACTTCAGGATCATAAGATTCAGGCGCCACAAAGAAGAAGTCGGACTCCTTCCACAGGTCAGCCACAAATCCGGCCCGCTCCCTTACAAGTGTGACCACTTTTGCCAGGGCCTCCTCAGAAGGGGTAAAACCTTTTTCTTTCAGCAGAGGCATGAAGAGACCCGCAAGCTCCTTATCACTTTTCCGGTGAAAATACTGTGTATTGAACCACTTTGCCTTTTCGGGATCAAACCGCGAGCCTGATTTGCCAACCCTGTCAATTGAAAATGCCTCAATCAGCTCATCCATTGAAAACAGCTCCTGCTCTGTGCCCGGATTCCACCCGAGGAGAGCCAGCATATTGACGAAAGCCTCGGGGAAGTACCCGTCTTCGCGGTAGCCGTGAGCAGTCTCACCGTACGGCCAGTAAAGCGGAAAAACGGGGAATCCCATCTTGTCACCGTCGCGCTTGCTGAGCTTGCCCTTGCCCGTGGGCTTCAGCAGCAGCGGCAGGTGTGCAAAGAGCGGGGCGGTCCATCCGAAGGACCTGTATAACATAACGTGGAGTGGAAGCGACGGCAGCCACTCCTCTCCCCTGATGACATGTGATATTTCCATCAGGTGGTCGTCGACGATGTTCGCCAGGTGGTATGTGGGCATGCCGTCCGACTTGTAAAGCACCTTGTCATCAAGGGTCGAGGTGTTAACGACAATATCGCCGCGGATGATATCTGTGAAGTGTATATCCTCGTTCTCCGGCATCCGGTATCTGACAACATAATGTTCCCCTGAATCGAGTCTTTTGCGGACTTCCTCTGACCCCAGTGTAAGCGAATTGCACATGTTCATGCGGGTAGTGCTCCCGTAATTGAATGTCTCACTACGCGATTCGTGTTCGGTGCGTAACTTTTCCAGCTCCTCCTGCGTATCGAAGGCATAGTACGCATCTCCTTTATCGAGTAGCAGGTCGGCATACTGGCGGTAAATCTCCTTCCTTTCACTCTGTCGGTAAGGAGCATGGGGTCCTCCCTCGCGAACACCCTCATCGATCTTTATCCCCGCCCATTCAAGAGCCTCCATTATATATTCCTCGGCACCCTCAACGTACCTTGTCTGGTCAGTGTCTTCTATACGGAGAATCATTACCCCGTTGTTCCTTCGTGCAAAAAGATAGTTGTAAAGGGCGGTTCTGACGCCTCCGATATGAAGTGGCCCGGTGGGACTCGGAGCAAAGCGGACGCGTATTTTTCTGTCGGACATCTGGGTATGAAATATGTGCCGCGCAAAGATAAATAAAGAGAGGGTAACTTCTTCGACCCGACAAAAATCAGGATTTATCACCCGGAATTGTATTAATTTTACACTAAATATTACTGCGCAAATGAAGAAAATGAAAGCACTTGTCAAGGCTAAAGCCGCCAAAGGTCTTTGGATGCAGGAAGTACCAGTTCCTGAGATCGGATACAATGACGTTCTGATCAAGGTTAAGAAATCTGCAATCTGCGGGACTGACCTGCATATCTATGAATGGAACGAGTGGGCGCAGCGGACCATAAAAGTGCCGATGACCATAGGACACGAATATATGGGCTATGTTGAGGCCATAGGGCCGGGGGTGACCAATGTGAAGGTAGGCGACAGGGTGACGGGCGAAGGACATCTTTTCTGCGGAGTATGCCGCAACTGCCGGCGGGGCAGGGAGCATGTATGCGAGAACACCGTAGGCATCGGCGTTCATATCGACGGCTCCTTCGCAGAGTTTGTGAAGGTGCCCGCAAGGAATGTCGTTCTGCTTGACGACCGCATTCCGGACGAATGGGCTGCAATAATGGATCCGTTCGGAAATGCCACCCATACGGCACTTGCCTTCCCGCTGCTGGGCGAGGATGTTCTGATTACCGGCTCTGGGCTTATAGGCAGCATGGCAGTGGCCATTGCACGGTTCTCCGGAGCACGTAACATTGTAGCAAGTGACCTAAGCGACTACAGGCTTGACATAGCAAAAAAAATGGGCGCCACGATGGTGGTCAACCCTAAAAAGGGTGAAAAAATTCATGATGTGCTCGAGCCCCTCCATATGAAAGGATTTGACGTTGGTCTTGAGATGTCGGGATCCCCGACTGCATTCCGGGAGATGATTGAGAACATGTACAACGGTTCCAATATTTCCCTTCTCGGTATCCTTCCCTCCAATTTCGAGGTGCCGTGGAGCGATATTATATTCAAGGCGCTGACACTTAAAGGAATATACGGCCGCGAGATGTGGGAGACATGGTACAAGATGCAGATGATGATCATCGGGGGCATCAACCTGGAGCCCATCATTACCCACCGCTTCCATATCGACGACTTCCAGAAGGGTTTTGACGTAATGGAAGAGGGTAACTGCGGAAAAGTGATACTCAATTGGGAGTGAAAATTGGTCTTATGTCTTATGTCTAAAAGTCTGATGTCCCTGACCTTCAGACCTGACCCTCAGACCTCAGACCCTCAGACCCTCAGACCCTCAGACGCAATCCTGATAAAAGTCATCATTATCTATAGTCAGTTTCCAAAATTTATTTAACTTGTCTGTCATTGTAAAACATTCAGACAATGACAACTGCATCAAATATTGGCTCGTACGAAGAGAGACTCAGGGATTTTGACTGGGCTGTCGCGGAAAAAGAGCTCGAATACCGTAAAGGTGATATAATAAACATCGGCTGGTACTGTTCCGACAGGATATGCCTGCAGGGCAAGGGCGACAAGACT
>JBBRXA010000026.1:0-34911 GCA_038248855.1 Bacteroidales bacterium | reverse complement strand
TGACCAGGTGAGGTTTTTCCTGGGGTATTCAGGGTGGGAGAAGGGCCAGCTGAAAAAGGAGCTCAGTGACAACTCATGGGTGATTGCCAGAGTACCTCCCGAAGTCATAATGAAGAGCCGCGGAGACGTCTGGAAAGAGGTACTGCGTTCGCTGAACAACAAGTATAAGATCTGGGCTGAATTTCCGGAATCACCCGAGATGAACTGATCTGGTTAGGTCACCCTGGGTGAAATTATTTTGCAGAGTCACCCGGAGTGAATTGTTTTTTCTGCCGGCACGCATTTCAGCATTATAGGCGATTACTGATTTGCCGTAACCCCTCAGTGCATGATCTTGAAAACAAGCTCTCTCAGGAGGTCTCCCGTGTCACTGCCGGCATCACCGAATCCCTTCGCTTTAAGATCATATGAACGGATCAGGCCGATGGCGTTCATCACGCTTCCCATGGGGTAGACACCTGATGCTGCCTTGTAATCCTTTACGTAACCCGGGTAAGTCTTGAGCGCGGCAATCACATTGCCCTCACTCCTGTCCTTGAGATTGTGATAGATGAGCACCCTGATGAAGTTTGAAAAGAGACTGGGAAAGATGATCGGTATGATCTCTTTTTTTGAGTGTGTGGCATAATAGTTCACCACCCTGGCTGCCTTCAGAGGATCACGGTAGACAATGGCCTTCCATAGCTCATTGGGGGTATAATCCTTGCTGATCCCTATGCTCTTCTCAATAAGAGCAGTGTCAATGCGCGGGTTTTCCCCGGGCAGTGAAATGATGAGCTTCTCAAGCTCGTTGGCAATCTTCCCGAGGTCATTACCGAGGAACTCCGCCAGCAGCCTCGAGGCATCAGGCCCGGCCATTATACCCCTGTCAGTCAGGTACCTGTCTACCCATCCCGGGATCTGGTATTCCGGCACTTTGTCGGACTCGAAGTACCATCCTTTTTTCGATAACGATTTATAAAGGGCTTTTCTCTTGTCAAGATCGTCATATTTGTATGCCACTACCAGGATTGTCGAATTCAGCGGATTATCGACATAGACAAGCAGGTCGTCTATCTTTTTCAGCTTCTGAGCTTCGCGCACTATCACCACCTGCTGGTTGGACATCATCGGGAAGCGCCGGCACGTCTCGATGACCTGCATCACAGTGACATCAAGACCGTAAAGGACGGTCTGGTTAAATGATTTTTCGGCTTCGTCAAGTACCTGGCCTTCGATAAAATCAGTTAACAGATCAATGTAATAAGGTTCTTTCCCGGCCAGGAAATAGACCGGTTTAAAGATCTTGTTCTTAAGTTCCCTGATAATCTCTTTGTAATCAGCAGCCATCAGAACCTCAGGTGTTTGACTGAAATACCGTTGTCCTTGATTTCTGTCAGGGCCTCAATGCCTATGCGGAGATGTGTCTCCACAAAATTGCTTGTCACAGTGCGGTCAGATGCTTCGGTCTTGATGCCCGTCGATATCATCGGCTGATCAGAGACGAGCAGGAGAGCGCCGGTTGGTATTTCGTTCACAAACCCTACCGTAAAAATGGTTGCAGATTCCATGTCTATTGCCATGGCGCGGGATTTGACAAGGTATTTTTTGAACCTGTCGTCATATTCCCAGACCCTGCGGTTGGTGGTATAGACAGTGCCGGTCCAGTATTCAAGGTTATTCCTTGTGATGGCGGCGGAGACAGCGCTCTGCAGCTTAAATGCAGGCAGTGCGGGGATTTCCAGGGGAAGATAATCGTTTGATGTACCGTCGCTCCTGATGGCTGCTATCGGCAGGATCAGGTCACCGAGTTTATTTTTCTTTTTGAGGCCTCCGCATTTGCCGAGGAACAGCACTGCCTTGGGCTGGATGGCGCTGAGGAGATCCATGATAGTGGCAGCATTGGGGCTCCCCATGCCGAAGTTGATGATGGTGATGCCGTCTGCAGTGGCACTGGGACAGTTTTTCTCCCTGCCCTCGACAGGCACATCATGCCATTTGGCAAAGAGTTCGACATAGAGTGTGAAGTTGGTCAGCAGAATAAAACTGCCGAAGGTGTCAAGCTCCTTACCGGTGTAACGCGGCAGCCAGTTGTTGACTATCTCTGTTTTGGTCTTCATTGTCATTGGTCGATTCTTTATATTTGCCCTGGCATATTAGAAGTACCAAAAATACAATTTTAAGTTGAAACCGCTGAAACTGCCCGCTTATTCATACAGGATCAGAGAGACCTCCAAAGGAAGTCTCATCTATGATCCTTTCCGGCGAAAATATGTGGCATTGACTCCCGAGGAATGGGTAAGACAGCATTTCCTCAATTATCTTGCAGAGGTGCTGAAGTATCCGAAGGGACTGATACAGGTCGAGGCAGGCTTCAGGCTTAACTCGATGCTGCGGAGGGCCGATATTCTTGTTCACGACAGGGCCGGACAGCCTGTACTGATAGTTGAATGCAAAGCCCCGGAGGTTAAGATCAGTCAGGCTGTCTTTGACCAGGTAATAAACTACAATTTCAGTTACGGAGTGAAATATCTGGTAGTCACAAACGGCATTACGCATTTCTCAGGAAAGTCTGATGCGGCGCTGCATACATTTGTCCTTCTGGATCATATTCCTGATTATGAAACGATAAATGGGCCGGGGTCATGATTGATGTTACCTGTGCCGTGATACTGAATGACGAAGGCCTGGTACTGTCAGTGCGCCGGGGACCGGGAATGGATAACGCCGGCAAGTGGGAGTTTCCGGGGGGAAAGATAAAGCCGGGGGAGGATCACGAGGAGTGCATAATAAGGGAGATAAAGGAGGAGCTGGGTATCAGAATTATTATTACCGGCAGGCTTGATCCCGTTGAATATGACTACGGAGACAAGTCTGTCAGGCTGATACCTTTCATCTGTGAAACGCTGGCTTCAAAGCCGGTGCTGACGGAGCACGACGAGTACCGGTGGCTGAAGCCTGCTGATGTTCTCAAACTTGAAATGACGGCAGCTGACATACCTGTTGCCGGGCAATTCATGGCGCTGAATTCTTCGGTCGCGGTCCCTGAACCGGTTGCCGCGGTGCCGGAACAGATACTCACTGCCGAAGCGGGAGCAGAGCTGGCGAAGATGGTGGGGCGCATAACAAGCGTCAATGAAATAACCATGGTGGCTAAATCGGCCGTCAATGACTCTGTTTTGCTCTCGCAACTGGTGACACTTTCATCCAGTCAGGAGAAGAGGGTTGGATTCATGGCTTCGTGGGCGCTCTCGAAGGTTGCGGACATAAATATTGAACTGCTGACACCGTTTCTTCCCGCGCTGATCGACGCGCTGCCCGGTGTCCCCAATGAGAGCGTGCAGCGTTCCTTCATGAGGGTGATAATGAAGAGCAGCACCGGCCAGATACCCCGTTCGCATCATGCAAAGCTGATTGAATACTGCCTGGGCATCATGAGAACGGAGAACACCCCCGTAGCTCCCAAGGCGTACGGGATGGAGATACTCGCCCTGTTTTGCTCGGTTTATCCTGACATGATCAATGAGGTCACCGCTGCGGTGCAGATAGCTATCAGTGATTTCCACGGAGGTATGAAGGCGGCAGGCCGCAAGGTGATCGCGAGGCTGAAGGGCTGATAAGTTGAAGATTGAATGGTCGATGGGCCTTATTTGTTACAAGAAATCGCAAATATTGCCCTGTAAATGTTACATAAATACCGTATATTTGCCCTGTAAATGAAACAAACGAAGCATGATATTCTATAGAAAGCTCTATGCATATCTTTTGGACTGGAAGCGGAAAACTGATCGCAAACCATTAATTATAAGGGGTGCAAGGCAAGTTGGAAAATCCACTTTAGTAAAAGAGTTCTCAAAAGAATTTAGCTATTTCATTTCATTAAACCTTGAAAAGAGTGAAGACCGGAAAATATTTGACACTCTTGACAATACTGCTGACCTTATAAATGCCTTATTTTTAAGTGCCGGGGTGCCTTTTACGGATAAACCAACATTAATATTTCTTGATGAGATTCAGGAATCGCCTCAGGCAATCAGCCAGATAAGGTATTTACTGGAGGATTATCCACGCTTGTTTGTAATCGCGGCCGGATCTCTTCTTGAATTTGCCCTGCATCAGATTCCTGCTTTCCCTGTTGGAAGAGTAGAGCAGGTTGTACTGCATCCCTTCGATTTTGACGAGTTTCTTATGGCAATTAACCGTCAGGATGTTCTGGATGAACTAAATAATGTGCCTGTCAATAGCTATGCTCATGATACCCTTAAGGATCTTTTTCATGATTACGCTCTTGTGGGTGGTATGCCGGAGGTTGTCAGAAGGTATGCAGAAGAGGGGAACTTTATGAACCTCGGGAATATCTATGGTAATCTGTGGCAAAGTTTTCGCGATGATATCGAAAAATATGCTTTCAGTGAACCAGAGCGTAAGATAATCAGACATTTAATAGACACAGCTCCCGGTGAAATGGAGAGAATAACCATGGCTGGTTTCGGCAACTCACAGTACCGGGCACGCGAAGTAGGTGAGGCCCTGAGGGCTTTGGATATGGCGAGGATCATTCAGGTAATATATCCTACATCGAACCTGGAGCCGCCTCTAATTCCTGACATAAAGAGGAAACCAAGACTCCAGTTTCTTGACACAGGGTTGATGATTCACTCCCTCGGGGTTCAATCCGAGATTATCGGACTGAAGGACCTTAACAGTATATTCAAGGGCAGGATCATACAGCACCTGATAGCTCAGCAGTTCCAGGCACAGACTGCCAGTCCATTATACAAACCTCTTTTCTGGGTAAGGGAGAAAGTTAATAGCAATGCAGAAGTCGACCTGATATACCAGTGCCGCAAATATGTTCTGCCCGTAGAAATAAAATCCGGCCCCCATGGGGTTCTAAGATCATTGCATCAATTTGTTGAAAGGTCGGGTCATAAGTTTGCAATCAGATTTCTTGCGAACCGGTTCCTTTTGGAGAAGGTCAAAACGCCAGCCGGGATACCCTACCTGTTGATGAATATTCCCTACTATGCCTCAACAAAAATTGAACAATATGCTGATTTGTTGATTAAGAACTGACAAACCAATTACGACTGCTGTCCTAATACCCTGATA
Source organism: Bacteroidales bacterium (assembly GCA_038248855.1). Classification (GTDB taxonomy): domain Bacteria; phylum Bacteroidota; class Bacteroidia; order Bacteroidales; family VadinHA17; genus SR-FBR-E99. Next base: position 29,820 of record JBBRXA010000026.1, on the reverse strand, counting down.
CTTCAGGCCCTCAGTCCGCCAGGTGGCAGATCAAATTTCATACCTTCTACTTTTTCTGCTTCCCGGTCAGTTTTATCCAGTCGGTTATAATCTGCAATGCTTCCGGTGAGAAAGTCTCTTCAATTGAAGCATATTCAGCAGGAGATCCTGTGGTACAGTGCTGGAAAAGATGATTGAGTCCGGGCAGGCTTTTTATAGTAGCCTTCCTGTTCTTCGCCTTTTTTAGCGAGGCTTTTATGGCCGGCAGGTTCACCTCAGCACTGACCTGGAGGTCCTTTTCACCGTTGAGAGCGAGGACCGGAACTTTTACCTTTGACCAGTATTCAGCCGGTTCGACGGCAAGGAAATACCTGAACCACGGACTGTTGACGGAGAGAAGCGCCTGGGTGAACTGCACCATCATTGTTTTACGCTCCTCGGGAGCCACACCCTTGCCGTCGAGATCCTTATTGTACCACTCCATTGCATTCTTCGCCACCTTACGCTGGTCAGGCTCTGCCATTACTATCTCAAAGAGCCTGCCGTTGGTCCGGATTGTCTCTTCGATGTCTTTCTCAGGAATTCCTGAAGCCGTTTGGATGTCACGGGTTTGCCTGATAATTATGTCATACCCTTTCACTCCGGGACCGGCCAGCGAAACTATAAATGCGATATTCCCATTGCGCGAGGCCACTATCGGAGCAATCAGTCCCCCTTCGCTGTGGCCTGCAAGACCGATCATCTTACTGTCTATCTCCGGGCGGGAAAGGAGGTATGTTACTGCCGACTCCGCATCATCAGCGAGTGTCATTGATGTGGCATTCATCATATTGCCTTTTGATTTTCCAACCCCGCGGTCGTCATAACGCAGAACAGCAATGCCGTTTCGTGTCAGGTGATCAGCAAGAACCAGGAAGGGTTTGTGGCCCAGCAGAGTCTCGTCGCGGTCCTGTGCCCCTGATCCGGATATCAGCACGACAGCGGGAAAAGGTCCCTTACCTTCAGGCAACGTAAGGGTACCGGCCAGATCAAAGCTTTCCACACTGTTTCTGAAAGTGACATCCTCTGAAGTGTAGGGGAAAGGCGGTTTCGGTTCCTGGGGACGCAATACCGCAGGGGGAGCTTCCTGTCTTCTGACATCCAGGGAGTACTCTTTCCCGAGCTGGGTCCAGACACCACTGATCGTGGTATCACTTGTGAACACTCCTTTATAGTTACCCCGCAGCATGGCAGCATCGACAAACAAACTGTCGCCCGCAAGCCTGACACCTCCTAGCGGAATGCCCTGGGCAGCCTGATCAGGTGAGTCGAGAGTTGCTTTAAGCGTGTCAGCCACGGTCATGGTGAAGTTGAAAACCATCCTCAGCTCCATACCTGCTGCATTCAGCTTCCCTGTCCATGAGCCCTCAATAAACTTCAGGGTCTTTTGTGCCGTCATTGTATTCAGGGTCAGCATAAGGGAAAATACTGTCAGGAACATCCTTTTTAGTTTCATTTCATTGTTTTTAATATTTAAATCAGAGAGATCCGATTGCCCTCAGGCCTTCAGATTCCCCTGTATAATTCACTGCGTCTGCAATGGAGCGTAATTGACATGGGGGCCGGGCGCTCCGCAAATGACCCGGAGGAACCAGTCCGGTGAGTCATCCTCTTTCCAAAAGTAGCCATTTCTGATTATATTTACGGCAAATTATTACAGAATGAAGATTGTTGACACACGGGGACTGGTATGTCCGGCGCCGCTGATAAAGACAAGGCAGGGGCTGATGGAAGCCGCAGCGGATGAACCTGTGCAGATTATCATTGATAATCCGACATCACTCAGTAATGTAAAGCGTTATCTGACAGACAATAAGCTTCACTTTTTGGTTGTTGAGGAGAGAGGGGCAACCATGGTGACAGTTACCGGGAAAGATGAGGCTGAGGCTAAAATTGCGGATGAGAATAAGGTTGAGGCAGAGGCCAAAATTAAGGCTGAGAATAAGGTTGAGGGTGAGGCCGGGATAAAGGGTAAGGTTGAGGCTGAGAATATGGTTGTGGGTAAGCCCAGGATAAAGGGTACTGAGCTGAAGGGGAATCCGGAGGATTATTGCAGTATATCCGCAGCGTCACCTCAGGGGAATCGAAATACAGTGATTGCTATCACCTCAGACAGGATGGGCAGTGGCGATGATGAACTGGGAGCCATGCTGATGATATCGTTTTTCAGAACGCTTGTGTTGCTAGAACCGGCGCCCGCCGCGGTGGTTTTCTACAACTCCGGCGTGAAAATGGCACTGGATGACTCGCCGGTGCTTGACCGCATAAAGGAACTCGCAGAAAGGGGCACCGGTATTTATCTCTGCACTACATGCATCAACCATTTCGGTATTAAAGACCGGCTCCCGGAAGGCAGTTTCAGTGACATGTACCAGATTCTCAGTCTGCTGAAAGATGCGGATCATATAATTCGCCCCTGACCTGATGGCTTTTGATCTTCTGACAACGGTTGAAACGGGAGGCTGTTCCTCCAAGATACCTCCCAGGCTGCTCGAGGAGCTCCTCTCCGGACTTCCACTTTCTGTAGACCCCAGGATACTTGTCGACATTACCACTCATGATGATGCAGGAGTATATAAGATCAATGAAGACATGGCGCTGGTGCTGACCACCGACTTTTTCCCTCCGCTGGTAAGTGACGGGTACGAGTTCGGGCAGATAGCGGCAGCCAACTCAATAAGCGACGTTTATGCAATGGGTGGCACACCCTTGGTGGCAATGAATATCATGATGTTCCCCTCTTCAAGGATACCACCGGAGGTTTATTCGGAGATTCTTCGCGGTGGCTATGATAAGGCGAAGGAGGCGGGGGTGAGCATTATAGGGGGTCACAGTATTGACGACTACCCACCGAAATACGGTCTGGCGGTTATCGGAACGGTACACCCTGAAAAGATAATCACCAATGCAGGTGCGAAGGCCGGTGATGTGCTTATACTTACCAAACCTTTGGGTATGGGGATCATACTTGCAGGACACAGGTTGGGCATGGCATCGGCAGAGCAGCTGGAGAAAGTTAAAACTTACATGAAGAGGCTCAACAATGACGGGGCGCGACTGATGCAGAAATACGCTGTAACGGGTGCAACTGATATAACAGGATTCGGTTTGGCAGGGCACGCGCTGAAGATGGCGCGCGGATCAGGTGTGACCGTCAGGCTCAGCATGAAAAGCGTGCCCCTCGCTGACGGCACATATGCTTTTGCCGGGATGGCCTGCATTCCCGGAGCCGCCTTCCGCAATCTCGATTATGTGGAGAGGGATGCAAGATTTGAGGTTCCCCTTGATTACAGCCTGAAGATGATTGCACATGACGCTCAGACATCCGGCGGGCTGCTCATATCCGTGGCCGCGGCAAAAGCAGATGTGTTGCTGGCTGACCTTCGTGCTGCGGGACATCATGAGGCGGCTGTCATTGGCACAGTCGAGGCAAAAGGCGATGTTTCACTGATAGTCGGATAACAGGTCACCGTAACAATAAGGGTAAATTACAATTTGCCGGGATATCCCTGTCAGTACAGAATGCCCTGATGTCAACTGATCAATAATTACCGAAATACTATTTAGGCAGTGAGAAGAGGAATTCCGTGCCTCCTCCCTGGCGCGTCCGCACTGAGATTTCCCCCTTATGCAGCAGGATTGCATTCTTAACAATTGAGAGTCCCAGACCGGTCCCACCGCTCTTGCGCGAGCGACCGTCGTCAATCCGGTAGAAACGCTCGAAAATACGGGCCTGATGTTCCTGAGGAATCCCGATACCGTTGTCGGCAAAGGAGAAATGATGAAATCCGGGATCCCCCTGAACGGACTTTATGAATACAGTGGCATTGTCACCTGCATAGCTTATCGCATTCTCCATCAGATTCTGGAAAACCGACAGCACCAGTGACCTGTTCGCCGTGACCATAAAGGATTGATCAATGGTTATCTCGGTCCTGATTCCCTTCTGGTTTATGCCGGCCTGCATATTGTCACACACCTCCTTTATCACCCTTGCTACCTCAACCTCCTCGAACACGAAGCTGCTGCCGGCTTCATCAAGTTTGTTGAGGGTCACGATGTCATTGATCAGGTCAGTAAGACGAGTCGACTGTGCCATTGCCTTTTCAAGAAAATAATGTTGCTTCTCCGCGTCAAGGTCCCTGTTCACCAGCAGGGTCTCGAGATATCCCCTTACCGAGGCAATGGGCGTCTTAAGTTCATGGGCAATGTTCGATGTCATCTCCTGCCTCATCGCCTTGGTCTGCTCCGTGCGTGTAATATCGGTAAGAACAGCCTCGAAGCTGTTATCATTGAACAGAATACACCTGACAAGGAAGAATTTTCCCCCGTTCTGGACATGAAATTCGATGGCCGGATTTTCACCGGTTTTCCGGTTTGTCTCAGGATGATTGTCAAGGAATTCAGTGACTTTAGAGAATTGCGGCATTTCCATAATTCTCTCTGGAGACAGGGAATGTTCACCTGAAATTAAATTCAGGAATACCATGAAGTGGTTGTTTGAAAATGTTACCCTTCTGTCGGGAGAAAAGAATGCCACCCCCTCGTTCAGTACCTGGAGATGCCTGAAGAGTTTTTCTTTCTGGAGGGTAAGCTCGGCTGTATTCCGGGCCAGGTTATTATAAATCTTGACTATATCTTTCCCTGTCTCCCCGATTTCATTTTTCGGAAAAATAACTGTGAGGTCATTGCCTTCGCCCCGTCTGACCCTTGCAGCGAAGTCCCGCAACATGGTGATGCTCTCACCAAGTCGCCTGGTGACAAGTGAGAGGAGGAACCATATAACCAGGAAGGAAACCGCCATGAAAAGCAGGAAAGTCTTTTCGCGTTTCAGGAAGCCCTGTACCTGAATATTATATTCGACTGCAAGGCGGACATAATAGGTGTCAAAGTAACGGCAGAAATAGTAGTATTCCTTACCCGTGGTGGCTGATTTCCTTACAGAGGTACCGTAGGCAGAGTAGTGCGATTTTCTTACCTCCGGCCTCTGAAGGTGATTTTCCATTTGGTCATATCCTTCCACAGAACTGTCATACAGTACTTTACCGTCAATCGATATAACAGTGATTCTCAGATCTGAAACAGGTATGAGATTGAAAACCGAGTCAATGAGTTCGTAGCCGGTGCTGTCAGTCAAACCGTTTGTCCTGATGTATCTGTCCACCAGTCCTGACATGTCATTGAGTCTGGTGTCAAGTGATGAAATACGGATCTTCCTTTCGCGGTTGTATTGGTAGGCCATCATAGCCACCGTGAACAGCACGAAAATGCTGAAGTAGTAAAGGAATAATCTGCGTCTGAAACTATCTCTTCTTGCCATAGCTGCTTTTTTTTTCAATCGCCGAAATAATATCCGTATCCCGATTTGTTCCTGATCATGCTGCCTTTTTCGTCCATCTTCCTGCGTATGCGGGCAATGGTGACATCAACAGTGCGGTCTGTCACTATAACGCTGTCACCCCAGATCCTGTCAAGAATGGCTGTACGCGAAAAAATCTTTCCGGGATTCTGCAGGAAGAGAGAAAGTATCTCATATTCTTTTCTTGTGAGTTCCAGAGGTCTGCCGTCGGAACTGACAAGCTGATTCTCGAGGTCTATTGTGAAACCTTCAGGCAATGGCATTGCTTTATCGTTTTGGGTGGAAGACCTGCGCAGGATTGCTTTTACTCGTGCGGTGAGCTCGCGTACAGAGAAGGGTTTGGAAAGGTAGTCGTCAGCCCCCAGGCTGAACCCTGTCACCTTGTCGTTTTCAGTGTCTCTGGCGGTGAGGAAGATAATTGGGGTTGTCAGTTTCATCTCCTTCCTGATCTTCTCCGCCAGACGGAACCCCGACATTTGTCCCATCATTACGTCGAGGATCAGGAGGTCATAAAGACCAAGGCTTTTACCCATGGCATCCTCGGCAGAGGTTGCGGTGTCTACCGTATATCCTTCCGCGGAGAGGTTGAAAGAGAGGATCTCGAGGAGGTCCTCCTCGTCATCGACGGCCAGTATTTTTTTTGCCCCGGTCATTCTATTAATTTGCGACTTGCGATTTGCGACTTGCGATTTGCGACTTGCGATTTGCGACTTGCGATTTGCGATTTCACTGACTATTGCCTGCTGCCTGCTGACTAGTCCTCCTTCCCGATCCCGGTATGCCTGATGTCTGTTCCCTGCATCGAATAGATGGAGGCTTCGGCAATATTGGTGGCATGATCCGCAATTCGCTCGATATTCGATATCATATCCTTTATCTCCACATAACTCAGCACCATTTCACGCGTCTTGTCATCCATTCCTGACTTGCGTATATGACCCAGGAGAAGTTTATGGTTCATCTCGTCAATTACGGTATCGTTTTTAATGGTCCATATTGCAAAATCAGGATCGCTGTTGAGGAATGAAAGTAACGATTTCTCCACCATTACCGCCCCGGAAGCGAGCATATTGTTAATCAGGGCCTGCACCGGAAGGTACTCTTCCGATTTTCTTATCTTTTGAAGGATCCGCACCAGGTTCATGATCCTGTCGCCGATGCGCTCAAGATTAACTGTCATCCGGTAGCATGCTACAATGCGGCGCACATCTGAGGCTACAGGCTGGTAAAGCACAATGGTATTTGTAAACTGCTCACTGATAATTACTTCAAAATTATCAATCCGGTTTTCCGCTTCCCTGAGGTCGGTGACAACGGCATTGAATGAAGAGTCGTCAGCGGTTGCCATCAGCTTTTCCAGGAGGGTTAACTGACCGAGGGTGAGGGTCGCCATCTCCCTGAAGCTCGTCATTATATCATTTATTGCCTGTTCTTTTTTTGTACTCATGATTGCCTGTTTTAGCAAATGTATGAAAAATGTATCTTAATCAGCCGAATTTGCCTGTCAGGTAGGCCTCCGTGCGGGGATCTCTCGGGTTGGTAAATAGTGTTTCGGTACGTCCTGATTCAACAAGCTCACCCAGGTATAGGAACATCGAGTTGTCTGATATCCTTGCTGCCTGTGACATATTATGTGTAACGAGCACCAGGGTGTACCGGTTCTTGAGTTCGCCGAGAAGGTCTTCTATTTTCGCTGTGGCCACGGGGTCGAGGGCCGAGGTGGGCTCGTCGAGCAAAAGCACTTCAGGGTTGAAGGCAATGGCCCTTGCAACGCACAGTCTCTGCTGCTGTCCGCCTGAGAGGAATGTTCCTTTCCGGAACAGGAATTCCTTCACCTCGTCCCAGAGTACTACGTCTTTAAGTGACTTTTCAACTATTTCATCCCGCTCATCCTTTTTGAGCCTGATGCCGTTAAGGCTGAAGCCGGCCACGACGTTTTCGTAGATTGTCATATTGGGAAATGGATTGGGACGCTGGAAGACCATTCCGATCTTTCGCCGCAGATCAATTACTGACATTGAGAAGATGCTCTCGCCATTCAGTTTTACATCCCCTGTGGTGGTTATGTTAGGATAGAGCTCATGGAGACGGTTAATGGCTCTCAGAAGGGTACTTTTACCGCATCCTGAGGGGCCCATTATGGCGGTTATGGCATTGCGTGTTATGGAAGCAGACACCTCCTTCACCGCGTAACGGCCGGGTTCGTACGAGATCGAGATGTCTTCGATCTGCAGGACAGGGTTGCTGCTTTGTGTGTCACTCATCAGAATCAGATATATTTATGTTTTGCGGAAAAACTTCGCGAAAACAGGTTCAGCGAAAGGACGAAGACCATGAGGAAGAGCGAGGCGCTCCAGACCAGGTTGACCATGTTTGGGTCATTGTAAAAGTCCCATATAAGCAGCGGAACGGCGCTGACAGGCTTTGTGATGTCAAGAGTCACGACCGGACTGCCCAGGGCGGTGAGCATCAGGGGCGCCGTTTCACCGAGTATCCTCGAGAGTGCCAGCAGCACACCCGTTGCCAGTCCGCTCAGGCTTACGGGTATCAGCACCCTGATTATCATTTTGTAATAGGGCACCCCGAGAGCGAAGGCTGCCTCCCGGATCGAAACAGGGATCATCTTCATGGTCTCTTCTGTTGACCGGATGATAAGCGGCAGCATCATCACCGTCAGAGCCATGCTTCCTGCCAGTCCCGAGTATCCGCGGGTGATGTTGCGGACGACCCACAGGTAGGCGATGATGCCAAGGATGATTGAAGGCACCCCCTGGAGTATCTCCGTCAGGCTCCTGATGAACCGTGCATAACGTGTGTTGCCGTTCTCATAAAGGTAGATGCCTGCCATCAGCCCCAGCGGGATTGCTACCAGGGAGGCGGCCAGAACCATCAGCAGAGATCCCGTAAGCCCGTTTGCTATACCGCCGGGGATAACCTCTCCGTTCACTGCCGCCGTCATCGCCTGGAAAGTATCAGGAGCAGGCTCTGTAAAAAAGGCGGCATTGATCTGCCGGTATCCCTTCACGGCAAGGTTCCCGACAATCAGAAAGATTGGAATAACCGTGATTACCGAGCCGGCGATAATAAGCCAGAGGAACTGCCTGTTGGAGCGGTTGCGACCTGCTATGTTGTCTTTCAGGAATCTGTCCATGGCATCAGGTTCAGGCAAAGCGATTAATGATGAATTTGCCGGCAGCGTTGACCAGGGCTGTGATTGCGAAAAGGATCAGTCCTATTGCAATTAGTGCACTCATCTTCAGACCGTCCGCCTCTCCAAACTGGTTTGCGATGACGGATGCCATAGTGTTCCCGGGGGAGAAGAGGCCCCTGGGAATGATATTGGCATTGCCTATGAGCATTGTCACCGCCATGGTTTCACCGAGGGCTCTGCCGAGTGCCAGGATGAAGCTTGCAACAATTCCCGACCGTGCAGCGGGAATTACCACATTGAATATGACTTCCCTTCTTGTTGCACCCAGAGAATAGGCGGCTTCCTTCAGTTCCGCTGGTACCATGGAGATTATCTCACTGCTTAAGGAGGTAGCATACGGAACGATCATGATTGCAAGGATAAGGGAGGCAGTGAAAATCCCGAATCCCTGGTCTGTCAGCCCTGTTTTTACCAGGAGGGGGCGCAGGGCGTAAAACCCCCAGAAGCCGTATACTATTGACGGCACACCGGCGAGCATATCCACGAGGCTGCGCAGTATGCCCGCCGTACGTGTACCCTTGTAATATTCTGCAATGAAGAGTGACGTGGAAAAGGCCATGGGAATACAGAGTATGAGCGCGATCAGGGAGGTCATTACCGTACCCGCAATGAAGGGCATGGCACCGTATTCCTCGCTGCCGGTCGTGGGGTTCCATTCTGATGATGTGATAAACCCTAACCCGAACTCTCTGAATGCCGGGATGGCGCCTCCGGTAAGGGAGACGACTATCCCGGCACTGAGAATAAGTATTGCCAGTGATGATCCGAACAGAATGGCCCTGGTGACCCTGTCTCCGTTCATTACCGGCTATTTGAGTACTTTCTTGCCGTTGAATGTGATACTGCTCAGCAGTATGGCAGCCTGTTCGGCAGCCTTCTGCGGAAGTGAGGCGTAATGAACGCTCGTGGCGATTGCCTGCGCATTGGATCCCGTCAGCCATTTGACTGTACTGACAGTTGCATTTGCAGCATCCGCCGAACGGTCTCTGTAAGCCTGCTCCTTATACAGAATGATCCATGTAAAGCTTGTTATAGGATAGGCTGTCGGATTCTGCGAGTTGGTGATCATCACCCTCGTGTCTGCAGGTATTTCAACGTCTGCGGCCGCGGTGAAAGATCCGAGTGACGGTTCGACAAAATTGCCCGCACCGTTTTGCAGCAGTGCCATCGGTATTTTCTGTGCGTTGGCATATTCAAACCCGATATAGCCAATTGAGCCCTGGCTCTGGCTTATTGTTCCGGCCACACCTGGATTGCCCTTGGCACCGATCCCTGCCGGCCAGTTCAGGGCTTTGCCCGTACCGAGTGTCTCATTCCACAGCGGGCTGACCTTCGACATATAGTCGCTGAAGATGTAGGTGGTTCCGCTGCCGTCTGAGCGATACACAACGGTTATATTCATGTCAGGCAGGCTTAGGCCCGGATTGGCCTCTGCAAGCTGGTTGTCGTTCCATTTGGTGATTTTACCGAGGAAGATACCTTCAAGAAGCACGGGGGTAAGCTTGAGCCCGGTTACTTCAGGAAGGTTGTAGGCTATCACCACGGCTCCGATGCATGTGGGGATGTGAATCACTTCCGCGGGCATTTCAGCCAGCTCGGCATCAGAGAGATAGGCATCGGTTGCGCCGAAGTCCACCACCTGGTCACGCAGACTCTTTATTCCGCCGCCGGAACCGATTCCACCGTAGTTGATCACCGGCCCGCCCTCTTCATTGTATTTTTTGAAGGCGAGGTTGTAGAATGGCTGCGGGAATGTTGCTCCGGCAGCCGAGAGGGTTACCTGTTTGGTTTTTACGGTGTTACCGCCTCCGCTGCCGCATGATGCCGCAATCACGGCAATAAGAAGTAAAAAGATCAGTTTTCTCATCAGATTAATTTATTTGTTTAATTTCTAAAATCCAATATCTAATGTCCAATGTCTAATGTCCAATGTCTAATGTCCAGCGGTCCGGGGTCTTAGGGTATAATGCCTGATAATCAACCCTTTGTCCCTTCAATTCTTCAACCCCTCAGAACTTCGCCTCCACGTTCAGCCCTATGGTCCCCACGAAGTCAGCTTCGCTGTCATCAGGGAAGAATCCTATAAAGTTAGGTGAAATTCTTACATTCTTTGCCGGAGAAAAATCGATTCCCAGAAACAGATTGCTGCCATCCTTGCCGAGGTTCCACGGCGCAGTTTCACCGGAAACCGTTTCAGAGCCGATGTTGTCATACCTTGCGAAAACGGAATATTTTTCTGCAAACCTCAAAGCGGTGAATATGCTTATTCCCGAATAATTTTCGCCGGGTGCCATCAGATGGTTATTCTGCATCAGGTATTCAGCTCCGAGTGTAAAGGCATTATCAATAAAAGCACCGGTGAGGCTGCCGGTCCACTCTTTGTTGTCTCCCTGTCCCATCACGTCATAATATCCCCTGAGCATGATATTTTTTGCAGGTGTAAGGGTAAATCCGGAAACCAGTTTCAGGGTGTTGTTTGGAGCCAGGTCCTTGAATCCCCTGCCGTTGACCACTGAAATATCAAGGGTCAGCATGTCAGCAAGCTTGTATTTTGCCATTACGCCGGCATCAGCAGGTAATGTCATACCCGAATAATCTATCACGGGCTTGGTGATATACCTGTAGCTCCAGAATTTTTCGGCCATCGAGATCTGTTCAGCCCCTATCAAACCTCCGCGAAGAGTGAACTTCCCGTCATCGAACTGCAGGTATGCATTCCGCAGGTATCCTGTCATAATTACCTTGCCACCCACAGTCTGCGTTGTTGCGTCAAACATTACGCGGCTGGATACCGTCTTTGAAAATCCGTAATCGTATCCGAAGTAGGAACGTGTCACCTGGAAGACATTCATGTTCTCGCCGCCTGATGATGTGTTGTGAAAATCGGCAAATAAAAGTCCGAACAGTTTGCCGGACGGTTTGAACTCTTCTGTTGACTGGGCGCCGGCACTGACTGACAGGGCCATAGTTCCTGCAGCGAAGAGTAAGAAAAGGGTTTTTCTCATAATTTGTTTTTTGATGGTTTGACAATGCAAATATCCTTTGAATTTGTTACACTTTAGTTAAGTGTATGTTACAAAGTTGTTACAAACTTAGGCCGGTGGAAAATCGCCTCTATAGGTAAAAAGGCTGAAAAACATATCAGTGTAAAGATTAACTTTACGGTTATGAAAATAAAAATATTCTCCCAGATGAGACTGCATATGCTGATTTTTGTATTAACGCTGACGGGTATTAATGCCCTGTCACAGAGCATTGTATCTCCCAATTACGGTCTCAAAACACCTCAGACCGCTGAGGTTGTGAGGGTGGATTTTAATGAGAAATCGACTGTTGTTTGGCTTTCGGTCACAAGTGACATCAACAATGCATATTTCTGCATAGACCGCAGCACGTGGCTGATAGAGCCTGACGGGACGAGACTCAGGGTTCTGGACCTTATCGGGCTTCCCTGGTGCCCGGCCACATACCGCTTCAAGCGTCCCGGAGAGACGGCTCCCTTTTCCCTTGTCTTTCAGGCAACCGGCGTACTGCCATGGTTTTCAATTGTGGAGGAGTGCAGCGGCGGTTGTCTTGCAGTTTACGGTATTATCACCGATCAGGCCATGAATGAAAAGGTAAATGAGGCATATGCTCTTTCCGACAGCGGGGAGACGATGGCAGCATACAGAATTTTCGAGGATCTGATCAAAAGGACTGACACTCTTAACCTGGGAATCGAAGGGGCACTATTTTCAAATCTTATCATGCTTGACAGGAAGATGGGACGAAATGAAACGGCACGGTCATGGTATGACAGGATGATGACCTCCGATGTCCCGTTCCTTAAACATTACCTTGACAACCTCAGGCAGCAGGGGATTGATTACTGACAAAATAAAAGAGGCGCCTCGAAGCGCCCCTTTCATTTTCATAGGTCAGTTAGTGTTAAAAATGCAGATCTACACCTATGGCAACCACCCAGGTGTCTTTGTTGAATGTTTCTGTAAGTGATTTTGCGGTACCGGAGCCGGTCATATTCCTGGTGTAGGTTTTCGTTCCCTCTTTGTACATTGTATACATACCACCGAGGTTGATGTCAACCATCTCTGAGATACGGTATCCGAATCCTCCACCGAATGAATTGGTATTGAGACTGTAGCTCAGTTCGTCCTGGTAGTTGAGATTGACACCTGTGAATGTGCCAAGCCATCCTGCACTTGCACGAAGACTTTCTGTAAGACCGTACTCAACTCCAAAGGCAAACTCGGAGAAATTTTTATCGATCATATCGATTTCCTTATCTGCGCTTCCGTCATAATCAACGGCCTGATCGAAATAGTAATTAAAACTTCCGGTCAGAAGGAACTTTTCAATAGGTCTGAATTCAACACCGACAGCCAGCATTGCGGGCATGTCGTTAACCGTCACTGCTCCGTCAGGGAACATTGTTATCGGCGCACCTGTTTCAGGATCGAGGCCGGTAGTGAAGTCGGCTGCTGTTGCGTTGGTAACCTCGAGTTTGGTTTTAAATTCATATTTAATACCCACATTCAGTTTGTCTGACAGGGAGAGGTTTACACCCAGGATCGGGGTAATGCCTGATCCGGACTGTACCACATCTGCGGTCTGATCGCCCATTACTGTTGCAGTGGCGGTTGCCTGTGCTATCTGGCCGTTTAGGGTAGGTGTTGCGCCGGTGATTGTGCCTCTGATCTGGTTTAGAGTCATCACGGGGATGTTTGCCGGGGGTACCCCGATAGCTGCAAGGCCTGCCTGAATGCCAGCTTTGTTGGCTGCCGGAAGAAACTGGTCTGGAATCTCAGCGAGAGTGTTGTTGCCGAAGTTTGTCACCAGGGGTGCTGTTGCCGTAGGAATTCCGACGATACTGGTGAGCTGGGCTGCAATACCTGAAAAAACAGTGCTTGCAGGAAGCCATGTGCCGGCCATATTCAGCTGAATATCCTTCAGATGGCCTTCGTATTTGTTTTTTGCAGTCACGTAACGTGCACCGGCTGAAACAGATATCATGTCATTGATCTTGTAAGAGACATTGCCCTGGAAGCCGAAGAAAATGGAAGAACCTACGAAGCGGGTGTCAAGCCTGTAGCCCTGGGCACCCTGTGCTGCGAGAAACGGAACAAGGTCTGAAATAGGCATTTCAATCATTGACAGGCCTTCTTCGTATGTTGCGCCGCCGCCGCCGCCGACGGGATTAAATCCGAAGGAGAAGGCAACTTTTCCCGTGTTGTATGCTGCGTATATGCTCGGGAATGCAGGAGCGAAGACACTGCCTTCATATGTTCTGTCAGGCGCACCGGTCAGATATGAATAGTCAGTCATTACCGTCCTGCCCTGTCCGATCGTCTGGTTATTCAGACCGAAATGGAATCCGGGAGCAAGCTTTGTTAGTCCGGCAGGGTTATAGTATACTGCATCAACTTCGGTTGAGGCATTGCGGCTCTGCAGTCTGATGTAGAGCGCTCCCTGGTTGGTGTTTGTAACAAGACCGCCGGCAAAAATGGAGCCGGAGACCATCAGGGCAAAGACAAGTGTCAGAATTTTTCTCATTTTTTTGGTTTTAATTACACATTTTGGGATTAATTGTGCACATTTTGGTTATTATCTGATTATAAGGCGAATAGCTACTAATTTCTCTTCAAATAATGATTGTTTTTCTTGCTGGCTGAACAGTTACAGCCTCAATTACGGCAAATAAGAACGCGTAAAAGTATTAAAAAAATTGAAATATGGCATTTTCCGGGAACAAATTACTCCTTGAGGCTCCTATTGCCTCCCCACAGACTGGCGCCCCATTAAAAATGCTCACAGAGCATTTTCTTAACAATGCTCTTCCTCTTCCTACTTTTTCCGGAATTCACTCTGGATCCGTTCGGCAGATCTTCGGTTTTCCATTATTTCGTAGACCACTGAAAGATTATGGTCAGCTTTTTGAGCTATTTTCCTGTCAGTTGATGAGGTCAGCTGCCTCAGCGGTTCCACGGCCTCAATATATTTGCCGTCAGCGATTAGCCTGTTTGTTTCGGCAAATGCCTTTCCGGTAAAAAGTTTAAGATTTACGTTTTCTGAAAATGGATAAAATCTTCCGGCATAATCCCGTCCGGCTCCTTCGGCGAGCCCTGCCACGTCATTCGCCGCCTTGCCCAGTGAAGGCGTGAAAGTCAGAAGTCCGAGGAAAAAGGCGGGTCGTGATTTATAGAACTTCGACCGTTTTGCAATTGTCCTGTCAATGTCCACACCGTCTGCAGAATACAAAGTGACATAGTTGGCGGAATTTAAATAATATTCACTTGTCGTGGAATTATCGTCATCCGTTATCTGGTCTTCATCCAGCCATATATTTATTGAGTCAAGCGCAATAAGGAGACTGGCATTGTAACGGCTGCAAACCGCGACAATCGTGTCCCTGAATGATGAATCCTGCATGGAGGCAACCGTTTCCCTCCTTGAAAGAGTGTCGCCAACCATGAACTGAACCAGAGGATCGGTGGCGAATCCTGCCTTCAGTCCCCCCAGGAATCCCTTTACGCTCTTCATGTAGGTTATTTCCTGGTTGTCCTTTATATAGGACGGGACAGTATAATCGAAGAAATTTACAAAAACGATCCTGTTGGTGTCTGTCGCGAGGAGGATCTCGGGCGGATATGTTTTCTGCGTCTGGATGGCAGTGCTGCAGGAAATAAGCAGTATTGCCGTTACTGATGCAATCAGGGCATGAACAGGTATTTTCATACTCGGAATGTTTTAGGTGAACAATATGTGCCGTTCATTAAACAAAGTTACACCTGGAAAGTTTGTTATGCCAATAAATGCAATTTATTCTGACAATTTCATAAATTAGTCACCCCGCAGGCTATGTCTGCGGGGTCGATAAACTTAACCCGAGGCCAACCCGGAATAATGAGAATCCTTAACCTTATACTGGCATTTTACTGTCTTACAATTGTTCAGGGCATTCAGGCACAGACATACGGATGCACTGATCCAACAGCCTCGAACTACAATTCCTCCGCTACCGTTAATAACGGATCCTGCACTTACGCCTCAGCATCTGCAGACCCTGTTTCAGGGGTGCCCCTGCCTGAGACCCTTATCGAAACCTCGGGACTTATTCACTGGAACAACGGAATCTGGACACATAACGACAGTGACGACAAAAATATCTATTCACTTGACACTGTCAGCGGTGCCATTCTGAGATCCGTTGAACTCACCGGAACCGTAAATACCGACTGGGAGGAGATCTCGGAGGACAGGGATTTCATCTACATCGGGGATTTCGGAAACAATTATTCAGGGAACCGCACAGACCTTAAAATCCTGAAGGTATCTAAGAGTTCAGTTCTTTCAGGATTGCCGGCAGTGGAAACCATTAACTTTTCATACCCTGATCAGGCGAACTATAACCCTGCTGCACCGAATAGTACTGATTTTGACTGTGAGGCCATGATTGTTTCGAAGGACAGCATCTACCTGTTCACAAAACAATGGGTCAGCGGCGGTACGGCCCTTTATTCCCTGGCCAAAACTCCTGGCACCCACGTGGCAAAACGGAAATCCGTTTACAATGTCAGGGGACTCATAACAGGAGCCGTTTACCTTGAACCGGAAAGGCTCATAGCCTTATGCGGTTATAATAAAATTCTTGAGCCTTTCATTTTCCTTTTGTACGATTTTAAAGGCACTGATTTTTTTGGCGGAAACAAAAGAAAGATATCAGTTGCTCTTCCCTATCACCAGGTGGAAGCCATTACCACCGCGGACGGCCTGAAATTCTATATTACAAATGAGAATTTCACCCAGCCTGATTTTCTGACCGTTCTGCAACAGCTTCATATTCTTAATCTGACGCCGTTTCTGGAAAACTATTATTCCATGATCAGCGCAGTCCCGGGAACAGGAGTGAAGAGTGGCATCTTTGTTTTTCCGGTTCCAACAAAGGATTTCATAACCATAAAAAGTAAGAACTCATTTCTGCCGGTAGAATTCAGGTTGTCAAACATGTCAGGACAGGTGGTCATAAATGGCAGGCTGACAGAGGAGAGGCAGAGTGTTAGCCTGACGGGACTTCCATACGGATTATACTTTTTCACGCTAAAAGGAACCCGGGTAGAATCAGTCAAAATAGTAAAGCAATAATTTTATCCTCTGCCCATCTTTTATAAATTTGTACATACTCATCAGTTAAAATAGCACAATCATGATTAAAAAAGCTCTTCTGTTAGTACTCTATGCCATACTAATTGTTGTATTAACAAAATGTGTCACTACAAGGCCCGCGGTCACAGGAGATCCTTCAGGCAGAACGCCTTCCGCAGAACGGGAATTCCGCGCTGCATGGGTCGCCACTGTCGCCAATATCAACTGGCCCAGTAAACCCGGGTTACCTGTAGCCGACCAGAAGAGAGAAGCTGTTGAGCTCCTCGATCTCCTTTATAAGAACCATTTCAATGCGGTGGTATTTCAGGTCAGGCCGCACGCTGACGCCATGTACAAAAGTGAACTTGAACCGTGGTCGTACTATCTTACCGGGGAACAGGGCAAGGCACCTGAACCATATTATGATCCGCTTGAGTTCTGGATCGAAGAAGCTCATAAGCGCGGCATTGAACTGCATGCCTGGCTAAACCCCTACCGTGCTCATCATCCCGCCGGTGGCGAAGTTACAGAGACTTCCATTGTGAAGAAGCACCCCGAACTTGTGATTAAACTGGAACAGGGTTACTGGTGGATGGACCCTGCCAGACAGGGCACCCAGAACCATTCGTATAATGTGGTCATGGATCTTGTGCGGAGGTATGACCTTGACGGTATTCATTTTGACGACTATTTTTATCCTTACCCCGATTACAATAACTTTAAAGATTTCCCTGATGATGAGAGCTGGCAGGCATACCTGGCAGGCGGCGGCAACCTTTCGCGTGGCGACTGGCGCAGGGATGCTGTCAATACTTTTATCGAGAGGCTCTATAAGGGCATCAAGGCAGAGAAGCCTTATGTCAAGTTTGGACTGAGTCCGTTCGGCATATGGCAGCCGTTCAATCCACCGGCAATAGGAGGGGGTTTCAATCAGTATGAAACGCTTTACGCCGATGCAAAACTGTGGCTCAACAAGGGGTGGATCGATTATTATTCGCCACAGCTATACTGGCCTGTCAACCAGATTGCACAGAGCTATCCGGTGCTACTGGGATGGTGGAAGGATCAGAACCTGAAGGGAAGACACCTGTGGCCGGGTATAAGTATCGGCCTGCAGCCTGTGTCGAGGGCGATCGATGAAACTATAAACCAGATCATGGTCACAAGAGGATTGCTACCGGAGAGTCCCGGTGTGATTCACTGGAGCATAGGCCCGCTTGTCAGTTCACCTGAACTGGTAAAAGCCATTGCCGAGGGGCCCTACAGGAGGAAAGCGCTGGTGCCTCCTTCGCCCTGGCTAGACAAAAAAGCACCGTCACCGCCCGCTATTACAAAGAGGGCGGAGAGCGGTGCCCTCACTGTCTCATGGACACATCCTGACCCTGCTGATGTGGGAAGGTGGGTGTTTTATTACAAGTATGGATCACAGTGGAATCAGAATATTCACGGGAGCACTGTCGCCGCAGATACTATCCCGGCATTCACGGTCAACCGTACCTTCCTTGGCAGGACTGCACGTGAGAATATAAAGAGCATCGAGCAGGCACTTATTCCTCTTGACAGCATAGCCATGTCTGCAGTTGACCGTTTCGGAAACGAAAGTGTCATGACAAAAATGGCGGTGACCGGATTCTCTTTTGCCGATGCACCGGCGCTGGAAAAAGTGCTTGCAGAATTTTATGACAGCAGGAGGCAGCCGCCGGTGCCTGTGCCGGTAGTGACACCAGGCATTAATGTCCTTGTTAATGAGCATCTTGATCTCATCAGGGGCAAACGGGTAGGACTGATAACAAACCCTTCAGCTGTGGGCATTGACATGCGCAGCAGCATCGATATACTTGCCGGTACGCCCGGAGTTAACCTGGTGGCCCTCTTTGGAGCGGAGCACGGTGTTAGAGGGGCAGAGCAAGGAAGGATCTACGGCGATGGTGAGCCTGACCCGGTGACAGGCATACCGGTGTACAGCCTCTACGGCGCCTCCTGGGCACCGAAACAGGAGTGGCTCGACAGCCTCGACGTGATGCTGTTCGATATACAGGGAGTTGGTTCGGCATGGTATACCTTTAAGTTCTCAATGTCATGGGCCATGGAGGCATGTGCAAAAGCCGGCATCCCTTTCATCGTCCTTGATAGGCCAAACCCGCTGGGTGGCCGCGTTGTTGAGGGTCCAATGCAGGACACCATAAATATATACCGTCACCGCCTGCCGCTGCGCCACGGGATGACCTACGGCGAGCTCGCAACGATGTGGAACGAAACGGAAGGTTACGGGGCAGACCTGACAGTAATTAAGATGAAAGGATGGCGGCGTAACATGATGTGGAACGAGACCGGCCTTCAGTGGGTAATGCCTTCACCGAATATAGACAACTGGGAGACGGCTGTAGTCTATCCCGGCCAGTGTCTCTTTGAGAGAACAAATATGTCTGAGGGAAGGGGCACAACCAAGCCTTTCCTCATTACCGGGGCGCCATGGGTCAATGCCGAAAAAGCTGCCGATGATCTTAATTCAAGAGGCATCAGGGGTGCATATTTCAGGCCCCTGTACTTCATCCCCCGATCAGCCGGGACAGGCTATAGCCGGAGCGGCAAGCCGTGGAACGAGATGTGCGGAGGCGTTGAGATAATGCTCACTGACCCCGCTGCATTCAGGTCTGTGGAAGCAACGCTGCATATCATTGATGCCTACCGTAAGACCAGTCCCGATTCACTGGTATGGTCACCGCCACTTTTGATGAGGAGGCTCAACGAGCCCGGTGTCACCGTGGAGGAGGTTGTGAAATCATGCCAGGAAGATGTAAGCGAATTCATGAATATCCGTGAAAAATACCTTTTGTACCGATAACCTGACAATATGAAATCTATCCGCTTCATACCGACAGCAATAATCCTTGCCGTTCTTTTTGCAGGATGTAAAACTACCCAGGTGGTTAAGTCCGTGCAGGAGGAGCCGAAACCTGACGGCAGGTATGCAAATGTGGTACTTCACTGTGCCGGGCTTGACCTGACTTCTCTTTCTGAGAGCCGGAAAACACTTCTCCCGTCTGAGCTTGGAACAGAGCTGAAAAGGAGGGTGGCAGACCTTGTTCAGGCTGAAGATATTGACGGCCTCTATCTGAAGGTTTCAGGACAGACACCTGGTCTCATTAGTGAGCTGTTTGCCGAAGCTATGCTCATAAAGCCCTACCTGGTTACCTGCGTCGTCTGGTCAGACGAAGCCGGTCATCAGTCTGCCATGAAGTGTATGGAAGAGGGATCTGCGGACATGATCACAGCCCTTTCAGATCTCAGGGTCACTGAAAAAGATGATTTTTCTGAAAGGGCTGATTTGCCTTACTGTATAAAAAAAACGACAGCCAGGCAGGTTATAGGGCTGGACCTTTCAGCTCTTTTTTCAGGTGATCCGGGCGGACAAACCGTGACAGTAAAAAATCTTGCCCGTACCTTGGTTACTGATTCAGAAGGGAAGATCGCCTTTGTTGCTCCGGAGACAGATACTATTATCCTTGGTACGCCCGCCGGCACCCTGACATTACCGACTGAAGGCTGGTTTCTTCCGTACATGTATTCCGTCCGGCCTGACGGAAATGTTGCACGAAAGGCGCCGTGGGTGGAATTCAGAATGATGCCTGAGGCCATTACCTTCAGGTCTTCATTCGATATGCTATGCAAAACGGGTTATCCTGCTTCGGTACGGATCAACGGAGATATCGTCAGACAGTATAAAACCGGGATTTTTTTCAAAAAGGTCGAGTTTGCCGAAGGTGCAAACCGGGTCAGGGCAACGGCAGTTACACCGGATTCCCTGACTGCCTTTTATGAGATGGAATATATTTATGAGAAGCGTGACGCAACAAGGAAGCCGTTCCCGCTGTGGATTGATGAGAGAACGGTTGAGCCTGCCGCTGATATTGAACTCTTACCCGAAGATAATGTCATTATAAGCTTCCGCGGTTCAAAAGGGCAGGAGGCATCTGTTGCAGTGCTGCCCGGCAAGATGAATCTCAAATGCTCGCGGGCAGATTTTTCGGATTACAGCATCTACAGGGCTGAACTTCCGCTTAGCAAACTCCAGGCGGGGAAAGCCGTAAAAGTGATACTGAAGCTGCATGCTGCCCCCGAAATGAATGATAAAAGCGTACTGGAGCTTCCCTTGAAGAGTATGGTCATGGTATCGGAACCGCAGGACTTCCCGCACCTGAAGGTAAAATCGGAGAATTCAAGGCTTGTCTACAACCTGGGCGCTCCGCGCCTTGGCGGCCCCGTTAGATCGGAACTTGGTCCCGGAGTGGTGCTGAGGGCCAACGGAAAGATCGGCCGCAGCTACAGGGTAGGGTTAAGCAGAACAGAGAACGGATTCATAAGTCAGGACGATGTGGAGATCATGCCCGCGGAGACTGTCTCACCGTCTTATTATATCACCAGCATGTCATGCGGGCCGGGCACGGGTGCCGATATTGTTACAATTCCTTACACCGAACCTGTCCCCTATGAGGTTGTTCCCGAGCCTGATCAGAACAGGATAGTCATCACCCTGTTCGGGGTGGAGACAGCCAATACATGGGTAAGCCACAGGGCCGGATGCAAAATCATCGACAAGCTGACCTGGGAGCAGACAACGCCGGAAACCTATAAAATCTTTGTAAACCTGAAGAGTACGGATATCTGGGGCTATGATCTCCGCCGTGATGGTAGCAGGCTGGTCCTGAGGATAAAATACCCGCCCGTCTATGACCTTGCCAATGAGAAGCCTCTGACGGGTTTGAGGATTGCAGTAGAGGCAGGGCACGGTGGATCAGGGACAGGGGCAATAGGACTCTCCGGGCTGGTGGAGAAGGATATAAATCTTGATCTTTCATTCATGCTGGGAGACCTGTTGAAATCGATGGGAGCGGAGGTGGTTCAGGTTCGGGACAGTGACCGCGACATGTCACTGATTGAGAAACGTGACAAAGCCATAAACTCCGGTGCCAATATGCTGATCAGCATTCATGCCAATGCCGGCGGAACCGGGTACCTCTCGGTGGGAGGTACAAGTACCTACTGGCACAATCCGTTCTGGGCTCCGCTGGCGGAGACGATTTATGCCCGTCTTCTTGAGACCGGTCTTGATGAGTTCGGAGTGGTGGGGTCATTCAACTACACAGTGACAAGGGTCTCACAGATGCCTTCAGTGCTGGTTGAGCAGGCCTTCATGACACATGCCGGCGACGAGGAGAAACTGGCAGACCCCCTTTTCAGGCATGACATGGCACAGAAGATATATGAAGGGATTGAGGATTATCTGAAGTACATGAAACAGTAAGGGAAGAATGAATAAATATATCCTTGCTGCCGATCAGGGTACAACGAGCTCCAGGGCGATACTTTACGACCGGAAAGGTCTTCCGGTTGCAGCGGCACAAAAGGAGTTCACCCAGATCTATCCGCAACCGGGTTGGGTGGAGCATGACCCTGAAGAGATATGGGCGACACAGGCAGGCGTATTGAAGGAGGTAGTGTCCGCAGCCCGGATAAGGAGCAGTGACATCGCTGCAATCGGAATAGCCAATCAGCGCGAGACTACGGTTATTTGGAACAGGAAGACAGGAAAACCTGTATACAATGCAATTGTCTGGCAAGACCGCAGAACGGCCGGTTTTTGCGACAATCTGAACAGGGAAGGTCATCAGGAAAAGATACGGGAAAAGACAGGTCTGATTATAGATGCCTATTTTTCTGCAACCAAGATTCGGTGGATCCTTGATAATGTTGAAGGAGCCCGGGACCTGGCGGAAAAGGGCGACCTTGCTTTCGGAACAATAGATACCTGGCTTACATGGAAACTGACGGAAGGGAAAGTTCATATTACAGATGTGACCAACGCTTCACGGACCATGCTGTTCAATATCAATACCCTCTGCTGGGATGAAGAACTGCTCGGGATCTTCGGGGTTCCTGCCGCCATCCTGCCTGAGGTCAGGTCTTCGAGCGAAATATACGGCCTGTCCGGGGGGATCTTTGCAACACCTGTTCCTGTGGCAGGGATTGCCGGCGATCAGCAGGCGGCTCTTTTCGGACAGATGTGCACTGACCCGGGGATGATTAAAAACACTTACGGCACGGGTTGTTTCTTAATGATGAATATTGGCACCAAACCGATCATGTCAACCAGTAATCTACTTACAACCATTGCATGGAAAGTGGGTGATCAGACTCAATATGCCCTTGAAGGAAGCATTTTCATTGCAGGTGCCGCCGTACAGTGGCTGCGCGACGGTCTGGGTATCATAGGCAGTTCCGCCGGTGTGGAGAAGCTGGCTTCTTCGGTTACTGATAACGGCGGCGTATATTTTGTTCCGGCTTTTACCGGCCTCGGAGCGCCTCACTGGAACCAGCATGCAAGGGGAACAATGGTGGGTATCACCAGAGGCACAACAGCAGCACATATTGCCAGGGCTACACTTGAAAGCATCGCGTTCCAGACCCTTGAGGTGGTTCAGGCAATGAACAAAGACTCAGGAGTTGACATCCTCGAACTCAGGGTTGACGGAGGAGCTGCCGTGGATGATCTCCTGATGCAATTCCAGTCGGATATTCTCAGGGCAAAGGTGGTCAGGCCCAGAATTACAGAGACAACAGCCCTTGGCGCGGCATATCTTGCAGGACTTGCCGTAAAATACTGGAAGGATCTGGATGAATTAAGAGATCACTGGCAGGTTGGGAAAACATTCGGGCCACAGAAAGATGCCGGTGAAACTGATGAACTGATAAGAGGATGGGGAAAAGCGGTGAAGGCGGCCCTGGCATGGGCAGATAACCGCGACTGATCAACGGATTTCAACCGATTTTATTACCATTTCAGCCTCCCTGTTGTCAGAAGGGGGAAGCCCGTTAAAGAGCCACAGATTTATCATAACCTTCTCTTCGCCCTCGGCTGGAATATAGTTTCCCGTGTAGCTCCATTCGCTGATAATCTTCCTTTTTGGCGGCCGTGAAGAATGATATCCGCTGTAACTTGAAAAATTAATCGTGTCACTCTTCCAGTCAATGATGTGAGTTGACTTTTTGTTCCTCAGGCCAAGGGGAAATCTGTAAATATTGCCGTCATGGTGTGCAGGCTGAACCGCAAACTGGGCGTTGTCATTATCCGAGGTACCCCATCTGGCGAACTCGATGTCAATCTCGTTAAGGTCATCAAGATATGTAAAGAGGCCACCTACGACATTTTTATCCAGCCTGTCAACTCTCGAAGAGATATGGAAAGCATACCTGCCGTAGCCATATGAGTCCTTCAAGGTCACTTTTGCGCAGTACCAGGTCCCTTTTCTTTTTGTAATCTTCAGGTGGAGGTATCCGCGAGAGTCGACCCACACGTTTTTTTCAGAGCTCGAGAAGAAATTTTTACCGGGACTAATCCTTTCCGGTACTGAGCCCTCTGCAACCCATTCGAATCCCGAGAATGAAAAAGTTCTCTGCAGCTCTTCTCCTGCTTTAGGCTCAGGTCTCCCTTTATCCTTGCAGGCCGGAAGACTGACTATTACTGTCAGATACACAATGAGTATTATTCTGTTTAACATTAAGAAATCCGCATTAAAAGTGAGTGCCGAAAATAGCAAATTTTATCCCTTAAAATCTTCTGTTTGTCAAAATAGCAACTCCTTTGACCCGGTGTAAAATGACAAATCTATAATTCAGATAATCAATGCATTAGCGCTAGTGTATAGCTGATAATCTGAATTCAGTCTGAATTGCCGGTAAATTCGAAATCCGTTTTGACGAATGACATCATTCCGACGGTCAGTCGTTTCTGACGGGTAACCAACCCCTTCATTTAATTGACCAGCGATTTTTAAAACGAACGCAAATACCCATTAAATGGGCATTATCTGCTTGCTGAGAATATGTTTCTGTCATACCTTTGCTTTTTAAGGAAAAGGGTAGCACACATGAAGACATTTTACCAGATATCATCCAGTGCCACCGGAACCGTAGTGCTCCGGAGAAGGAAAATCGCCAAAGCATTGAGGTGGTGGCTGCGTGAAAACGGGATTGTTTTCGACTACACCTTTTTCATTTCATAAAGTACTGTTTGTTACCAAATAAAAGAAAAGTAATGAATTCAGGAACAGCAGAAAGCAATTCGGATGTCATCAGGGGCCAGAATCTCAGAAGTATTTTTCAGGGAAAGTTAGCCTCCAGGGAAAGCAGTTATACCAGGTTCTTTGGCGAACTTGCCTCAGAAGTACGCGAGGATCTTTTCAATTATCTCGACCGTCTTGGTCTGGTAAATGAATCGCGTTTGCTGGTCATACCCTCGGCGCATCATTATTTTTATGAGGCTGAAGATATGAAGGGGATAAAGACGGTTATAAACCTGAAGCAGCTTAACCATGTGAGAGAGATCAGGGACTTTCTGAAGAAGATTACCGAGCTGTTGCCGAATGACAGCAACTTTGTCGGATGCTTTGTCGATAACCAGATGCAGAACGGGTTTGCAGACAAATACAGCAATCTCCCCCGCCAGCTCTCGGAAAAGGCGGAAATCTTTGAGAACGGCATAGAATCGAGAATACCTTTTATCAACAGGATGTACAGTTTCATAGACTCCAGGACGAACAGGTACCTTACCAGGAGGACTGTTTCGCACCTTATTGAAGAAAACGGCTTACGGATAGTGGGAATGACTGAACTCAATGGCCTGACCTATTTCTGTGCAAGGAAGACTTCTCAGCGTAATGAGCTCATGGCCTAGCGCGGTGTCAGCAAAGCAGCAACAAGAAAAGAGCCTCGGTAAAATGCGGCTCTTTTTGATTCCCTGCTGTGAAGATCTGATTACCGGGGCTTACCAACAGTCTGAGCCAGTATAATGACCTGTGTCGGTTTCAGGCCCATCTCAGGGCCAAGTTTGTCACGTTGTACCATGGCCCTGATTACGCAACTCAGGCCTTCTGAGGCACAGTACAGATAGACGTTCTGCGCCATAAATCCGGTATTGGCCCATGACGAGAGAAGGTCGGTGTCGGTGATCTGTTGTCCCTCCTTCAGTCCTCTCTTTGTGAGATCTGCCACATAAACCAGGTTGACGGGAGCCTTAGCCACGAAATCCTGTGTCCCGCTAAGAACCCTGATATCCCTGTTGTGAATCTGGTTCAGTGCATTCGCTTTTGCATCGTAAAGATAAAGCCCGCTCTTCAGGGTAACATATACCTCCATCTCCTGGCGGTTATTTGATGAGGGGGCTGTTCTTTTACCATCAGCCTCGCGGTTGATGCCCCATGCCGCCCAGAGCAGGTTGGATAGCTGCTGTAACGAAAGATCCTGTTCAGAAAACTCTCTCGACGACTCCCTTTCATTAAGAGCGTCCATCAGCGGCTTGCCTCCGGTCTTTACCGGCGCCGGAAGGGTGATGTTCTGTGCGTGTATCATGGCAGATGAAATTAACAATGTTATGATAAATATTGCTGACAGTTTAATAGTTGGTCTTTTCATGGCAGGTCGCTTTTGCGGCTGAAGTTATTCATTTTCCATATACTATCTGTTGCAAAATATCAAAAGTGGTTTATATGATCCGGAGAAGAGACCCATTGGCCACGATATGACCAGACGCCGGCATTACGTTTCAGTTTTGTTCTGCATTTTTCAGTTATTTCAGATTACCATAGATTAATTCTCTTTACGTAATTGTAAATTTGTCATAACTTCAACTTCAGATAAAACACAACAGCAAAATGTTCATCGATTACTATAAAATACTTGGGATAGACAAGAATGCGACAGAGAAAGACATCAAAAGCGCCTACCGCAGACTGGCAAGGAAATTTCATCCTGATCTGAATCCGAACGACAAGGCAGCAAATAGAAAATTCCAGGAGATCAATGAAGCCAATGAGGTCCTGAGTGATCCTGATAAAAGAAAGAAATATGACCAGTACGGAGAAAGCTGGAAACATGCGGAGGAAGATAAAAACGCAGGCCAATATCAGCAGCAGACTTCAGGTGCAGAGAGACAGAGTTATTCATGGAGCTCCGGCGAAGGAGAGTCTTCTGATTTTTTTGAATCACTTTTCGGCAAATTCGGTGGAACAGGCAGAGGCAGGCAGGTAAAATACAAGGGAGAAGACTACACAGCAGAACTGCAACTCGAGCTCACAGATGCCTTTGAGACCCATCAGCGGACACTGACAGTGAACGGCAAGAAAATCAGGATCACTATTCCTGCAGGTATAGAGAACGGGCAAACGATAAAAATTACTGGCCATGGCGGGCCAGGCATAAACGCCGGGCCCAACGGAGACCTGTACCTTACATTTCAGATTGCCAACCATTCAAAGTTCAAGCGGCTCGGCAATAATCTCTACACCACGGTCGACCTTGACCTGTACTCTGCTGTCCTTGGAGGTGAGCTCATGATAGATACACTCATCGGGAAGGTTAAGCTTAAGGTAAAACCGGAGACACAAAATGGCAGCAGAATAAAACTTAAAGGGAAAGGATTTCCTGTATATAAAAGTAAAGGCGAATCAGGGGATCTGTATGTGACCTATCTGATCAGCATACCAACAGGCCTTAGTGAAAAGGAGAAAGAACTGTTTACCGAATTATTAAAAACACAAAAATCACGGCGATGAGTAAGGGAAATATGATACCTGTGAATGAATTCTGTGATAATTACCATATAGAACTGGCATTTATAAGTTCGCTGCAGGAGGCAGGGCTGATAGAGGTCATAACGATGGAAGAGATGTGGTATATCTATGAGGATCAGCTGAGTGATCTGGAAAAGATTGTCAGACTTCATTATGATCTGGATATCAATATAGAGGGGATTGAAACAGTCATCAACCTGCTGGGGCGGATAAATGATATGCAGGATGAGATCACCCGGCTGAAGAACAGACTGAGGTTGTATGAAGGGAATCCTTAGGGAGGCGGGGGAGTTCTCCGCCAGCTGGCGGAGAGTCCCAAACTGGTGTTCCTGGTAATCAGGCAGTTTTTGAGTATTATCTAAAACATGATTGGTGGTTTAATGCCTTCCGCAAAATCGCCACCCTAAAAAGTGGGAATGATGTAACTATTGTCAAAATTGTGTAAGATTCTCTGAAATAAAATTCATGATCTTCGATCATCTGGTTTATTCCTGAACATTGTAGTTAGAATTGGGTTTTAAGAAAATGAAAGATTGTATTAATTTTCAAACTATTACTGTTAAAGCTGACATAATATGAACCTGTCTTTTCAAAAATTATTTTTCGCGATTGCCACTATATTCGCGCTATTTGCAATATTGGTTTTGGCAAAACCTATTCTCATTCCGCTGAGCCTGGCTTTGCTAATTTCATTTATTTTGTTTCCGCTGGCAAAAAAGTTTGAGGCATGGGGAATTGGTAAAACACTAGCTGCTTTTCTCTCAATTTTCGTTGTGATTATAATTATTGGAGGGGTTGTTTTCTTTTTTTCAACTCAAATTATTAGTATAGCAAAGGAGTTCTCTCATTTTAAGGATAAAATTCTCCTTGCCTTTGCTAACGTCACAGTATATCTCAATAACAATGTAAGCCTGGTTGAAAACCTGGAAAAAAATGAATTATTTGACCGGATGAAAGGTTGGCTTACGGAATCATCAGGCTCGCTGGTAAGCAAAACTGTTAACAATTCTGCAGCTTTTCTCGCCGGGTTGCTGGCAACAATTGTATTTACATTTCTAATTTTAATATACAGACATGGATTAACGGAGGCCTTTTTGGCATTTTCGCCCGAAGATAAAAGAGAAAGGGTTGTAAAAATGTTTAGATCGGTTCAGCAGGTCGGACAAAAATACCTGTTCGGTATGTTCCTGCTCACAGTTGTTATTGGATTAGCAAACAGCATCGGGCTTTTGA
Source organism: Bacteroidales bacterium (assembly GCA_038248855.1). Classification (GTDB taxonomy): domain Bacteria; phylum Bacteroidota; class Bacteroidia; order Bacteroidales; family VadinHA17; genus SR-FBR-E99. The sequence goes on along the minus strand of JBBRXA010000026.1, from coordinate 1,232 downwards.
TTATCGGTATCGATAATCCTTTCCTTTTCGGATTTTTAGGCGCTGCACTGGCCATTATTCCATACATCGGAACCGTAATGGGAGCTGTCATTCCTGTTATTTTTGCTTTTGTTTCTTACGATTCAATTTGGACAGCCGTAGCAGTTGCCATTTTATTTTGGGTTGTTCAACTGGTTGCCGATAATTTTCTCACTCCAAGAATTGTGGGGGGCAGTTTAAATATTAATGCTTTAACTGCCATCCTGAGTTTATTTGTTGGCGCTGCTGTATGGGGACTGGCCGGAATGATTTTGTTTTTACCGTTTGCTGCCATGTTAAAAGTGGTTTGCGAAGAGTTCGAAGAGCTTAAACCAATTGCGCTAATTATTGGCGAACAAAATAAAAAAGAGGGCAATAGCCGTGAATTATTTTTAGTCCGGTGGTGGGAAAGAATAAAAAGTAGGGTTACGAAATAATTAATTTTAAAATGGCTAACATGTGAATGAGGTAAAAAAATCAGGAAGAGTCCGTTTCCTCCGTCCGGCTTTCAATTGGAGTATACTGGTACTCCGAATATTTATTTTTCAACTGACTGCAGTAAGTAAGTGATAAGGGGCGTGGAGCGGAGAAATTTATCAAAAGATTCGCCAATAAAGACCTAACATATTCGTTAATCTCTATATTTGCTAAGGATTATCCTATCTTAATCGTATGAGAAGACAATTTATACTCTTCACATTTATTATATTTATAGCGGCAGCCTGCGTCAAGCCTAAAGAACCTGTGACTTCAGATGAAGGCAGGATCCTTATTCTTATGTATCACCGACTTGTAAGCGGCAACGCTACAAACCTTTATGAAAGAAGCGTTAAAGATTTTGAATCGGATCTGAAATATCTGGTGGCAAATAGAATAGAGGTAATATCCTTTGATGATATTGAAAAAATTGCTGCAAGCGGTAAAATGCCCTCAGAAAATTCCGTTGTGATCACATTCGACGATGGTGATCACTCATGGTATACCCTTGCCCTTCCTCTTCTGCTTCAATATAAAATGAGAGCAACATTTTTTATAATTCCCGATAAGATCGGGCATGATTCATTCCTTGAATGGAAAGATGTTGAACTTATGAGCCGATACATGTACCCCGGAGGTGAGAGAACTTTTATATTCGGTTCTCATTCATTTTCGCATCAATTTCTTCTGCAGCGCAAGGAAGGATTCAGTACCGATGCTGAATACAATTCGTTTCT
>JBBRXA010000025.1:0-35607 GCA_038248855.1 Bacteroidales bacterium | reverse complement strand
TACTCTCAATTTGAGGAATTAGAGTCCTTTTCACGTTTCGGTACGCGATTGGATGCCGATACACGAAAAATCATTGAACGAGGAAAGCGAATCAGATTGTGTTTCAAACAACAGGAACTTCAACCAATGTCTGTCCCGGAACAAATAGTGATACTTCTTGCATTAACCAGCGGACTCTTTGATACTATACCTATAGACAAAATGACAGAGGCAGAGGTTGCCTTGCAGAAAATGAACTCTGAACTACCGGCAGAACTTCTGAAAAGATTTTTTTCAGACAAAGAACTGAGCAATCCGGATCGTGAAACTATCTTGAATATGGCCGGCAAAATACTTGAGCCTTTTCAGGAAAAGCCTGAAACAGATCAAAAAGATGAGTAATGGAAACACAGGAAAGTTTACATAGAAAACTGAATGGTGCAAAAGAACTTAAATCTGTAGTCCGGTCTATGAAAGCTATGGCAGCATCAAATATTGGTCAATATGAGATGGCCGTCAGTTCACTTGGAGATTACTACCGGGCTGTTTCATTGGGTATAATTGCTTATTTCAGGCAGGAGGGAATTGACAGTATAATCGAACAGAAAGAATCCAAAGAAAAGAAAGAAGAATTAATCTGTGCTGTTGTTTTTGGTTCGGATCAGGGTCTTGTGGGGCAATTTAACGATTCACTTACCGATTTTGTATCTCAGACACTTCATGCCCTGCCGGGTAAAAAAGAAATCTGGGCAGTAGGAGAACGCGTTCATTTGCTGCTTACAGATATAAACTATAATTCCACAAAACTTTTCCCCGTTCCCAATTCTGTTAACGCAATTACTCCTCTTGTACAGCAAATTTTAATGATAAGCGAAGAAAGCTTCGACCAGGGGAAAGTAAAAAGCGTTTATATTTTTCATAATCAGCCAAAGCCGGGGGCGGGATATGAACCTGCAATTCATCAATTGTTGCCATTGGATGAAAAATGGAGGCAATCACTTACAGAACTTAAATGGCCTACGAAGTTGATACCGCAGGTTATCGGAGGGATTAAGCCGACCTTACTGGCGCTTATCCATACCTATCTTTTTACTTCTTTGTTCAAGGCATGCGCTGAATCGTTGGCCAGCGAAAACGCAAGCCGTTTGGCTGCGATGCAACGTGCTGAAAAAAACATAGATGAATTACTGGATGATCTTAGCCATAAGTTTCATAGTCTGCGTCAAAGTACAATTGATGAAGAACTTTTTGATGTAATATCAGGGTATGAAATGCTATCGAAAAACCATTCCTGACTAATCAACGGGAATAGATGAATTGTGCTATATCTGCCTACTTTTGGGACTACTGATTAGTTACGTTTTTATAAATGTGTGTGCCGGATGACCGTAAAACATTTCGGCAGCTTCCATAATGGTTTCAGAAAGTGTGGGGTGGGGGTGAATTGACAGGGCTACATCTTCTGCGGTGGCTGCCATTTCAATGGCAAGTACAAGTTCGGCAATTATATCGCCGGCGTGGTTTCCGACTATTCCGGCACCTAAAATACGTTCGTTTGCGGGGTGCACCAGAAGTTTTGTAAAACCTTGTCCGACATTCATTGCCACTGCGCGTCCGGAAGCGGACCACGGAAATTTAACCACTTTATAACCGATGTTTTTTTCTTTTGCCTGTTTTTCGCTTAATCCACAGGTGGCTATTTCGGGGTCGGTATAAATTACCGCCGGAATCGCTCTGGTATCATTGGCCGCTTTTTTACCGGCAATAACTTCGGCAGCCACACGACCTTCGTAACTGGCTTTGTGCGCCAGTAGCGGCGGGCCTGCCACGTCTCCAATGGCAAAAATTCCTTTTTCGGTGGTTTGTTGCTGGTCATTTACTTTAATAAAACCCTTTTCATCAAGTTTAACAGAAGTATTTTCCAGTCCCAGGCTTTTTGTGTTTGGCGACTGCCCGACAGCAACCAAAATTTTATCGTATTCTTTACTGAATGTTTTACCTTTTTTATCTTCAAATTCTACTTTTAGTGTCTCTTTTTTTGCATCAATCTTTTTGACTTTGGTTCCCAGAAAGATTTCATTGAACAGCGTTGTACTTGCTTTTTTATAGGCTGAAACCAGGTCTTTATCCATTCCCGGCATAAAATCGTCTGTCAGTTCCACGATGGAAACCTTGGAGTTGAGTGATTTATAAATGGTAGCCATTTCGAGGCCGATGTAACCACCACCCACCACCAGCATTTTTTCTGGAATATCTTTCAAATTCAATGAATCGGCTGAATTCATTATGCGCGGGTCACTGGTATCAATATTGGGAAGTTGAACGGGTTTGGCACCGGTAGCTATAATGACATTTTTAAACTCGATCTTTTTTTCGTTACCACCTTCTTCGTTTACTTTTAATGTTTTTGAATCGATAAATTGGGCAGTGCCTTTTATGTAGTTTATTTTCCGGGCTTTTACCAGTTGCCCGAGGCCGTCAGTGAGTTTTTTAACCACGCTGTCTTTCCAGTTTCTCACTTTTTCCAGATCAATCTTTAAAACCTTGAAATTAATACCCATTTCATGGGCATGTTCGGCATCGGATTTAATTTTTGCAAGATGCAGCAGCGCTTTAGTGGGTATGCAACCCCGGTAAAGGCAAACTCCGCCGGGATTAATTTCAGGATCAATCAACGTAACGCTAATCCCAAGATCGGCGGCCATAAAAGCAGCACGGTATCCTCCCGGACCGGCCCCGATAATTACTAAATCGTGTTTATTATTTTCACTCATATTTTATTCAATTTATTGTAACAATGCGTAGGGATCTTCAATTACTTCGCAAATCCAGCGCAGAAAACGGGCACCATCGGCACCATCAATAACACGGTGATCGTATGACAGCGACAATGGAATAATCAGTCGCTTTTGAAATTCGCCATCGATGTAAACCTGCCGGTATTCTGCTCTCGACACGCCGAGGATAGCAACCTGCGGCGGCAGCACAATAGGCGTAAAGTTGGTTCCACCGATTCCACCAAGGTTCGAAATGGTAAAGTTTCCACCCTGTAATTCGTCAGGTGATATTTTTTTGTCTCGGGCCTTTTGGGTCAACTCAGTCAACTCAACCGAAAGTTCCGTGAGTGATTTTTTGTTTATGGCGCGTACAACAGGAACAAGCAGCCCCTGCGGAGTATCTGCCGCAATTCCCACGTTGAAATAATGCTTGTAAATAATTTTTTCGCTCTGTGCATCGAGGCTTGAGTTAAAGCGAGGGAATTTCTGTAAAGCGAATCCGGCAATTTTCAGCAAAATCGATGTGACCGTAAGTTTACCGCCTGCTTTTTCCACTTTGTCCTGGTAATTTTTTCTGAAGTTTTCCAGGTTGGTCATATCCGCTTCATCAAACTGGGTGACATGCGGAATGGTTTGCCAGGCCTGTTGTACATTTTTTGAAGTAATTTTTCGAATTGTTGTCATCGCTTCGCTTGAAGTAGGGCCCAATTGCGAGAAATCGGGAAGTTTGGTTTCCTTCACTGAAGATGCAGCCGTTTGCTCCGAATGGGTTTTTATGTCTTCAGCAGAAATACGATTACCAGGGCCACTCCCCTGCACTTTGGTCAGATCTACGCCCTGCTCACGTGCCAGTCTTCTTACTGACGGAGATGCCGGTATGACGCTTAAGTCTTGTTGTTTCGTTTCTCTATCTCCTTTCTCCGTTTCTGCAGATGATTTATTTTCATCTTTTCCAGTTTCATCCGCATCTTTTTCTTCTTCTGATTTACCGGATTTTTTTCCCTCATCGTCTTTCTTTTGATCTTCTCCTTCTTCTTCTCCTTCTTCTTTATTTTCCGCCTCAGATTCTTCTTCCTCTTCATCCCTCTCTTTCTCTGACTTTTCTTCTTCCTTACTATCCTCTTTTTCTTTTCCTTCGTCTTCACCTTCCGTTTCGATGATCATTATTACCTGATTAACTTTCACCTCGTCCCCTTCTTTCACTTTAATTTCGTCAATTATCCCGTCGTAAGGCGAAGGTAAAGCAGTGACTGCTTTGTCGGTTTCAATTTCCACCAGCGACTGGTCGGCTTTTACCTTATCGCCTTTGGAAACCAATATTCCTGTAATCAATCCAGTTTCAACATTTTCTGCAATTTCCGGTATCTTAAATTCTTTCTTCATCTTATAAAAAGTTAGGTCCTTACATGAGAATCGTTTTATATGCTCGTTGGTGATGTTTTATCACTGTTGATATTCAATTTCTGTTTGGCTTCCTCCAAAACCTGTTTGTCCACTTTTTTCTGTTTGTACAGACTGTTCAGTACACTCCAGACAATATGGCTGGCATCAATTTCAAAATGATCACGCAACTCGGCGCGGTGTTCGCTTAAACCGAATCCGTCAGTTCCGAGTGCGATAAATGTTCCCGGGAACCACCTGGAAACAGCCAATGGGAGCGCCTTCATATAATCGGATGCAGCGATAAAAGTTCCGTTTTTTGTTCCCACACATTCTTCAATGTAGGTTGGCGTTTTCTCCTCTTTTACACGGTTGGAGCGTTCGGTCTCAATGGCATCGTCGTACAGTTTTTTATAGCTGGTTACACTCCACACGTCGGGAAAAATATTGTAATCTTTTTTCAGAATGTCGGCTGCTTTCAGTGCTTCATTCAGAATAGAGCCGCTACCCAGCAAGTGGAGGTTGTATTTGTTTTTCTTGGTGCTGTGATATTTATACATGCCGTTTATGATTTCGGTTTCAATTCCCTTACGGGCTGGCATCGAGGGCATTTTGTATTTTTCATTCATTACCGTGATGTAATAAAAAATATCTTCACCCTCCAGGTACATTTTTTTCATCCCGTCCTGAATGATTACCGCCAGTTCGAATGCGAAAGCCGGGTCGTACGCCCGCACAGATGGCACGGATAGTGCAAGTAAATGACTCTGTCCGTCCTGGTGCTGTAATCCTTCTCCGGCCAGGGTTGTTCTTCCGGCGGTTCCTCCAAGCAAAAAACCTTTTGTTCTTGCGTCGGCCGCCGCCCAGATCAGATCGCCAATACGCTGGAATCCAAACATGGAGTAGAAAATGAAAAACGGGATGCAGTTAATTTGATGGGTGGAATAGGCAGTTCCGGCGGCGATAAACGACGACATGGATCCGGCTTCGGTAATTCCTTCTTCAAGTATTGCGCCGTCTTTTGCCTCTTTGTAGTAAAGCAGACTTTCGCGATCGACCGGTTCGTACAACTGTCCGTTGTGGGCGTAAATACCAACCTGGCGAAACAGTGCATCCATTCCAAAAGTACGCGATTCATCAGGCACAATCGGAACGATCAGTTTACCAATTTCTTTGTCATTTAATAATTTTCCCAAAAGTTGAACGGCCGCCATGGTGGTAGCCACTTCGCGTTTTCCGGAACCCTTAAAGAATTCATCGAAAACTTTTGAGTCAGGCATATTGAATGTTGCTTTCTGTGTTTTTCGTTTGGGTAGAAATCCACCCAAATTTTTGCGGTGCTGCAGCAAATATTTTATCTCGTCGCTGTCTTCTCCCGGATAATAAAACGGAGCCTGGGCAACATCTTCATTCGAAATCGGGATATCGAACCGATCGCGAAAATGTATTAATTCTTCTTCGTTTAGCTTTTTCTGCTGGTGGGTGATGTTTCTTCCTTCACCCGCTTCCCCCAATCCGTATCCTTTAATGGTTTGTGCCAGAATCACGGTCGGCGAATCTTTGTTTTCTGTCGCTTTTTTAAACGCGTTATATACTTTTTGAGGGTCGTGGCCGCCGCGGCGCAGTTTGGACAAATCTTCATCGCTCATCTCTTCCACCATTTTGCGCAGTTCGTCGTATTTCCCGAAGAAGTTTTTACGTATGTAATCACCGCCCGAAATGGAATACTTTTGGCGCTCTCCATCTACCAACTCACCCAGCCTTTTTTTCAGGATTCCGCTTTTGTCTTTCGCCAGCAGCGGATCCCAGCTTTCACCCAGAATCACTTTTATCACGTTCCAGCCAGCTCCGCGAAAAGCACCTTCCAGTTCCTGAATAATCGAGCTGTTTCCCCGCACCGGCCCATCAAGTCGCTGCAGGTTACAGTTAACCACGAAAATCAGGTTGTCCAACTCTTCCCTTGAAGCGAGGGTTAGTGCGCCCATTGATTCAGGTTCATCCATTTCACCGTCGCCCAGAAAAGCCCACACTTTTTGGTCGTAAGCTTTGAGCAGTTTTTTATCCTGAAGATATTTATTGAACCGGGCCTGGTAAATGGCCATTATTGGCCCCAATCCCATGGAAACTGTTGGAAATTGCCAGTAATCCTGCATTAGTCTTGGGTGCGGATAAGATGGTAACCCTTTATCGGATTGTAATTCCCTTCGGAAGTTTTCCAACATTTTTTCAGATAGCCGGCCTTCCAGAAAGGAGCGCGCATATATTCCGGCAGAAGCATGTCCCTGGAAATAAACGATATCGGCTGGTTCTTCTCCGTCGCCACCTTTAAAAAAATGGTTAAAACCTACTTCGTAAAGTGTGGCCGCCGAAGCATACGTTGAAATATGCCCGCCAATTCCATCTTTTTTGCGGTTGGCTTGCACAACCATGGCCATAGCATTCCATCGGATAATACTTTTTATTTTGCGCTCCATTTCCCGGTTTCCAGGGTATTCCGATTCCTCTGAAACAGGAATGGTGTTCACATAAGGCGTTTTCAAATGTGTCTTTAAATGAAGGCCTTTTTCCAGTGCCCGGTTTTTGAGCAATTCAATAATTTCTTCAACCCGCTTCTCTTCCTCATTCTTGATAATATAATCAATGGAATCTAGCCATTCCTGATTTTCAAGCTGTATAATTTTTTCTTTTTCCAACATGTGCTTCAAATTTGTAATATGACATAAGGGGCAAGCGCTGTACCATAAAAGATTCATTTTCTGTTGGTATTTTATAAACACCTAGTTTTTAAAGTCACAGCGGAATTCAGTTGTATAGCCAATAAAAAGGAATATTGACCTGTTGTGGAATTGGTACGACAAAATGAGGAAATTATTTCCCACCAAATGCTTTTCCCGGAGTGGTTTGCGTAACGCGTAAACTTCTGGCCAGCACAGTATTTACAGATTCATCGGAAAATTTTTGCAAGATAAATGCTTCATGCATCCTTTCCATCACGAAGATCATATCGGCCCACCTGAGGAGATCACTGGTGACCTGCGTCGGAGCCCGGGGAGCAATACATGCAGACCTGACATTATGCCTCAGATCGGCAGAATAGAGGGTCTCTGCAGTACGAATGCGCATGCGGTTAATGGTGCAGAGGCCCCGGGATTTTTGATCATCCGGAAGAATTTTATTAACTTGATGAGGTATAGATTGAATGTAATAACTGAGAAACAAAAAGCAAAGATGTACACAAAAGCAATAGTCCGCAGGCCGGGCAGGAACTTCGCCGAAGGGATCACAACATCAGATTTGGGCAGAGCTGATTTTGAAAAGGCCCTCGGACAGCATACCGCCTACTGTGAAGCTCTTAAGAGATGCGGACTGGAAGTAACAGTGCTGGAGGCAGATGAGAGTTACCCCGACGGATGCTTTGTGGAGGACACTGCCGTGGTCACCGGTGTGGTGGCAGTAATAACCAGGCCGGGGGCATTATCGAGGAGGGGCGAGGAGGTTGAGATTGGAAGGGTACTGTCAGGTTTTATGGAAACTGTAACGGTTGTGGCGCCTGGGACCCTTGAAGGGGGCGATGTGCTGAGGATGGATAACCATTACTTCATAGGCATCTCAGAGAGAACAAGCAGGGACGGGGCTGCGCAGCTTTCTTCCGTCCTTGCAAACAATGGCTATACATCAACAGAGATAGAGGTAAAAGCCGGTCTCCACCTGAAGTCGGACATTGCATACCTGGGCAACGGAAATTTCATTGCCACTCCCATGTTTGCAGTATTAGCTCCCCCAACGAAGGTCATCATCCTGGAACAGGAGGAGTATTATTCTGCCAACTGTCTTCGGGTAAATGATTTTCTGCTGATACCATCCGGATTCCCAAAGTCAAAAAAGAGAATTGCTGATCTCGGGTATAACATCATTGAGCTTGATATGTCTGAATTCAGGAAGATGGACGGCGGGCTCACCTGCCTCTCGCTTTTATTCTGATAAAACCTACTTTTTATAGTTGACTATCTCCTCCTGGGCTTTTCTTGGGGAGGCTCCCGATATGGCATCGGTGTTTTTTTCAATATTGCCGACGCGCAGTATCACAACAATCTTATATCCGGCGGGGATCTGTAGGGCTTCGCGCTTGCCGTTGGCAGCCGCAACAGGGCCTCCATAGATTCTGGCGCCCAGGCCGAGTGCTGTGGCGGCAACAAACATATTTTGAGTTGCTAGACCGCAGTCGAAATCAGGTGTGGTGCCTGTCTGGGACTCCAGTCCTGATACAACAATCAGCACATTCCCCGGGACCACATTCCCGATTGCTTCTTTCATTGTGGCTTCGTCTTTGATGACGGTGAACTTCCAGGGCTGGTTATTTCTTGAGCTGGGAGCCTTGATACCGCATTTCAGTATCAGGTCAATCTGCTGGTCGGTCACTGGCACATTCGTGTAATTCCTCGGTGACCAGGCTGAGAGCAGCTGGTCAATAACGGGGTTACCTGCTTCCTGGCCATCTGAAGGCTGTCCGGCAGCAAAAAATAAAACCATAATGAGAAGAACGAATCTGAGTTTCATAATATCGGGATTTAGTTGTTTCTGGCCGGGTTTATTGACAGTGAAGATAAGTTAATTAATTGGCACAGGTCAAGGGTAAGGAGCACAGGGAAGGAGTGCGGTATCAAACGGGTTGCGGATGGAGCGGAAGAAGATTAAACAGTAAGAATAAGGGGATAGAGGTTTTGCGGGAAATTTTGTTTTCTTTGTAATAGTAAGAACCTATTTACCTGATCCCATGAAAAAGAATTTTCTTGTCTTGCTGTTGATGGCAACGGTGATTTGCTTCCATGCTGACCTCTTCGCCCAGAATAACAAAAAGAAGGCACAGGCAGCGGTACAGGCAGCGGTACAGGTGGCGGTCCCTGTGGCGGTCCCTGTGGTTGTACCGGCGGCCACTACCGTTCCTGTGATAGTCAACGGCGAAGCTCAAAAGATCCCGGCTTTTGAGAACGCAGATGAATGGATTCACGAAGACCTGTGGGTGGAAGCTGAATTTGACACTGACGGCGACGGCAAACGAGACAGGATGCATGTTGACGTAACGCGTCCGCGACAGACAGAGACCGAAGGGATAAAGCTGCCGGTGGTTTATGAGTCAAGCCCTTACTTTGCAGGCACCGCCGGCATTATCAAAGAATATTACTGGAACGTCAACCAGGAGCTTAACACCGTTCCTCAGGCACATATCTTTCCTCCGCAGATAGTTCGTCGCGGCCAGCGGCCTGTGATATCCAACTCGCAGGTGAAAGCGTGGGTGCCTTACGGCTTTGCCGTAGTACATTCATCGGCTCCCGGCACCGGCCTTTCACAGGGCTGTCCAACGATCGGTACGAGGATAGAAGCGCTGGCACCCAAGGCTGTCATCGACTGGCTTAACGGCAGGGCAAAGGGTTATACAACCCCTGACGGCAATGAAGAGGTAAAGGCCTACTGGACTACTGGCAAGGTGGGTATGATAGGTACATCATATAACGGTACCATTCCCTTTGCGGCTGCCACAACGGGTGTCGACGGTCTTAAGGCTATCATACCGGTGGCACCCAACACATCATATTACCACTACTACCGTTCCAACGGCCTGGTCCGCAGTCCCGGCGGATACCTGGGCGAGGATGCTGACGTGCTGTATGACTTCATATATTCGAACCCTGACAACTGCGCTTACTGCGACAGTGTGGTAAGGGACACGGAGATGGCAAACGGCATGGACCGCGTCACCGGTGACTATAATGATTTCTGGGCCAGGCGTGACCTGATGAATTATATGGGGTCTTTTAAGGCGGCGGTGCTTATGGCTCATGCCTTCAACGACTGGAACGTAGTGCCCAGTCACAGCTACCGTTTTGCCAGGGTGCTGAAGGAGAAGGGTATGCCGCTGCAGATGTACTATCACCAGGGAGGTCATGGTGGCGAGCCGCCATTCACAATGATGAACAGATGGTTCACCCGCTACCTTTTCGGCGTGGAAAACGGCGTGGAGAATGATCCCAAAGCATTTATCGTGCGCGAAGGTGCTGACAGGCTCAGCCCCACACCTTATGCTGACTATCCCAATCCTGACGCAGTGCCCGTTACATTCTTTCTTACCCGCGGAGCGCCGGCTGCCGGAGCACTTGTCACTGAGAAAAGCTCCAGGCAGGGGACAGAGACCCTTACTGACAACTTTTCATTCACCGGCGCCAGCCTGGCACAGGCTGAATACACGGAACACCGTCTTCTATATGTCACTCCGGTGCTGAAGGAGGCAGCGCATATTTCAGGTGTTGTCAGCGTGACTGTCAGGGCTTCGGCAAGCAAGCCTGCGGTAAACCTCTCAGTATGGCTGGTCGCTCTGCCGTGGACTAACGCGCGTGAGCCAAAGATCACTGATAACATCATTACCCGCGGCTGGGCAGACCTGCAGAACCACAGCTCACTCACCAGCAGCAAGCCGCTGGCACCTGGTGAGTTCTACGAGATTACCTTTGACCTGGAGCCTGACGATCAGATAATCCCTGCCGACAAACAGATAGGGCTTATGATCTTCTCAAGCGACAAGGAGTTTACTCTGCATCCGATGCCGGGTACGGAACTGACTGTTGATCTGGATGGTACGAAGGTGACGATCCCGATTGTCGGAGGCAAGATTTAATCAGTCAAAAGTCGAAAGATAAAAGACAAAAATTACCAGACAAAAGACTGGCGGATCAGACCCTACCTGTAGGCTTCGGGTAATTTCCGGGACTTCGTTGCCTGCTCGAATGCGTAGCCGATTTTTAACAGGTTGGCTTCCCCGAACGGCCTGGCAATGAATGTGATGCCGGCCGGTGTTCCAGTGTTTCTGTAACCCATGGGGACTGTGAGGCAGGGATAGAAGGCCGCTGCCGCCATGCCTGCATTCCGGTTGTTTACCGAAAGAATTGCATCAAGTTTATACTCTGTCATGGGCTTTTCGAAATAACTCACGGCAGCAGCATGCAGATCGGTTCTGAGCGAAATCAATTCATCCGCTGGGAGCTGCAGTGCAATGATTCCGTCAAATATTGTCTGACGGTAGGGGATCCTGACAAGGGAATCTGCCTTATTGAAGCCGGCAATCTCTGCCACTGTCCGGAACTTTATATTCTCTGATGCATATTTTTCAAGATAGGCAGGGAGATCAGCCTTCATATCGGCACTGAGCAGGGTGCTGAATCCTTCAAGGGTTATTTTCTCAGGCTCGAACTCGACGGCAGTTCCGCCAAGGGCAATAATCCTTCCTACGGCAACCATGTACAGTGAATCGCCCAGAAGGTCTTTGCTGACGCCGAACCGCAGTCCTGCGAGACTGGTTGTATTAAGTCCTTCAAGGTAGTTTATGTTCTTCGGATTATCTTTTGTGGCGATGTCAGAAAAGTCTTCGCCGGTCATTGCAGAGAGGAGTATCGCGTTGTCTGTCACATTCCTGCTGATGGGGCCGGGGGTATCGAGGGTGCTGGAAAGGGGGACGATGCCGCCGCGGCTGAGCAGGCCGACTGTCGGTTTGAGGCCCACGACGGAGCTTGCACTCGAGGGTGAGAGGATTGAGCCGGAGGTTTCTGTACCCACAGCCGCGGCGGCATAGTTGGCAGACATGGCCGTGGCGCTGCCGGAGCTCGAACCGCCGGTATCGAATTTCCGGCGTCCGTAAGGATTGAGGGCCTGTCCGCCCACAGCGCTGTAGCCGTTGGGGCAGGCCGAGCTGAGATAGTTGGCCCATTCGCTCAGGTTTACCTTACCGAGGACGATTCCTCCCTTTTCCTTTATCCGTTCCACGATAAAAGCATCAGGGGCATTATTATTCAGCAAAGCGACGGCCCCTGCCGTGGTGGGGAGCCCCGTGGTGCCAATATTGTCTTTCAGCAGTACAGGCATGCCGTAAATGAGATGATCACCGGAAGACCTGTTCTTATCTTTTTTGCGGGCCTCGCTGACTGCATCAGGATTAATTGCGATGATGCTGTTCAGCATTGTGCTCCTGTCATTTTCGAATTTGACAATCCGGTACAGGTACCACTGGGTAAGTTTCTCATAGGTGAGTTTTCCGGACCGTATGTGCGCCTGAAGTGTGGGTATATCCTGCTCGAGGATAAGCGGTTTTAGTTTTTGATAATCAGCCTCTGAGAAATTGCGAATCTGCGGCAGCACGTTCTGCCATACTGCATTTTTGTCGAGTATTTTTGACTGAATTAGTTTGTACCGCAGTTTCGGCGACTGGTGGGCGGCGTTCTGTGCCAGCTCTTCAGATTCGTCATAGGGAATCCAGGCAGTAGGGGTTATCGCCGGTTGCCGGCTGCAGCCAAGCAGCAGAAGTATTAACAGGAAGGTTAGGTTTCTCATTTCTCTGTTTGTATTATTGGTTTTTCCAAAGACCTTTTTTCTGTTTTCTTGCCTTGCGGGCGAGGTCGACGAAAGTTTCTGCATACCTGACATTGGGAGGGATGGTCATCACGGTGGCATATCCTTTTTTAACAAGATCGGTATTGACGAAGGTGCCGTCAGCAAGGTATACATATGCCAGGGTGCGGCCATACTGATCATGGAGGGTCACGTCATACTCGAGCCGCACATTCCTGCTTCCTATCAGTGAGGTAATGTATTCAGTCGATTCCTCACCGTAAAATCCCTTCATCTTCTGACCACTATTGCGCGATTCCGGCGCATCAATTCCGATAAGCCTTATCTTCAGTCCTTTGGGGCTGCCGTCGTCAATCCAGAATGTGTCGCCGTCAACAATACGTGTGACACGGTACCAGATGTAGGAATCCTTTCCCGCTTTCGACGGCTGCGCAACGGCAGAAAAAGCTGAAAGCAGGAGTAAAAAAAGTATTACGCCTCTTCGGGTCACACTGTTTAAGTTGAATGATTGGTAAATGTAACAATTTATCGGGCATGATCGAATCAACTCCTTCGGTTGAACGAAGAGGGCAAATATTTCCGATACCTGTAACGTCCAGCCAAATTGTATTAATTGCCTGGCCGGAAGTCAATCCGTTGACAGTTACAACGAGGGATTTCAGGTTTATCTCCCGTATTTTTTCCAGATAAGGCTCGATATCAGCATTATCTGCAAGCTTTAGATCCTGAGCCTGGGAGAAAGTAATTTCGGTTGCCTGGGCATCAGCGGACTTTTCCCCTGTTACCACTACAGGGATGGTTGTCGTCAAATCTGTTGAGATGGTCACTTCGGCGGCATCCTTAATCAGGCTACACCCTGTCATCATGAGCACCAATGCAGGTAATAATGTCATTATTTTTTTCATGGGAGTTATTTGGCCCTTACTGCCATTGGGAATAACGGAGATCAGACAAAAAGGTACCAGTCGACTATTTTTATTATATTTGGAGTAATAAGGATTTGATTTTGGACGAATAACCGGTTAATTGCCGGAAGAGAGGAGGGAAAGATGAAAAAGTCAGTTATTCTGTTTCTGGCGCTCCTGTGCGCTGCAGAGATTTATTCCCAGACAGTGCCGACAAATCAGCTCGGGGTCATCACCGCCGAGAACCTGAAAACCATTTCCAACATCTCGCCCTACACCCCTGGCGCCGTCGGGTTTGACAACCGCTACCTGGGTGTCAGGGGCACCACCAGGCTGTTCGACACTCTCGGTTTGTCATATTTTCTTGTCACGGGCCAGAAGGACTATATCACCCTTAACAGCGACATAGATGTCATGAACAACGCCCTGGTCTTCATCCAGGCCGGAAGCGGTGACCTGATGGAAATATCCTCGGATCATATACAGGAGGTTATCTTTAAAAAGGAAGGCGGGGACCTCTTCTTCAGGACCACCAAAAGAATAATTTTCGAGAAGCAGCCCGAGGGGAACAAATTCTACGAGGTGCTGAAGGAGGAACCTTATTCGTTCATCAGAATACCCGAAAAGAAATTTGTGGAAGCCGATTATCAGTCGCTCTACAGCCCTGACAGGCGTTATGACGAATTAAAGAATATAAACAAATATTACATCTCAGGCAGTGACGGTATTTTTTACAGGGTACAGCTGAATGAAAAGTCGTTTGTCAAAATGTTCCCTGACAAAAAAGAGCTTATCAGGAAGGAACTTGTTGCAAAGGACGAAGCAGAGGCTGAGGTGCAGGTCATTAAGCTGCTGAATAAATTCTAGTGATATTTTCAGGCTTTTAACCGGGCTTTATTTGGAGTACTGATCTATTACATCTGAAATGCTTCTTCTGCAAACCTCGCAGAAAACCTGGTGGCGGGTGTACATTATACAGTCGAGCTGCGGCCGGTACATTCCCTTCTGGTAGTAGTTAGCGCCTTCGAAGGCTCCCACTTTGCCTTTGTGCATTTCGCCGGAGAAGAACTGATCTTCAGCATTCATCTGGCGTACGAAAAGATCCTCCATCACCGTCTCCGGGAGAAGGTTCTTTCTTATGCTGTCACGTTCGCGCTGGATCTTGTAACCGAAGGCATCAAACTCCTCCTTGTTCCATGGAGTGGGGATTGGTGTGCCTTCCTCAACCAGGTCTTTCCACTTGAGGCTATCCTTATCGAACAGGGCTGTGACATTTGTTTCCCACGGTTCGACGGTTATTTCAGGCATCTCATACGATACTGACGAAGTGTAGTATTCATCAGCCAGGGCGGCCATGTGGTGGCCCATTTCGTGAATCATTATGTAATCCGAGAACTTGTTGTCGGCAGCCACGGTTGTGTACAGGTTGTAGATGCCACCGCCGCCGTAAGTTCTTTCATTCAGAAGGATTACCATGAACTCGTAGGGAACTGCGGAGGCGATATCCCTGATTGTCCTGTTGTCATAGGCGAGGGCATAGCGTTCCGAATCGAAGGCGCTGTAGCTTACGGATAAGGGTGTGCGTTTGAAGACGCCGTGATGGGGTTTGTTGACACCCGACTCTTCAGACGGTGTTTCCACCGATCTTATATTGATATCGCCGCTGCGACTTTTAAACGGTTCAGCACTGAGCAGTACACCTGCAAGGCGTGCGGCGCCACCGCGGAATTTCTCCATCTCCTGTGCTGTGTAGCCGTCACCCAGAATAACAATATCTAGTTTTTCCTGTGCAGGACCGCTGTCTGCGATAACATTCACCCTGCATGAGCTGACACGGTCCGCCGGGTTTACCTGGCGATTTGAGGGATCGACCTCAGAAGTCCAGATCTGCCTGAATTTGTTTTCAGCATCCCGTTTACTTACTATTACTGTAACCGGGTTTTTCGGCCACGGGAAACGGAGTGATTCATGGAAGGTACCCCGGTTTTCCCCGGCTTCGGGGATAGTCTGCCATTCGCCAAAGATGCTGGCGAAGCCGCGGGAGTAAAGGAGGAGGTTGGTATTTTTGTCAATCACCTTGAAAAAGTAGGGGCCCAGTTCCAGCTTATCAATGAGTATTTCTTTGCTGCCGCCCCATTCGCCGTCGCAGACTACTCTGTCGACCGCAAGCATCTCTTCTCCTGTTTTTCCCGTATGGAAGAAGTCCATGCGCATTGTTTTGTTGAGGAAGTAACTGTCGAATTCCACATCACCGTTGTTCACCGCAGCGATTTCCGCTACAGGCGTTTCTGCAACGGTTTCTGTTTTGGGACTGTTTGAGCGGCATGAGAGCATTAGTGCGGCTGCGAGCAAAAAGGGAAGAAAAGATTTCATAATCAGGTTTTTGAATATAATGGCTTAAAGGTATAAAAACCGGCACCTTAAAAAGTTGTTTATACGAAGTTTTACTTTTGTGTTTTAACTTGCAGGCTTATAGACTGGTATTTTATATTTTTACGGGTGTTATGAGAAAAATGGATTTTGAAAAGATTAAGCGAATTTGTGAAAGGAACAGCGTTCTTTCCGCAAAGGTAATTGATGACTTTTTGCTTTACTATGCCGCTAACCGGGATAAGCTGGAACCTGAAATGGAAAAGAGATTTGCCCGGTTTAAACATGTGACCGGGAAATTTCAGAAAGAATGGATAGCCAGACTAAAGGCCCAGTACATAGCGCACAAAATATTCAGGCATGACGGACTGATAAAAGGTTACCTGAATCATGCTGCCTTGAAAAAGCTGGGTACTGAGGAGCAAAAATACCTTGAGAATCAGTCGGAACGTCCATGGAGATTCAGCTTCAGTGTAATCAGGGGACGACTGGCTGAGGATTTTTTTGAAATGGAGGATGTATTTACAGACGAAGGGTTTCTTTTGTATTCCCCCGGTGTGACAAGAATCCTTGACAGCCAATCAGCCATTCTATGGCTAAATCTCATTGCATACAACGGTTCATGCTGGCAGAGTTTCGGTCCGATTGGATCTTACAGTTCTTTTGAACCTGATGATATTTTCTTTTTTGCAACTGAACTTAACCCTGACATAAACGGTGAAGAGGAGCTACTTGCAGACCTGGAATCCAATCCCGTACCCTATATGATGCTTTTGTCGGGGGCTGTTACACCTTTGATTTATAATAAAAAGGATCAGTTGGTACATGTGACCGCAGAGTATCCAATGGATTCGATGAACACAAAAAAACTGACCGGAAGTTTTAAGACAGAGTATAATGACGGGGTTTACCGGCTTTCGCTTAAAAGATGGAGCACACCCCCGCACTTTGCCCAGGCTTATTATAATGAGATTGAAAAAACTGTTTTTCTCTCTTCCATGACCGACAGGGGATTCATCGCCCTGGCAAATGAATTAAACAAATACGGATACACATTTTCCACTGACCCTTTTTTGAGGGTAAACCTTTCCATGCTGACTATTTCCTCAGACATTCTGAAGAGGAATATCAGGGTAAATGAATATGACGACAGGTTTACCAAAGAGACCCCTCCATCAGACCGGGAAGTCATTGACAAGCTGAACAGGTTCATGGAATTGGTTTTGCCGGAAATCAATGCCGGCCGACAGCCGGATATTGAGGAATTGGCTTTAAAGGCTGGTCTTGATAAGCAAACTGCGCTGGATATTTTTAATCACTTGAAGGGGAGGATCGATAAAATGGGTAGTAAGTGAGTCATATGCAGGCAGTTACTGGCCCAAAAGCCCTGTCTGTTGCCATTTACAACAAGAAAATCCCGCAGATCTGATGACAGTGCGGGATTGATGTGTGCCTTTTCAGGTTATTACTTGATGATTTTTACGGTACCTGTTTCAGTGGTGGTGGCTTTGTTCTGTTCAGCCCTTGCCTCAGCGGCTCTTGATTCGGCAGCTCTGTTCTGTTCGGCCCTTGCCTCTGCAGCTCTGCTTTCAGCGGCTCTCGCCTCATTCGATCTCGCCTCACTGGCTCTACCCTCTGCAGCTCTTGCTTCATTGGCCCTGGATTCTGCCGCCCTGCTCTGAGCTTCTTCGCTTCTTCTCACCTCTGCCGCCCTGCTCTGGGCCTCCCTGGCCTCTGCAGCTCTGCTTTCAGCGGCTCTTGCCTCATTCGATCTCGCCTCACTGGCTCTACCCTCTGCAGCTCTTGCCTCATTGGCCCTGGATTCAGCCGCCCTGCTCTGGGCTTCTTCGCTTCTTCTCACTTCTGCCGCCCTGCTCTGGGCCTCCCTTGCCTCTGCAGCTCTGCTTTCAGCGGCTCTCGCCTCAGTTGCTCTTGACTCGGCAGCCCTGCTCTGAACAGTCCTCATCTCTACGGCTTTTGTCTCAGCAGCGGGAGTCCTACTCTCAACTGCTGCTCCGGCAGTTTCGGGAGACTTCTTTACCGTCGTTTTGCCTTCAGAACTTCTTCTCCCGGCTGCAGTACCTGATGTAGATGTATTTCTCTCGGCTGAGTTGCCTGCAGAGGTCCTTCTCTCAGTTGAGGTGCCTGCAGAAGTTCTTCTCTCAGTTGAGGTGCCTGCAGAGGTTCTTCTTTCATTTGAAGAACCGGCACCAGTAGTCTGTCCGCGGGTACTCTGGGGTGCTGCTTCCCTTCTTCCCCGGACGGTACCGTCAGAACTGCTCTGCCCTTCACCTGTCCTGGTTACATGTGTCCTGGTGTATGATGACTCACCTTCGCTCCTCTGGTCGGGTCGCGAGTAGGTATCACTGTAGTTGCCTTCAGCTATTCTGCGCTGCACCTGGGGCGACTGCTCGCGGATGCCGTGGTAGTAGAAGTCGTTGTACCTGTTGTATCTTGGGTAGTCCCAGTGACGGTAATTCGCGTAGTAATCGGGGTACCAGTAGGAATGATAACCGTAGTAGTAGTCCCAGTAGTAAGGAGTCCAGCTATTCCAGTATGAGGGGTAATAGCCCCAGTACCATGATGAGTGCCATCCCATGTAGTGCGGACTGTAGATGTAGACGACCACCGGCCAGTCATATATGTCATAATAGTAATTGTTGATCACAGTTTCATTGTCTGCGTAAATCGGATCACTGTAAAAACCTGGATTCGGTCTGTCAGCATAAACCGGTTCGATAATGTAATTTCTTCCGTAAAGAGCCTCATCACCTATAATCTGTATCATCACCTTGTTTTTACGGAGTTTCTCAACGGTGATGACTGCCACATCCTGGTAATCCTTGACACCGAGTAAGGCGCGCAATACTATTGAGTGGACCTTGCCGTCCTTATAGTCGGAAACACTGATGTAGTCAACCATATTGTCGCCGTTAAGATCAAGGTTGTTGATCTTTAATTCCGGGTCGTTGATACCCCTCTCAAATGCTTCAAGGGTTTCGGAATTCCGGAACAGGTCCATTACCGCGTAGAGGTTGAGGTTGTCACCCGGGAGACCCAGGTATTCCTCGGGGTGGTTCTGTGCTCCGACTGTTGTCGCTGAGGCTATCAGGACTGCGAGGACCGATGTGATAACTGATTTTTTCATCTCTTTAAAGTTTATGAAGATCTGCTCTTCAGAAGTGTTAATGCAAAGTGTGTGCCAAACCTTCGCAAACCCTCATAAATTGCAGGAGAGAAGCTGACAGTTGTAAGATGTATGATGTGATACCGATTGGCTGTCTGTGGCATTCTATTTATCGCCCCGTCCCCGGCCTTTCTGATTATTTCTCCTTTTAAATCCGCCGCGTTCATTTCTGGGTGAGGAGGGATGGTGGACAGGGCTGGGGTCATGCTGTTGTGCGATGAAATCAGGCAGAGGGGCCTTGTAAACCGCGTAGCCGATTAGTTTTTCCACGCGCTGCAACTTGGGTATATCGAACCTGTTGACGAGAGTGATTGCCACGCCTGTAGTATCAGCCCTGGCGGTACGTCCTACGCGGTGCACATAGTCCTCGGCATCGGACGGGGCGTCAAAATTAATCACCAGGTTGATATCCTTGATATCGATACCCCGGCTGAGAACATCCGTTGCCACCAGCACGCGGGTCTTGCGCGAGCGGAAGCGTAGCAGCATCGCCTCGCGCTCCTTCTGTTCCAGGTCGGATGAGATGCCCTCGACAAGGTAGTTCTTCGACCGGAGTCCGCGGACAATCTCGCTCACCTTCTTCTTCGTGGAGCTGAATATCAGGATGCTTCCGTATTCAGGGTGATCGGCAATGAGGCTGTTGATCAGCGGCAGCTTCTGATGGTCGCCAAGCATGTAGGCAGCTTGCACAACCCCTTCGGCAGGCTTCGACATTTCAAGGGCTATTTCCACCGGTTTTTTCATGATATGCTTTGACAGTACCCTTATGTTCTGCGGCATTGTGGCGCTGAACATAAGGGTCTGGCGCTCTTTCGGGACGTACGAGATGATACGCATGATATCGTCATGAAAACCGATATCGAGCATGCGGTCAGCCTCATCAAGGACCAGCACCTCAATTTTGTCAAATTTCACATAGCCAAGGTTAAGATGCGAGATGAGCCTTCCCGGAGTGGCCACTATTATATCAGCGCCCTTCGAGAGGGCTTCCCTCTCCTGGTCCCAGGCCCTGCCTTCGCCTCCGCCGTAGACGGCCAGCGACGTTATGTTAAGCGTGTATGCCAGTCCCTGTATCTGCTGGTCTATCTGTATGGCCAGCTCACGGGTAGGGACAAGAATCAGGGTGTGAGTATGGCTGGGCCGGAAGTCGATGATGTCATTCATGATGGGCAGGAGGTAGGCCGCCGTTTTTCCGGTGCCGGTCTGCGCGCATGCTATCAGATCGTCGCCGTCCATGATAACAGGAATGGCTTTTTCCTGTATCGGGGTGGTCTCCCTGAATCCCATGTACTCAATTGATTCCAGCAGTTCAGGACCCAGGTCCAGTTCGTCAAATATCATTTAATTCCTGTGAATTTCGTTTTCTTAAAATAAAACGCAAAGGTAGGGAAAAAACGGCATCAGGCAATTGAATTATCTTTTTGCCAGGAAGCTTTTGCATGATTCCTGTATGCCTGTGAGATAGGGGGTGGCAGTGATGCCGAAACGGGAGGTGAACTTCGAGGAGTCGAAGAAATAGTCGCGGTCATACTGGTACATCATCTCAGGCATCTCCCTCATCACCGGAATGAAAAGCCCGAGGAGGCGGATCATCAGCGGTGACACCACTGTTATCCTCGGCTTGACCTTCAGCTCTTCGGCACACATCTTAATGAAATCTGTACCGGTCAGCCTGCTGCTTTCTGTCGGGAGGTGCCATACCTGTCCGTATGCATCGGGCGTGTTTCCAAGCAGGGCGGTGGCTGCAGCGGCATCAGGGGTGAATGTAAATGAGTGAACGAAATTGTTATTCATGAACCACATCGCCCGCTTCCCGGCAGCAAGATTTTTCAGAACCATCTCGTTCACGAAGCTGTTTTTATTGTCAGGGCCGTAGAAGTCGGCTGAGCGGGCAATCAGAGCGGTAATCTTTCCCTGCCTTTCTGCAGAGAGTAGCATCTCCGAAATATGCTTTCTGACGTAACCTTTACGGCTGGCAGGCGACACGGGGCTCTCCTCCGTCATGTGCGGTACAGCATCCCTGTCGTACATATAAATGTTATCGAAGAAGACAAGCTTCGAATTATGCTTTATGCATGCATCAATTGTCTCCCGCATAAGCAGTGGCCACTGCTGCTCCCATACCTTAAGCTTGTATTCCAGTCCCACAGTAAGGTAGACCACATCTGATCCCTCAACTGCTTTGTCGACCGCTCCCAGCTTTAGAAGGTCTATGGGATGCAGTTCGTCAGTTTCATTAATCCGGCGGGGATTACGGCTTACAAGCCGCACTTTGTCGGTGTACTTAGATAGCTCTTTCGCCAGTATCCTGCCTATCGTTCCGTTGGCTCCAAGGATCGTTTGCATTGCTCTGTCGGTTTAAGTTACTCAATAATATATAATAACAACCTGCAGGAGGGAAAGTTGACCGAAGCAGGAGCATGGAGCACGGAGCACGGGGCATAGATCCTGGAGCCGGGCATGGGGCAACGGGAGGGAGGATGAAAGAAAAGCTTTAAGGATCGTTTTACTCTTCGTTAATATCGATATAGATGTACTTTGCACGGGGATAACTGCGGAGGATGTCAGACCTGATCTGTTCCGTCATGCTTTCAATTTCGGAGGCTCGTTCAGTATCCAGGATATCGACGGAGATCAGCAGTATAAAGTCGTTTCTTCCGATGTACATCGAACGGATATTGTTGATGTGCCTGACAGCTCTGTGCTTCAGGACAATTGACCTTACGGTGTTTTTCATTTCGCGGGGGATGCTTTCACCGATCATCAGGTTCCTGAGTTCATTAGCCAGGAAGTATGACATTGTGATGAGGAGGCAGCCAACCATGAGTGTTCCGATGATATCGAATATGGGGTTTATCAATGACAGAAGGCTGGAAACAAGTACGATAGCTAACCCCACCAATGCTGAAAAATCTTCGATGAGAATCACGAAGATATTTGTGTCGGTGGAGTCTTTCAGCGATTTGATCAGCCTCAGTTTTGATGTCTTACGGAATTCGGTAAGAGCCACAGAAAAAGATTTGGCCTCGATGAGCAGGGAAGTAACCAGAACAATGAAAATGTAAAGATAGTTGTCGATCGGCTCAGGGTTATGATATTTGTGTATCCCTTCGTAGATTGAATAGCAGCCGCCCAGGAAGAAAAGAAGAACTGCAACGAGGAACCCCCAGAAATATTCTTCTTTGCCGTAACCTAGCGAATGGATCTCGTCAGCAGCTTTCGCGGACCGTTTTCTGCCTATCAGGAGGAAGACCTGATTGGTGGTATCGGCCAGCGAGTGAATGGCTTCTGCCAGCATTGCCGAGCTGCCTGAGATGACTGAGACGGTATATTTTATTACGGCAATGGTGAAGTTTCCGATCAGGGCGAATAATACGGCACGCAGAGAATTGCCTTCCTGTTTCATTTTCTGAGGGATTGATTTGCATCGAGGGCTGTGCCGCACTTCTTACAGAAGAGAGCGTCGTCGTCATGCTTGTCATACATGCAGGCTGAACATGTCTGAGTGTTATTTCCGGCGGGCAGTTTCATCATTTCGGAAGTCACAATGCCTGTGGGCACAGCAATAATGGCATAGCCCATTATCATAACCAGACTTGCCAGAAACTGCCCGAGGCCGGTTACCGGTGAAATGTCGCCGTACCCTACAGTGGTAAGGGTCACAACCGCCCAGTATATTCCAACCGGGATACTCGTAAAGCCGTTGGCTTCGCCTTCGACAAGGTACATTACGGTACCGAAAATTACAACCATAGTTACAACCACTGAAAGGAACATGAAGATCTTTTCGCGGCTGCGGTAGAGTGCTATTCCCAGGGTGCGTCCGGCGGTGGTGTAACGGCTGAGCTTGAAGATGCGGAATAACCTTATAAGCCTCACAGCCCTTATCACGAGAAGACTCTGTCCGCCTGAGAAGATGAACGCGACAAAGCCCGGAAGGATAGCCAGCAGGTCAATGATTCCATAGAAACTGAAAATATAGTTCAGGGGCTTTTTAACTACAGAGATCCTGAGGATATACTCGGCTGTGAAAAGTGCAGTTATGACCCACTCCGTCGTCCGCAGCAGATGCGCAAACCTCTGGTGAACCGGTGCGATACTGTCAATAATTACAAGGAATATACTGATCAGGATGAGGCTGATAATGCAAATGTCGAAAATTTTGCCTTCACGGGTATCGGCCTCAAAGACGATTTCATACAGTCGTTTTTTGCCAATTTTCATAGGTAGAGGATGCTAATTTCACCAAATGTACTTTTTCTCAATCAAATTGAGATGGTAAAGACTGAATTTGAATGATCATCATTCTGAATGATTGAAAATAAAGTGCCCCGCATTTGCCGTCTGGCTTGTGCGGGGCACTGGGGATATAATTGTTTCAAAAATCTACATCTTATTTCCTGCGTGATGATCTGCCTGATGATGATTCCTTTGAGCTGCTGCTACTGCTTTTGGTGCTGACGTTGCCACTGCTGCTGCGGCCGCTGCCGCTGCTCCGGCTGACAGAACCGCTGTTGCTGCTGCGACTGTTACCGCTACTGCTTCTCACGGTTCCGCTGCTGCTGCTTTTAGGACTGGAGGTCTTTGCTGCGGGGGCGGACTGCCTTGAGGGAGCTGAGGACTGAGTTCTGGTTGCCGGTTCAGACTGCCTGGTTGAAGACTGTGTCCTGGTTGCCGGTTCAGACTGCCTGGTTGAAGACTGTGTCCTCGTTGCCGGGGCTGACTGCCTGGTTGAAGACTGTGTCCTCGTTGCCGGGGCTGACTTGCTTACAGATCCTTCGGGAGCCCTCCGCTGGGTTGTCGAAGTCTGGGTCTGGGTTCTCTGTGCAGGGGCGGAACCTGAATTGGTCCTGCTGCTGACGGTCGAACCTGTCCTTGTTGAGCTCTGTGTTCTCTGACCTGCGGCCGGGGCTGTTGTGCTTCTGCCTGTTGCAGCAGTACCTGACGACCTGCGTTCGGTTCCGTTGCTCTGTGCAGCTGAAGACTGGCCTCTTGAGGCTGAGGTTGAGGCTGAGGTTGAGGAGGTTCTCCTGCTGTCAGTGCTTACCGAAGCGGTGCCTCTTGAGCTGTTGCTGCGGCTCGACTGGACTCTGGCACCCATTGCTTCACCTTCTCTTCTCTGATCGGGACGCGAGTAGGTCGATTTGTAGTTGCCTTCCCTGATATTGTTGCTGACGTAGCGCGAGTGTGACCTGATGCCGCCGTAGTAGAAGTCGTTGTAGCGGTTGTACCTGTAGTGGTCGGAGTAGCGGTAATGGCTGTAATAAGTGGGGTACCAGTGCGAGTGATATCCGTAGTAGTAATCCCAGTAGTAAGGCCTCCAGGGGTTCCAGTATGCGGGGTAGTAGCCCCAGTACCAGTTCGAGCGCCATACAACGTAGGTGGGTCTGTAGATGAATCTTATCAGCGGCCATGCGCCAACTTCGACATAAGTAGTGGTTACCACTGTATTGTTAGCCCTGTACTTGCCGTTGCCATTGTATCCGGGATTGGGTGTCTCGGCGTAGTTAGGCTCGATGATGTAATTCCTTCCGTACAGGTCCGGGTCGCCGATCAACTGTATCTGTACCTCTCCGTTACGGAGCTGCTCGACAGTGAAGACTGCCAGGTCCTGGTTTTCATTCCTGTTAAGGCCGGTTCGCAACACAATCGTATGTACGTTGTTGTCAACAAAATCCTGGACCATGATGTAGTCGATAAGATTATCGTTGTTAAGGTCGAGGTTATTGATCCTGGAATTTTCATCATTCAGGTTTTTTTCGAAACCTTCAAGTGTTTCAGATTCCTGGAACAGGTTCATCACGGCGTAAAGGTTGAGGTTGTCACCCGGCAGTCCGAGGTACTCTGCAGGGTAGTCCTGTGCTCTGGCTGTGCTTCCTGCTGCTACCAGCAGTGCGAGGATTGATGTGATGATTAACTTTTTCATGACTTTAAGATTTAGAAGAACTGTCTCTTCGTTCAAATTAAATCAAACAGTGTGCCAAGAATTCGGCATTTCAGTAAATGGCTGATAAGTAAGGAAATAGAGATATAGGTACAGGAAAATGCTCTGAAGAGGTACTCTCAGAAGTGGCCGGAAGGAAGGGTAAAGAACCTGTAAAAGGCAACAGTCAATTCATCAGACGCGGACAATGATCTTGCCCCTCGGGTTTCCGTGCTCTGCCATTTCGAAAGCCTCAGCTGCCTTGTCAAGGGTAAAATAGTTTTCAATTACCGGAGCAAGCTTCTTCTCCCTGAAGAGCTGTTCCATTTCTTCCTGATCTTCGGGCAGGGCCCGGAGGTTTGACGAGGTCAGTTTTCTTCCGTACAGAAGCTGAGCCCAGGCCGATGTCAGGAAAAGGAGAGGCTTGACCATTG
This sequence comes from Bacteroidales bacterium, assembly GCA_038248855.1. GTDB lineage: Bacteria > Bacteroidota > Bacteroidia > Bacteroidales > VadinHA17 > SR-FBR-E99. The sequence continues at coordinate 10,258 of JBBRXA010000025.1, read as the reverse complement.
TAGTGGCATAGGTCCCGTTCCTCTTTAGCAGTTTCCTGATATATTTAAAATGCATCTTCCCGGCGGCATCGAAGATGGCGTCGAAGGTTTTGTCACTCTGTGCGAGTTCTTCTGCGGTGTACCCCATTGTCTCATCAGCGCCGAGTTGTTTCGCCAGTCCGGCGTTACCGCGGCTGCAGGTAGCGGTAATGACGGCGCCCTTTGCTTTTGCGATCTGAATTGCAAAATGACCCACGCCGCCGGTGCCGCCGTTGATAAGCACTCTTGTGCCTGATCTGACACCGCATCTTCTCAGGCCGTTAAGGGCCGTCAGCGCTGCGATGGGCAGTGAGGCTGCCTCTTCAAATGACATCTCAGCGGGTATTTTACGTGCATTTTTCACATCGACAGCCAGCAGCTGTGCCAGTGCTCCTGCACTTTTGAATATCACCGGTGTGACACCGTAGACTCTGTCTCCAGGTTTGAACCCTCTGACCTCAATGCCTGCCTCCATGACCCTTCCGGCGAAGTCTGAACCGAAGATCCTGGGGAACTGTGCACCCGGAATAAATTTAAGATCGCCTCGTTTTATTTTAAAGTCAACAGGATTGATTGAGACAGCCCTGACTTCGACAAGCAGCTGTCCGGCACCGCAGACAGGATCAGGGTAATCACCGTATTGAGATGCCTCTGCCCCGCCGAATGATGTCGAATAGTATGCTTTCATTTTTAGCTGTGTTTTTGTATAACATAATCTTAAACAAAGTAAAGGTACTTTTTGTTGCAGGGGCCTGACCGCGGTGGGGTCAACCGTTAAGAAATTGCCCGGTGGGCTGCCAACCGGCGGATGGGGGACAGACAGAAGGGAGACAAATGGGGCATGGAGCGGGGAGCGCGGATAATAAAAATGGCAATGACCAGCGGCCGAAAAACAACAGATGCGAACAATAGATTCCCGGAAGAGTTATCTTTAAACCACCAAAAACGAGTCTCATGAGCTTCTCCCTCAAAGGTTATCTCTACCAGGTAACTGTTGATCCCTTGATTTCACGGCTGCATACGAGCGTACTGCCCCTTATTGAACCGTCGCACAGGGTTCTTGATGTGGCTTGCGGAACAGGGTCCCTGTCGCTTTCGATTGCAAGGCGGGCTAAACACGTCACGGGCATTGACCTCTCTGAAGACATGATAATTACCGCGAAGAGGGCCGCACGTAAGGCCGGGGCTGAGAACACTCTTTTCGAGTTGCGTGACGCTTCGGACCTGTCGTGCTACCTGGACAAGGAGTTTGACGTGTCAGTAACCACCATGGCCGTGCACCAGTTTGACGCTGGCCTGGCAATGAGAATACTGAGGGAGATGAAGAGGATATCAGAGACGGTTGTAATAGTTGACTACAACTCCCTGATGCCTAAAGGACTGTCAGGTTCGGCTGCACGAAGCATTGAACGCCTCGCAGGCGGGGAGCATTACAGGAATTTCAAAACCTTTATGGAAAGGGGAGGGATAAGCTATTTCACCGAGGAAACAGGTCTGACATTGAAATCAGAAACTGTCAGGGGCGGCGGAGTGTTTTCAGTGGCGGTTTGCATCTAGGAGCAGGCAGCATGGAGCATTGTGCATGGGGCACGGAGCAGGCAGCATGGAGCATTGTGCATGGAGCATTGTGCATGGGGCCCGAAGCTAGCAGCACGGGGCACGGGGCCCGGAGCAGATCGGAGTTGCGGACAGGACCCGGGGTCAGTTGGCCCGGAGAAGGGAGACCCGGGTAAGCAGTGACTGCTGATGTTCTTTTGACTAAATGCAGGCACCTTCTTTTGCCCGTGATTCAGGATCTTCATCCTGCCCCCGAAAATATTCTTCTTCCATACCATTCTCATTGCATTGTCAGCAGTAATGTCCTCCTGTTATGCCGTTACCGATGTAATATTCGATAAAGGCTATGATATCATTATTTCCCAGATCGCCTGACATAATCATGCTTATACACTCACCCGCATTGGTGAATGAGTGAATCTTCACCTGGCAGTCGTGCTTCAGCTGCAGGTTGTTGCCCGACTTCTGCAGGGTTCGTGAAAGCAGACTGTTATAGTATTCATTGTCCTCAACCACCAGTACAATAACAGTATTATTCATGTTTTTGTTATTTGTTCCGGTTGGTTTTGCCAATTATGTGCCACAATACTAACAGAATCAATTTGTCAATAGCAACTGACTTAAAAACAGTGTTTTTATAAACATTCGTTTACCTACATAAATTTCTCCCGGTTCTGAAGGTTGTAAAGTGCAAAAAGGAGTGTGATGACAGTACCAACGCCAAGGAAAATGCGGTTTTTAACGGTGATTATCGCCCATGTTGCCTGGCTGACATCGCGGGCCGGTTCAAAGGGATTGAGGAAAATGTTCCACTGGCTCCTCTGAAGCGGTTCCTGAAGTATCAGGAAAAACATGCCAATGATTATCATCACTACTGCAGTACCGTTTCCGTTACGTATCACCGTGGAGAGCATAAAAGCTGTCATACCGAGAAACAGAACAGGCATCATTACCTGCGCCGTCATCCGGAAGACCTGGAACTTTACTATCATCACCGATGAGATGAATGTGAACAACAGCAGGATCAGGAACGTGATCAGGAATATCAGAATTATTCTGACGAGCCATACCTTGTACCTGTAATCAGGTATCCCGAAGAGTATCTCTATCGTCCTTGAATCCTGGTCGTTCTGTATTCCGAAAACCGAGGGATAAAAGACCAGCAGCAGTCCCGAAAAGATGAATACACCGTAAAGTTCTTCCATCCGCGAAATTTCTTCCGAGAAGACATAGATCACTGACAACCCCAGGTAGAACAGTGTTGACCCGGCAAGGAACCAGAAGAACCTGCTGGCGAAGATGATCTTGAGGTTATAGAAGATCATCTTCTGTATCAGTATTATGTAGTTATATAAACTGCCCGGTTTCATGCTGGTTGGTTATTAATCGACGGGTGAACTTTTTTCTTCCTTATTGCGCAGGATCCACAGGTAAGCGTCCTCAAGGTTGGGGGTGGCACGTATCGCACCTTCCCACGGGCTCTTTTCAGAGACAACCCTTACCCTGACACTGTCACCTTCCGACATATGGTGCACTACCAGGTTCCTGCTGACGAAATCGTTAAACTCCGCTGCCGGGATGTTGAACTGCCAGACGTGCCCTTCGGCCTCGTGTGCCATGTCGATCGGTTTGCCGAGATATTTCAGTTTTCCCTTGTTCAGCACTGCCACCTGGTTGCAGGAGCTGGAGATATCCTCAATGATGTGAGTCGAGAATATCACAATACGTTCACGGCTGAACTCGACGAGGAGGTTCCTGAACCTGATCCTCTCCCTGGGGTCGAGTCCTGCGGTGGGCTCATCTACAACGAGTATCCTCGGCAGGTGCAGCAGTATCTGGGCGATGCCAATCCTCTGTTTCATGCCTCCCGAGTATGAGCCTATCTTTTCGTGCCGTCTCTCCTCCATGTGTACCGATTTGAGCACATATGTGACTCTATCTTCCCGGGTCCCGGCATCGACAATATTCTTCAGCATCGCCTGATAGTGGAGGTACTCGTGGGCTGTCATATTCTCATAGCTTCCAAACTCCTGCGGGAGGTATCCTATCAGCCCCTGCAGTTCCTCGCGTTTCACCTGTGTATCCATTCCGTTAATCCACACCTTCCCGTAGCTCTGTTCCAGGATGCCGCAGATGATCCGCATGAGGGTTGTCTTGCCTGCGCCGTTGGGACCCAGGAGCCCGAACATTCCGTTGCCTATATCAAGCGATACGCAGCTGAGCGCCTTGAAGGGTTTCTTCTTTTTGCCGATCAAAGGCACGGCGGCAACTACCCTGTAGATATTCTTCCGGAGGCCCCTGAACCTGCCTTCAAGCCTGTATATGTCAATGTTCTCCTCTGAAAGTTTCTGTCCTGTCTTATAGATGAACAACCCTGCAAACCAGAGTACTCCCATGATAAGCACCACAGCTATATTCTCCCACCGTAGCTGGAAATATACTAGGTTGAGGAGCGGGATGATCCAGAAGACAGTCAGATCGGCCGTTTTGGATATTTTCTTCAGGAAGGGTCTTCCTCCGTCTGCGGTCATGTTGCTAAGAAGGGTCCTGACTGAATTCCATATACCTGAAAGGAAGAACCACGAAAGGATGCTGAAGAAGAAGATCCAGAATCCTTTCGTCAGGAAAAAATATGTAAACCAGCACAGAAAGCCGGACAGCGGTATCTGCCAGGTGAGGTGTCCCATCTCCTTCCATGATCTGTACCTGTTCGACAGGCCCAGTCTCTCGCGCGTGCGGGCACCGGCTCTCCATTCCCTCGCCCATCGCGATTCCCTGTCATAGATCTTCACAAGGCTCTGTACGCGGATCCGGATGTTTTCATCAGTCGGGATGACCGTCTCCCTGGCTTTTCTCAGGCTGTTCATCAGGAACCACGTTGCCGCCGGAACAATTATCAGCGTCAGGAGGCCGGTGATAAGCTTCCACAGGAACTTATCGATATTGGTATAAATCAGGAAAATTATGAGTGCGAAAATGGCCAGCTGTGCCAACCTGATCTTAGTGTCGAGCGATTTGAACCATCCGATTGCATTTTCCAGTCCGGAGTAGAATGTCGGAATAAAGATCAGTGTAAGAAGCGTACTGAGAGAAAGTCCTCCGATAACCGTTACCGCGAACGAGGCCCCGATGATGGATACATATTCAGCCTGACCCATTGCAAGCGGCAGCATGGCAATCACGGTGGTGACTGCCGTAATAAGTATCGGTCTTATCCTGGCCACCCCTGCAGCCATCAGTGCCCGCGACCGCCTGTTGCCCTGTTTCCGGAGGATATTGGTGTAATCTATTAGTATGATGCCGTTGTTTACCACTATTCCGAGCAGAATCAGAAAGCCTGTGAGGGTGCTGGCGTTGAGGAGCGAGTTACCGGTGAGAATCAGCGCAGCGAGCGATCCGAGGGCTGCCAGCGGGATGCTGAAGAGCAGCACAAAGGGAATGACAAATGATTCAAAAACGGCAGCAAGGATCATATATATGAGCAGGAAAGCAATACCAATAAGTATATAGAATTCCTTCAGCTGGTTTTTCTCCTGTACCACCTCGACAGCTATTCCCGGGGAAATATTCAGGCTTGAGACAATCGATTCTATCTCTTCCCTGGCTCCCAGGAGCAGGTCCTTTGAATTCTTTATTTCCTCATTGAAATTATATGTTACTGTAATCCTTTTTTCCTGGTTCTCCCGGTGGATGTTCCCGAGTCCCTGTGAGAATATTATGCCGGCGAGTTCTTCCATCTCCATCACCGCACCTGCATTATTGGTCACCTCAAGACTCTTCAGATCGCCGATCGATTTGTCAGTGACGGGGGCGGCCACGGTATCAGTGACAGCATATTTGATGATGATGTCATAACTCTCGGTTCCCTGCCTGAAAGTTGCACCTGAAGAGTATTCGGTCCCGAAGGTAGCCAGGGCTGCAGTAAGGTTTGCCAGTGTAAAACTGTTCCTTCCGATATAGTCCATATCGAAGTGAAGCTGCACCTCCGGTTTATTGTCCTGGACATTGATGCCGGCGGAGGTGATTGACTCGAGTTCCTCGAGATATGTCCTTATATCGTCGGCAAGGTTTTTCATCTGGGCGAAATTTTCACCCCTGATTACAACGCTTTCGCTTTCTGACCCGATTCCAAGCAGGTTCATGAAGTCCGCACCCGGATTCATAGTACCGCCGGTGGAGCTGCCGCCGGTAAAGCCTCCTGATGTCGAGATCTCATCCATGGAAACTTCGGCAGAGGTTATATTCTTTGTCTTGTCAGCAATCCCGGTCTTTATCTCAGGCAGGGTTCTCTTGCTGTTTTTGCTCCACTCCTCAGCGAGGTTTACGGTTACTGTGGCTTTCTCCTCCTCGATGCGACTGATAATATCTTCTTTTTCAGCCAGGGTGGAGAGCCGCTCCTCAATATCTGCCACCACGGCGTCAGTCTTTTCCAGAGTTGATCCGGAAGGCATTGTAACACTCAGCCTGAAGCTGGGCGTATTGATCTCCTGGCTGTTGTTCATGCTGAGCGAAAGGCTTATCAGCAGGGCCGCGAAAAAGACCACCAGCGTTCCGATTATAGTGGCTGCAGGCTTCCTCATACTGGCCTTCAGAACGAGATGGTATGCCTGTATCAGCCTGTCGTGTATCGACAGTTTTTTGAATATCTCTGCCCTCTGCCCCGGGTTATGCGATAGAAGAAAGTAGGTCGCCATGGGGATAAAGAGTATTGCCACGGAGAGCGAGACAAGCAGCGTCGAAACGATGGAGACGCCAATATTTTTCCCTATTATTTTGATGAGGAAGTTTGCCGAAAAGATAAAGGGAAAGAAGACGACTACCGTCGTCAGTGTCGAGGCCAGGATGGCCCTCCATACCTCTTTTGTACCCTGCTTCACCGCAGTCCCGGGGTCTTTCCCGGCGCCCGCAAGACGGTAAATGTTCTCCAGCACCACCACAGAGTTGTCGACGAGCATACCTATGGCCAGCGCCACTCCTACGAGTGTGAGGCTGTTGATTGAGATATTATAACCGTAAAAAAAGTTGAATGCCGTATAGACCGAAATAGGGATGGAGACTGCGATAACTGTAACCAGGCGAATATTTCTGAGGAAGAACCAGAGTATAATCACTGCCAGAAGAGCGCCGGTGACCGCCAGGTTAATAATCTGGTCGATGTTCTTCTCCATTGTTTCGGCCGTGTTGTTTTGCACGACGATCTCCACACCCAATGAAGCAAGTTCACGGTTAAGTTTTGCCACCTGGTCGGTAGCAGAGTGGGAGAGCTGAATAAGATTTGCCTGGTTGTCATTGACAAGGTTCATTGTCACGGCGTTCATTCCGTTGACGCGGCTGTATGAGCTCTCTTCCCTGACCCCGTAGAATATTTCTGCAATGTCACGTAGAAGCACAGGTCCTTCCTGCTTCACTATTATATTTCCAATCTCAGTCACATCAGTATATTCCGAGGTAATATTTACCGATATTCTGCTGTTACCGTCAACCACCTTACCTGCGAAGCTTCTTGCCCTGCTGTTGTTGTTCAGGAGCCCCCTTACCTGATTCATTGTGACTCCCAGCGCCTTGCACGCCTTTTCATTGAGCCTGACTTCTATTGAATTCTCCTGTCCTCCGTAGACCTGCACTCCTGCAATTCCGTCGATATTTTCCAGCTTTGGCTTTATCTCACGGTCTGCAATGTTTCTTATCCTGTCAACACCTCCCTCGCCTCTGACCTGCAGCGACATGAACTGGTTTGTAAGCTGTTCGAGGTCGATCTTTATAACATTGATCATGAACTCCTCAGGAATTGAGGCTTTGACAGAGTTAACCCGCTCCTGCAGTTTCAGGCTGGCATATTTCAGGTCGGCCTTCTGATTGTAATAGACCATTATGGTGCCGTAGCGGGAGGTGATATTCGACTCTATCTTCTCGATACCCTCAAGCGTGCCGATGGCGCCTTCGACAGGCATTATGGCCTGTGTCTCTATATAGGCGGGATCCATTTCAAGCGGGGAAGCCACCTGCACTATAAGAGTCGGGAGCTGGGCATTCGGGATCAGTTCGACGGCCAGCTTTTTGTAAGATACATACCCGAGCATAGTCAGCCCGAGAAAAAGCATGCTTATGAGGACTCTTCGTTTTAAAATGAAGTTCATAGCGTTTCTTCCAGGGATGACTGAGTACCGGTTTTCACCGTGTCCTTCCCGGTGATGAATGTGCTGAACGAGTCAGTCACCCAGTAAACGCACGGTATTACTACCAGTGTCAGGAGCGTGGAAGTGAAGAGCCCGCCTATTACGGCCATCGCCATCGGCGACCTGAGTGAAGCGCTGTCACCGAGCCCGATTGTGAGAGGGAGCAGTGCCAGAATGGTGGTAAGGCTGGTCATCAGGATAGGCCTTATACGCTGGCTTCCTGCCGTTATGACGGCATCCTTTTTAGGCAGGCCGTCCTTCCGCAGCTGGTTTATCCTGTCGATAAACAGTATGGCGTTATTCACCGCTATCCCCCCGAGCATTATAATCCCGATGTAAGCCATCATGTTAAGCGATTTACCGAAGAGGAAGAAGGTAAGGACTGTCCCCACCCCGGCCAGGGGGATTGTAAGCATTATTATGAAGGGCTGCAACAGTGACTCGAACTGTGCAGCCAGCACCATAAAAACCAGCACCAGCGAAAGAAGCAGCGCAAAGGAGAGGTTTGACATCGATTCTTTCCGTTTCAGCTCCTCGCCGGTAAACTCAATCTTGTAATCTATGGGCAGGGTGAGCGGGGCTAGTGAGGCCTGCGCCTCCTTAATCACCTTATCGAGTGGCATGTCAGGCGTGACGCCGGCATACAGGTAGCAGGTGCGCGACTGGTTCCTCCTGGTCACTTCCCTGGGGCTCACCACCCTCTTTACCTGTGCGAGGTCGCTCAGCGGTACTTTGACAGATCCGGCTGTAATGATGAGATCATTAAGCTGGCCGATCGAAATGTCCTCAAGCTTTATTGTAATGTCTTTCATCTCGCCGTCCTTTTCAAAGCTGCCGGCATCGGCTCCCTCAAGATAACCCTTCACCTGGTTGATGATGCTTTCGACAGTAACGTTATAATAGCTGGTCCTGAACCGGTCAATTACTATCTCGACCTCCGGCGTTCCCTCATCAAGCGAGGTGGTGACATTGAAGAGCCCGCGATTCTGTTCAAGCAGGGCCCTTGATTCATTTAAAATCCGTTCGAGCTCACCGTAGTCATCACCCGATATCTCGAGGGAGAATGCAGCTTCAGAGGTTCCAAGGGCAGACTGAAGTGCTGTCTCCTCTCTTGTGAAGACCACATCCATTCCCTGGATGTTCTTCAGGTAATCGCCAACCTGCACAATTGACTGTTCGGTTTCAGCTGCAAATTTCTTATCGAGGAGTATCCTCAGTGAAGCGCTGTTCTCACCTCTGACGGAGGTACCCTGCCCCAGCGATGAAGTGTTGTCTTCGCCAGCCTGCAGATATATCATTTTCACCTTATCGCCAAGCAATTCCCTGATTATGTTTTCAGTGCGTGTGGCGGTGCTGAAAGTCCTTTCAAGGCTCGTGCCTTCAGGAAGTTTAATTGTCAGGGTAAATTCTGCCGAAGAAGACTTTGGCATAAATTCACTGCCGAGGCGAGGAATAAGCAGGGCCGATCCGGCCAGCAATACGACAGAAAGAAGTATCACAAGCAGCCTCCAGTCGATTATCCTTTCAAGAAGCCGGGGATACCATCTGAATGTCACAGGTGAACTGATAACAGCCTTTTTTCTCTTTTCGGAGAAGAATGTCGAAACGAGCATCGGAATGACAAGCATTGCCACAACCAGGGAGGATATGAGTGAGAATGCCACCGTCCATGCCTGGTCCTTGAACATTTCGCCGGAGGCTCCGTGGAGATAGACAATAGGAAGGAAGACGACGATTGTTGTTATTGTTGACGCGGTAATGGCGCCGCCAACCTGGCCGGTGCCGGTGATAACGGCATCACTGAGCGTCATTCCTTCGTCACGGAGTCGCGTAATATTTTCGAGTACAACAATTGCATTGTCAACCAGCATCCCTGCTCCAAGGGCCAGCCCGCCCAGGGTCATGATATTGAGGGTGAGATGGTTAAAATACATCAGGTTGAATGTGGCGATGATCGAGACAGGTATTGCCACGCTGATGACAAGGGTGGTGCCGATCCGTCTCAGAAAAATGTAAAGTACAAAGACTGAGAGAAGGATACCGAGGAGAAGGGTATTCTTTACCTCACCGATGGCGCTGTCAATATATGAACCCTGGTCAGTAACCCTTATGAATTCGTAGCCGGGCAAGGCTTTTTCAAGTCCTATGATCGCCTCGTTGAGGCTTTTGACGGCATCAACTGTGTTGAACTTGGGTTCCTTGTATATTGAAATACCGATGCATCTTTCACCGTTGACAGTGACAATGTTTTCCGGATCCTTATTGGCGAACCTGATAGTAGCCACGTCCTTCAGACTGACCGGCACCCTGGATGCCGATGTTGCCGGAGAAGACGATGCCTGGGACGCGGCGGCGGCTGAAGTGCCCGTAGCAGAGGACTGTTTGTACCCGACAATAATATTTTCGAGATCGCTGATGTCTTCAAGAACACTGACTCCCTTTACTACATACCTTGTTCCCATATCAACTATCGATCCTCCGGATACATTCCTGTTATAGTTGCTTAT
>JBBRXA010000024.1:0-35969 GCA_038248855.1 Bacteroidales bacterium | reverse complement strand
TTAGGACCAATAGGCAACAGGCCAGGTGTTCAGGTAGGAGTATCATATGAGTATAAGTTAATAAAATATGTTGGCCTGAGCGGGGATCTTCAATACCTCCTAAAGGGCTATTCACATGAATGGGCACCGGCTGGTTTAGAAGTTCCTCCGCCAATCGCAGAGCACTATTTGGGTTTATCACCAGGGCTTAGCTTCTTTCCATTTGCAAACTCCCAGAGCAAATATTTATCATGTATATCTCCAGGTGTTGGATTTAACCTTAATTATCTTATAGATGCGGGATTTGATTGGGATTCTAATGTGGACCGGTATTATTGGGAGACTGGTTACACCTTAAGGCTAAACTACCAGCCCGGGAAATATGGTTTACAGTTTTACTATTCTATTCCATTCACCAAGTATCTTGTGTGGCATGAGTACACCCATAATTACGCCCCTCCTTTTGATGAATCAAGGTACTATTTTGTGTCAGGAATTTCATTTGTTTACAAGTTCTTTTAAATGTCAGAATTGTATTTAACCATTGTTAATCTATGTGGGGTAGCCTGTTCAAAGAAGTCTGAATCTTCATCAGTTAATGTATGACTCTCTGACCGGGGGGCAACCATGACCCCTGGGGAACAAATTCTTACCTGTGACATGTAAATATTTAGAGATGTCATTCGCCAGCGTTTTTTTTCGCCAATCTCTTGACTTTCGTCCGGCCATGGCATAACTTTACTACTTAGTTATGTCTCATCATGCTGCAGCGCTGTGCAGTTTTATGGCTGTTTTGTCTTCTCACCGGATCTATTCATGCCGGTGAACCCCTTTTTGTGCCTCACGGAGCAGGTCTGGCAGGGATGGCATTCGCAGGAGTTGCCTCCTCCGGACACTGGAACAGTTTTCACAACCAGGCCCTCATGGCCGGCTGCCGTGATGTCACCGCAGGACTCTCCCTGGAGTCTCGCTTCATGATGGCTGAGATGTCTTCCAAAGCCATTTCCCTGGTAGTTCCCGGCAGTCACGCCCCAATTGGGATCATTGCAACACACTTCGGGAACGGTCAATACTCTTCCACCTTCGCGGGACTGGGAAGTGCCGTGGTCATTACCGACGGACTGTCAGTCGGCATTCAGGCTGACCTGATAGCTGAAACCGGCGTCGGTGATTACCGTGATGTCTGGCATGCCACTTTCGAGGCAGGACTGGCAGCGAGGGTGACCCCTGACCTGATGCTGGGACTTCACCTCTTCAATCCCCTCGTGTCGGTCAACACCCTGCCTTCGTGTATCAGGGCAGGTGTTTCATGGACACCGGCCCCCGAACTGATGATGGCATTCGAAGCTCAAAAAATGACAGACGAGCCCCTCTCACTTAATGGCGGAATTAGCTGGCAACTGCTGCGAAAGATGGTTTTCCGTACCGGATATATGAGCTCACCCTCATCCTTTTCCTTCGGGGCAGGATATACTTCCGGACCGGTGCAGTCTGACATTGCCTTTTCTGTAAACAGCCTTACCGGCGTGACATCTTCAGTTTCGTTTACATGGACAATAAAAAGAAGATAAGGACAGCCCTGGCAATTGTAATTTTTGCCACACTTCAGTATTCGGTTGCCAGTGCGCAGAACGAAGCAGCGGGAGAAGCGGAGGCCGCAGTTGAAATCATGGCTCTGTCAGACGAATACGAAGCCGAAAGCATCCTGGAGAACCTTGCTGAACTCACTGAGAGCCCTGTTCTGATAAACAGCGGAGATGAAGAGGAAATAGCGAGGCTGTTCTTTCTGACCGATTTTCAGGTTAAAGTTCTGGCTGATCACGTGATCAGGAAAGGGCCTGTGGTTTCCGTATATGAAATTGCACTTCTTCCTGGCTTTGACCGGAGTATGGCAATGCTTGTCGCACCGTATGTTTCGCTGGCTGTAGTAGCCCGAGGTCCTGCAGGCAGGGGAGGCACTACGTCCTTAATTGCCACCGCCGCCGCCAGGCTTCCTTCCGCTGACTCTGAGGAGACTGCTGTGAGAGCTTCGTTGCGCCTGAGACATAAAGGATCTCCAATTTCCTACGGCCTTACCGCCGAGAATGACCCCGGTGAGCCTTTTAGCTTCAGAGGCACCCCTGGAGCTGACTTCGTATCAGGGCACATGATGTACGAGGGTAACGGATCAGTGAGCCGTATCATCGCAGGCGACTATTCACTGCGCTTCGGCGAGGGTCTGGTGTTTAACAGCAATGGCTGGCGGGGTTCACGGCTTGTTTCTCCCTCATTCATGACCGGCAGGAGTGCAATTTCACCGTTTGTCTCCACCGAGGAAAATAACTTTTTCCGCGGTGCCGGATGCGTGCTGGGCACTTTGACTCAGGGTTTGATAATGTTTGTTTCTTCCAACGCAATTGATGCAAGAAAAGTCATAAATCCAAATGACAACTCCGTTTACATTTCCAACCTTGTAAAGGGAGGTCTTCATGACACCGAATCGGGGAAAAATGCCCGCAACAGCCTGACGGAGAATATCGCAGGCATCCATATTTCTGCCGGTAATGATATGATACGCGGAGGAATAACGGCATCGTTTACACATTTCTCCCTGCCCTTTTCTGCTGGTGTCTCCGGAGCTGAAAATGTCTATGACTTCAGCGGGAATAATCTCGTCAACCTGGGATTAGACCTGAAAGCAGGGACGGGTAAGGTTCTCCTGTTTTCTGAAGCGGCATGGAGCTTTCCCGGCTCGATGGCCATTACCGGAGGTGTCAGGGCAACCCCCTCAGGAAGGGTCACAATGAATCTTACCGCAAGACATTATACACCTGACTATCATGCATTCCACGCAAACTCATACAGGTCCGGGTCGTCATCCTCAAATGAAAACGGTATTGCCGGGAATATTCACATTGAAGCCGCCCGTCATCTGTTCCTCAGTGCCGGGGCTGACATTTACAGGATACCATGGCTGCGCTACCGTTCCTCTGCCCCGTCAACAGGAAGGTCAGTCGAGTTCCGGAGTGAATATACACCGCGCGATGGTCTGAATCTCCGGCTCTCCTTCATTGCCAATGAGCGGGAATATGACGTTCAGGATGACAACAGCGGGGTAGCCCCCTCAAGGAGGGAGAAACGGGAACAGATGACAGCCATGCTTGTATTTGCTCCTTCAAAAACGTTAAGCACTACCACCAGGGCAGGCTGGTGCCTGCTGAACAGCGGGGAAGAAAACGGGTATATGCTCTGCCAGGATTTTTCACTGTCTCTTAGCAGGGTCCCTCTCAGAATTTGGTTCAGGTATGCCCTCTTCAGCACTGACAGCTATGCCACGAGGTTATATGCCTGGGAGAATGACATGCTATACGGCTTCTCTGTCCCGGCGCTGTACGGAGAGGGAAGCCGGACAGCGATGATGGTTTCGTGGAAACCTTTCTCCGGGTTTGAGCTGCGGGCCAAGTATGCCATTTCAGTGAGACAGGAGGGTCGGGGAAGTGAGGCAACCAGGGAATTCAGGGTGCAGGGACGGGTGGTGTTTTAGGCAACAGGTAAGGAGGCAATAGGTATTGACATGATCACTACTGCCTATTGCCTACTGCCTACTGCCTATTGCCTACTGCCTACTGCCTGCCTACTGCCTGCCTACTGCCTACTGCCTGTTCCAGGTATTCCCCTAATTGGTTTTAAACTTAAACTTCACCGCTGCCAGCTCCTCGTTTGCCTTGACAATTTTCTTCTTCAGGCTTTCTTTATAGGCAATGGTTTTCTGCATTATTGCAGGATCGCCTGTGGCGAGCATCTGGGCGGCAAGTATCCCGGCATTCAGGGCTCCGTCAACTGCTACCGTGGCAACGGGTATCCCGGGAGGCATCTGGACTATGGCAAGCAGTGAGTCCATGCCGTCAAGTGAAGCTTTTATCGGTACTCCGATCACCGGCACAGGAGTCATGGCGGCTATTACACCCGGCAAGTGTGCGGCCATGCCGGCTCCGGCGATAATGACTTTTATGCCCCTGCCGGCCGCTCCACGTGCAAACAGTTCAACCTCATCAGGCGTACGGTGGGCCGACAGCGCATTCATCTCAAAGGGGATTCCCATTTCATCAAGGATACCTGCGGCTTTCTCCATTATCCCAAGGTCTGAAGTGCTTCCCATAATAATGCTGACGAGTGGATTCATATGCTCTTTTTTATTATATCAGTGAAACAGAGGCAAAAATAAGCTTTAAATTTATAATTTCGCATCATCAAACAAAAGCACGATGAAGGAGGTAAAAGTTCTTGACAGACAGTTTTCTGAATATCTTACAAGTGACGAGATACAAAGCAGGATATCAGCTTTGGCAGAAAAGATCAATGAGGACCTTTTAGGGCAGGATGTGCTTTTCTTCGGGATTCTCAACGGGTCATTTCTCTTCGCCGCCGACCTCTTCAGGCAGATTACGCTTGAGGCCCAGATCTCCTTCATAAAACTTGCTTCCTATGACGGCACCAGCAGTACCGGGAAGATCAAGGAGCTGATTGGCTGGAATGAAGATATCACAGGCAAAACCGTAGTGGTTCTTGAAGATATTGTCGATACGGGCAGCACCCTTGAAAGGATCATTGGGGAACTTACCCTGAGAAAGGCTACCGCGGTAAAAATATGCACCCTGCTTTTCAAGCCTGAAGCCTATACAAAGGAGATTGCAATCGATTATATCGGATTTGAGATACCCAACAGCTTTGTTGTGGGGTACGGTCTCGACTATGACGGCTATGGGCGGAACCTCAATTCAATTTACAAACTCATTAAGTAACAGAAATGATCAATATTCTTATGTTTGGCCCTCCCGGATCAGGGAAGGGCACTCAGTCAGTGACTCTTGCACATAAGTACAACCTGCTTCACCTCTCGACCGGAGATATGCTCAGGGCTGAGCTTGCTGCAGGCACTGACCTTGGAAAGCGTATGTCAGCAATAATGGCTGCCGGCGACCTTGTCCCCGACGGCGTTGTAATAGACATGATAGCGCATAAAATAGATACCACGCTTGAAAAAGCAGGCTTCATCTTTGACGGTTTCCCCCGTACTGTTGAGCAGGCGGAAGCACTTCAGTCCATGCTTGCCGACCGGGAGATGAAGATAGACAGAATGCTTGTACTGGAGGTAAATGACGAAGAGCTTACCGACCGCATGAAGAAAAGGGCGCTGATCTCGGGCAGGGCAGATGATGCGGACCCGGCCGTGATAAATAACCGCATCGATGTCTACAGGGCAAAGACCAAACCCGTCATCGAATACGGACGTAGCGCCGGTGTATGTCAGGAAGTTGACGGGGTAGGCTCGGTAGAGGACATATTTCAGAGGCTTTGCAGCCACATAGAAAGGATAATCTAACTGATGGCAGAAACAAACTTTGTTGACTATGTAAAAATATTCGGACGCTCAGGGAAGGGCGGCCCGGGCTCAGCCCATCTGCGCCGTGAGAAGTTCATCCCCAAGGGAGGCCCTGACGGCGGTGACGGCGGTCGCGGCGGTGACATAATTCTTGCCGGGAACCCGCAGCTGTGGACGCTGCTGCATCTGAAGTTCCGCAAGCATATCTTCGCCGGGCACGGCGGATCAGGCTCCTCAAGCCGGAGTACAGGCGCAGACGGAGAAGATGTGCTGATAGAAGTGCCGCTGGGAACAGTTGTCCGCAATGCTGATACCGACGAGATCCTTTTCGAGATCACCCACGAGGGTGAGAAGAAAATACTGGTCAAGGGAGGAAGGGGAGGTCTGGGGAACACTCACTTTAAGTCAGCCACATTCCAGACTCCGCGGTTTGCACAGCCAGGAGAACCTTCCATTGAAGGATGGTTTATACTCGAGCTGAAAGTACTGGCAGACGTAGGACTGGTAGGCTTTCCCAATGCCGGCAAGTCTACATTGCTTTCTGTTGTCAGCGCAGCACGTCCACGGATAGACAACTACCCGTTCACTACACTGGTGCCGAACCTCGGCATTGTGAGCTATCGCGAGGATAAGTCCTTTGTAATGGCTGATATTCCGGGAATTATCGAAGGTGCCCACGAGGGTAAAGGATTGGGTATAAGGTTTCTGCGTCATATAGAGCGCAACTCTGTGCTTCTCTTCATGATACCCGGAGACAGCGGTGACATAATGAAGGAATATGAGATCCTGATCAATGAACTGAGAATGTATAACCCTGAGCTTCTGGATAAGAATCGGGTGCTTGCAATAACCAAAACAGATCTTCTTGACAGTGAGCTAATTGACGCTATTAGGCCGACATTGCCTGAAGACCTGCCTGCGGTATTCATTTCATCCATTGCCAACACGGGGATCACCGCTCTTAAAGACCTGCTGTGGCGAGCCATTAATTCATAATTCATGCTCGAAGCCGACCGGGATATATTCCTGTTTCTGAATTCTTTTCACTCCCCGTTCTTCGATGAAGTGATGAGTATTCTGAGCATGAGGACGGTCTGGATACCACTCTATCTGTTCATTGTCTGGCTTCTGGTGATCAGGTACCGTAAAAAAGTATGGATTGTATTGCTTTTTGCACTGTTGCTGGTAGTCATAACAGACCAGGTTTCCGGTTTGGTGAAAAATGCAGTGGAAAGACTCCGTCCCTGTCATGAGCCCTCGCTGGAAGGGATGGTGCATCTTGTCGGGAACAGGTGCGGGGGAATGTACGGGTTTGTGTCATCACATGCTTCCAATTCTTTCGGAATTGCTGCATTTGCATCGCCGCTGGTGCAAAAGAAATGGTTTGGATTGACTATTTTCATATGGGCGTCGGCAGTGGCATATTCACGCATTTACCTTGGAGTGCATTATCCCGGCGATGTTCTGGGCGGAGCCATTCTGGGCATTATTGCAGGTTTTGGACTATCGGGAGGTGTAAAACAATTAAATAAGCGCATCGCATGATGAATGTGGTTAAATCTGTCTGGGTATGGGTATCAAGCATAACACTCGTGCTGCTTGGATTTCCTGTTTCAGCCCTGTTGTGGCTGTTATCCCTTTTGTTCGACCGGCAGCGGCGGATGAACAACCGCTGGATGGTTATTCAGGGAGTTGTACTTACTAAGATGAGCCCCTTCTGGAAGGTGATTGTGGAAGGACGCGAAAAAATTGATAATAAGCAACCGTATGTCATCGTCCCCAACCATCAGTCGATGCTCGATATAGTATTTTTTAACATGCTTCATCACAGGCTTCGCTGGGTGTCAAAGATAGAAGTCTTCAAGGTGCCTGTACTTGGCTGGGAGATGAAAATGGTGAAGTACATCCCGCTGGAGAGAGGCAGCAAGCACAGCGTGGTGAAGATGATGGATTACTGCGTCACCTCACTGCGTGACGGAATCTCCGTTGTGATTTTCCCCGAAGGTACGAGATCACTAACCGGTGCCATCGGAAAGTTCAAGACCGGTGCGTTTCAGCTTGCAGTGAAAACAGACAAGCCGGTATTGCCTGTTCTCATTGACGGCACCGGAGACATACTTCCCAAGCACGGGTTCATTTTCAGGAATCGGAGAAACGTCAGGATAAGGGTTCTCGATCCGGTCTTCCCGGGGCAGTTCGGAACCGGTGATCCCGAGGAGCTGGCCTTAAGGATTCAGTCAGTCATGGTAAAGGCCATGGAAGAGATGAGAAACGAACCCGGGTATAAGAAATAGCTTTATTCACAATGAGTGCCCCCGGAAGGTTGGTATTGCACCGGATGGGTTTCACGGAGGCTACAATGAAGGTAAAACAACGACTTTCAGGGTAGCGGGAGTAGTGTTTCTCAGGTGAAAACTCCCCATGGTTGTTGATAAATCGGACAGTACCTCCTCAGCTAAATCCGTTATATTTGCCCAAAATTGGAAAAATGTCAGGTAGCTATTCTGAAGAGAATATCAAAACCCTTGAGTGGAAGGAGCATATCAGGCTGCGTCCGGGTATGTACATCGGAAAGCTGGGTGACGGCTCATCTCTGGATGATGGTATCTACGTTCTTGTGAAGGAGGTCATGGACAATGCCATCGACGAATACATGATGGGCTATGGCAGGAAGATCGATGTGAGCATTATCGGGAGAGAAGTCAGGGTACGTGATTACGGACGCGGCATCCCCCTGGGAAAGGTTCTCGATGTCAGCTCGAGAATGAACACCGGCGCGAAGTATGATTCCAGGGCTTTTAAGAAATCTGTAGGACTCAACGGTGTTGGTATCAAGGCTGTGAATGCCCTTTGCTCGTCTTTCATAATACGGTCATTCCGTGACGGACAGGTAAAGGCGATAGAGTTCAATGCTGGGAACGTGGTCACCGACGAGACTGTCAAAGCCACGAAGGAGGACAACGGCACTGAGGTGGTGTTCGTCCCTGATGAGGCAATGTTTGGGAACTACCATTACATTACGGAGTATGTGGAGGGCATGCTGAAGAACAACTCATACCTGAACGCGGGTATGGTGATCAACTTCAACGGCAATAAGATTGTATCACGTAACGGCCTCCTGGACCTCCTCAATGAGAACATGAACAGTGAGGGACTCTATCCCATAATTCACCTTAAAGGCGAGGATATCGAAATTGCATTAACCCACGGACTGCATTACGGAGAGGATTATTACAGTTTTGTGAACGGGCAGCACACATCCCAGGGAGGTACCCACCTGGCCTCATTCCGGGAGGCAATAGTCAAAACCGTTCGTGAGTTCTACAAGAAAGATTATGACCCGGCAGATATCAGGTCGTCAATCATAGCTGCAATTTCCGTAAAGATCGAAGAACCTATCTTCGAGTCGCAGACAAAAACCAGGCTGGGATCGAAGGATATGGGTCCGGAAGGCCCTTCAGTGCGCAATTTTGTAATAGATTACATACGCAAAAACCTGGATGACTATCTCCACAAGAACGGGGAAACGGCACGAATACTGCTTAAAAAGATCCAGGACTCGGAAAAAGAGCGCAAGGCTATCAGCTCAATTCAGAAGCTGGCCCGTGACAGGGCGAAAAAGGTGAGCCTGCATAACAAGAAACTGCGCGACTGCCGTGTCCACTACAACAACAACGATGAAAGACGCCTTGACTCCACAATATTTATTACTGAGGGCGACTCTGCCAGCGGCTCCATAACAAAATCGAGGAGCGTGGAGACCCAGGCCGTGTTCAGTCTCCGTGGAAAGCCTTTGAACAGCTACGGGCTGACAAAAAAGATAGTCTACGAGAATGAGGAGTTCAACCTTCTTCAGGCCGCGCTCAACATAGAGGAATCAATTGAAGACCTGCGTTACAACAACGTGGTAATGGCTACTGATGCCGATGTTGACGGAATGCACATCAGACTGCTTCTGCTCACTTTTTTCCTTCAGTTCTTCCCCGAACTTGTAAGAAAGGGGCACGTATACATACTTCAGACCCCGCTTTTCAGGGTACGCAACAAGAAGGAGACGCGGTACTGCTACACCGATGAGGAAAGGCAAAGGGCTATCAGAGACCTTGGCCCGGAACCTGAGATAACCCGTTTCAAGGGGCTTGGAGAGATCTCCCCTGACGAGTTTGGTCACTTCATCGGCAAAGGCATGAGGCTGGTGCCCGTCATAATGAAAAAGGCTGATCCCTACATGCAGTTTCTAGAGTTTTTTATGGGCAAGAATACACCCGAAAGGCAGGATTTTATAATTGAAAACCTCAGAGTCGAAGAAGAGATTCCGGAGGCAGAATAAGCGAGACAGGAGTTGTTCTACGAAAATGAAGGAAAAAGAAGATGATTTGACGCATGTACCTGATGAAGGCGATGAACAGCAAAGCGTAAAGAACGGACATTTACCTGCCGCGTTGCATACCGTCACCGCCCTTTCGGGGATGTACCAGGACTGGTTTCTGGACTATGCATCATATGTGATTCTGGAGAGGGCAGTGCCGCATATCTCTGACGGGCTCAAGCCTGTTCAGCGACGCATACTGTACTCCATGAAGCGAATGGATGACGGGCGCTATAACAAGGTAGCCAATATCATCGGCCATACCATGCAGTTCCATCCGCACGGTGATGCTTCAATAGGTGACGCACTGGTGCAGCTTGGACAGAAAGACCTTCTTATTGATGCACAGGGAAACTGGGGCAACATCTTTACAGGTGACGGATCTGCTGCACCGCGTTATATTGAAGCAAGACTTTCGAAATTTGCCCTGGAGGTAACATTTAACAATAAAACCACCGAGTGGATGCCCTCATATGACGGCAGAAACCGTGAACCTGTCACTCTTCCTGTCAAATTCCCCCTACTGCTGGCCATGGGAGTGGAGGGCATCGCTGTGGGGTTAGCCTCTAAAATTCTTCCACACAACTTCAACGAGCTTATTGACGCTTCGATAAACTACCTGCAGGACAAACCTTTCGTGCTCTATCCGGACTTCCCGACAGGAGGGATGATAGATGTTGCACGCTATAATGACGGATTAAGGGGAGGCGCCGTCAAGGTGAGAGCGAAGATCGAAAGGTCGGATAAAAAGGAGCTTGTAATTACTGATCTTCCATTTGGCAAGACTACATCCAGCCTAATCGAATCTATTGTCAAGGCCAATGAACGTGGTAAGATAAAGATCAGGAAAATCGACGATAACACCGCCGGTAAGGTTGAGATTGTGATACAACTGCAGCCGGGAGTATCTCCGGATAAGACCATAGATGCGCTTTACGCATTCACCGACTGCGAGTTGTCAATTTCGCCAAATGCCTGCGTGATCACTGATGAAGACAAGCCTGCCTTCGTGGGGGTGAGTGATATCCTCCGTCATTCGGCTGACCAGACTGTCAAGTTCCTCAAAATGGAACTTACAATCCGCCAGGCTGAACTTGATGAGGAATGGCATTTCTCATCCCTTGAAAAGATCTTCATAGAAAAGCGCATTTACCGTGACATAGAGGAGGCTGAAACCTGGGAGGCCGTCATAGGAGCGATAGAAAAAGGGCTGAAACCCTATAGGAAGATGTTCAGGCGCGAGATAACCCGTGATGACATTATCAGACTTACCGAAATCAAAATCAAACGTATCTCGAAATTCGATTCTTCGAAGGCTGACGAACATATAAGGGGCATCGAGGCGGAGCTTGAAGAAGTGAAAAGCCACCTCAGCAATATAATTCCGTACGCGATAAACTACTACCGGCAGATCAAGAAAAAGTACGGTAAGAAAATTGAGCGCAGAACAGAGATACGGAATTTTGAAACCATTGAAGCCACAAAAGTAGTTGCCAACAACGCAAAACTCTATGTTCAGAGACAGGAGGGATTCATTGGCACCGGTCTCAAAAAGGATGAATTTGTCTGTGACTGCTCAGATATTGATGACATCGTTGTAATCCGGAAAGACGGCACATACCTCATCACAAAGGTCACTGAAAAGCAGTTTGTTGGCAAGGACATCATTCATGTTCAGGTCTTCCTGAGAAATGATACCCGCACCATCTACAATGTTGTATATCTGGACGGGAAGGAGGGAGCCCTTTACATTAAGAGATGTTCCCTGACTGGGATGACACGTGACAAGGAATACAATATAGGGAGGGGGACTCCTGATACAAGAATTATGTATCTGAGTGTCAATCCTAACGGAGAGGCAGAGGTGATTAAGGTATTCCACAAACCACGTCCACGCCTCAAAAAACTGACCTTTGAGTTTGACTTCGGTGAGCTTGCCATAAAGGGACGTTCATCTATGGGCAACATTCTTACGAAGTGTGCAACTCACAAGATCACCCTTAAGGAAAAGGGACTGTCGACCCTGGGAGGACGCAAGCTGTGGTTTGACGATGCTGTCCTGCGGCTCAACGTCGATGGCAGGGGGAGATTCCTCGGTGAGTTCGCTTCCGAGGAACGACTGCTGATAGTGACAAAGGGGGGAGTATACAGAACCTGCGGAACCGATCTTTCACTCCATTTCGAGGATGACATGCTCCTACTGGAGAAATTCAGGGAGGTGAAAGTATTCTCGGCAGTATACTGGGATCAGGAACAGGGCTTCTACTATGTCAAACGGTTCATGTTCGTGGAGTCAGAACGACCGCAGTCCTTCATTGCGGAGAGTGAGGGCTCCAGGCTTATAAGCCTTACCGAGGTTGAGTATCCGAGGCTGGAGATCATGTTCGGGGGGAAGAATGAAGGGCGAAGCAATGAGATCATCGAGGTGGCGGAGTTCATCGGTGTCAAGAGCCTTAAGGCTAAAGGCAAGAGGCTTTCCAACTACAGCGTCACAAACGTCAGGGAAATAGAGCCAGTGGTGAAGAGTGAGGCGGCAGCCAGGTCAGTGGAAGAAGATGAGGAACCGCCGCCGCTGTCTCCGGCGCCACCGGCCCAGCATCCGGGTGACGACCCTGCCCAGATGAAACTTGAGCTTTAGACTAAGGTGAATATCTATCTCATAGGATTTATGGGGAGCGGTAAAAGCACCGCCGGCCGGAAGATAGCTTCTGCCCTGGGATGGCATTTTGCCGATCTCGACATAGTCACTGCAGAACAGCAGGGTTTGTCAGTCGATGAAATGTTCAGAATGCACGGGGAAAGCTTTTTCAGGGCTGCGGAGACACGGGCTCTCAATGACATTTCACAGAAGATCAGGACTGTCGTTTCCTGCGGAGGCGGCACCCCCTGCTCAAAGGAGAATATGGAAGTCATGAAACGGACTGGAGTCGTTTTATACCTTAAAATGTCTGTGCCTGCACTTGTCAGCAGGCTGCTCAAGTCTAAAAACAAACGTCCCCTGCTTGCAGATGCAGGCGAAGGGGAAATGACTTCAAGGGTGGAGGAGCTCCTTGTTTTAAGAAGTCCGTGGTATGAGCAGGCTGACATAGTCACTGACGGGTTGAGTCCTGATATTGATGCGGTCACCGGATTACTGGCAGACAGAATAAGGGCTGCCGGTGCATTTTTATAGGATTCATTGTAAAAAGATTTTATCTTGTTGAGTCTGTCTGTATGAGTAAAATGTTTGTCTGAAAAATGGAGAGGTAATGAAAGCCGGATACATAATGGCAATCTGGATTGCGCTGGCACTGTCAGTGTTCGCCATCGTAACGGTATTCACCGTTCTCTTCGATTTTAATATTGTCCGGTCATCGCCTCTGATTTTCGCTGCCGGACTTGCTGCCTCCACTTTGCTGGTGAGCCTTTTGGCAAAGAAATTCTTAACCCTGCAGGTTTTAAGGAGATTTGGCATTATCGGAGGGTTGCTTATTTCTCCTGCATTGCTCTTCTTTACATTTATGCCGGTGGCTTTTTATTATCTCGCTTCGGAGGAGACTCCGGCCGGCGCATCAGGTAACAGTCTGGTGGCCTTTACAGTGTGTATCGCAGCACTCCTTTTCTTTTCCGCGATGGCTGTCTATACCTTGCCCGCCCTCGCAATCATCTCTGAAGGATTTAACGGAAGCCAAAGTAAGAAATTCGGTGTGAGCAGGACTGTGACAGTGGCAATGCTTTCAGTCATTGTAATTTCAGTGATGCTGGAGGTGATTAAAACGGCAGCTGCTTTTCATACAACAGGACTGATTCTTCTGCTTCCTGTGCTATCACTGCTGCTCGTGCTTTCATATGTAGTTCTCAACCACGAGTTCAGAGGAGACATACTTCGTAAATTATCAGCTTCAGAAGGCATCTCATCTGTCCAGGGACCCATGACAGCAGCAAAGAGGACCGACGGCCTGTTCAGAAGCTCTTTACATTTTCAGAGTGACTATTTCAGGATTATTTCAGGGAACCATGCGGGGATCCTGGAGGAAGCGGACAGTAATTATCTGATGAGCATAGTCCATACCGCACTCAGGGACTTCGACCCGGCCCTGATACCCGCCCTGAATGCAATCGCAGCCTCCGAAAGGTTTGGCCAGTCATTGCGTCATGAAGCTGCCGGCGTGGTTAACAATATAGAAAAGTACTATACTGACCCCAAAAGGAACAGTGATATTCTGATGCAGACAGGAATTGCTGAAAAGACTGCAGGGGCTCGGACGGTGCTGTTGAGCAAGCGTGTTCCCATGGTTTCGGAGGTGCTGAGGTTCCTTCATGACGGCAACCCGGATATAAGAAAGATAGGCCTTGCAGCCATCGGACGCTTTGGCATTCGCGAGATGGTCGATGAGGTTATTGAGGCTCTCTCAGTGCCTGGAACCGAGAGGGAAGCATATTATCTGCTGCAGCACTTCGGCCCGGAGGCCTATAAGAATGTTATCGGCTCCCATCTCAAACATTCAGGAAGCGAATTGCTGAACCTGATGATCATCAGACTTGTCGGATCTGTGCAGTCACGCGACTCACTTTCGACACTTGAAGATTTTGTAAGTCAGGGGACAATCAATATAAGGCTGATGGCAATGCACTTTCTCAGGGAAAACCGCTTTAATCCCAATGCCGGTCAACGAAAGAAGCTGACTGAGACGGTGACGGAGCTGCTGGGAAATATGACAGCAATAATTTCCATGCAGATGCAGGTTAGAAAGCACAAATTCTTTCTTCTCGAAAGCGCGCTGGAAGGCGAGCGCGGGATGAACCAGAAACTGATTGATTCTGTGCTTCCCTTTATAATAGGCCCTGAAGCCTCAGCCCTGCTGATGAGTCAGGCGGGAGGGAAATCTGTTTACAGCGCAAGACTGGCCGCCGAGGTGATTGAAACAGTGACGGCGGAGCCACTGCGGGGGCCTCTGCTTGCCCTTACCGGTCACAGAAATGACACTGAGAAGCTTCGTGAGCTAAGTATCTTTTATCCCGTCAGGGAGGTATCATTCCACACCCTTGCAGAACACATTCTTTCTGCTGATCAGAATATTACGGGGATCTGGACAAAGGCGATTACTCTCCGAAAAGTAGCTGAGGGGAAACTCCTGGCCGGCAGGGACCTGCTGATTTCATTTTTATTCAGCCAGAGTCAGATACTGCAGGAGGAAGGTGCCATGGCCATACGCTGCCTTAATCCCGGATGGTACAGGGAGGTTGCTGTAAGGATACCCGAGCCGGCCAGGCAAAGGACCGAAGCCGTAATGGAACAGAAAATTCCTGATGTCAATATGGTGCTTGACAAGACGAGGTTTCTAAGCCTCTGCTTCAACGGCATTCCCGAGGAAAGAATTGTATCACTTGCGGTTCGGATGAGATACTCTGAGTCTTATGATGCACAAACCCTTCCAGGTCTCCTGACGTGGATCGTCCCTTCCGAAAGAGGTAAAAGCGGTCTTTATTCCTTATCCTTTAGCGATATAACGGATTTTATCTTTCACTATTCCGAGTACACTGATATCTTTGTTGATTATATTGATAACCGTGACAGAACTGCTGTTTTACAAACAAAAGCCTCATGACCTCGAAGAATGACACACTCCGGCAGAATCCCTTCCCCGGTCTGAGAGCCTTCAAACCTGAAGAGGGACATCTCTTTTTCGGTAGGATGGAGAGTACCGCCAAAGTAGTTGCCAGACTGATTGAGAACAGATTCGTCGCCGTGCTCGGCGCCTCCGGCAGCGGTAAATCTTCCCTTGTCATGTCGGGGGTGATCCCGGCTCTTCTGAATGAGGATGCAAAGGGGACCAGAACCTGGTCATTCGTTATCTTCAGACCTGAACAGAATCCCATTGACAATCTGGCAGCACAACTCTCCGCCCTTTCTGCCGAAGCGGGCTTTTCCTACCTTCCGGTTTCAGGCATCGCCGCATCGCTTCACAACAGAAGCGAAGGCCTGACGGATGTGGTTAATAAGATCAGGAAGAACCTGCGGCAGCAGATAGTAATAGTCATAGACCAGTTTGAGGAGGCTTTCAGGTACAGCCCTCCAGTATCCAGGGGTGCTGAAGGTGATGAAGCGACTGATTTTATCGACCTTATTGTCAGTGCTGTAAGACAGCCTGACCAGGGCCTGTATGTTGTGCTTACCCTGCGGTCCGAGTATGTTGCAGAATGCTCGAGGTTTCACAGCCTGACCAATCTTCTGAACAGTGGTAGCTACCTGCTCCCGCAGCTAAACCGTGAGACCATGGTTTCGGTTATTGAAGAGCCTGTCAGGGTCTCCGGGGCAACCGTCGACCGTTCTCTTGTCAGAACCATTATCAATGACCTGGGAGAAAAGACAGGCCAGCTGCCTGTACTGCAGCATCTGCTTATGAGACTGTGGAATCAGTGGAGCAAATCCGGCGACCTGTCACGTTCTTTAGGCATGGCAGATTACGAGGCGGTCGGACGAGTGAAGGGAGCAATATCGCAGCACGCAGGACAGGCATTCAATTCCCTTGATGAGCGGCATAAATATGTCTGTGCCCGTTTCTTCCGCACCATTACAACCAGGACCGAGGATGGAAAGGAACTCCGCAGGCCTGAAAGAATATCCGCCATTGCTTCGTATATCGGGTGTTCAAAAGAGGAAATCATAAAAGTCGCGGAAGTATTCAGGGCTCCGGAGTACTCTTTCATTACACCCGTGCAGGAGCTGGACCTCACTGAGGACAGTATAATTGACCTGACTCACGAAAGCATTATCAAGCTTTGGGAGTCACTGAGGAAATGGCTTGATGAGGAAGAAGCATCCAGGAAACTTTATCTTCAGCTTGCAGACGCTGCTGCTTTGCATCAGGAGGGAAAAGGAAAACTGTGGACGGCTCCTGAACTGCAACTTGCCATTAAATGGAGGAATGAAACCAATCCTACAATTGCCTGGGCTGAGACGCTCGACCCTGCCTTTGAACGTGCAATGCTCTTCCTTAAGAACTCCGAAGAAAAGTATATCGAGCAGGAGGAGCATAACAAAAAGGCTGGCAGGAAGAAAGTTAACCGCTCAAGATTATTTGCCGGGTTGCTTGGATTGATTGCACTCATTGCCCTCATAGTTCTCGGAACAGTCATGTCATTGAGGGGGAAATCAGAGAAGGAGAAAGAGATGGCCTTGATGCAGAAGGACGAGGTCATCTCATTCAATTATCAGCTGGCTGACAGCCTGAACAGCCTTACAGACACTCTGGAAGCAGTCTCAGATGCGGTTAAGAATAACCGTACAACCATAGCCAGTGTTTTGGAAAGGGCTAAGGCAGCCGAACAAAATGCATTTGTCTCCGGTGATCTCGTTGAGGAGGCGAACTCGGCAAAGGCTGAAGCCGTTAAGGCAGCCGCAGAGGAGAACCGCCGCAAGATGATTCAGGTGGGTAAATCATTGGCAGTAAGATCACTGAATCACACCGACGGGAAGGACCTGCAGATACTGCTGGCATGGCAGGGATACCTCTTCAATTCCCGCTATCAGGGAGCACCCAATGATGCCGATATCTACTCCGCATTTTATGATGTCGGCAAAAGATACGGCAGCAGGGAATACGCCCAGTTCATGACGGAGGACATGACCGTTACCGCCATGGCTGAAGAGCCTTCAGGCAACTTCTTCTATACAGCAGAGAAGAGCGGCAGAGTACTGCAGTGGCAGACTGACAATCCCTCAAAGGGTTACAATGTGATATGGACGGGTGAAAAACTGATTGAAGTGATGACGGTGAGTCCTGATGCAGGATGGCTTGCCTGCGGAACCTCAACTTCGGAGATTATAATGATACCTTTGAAAGACAATAACATGGGTTACCAGATGTCCGGATCAGGGTTAAATATAAGCGCCCTGGTTTTCTCATCCGGCAGCGACAGGCTTTATTCTGCAACAGTAAGGGGTCAGGTAGCCGAGTGGGATTTAATAACACATACCGGGCACAATGTCAGCCAGATCCCATCAGGTGTAACGGCAATTGACATTTCCCCTGACAACACATACCTGGCCGGGCTGACAGGCAACGGGAAGGTACTGGTCTGGCAAATTGACTCGGGAAATCAGGTCGTAATACTCGATCTGGGTGATAAAGTAATAACCTCACTGCGGTTTGTACCGTGGGACAAACGGCTGATTACGGGCGACAGCTCCGGGAACATCGAACTGTGGAATACAAGTGATAAAAAGATTTCTTCAAGCTTTGAAGGTCACGGGTCCCCCGTTGCTCATATCGTATTCAACAGAACGGAAAAACAGATGGCAACCGCCGGGAAAGACGGTGTTATAAAGCTTTGGGACATGGCTGACCTCGGCGAGGCACCGCCTGTCATAACAGACAGCGGCAATAATATTTTAAACCTCGGGTTCACAGACAACGGCAGGGCATTCCTTGCCGCCACGGCGGGTACGCTCACAATGAGACCTTCTCGAGTTGAGCATATGACCACCGGTCTTTGCGAGAAGGTGACCCGGAATCTTACCCCGGAGGAGTGGACGGCCTATGTGGGACGAGATATTGATTATGAACAAACCTGCAATGATGACGGTTACCGTATTAAGGTGACTCCGATCAAGGGAGGTCAATAGATTATAGAAAAATAAAATGGAAGAAAGACGAGTACTGCTTATGATCCTTGACGGCTGGGGAATAGGTGACGGCACCCTGAGTGACGTCATAAGTTCCACCGGCACTCCGAATATCGATGCAATAAAGAAAAAATACCCTTCGTCATACCTGCTCGCTTCGGGGGAAGATGTGGGCCTGCCTGACGGTCAGATGGGTAATTCAGAAGTGGGACACCTAAATATCGGAGCTGGACGCATTGTCTATCAGGATCTTGTGAAAATCAACAGGGCCTGCCGCACAGGAGAGATACGCTCAAACAAAGTACTGGTTGACGCCTTTTCTCACGCCCGTGAAAAAGGAGTAAAGGTTCACTTTCTCGGCCTTCTCTCTGACGGCGGGGTTCATTCACTTGACACCCACCTGTATGCTTTGTGCGACATGACAATGGAATACGGACTGAAAGAGGTTTACATTCACGCATTTGGTGACGGGCGCGATACAGATCCGCGGAGCGGCAAAGGCTTCATGGAAAACCTGCAGAAACATCTTCAGCACAGCAACGGGAGGGTAGCGTCTTTTGTAGGCAGGTATTATGCCATGGACCGCGATAAGAGGTGGGAGAGAATTAAGGAGGCCTATGATTTGCTTGTAAACGGCAAAGGCAGGCCTGCGAAAGATATCGTCAGCGCAATGCAGGAGTCTTATGACGTGGGAGTGACCGATGAGTTCATGAAACCTATAGTTTTGACCGGAGACTCGGGAAAGCCTCTTGCAACTATCAGTGAAGGGGATGTTGTTGTATTCATCAATTTCCGTAATGACAGGGCTCGGGAACTTACAAGGGTTCTCACGCAGGAAAATATGCCTGAACTCGGCATGAAGACTATACCGCTTTACTACCTCACCATGACGCCTTACGATGACAAATTCAATGGGATGCATATTGTTTTTCCCAAGGACAATGTCACCAGGACTTTGGGCGAGATCGTGGGAGGGATGGGCAAACGGCAGCTTCGTATTGCTGAAACTGAGAAATATGCCCATGTGACTTTCTTCTTTTCGGGAGGCCGCGAGAAAGAGTTTGACCTTGAGGAGAGAGTGCTTGTCCAGTCGCCGAAAGTAGCAACATACGACCTTCAGCCTGAGATGAGCGCCTTCAAGGTAAAAGATGCAGTGATTGAAGAGATCAGGAAGAAGAAGTTTGATTTTATCTGCCTCAATTTTGCCAATGGCGATATGGTAGGACACACAGGAGTCTACGCGGCCATTCAAACCGCGGTGCGGACAGTTGATGAGTGTGCCGGACAGGTAACCGATGCAGCCCGTGCGAACGGCTACGAGGTGATAATTATTGCTGATCACGGTAACGCAGACTATGCGGTGAACGCTGACGGATCGGCCAATACAGCACATTCCCTGAATCCTGTACCGATATATCTGGTCAGTGACAGGTACAGCAGCGTAAGAAACGGGATACTTGCTGATGTGGCGCCAACGGTATTGACCATGATGGGAATAGATATTCCCGCGGAGATGACCGGAAAATCACTTGTCTGAACAATATGTTTCAGATTGATGACACCATAGTATCAGCTGCGCTCGTCGAAAAGAACTTTGCCTGTGACCTTGAGTCATGCTGCGGAAGTTGCTGCCGTTACGGCGATTCAGGAGCACCACTGCACCCTGAGGAGGTCCTTGCACTTGAAAAACTCCTGCCACTTTTAAGGCCCTGGCTCCGGCCTGAGGGCATAAAAGCCATTGAGGAAAAAGGCACAAGCGTAAAAGATATCGAGGGAGACACGGTCACCCCGCTGATCGGGAATGAGGAGTGTGCATATACGGTTATCGAAAACGGCATATACCGATGCGCCATCGAGCAAGCCTTCACCGCCGGTGTAATCGGCTTCAGGAAGCCGCTTTCCTGTCACCTTTTCCCGGTCAGGATAAAGAATTTCACTGACTTCAGGGCTGTGAACTATGAGGAGTGGCCCATATGCCGCCCCGCACTGGTGGCAGGTGAAAATGAGAAGACAGAATTGTACAGGTTTCTTAAAGAACCTCTGATAAGGGCATTTGGTCATGAATGGTATGATAAGCTGATTTCTGCAGCAAAAGAACATAACAAAGAAATAAGGCAATGGAACAGATAAAGAACTTTATTGAAGCAAACAGGGAAAGATTCCTTGAGGAACTCTTTGGCCTTATCAGGATACCCTCTGTCAGCGCCAGTGAGGCAAACAAACCCGATATGGTGAGGGCTGCGGAGTACATAAAAGAGATACTCATAAGCGGCGGGGCAGACCGTGCCGAAGTTTATCCAACCGCCGGTCATCCGATTGTATACGGTGAAAGGATCATAGACAGAAACCGGCCTACGGTACTGGTGTACGGGCATTATGACGTTCAACCGGCTGAGCCTCTTGACAAGTGGATTTCACCTCCCTTTGAACCCCATATCCGTGACGGCAGGATATATGCCAGGGGGGCTGATGACGACAAGGGGCAGCTTTTCATGCATCTAAAGGCGTTTGAGATGATGAATGCAACAAAAACCCTTCCCTGCAATGTGAAGTTTATGATCGAGGGAGAGGAAGAGATTGGCTCAATAAATATTGCAGGCTTCTGTTCCGATCACAGGGAGATGCTTAAATCGGATGTGATATTGGTTTCAGACACAACCATGATCTCGGCAGCAACACCTTCGATAACTTCAGGATTAAGAGGACTTTCCTATATCCAGGTTGAAGTTACCGGACCGGACCGCGATCTCCATTCAGGTCTCTACGGCGGGGCTGTTCTCAATCCGTGCAACGTTTTGTGCGAAATGATCGCGTCTCTTAAGGACCTGGATGGACATATCACCATTCCCGGGTTCTACGATGCAGTTAAAGTGCCTTCACCAGCTGAGCGGAAAAAGATGGCTGAAAGGCCGTTTGACCCTGAGGCATACAAGAAGTCCATCAACGTTAAGGCGCTGGCTTCGGAGAAGGGATTTACTGCACTTGAAAGTGTAGGCATAAGGCCAACCCTGGATATCAACGGGATATGGGGAGGCTACACCGGAGAGGGTGCCAAAACAATACTCCCGGCCACTGCCACAGCAAAGATATCTATGAGGCTTGTCCCTGACCAGCAGGCTGAGAAGATTGCAGAACTGGCCATCGCCCGTCTGAAAGAAATTGCACCTGAAGGAGTGACAGTCAAAGCTGAATATCTTCACGGCGGTGAGGCCTATGTAAGCCCGCTCGATATTCCTGAATACCTGGCTGCCGAAAAAGCCTACGAAGAAGTCTTTGGAAAGAAACCCATACCGGTTCGCAGCGGAGGCAGTATACCAATCATTTCAACATTCGAGAAGATACTGGGTGTCAAGTCGATACTGATGGGATTCGGGCTGGAGTCTGACGCAATCCATTCACCGAATGAAAATTTCCCGCTTGAAAACCTCTTCAGCGGAATGACCGCAATCCCCCTGTACTTCAGGTATTATTCGGAAATGAAAAGAAAAGTGTGAACCTTGCCTCAGTCGGTTTTGAGCTTCAGCAGCTCAATCCTGGTTGATGATCCTTTCAGCACCGTAAACACATGGCGTCCAACACGGATTGCTTCCTGCTGTTTCGGAATGCTGCGGTGAGAAAATAACAGAAGGCCCGCAAGAGTTTCGTATTCATCGCTTTCCGGGAGGCCAAGTTCGTATTCTTCGTTCAGATAATCGATATCCAGTCTGCCTGAAAGGACATATTCCTTTTCGTTCAGCTTCTTTTCAATGAGGTCGCTGGTGTCATGTTCATCCTCAATGTCACCGACGATCTCCTCAAGTACGTCTTCTATCGTAATCACTCCCGATGTTCCGCCGAACTCGTCAACCACAAGGGCAATACTTTTCTTTTCCTCCGATAGTAGTTTCAGTACCCTGTTGGCAGTCATAGCCTCAGGCACTACCGGAAGTTTTCTCATTTGCGTAGAAATGTCCACAGACTCCTTCAGCAGGTCTTTGAGTTCAAAATATCCCACCATGTTATCAAGGTTCCCACGGTACAGAAGTATTTTCGAGTGTCCTGACTCAGTAAATTTCTCCCTCAGCTCGTTGACTGTGCAGTCTGCGTTCAGAGCAACAACTTCAGTTCGCGGCACCATGCATTCACGGGCTTTTACCTTTGAAAAATCGAGTGCATTCTGAAAGATGCGAATGCTGTCATTCTCCTCCTCCTTCTCTTCATCGGTTTCCACAAAGTCATTCACGAAGTGGTCAAGGTCCACACGGGTAAAGACCTTGTTTTCAAGTGCAGCACCGTCAGGTTTAAGACCGAAAAAAATCCGGATTAGAAGGTTACCCATTCCCAGGCTGAATTTACTTACCGGATAAAAGATAAAGTAGAAAATAGCCGTTGGAACAGCAAAGAGTTTCAGGAAGGAGTTCGGCGTAAGGCGTACGATTGATTTGGGGAGGAAGTCGGCAAGTATGAGCACAGTGAAGGTGGTGATCACTGTCTGCAGAATAAAAATAAGCAACTCTGAGCCGATAAATCCGGCGAACAGTTTTTCGAGCTCGTCTGCGGCGAGCATGCTGAAGATTACAATGGCCACATTGTTTCCTATCAGCATTGTGGCGATAAACTGTCCCTGGTTGCGGGTAAACATCGAAATGATACCTGAACCTACCAGTCCCTGTTTGCGGTCAAGCTCGATCCGTAGCCTGTTTGAAGCAAAAAAGGACAGTTCCATGGCTGAGAAAAATGCGCCAAGAAAGATGGCAAAGGGGATTATCACCAGGGAATTCATGAACCAAAGTTACATTTTTTTTCGCTGCCCGTCACGTATCCGGGCCATCACGAAGGCTACCACGGACATAAGCGCAAAAAGCCAGGCACGGTCGCCCTTTGTGATAACAATCTCCCTGAAGAAGACTGCAAGGCAC
The DNA here is from genome assembly GCA_038248855.1 of Bacteroidales bacterium. Lineage (GTDB taxonomy): Bacteria > Bacteroidota > Bacteroidia > Bacteroidales > VadinHA17 > SR-FBR-E99. Next base: position 12,753 of record JBBRXA010000024.1, on the reverse strand, counting down.
AGGATACCGAGAATGATCCATACGATTTCAATTGCCAGGATTGCCTTTTTGTTCATCATTGATATAAATGGTTGCGCTGACATTTTTGATTTTCCAGCGGGTGAGCCGCGGGTCTGACTCGAATCCGGTACCCATGATTATCTCGTCCTTACCGGTTATTTTCACAAATCTGTCTGACCATACCAGCTCTTTGGGTTCGTTCCAGTACAGCAGTTCGGTCTCGAGGATCTCTCCCTTCTCGCTTACAACTACCACGCTGTCACGCAGTTCCCATAACTCTTCTTTTTCGTTGTACCTGGCATACTGGGATGCGAGGCTTGCCTGCGGCACTGTAGTCCCGTCATAGAAAAACAGTTTCAGTCCCTCCGGAAACTCGGTATGCGGGTCTTCCTCCCCGGTGTACTGCATTATAAGCGGTGCCCGCATTACCATGGTGACCTTTCCGGAGTCAGTATACATGGTCTCAAAATTGCGTGCGGAGAGAGCCGGCATATCCTTAATCTGGAGTTCGGTGAAAACCTCCTTTTTGGTTTTCTCACATGATGACAGAAAAGCAGTCCCTGTAAAAAGGACTGCTAAAATGAATAAATTATATTTTATCCTGTCTGACACAGCTCTCTATTCTTTTCTGAATCTTACTGTCGTGTTCTCATTTACCCATCCGCCAACCTGGTAGGAGGATCCCTCCTCAATGATGCTCCGGAAGAAACCTTCTTCCTTTGTGGGATAAAGCCTTGAATAAATATCAATTCTCCCGTCTGCCTGTTCCTTAAGACCGGGGTCAGTGTTTTTAGCCTTTACAAGGTAATCGACAACCACCCAGTATACAGCCTGGTTTTCAAATGCATCGCCAACTCTGGCTCCGGCATATGATTCACCTAAAATGAAAAGGGCATTTCCGTTTGTGTTGTCGAGGGCATAAGCCTGTTTCGCCAGGTCACGGGCTGCCTGTTTTTTGTCGGATGTAAGCTCAAGGCTCGCCAGTTTGGTAAGCAGGCTTGATTTGACAATGGCGTTTTTCTCCAGGCTTATTGCTTCGGTATAATACTTTTCTGCTTCGTCAAATTTCTTTCTTGCGTAGTTCATTTCGGCAAGCTTAGCTGCGGCTTCTGCTGTACGGCCTGTAGCGTAAAGGTTTGTTGCGGCCGTAAAATAGAGTTCTGAATCCGTGCAACCCGTTTCGGTAAGCAATCCGAGGACCTTCTTCAGCAGGGAGGTGTCAGCAGGGGCCTGTTGCACCTTCGGGGTAAAGAGATCTATCAGGGCTGAGCAGGTGGCAGAGCCGCTGGACTTAAATACAGCATCAATATTTTTTCTTGCATCGATATACCTTGCATCGTCAGGTTTGCCTGAGAGAAGGGAATCAACAATGTGCATGGCCTTTGAGTAGGCATTGATTACCTCGGGAGCTTCAATTACTTTCAGTGAATAACATCTCGCAGTAACCGCCATATAGAGTGTTGAAAAAGTATGGTCAAAATTCTGCGGAGAGGTTTCCATCACCCCGTTTATATATTTATAGCTTTCACGTGCGTAGTCAGGATCATTGCCACCAAGTTCGTAGAGGGCAATGGACTTTCTCAGGTCATTCGCAGCAGCCTCGCTGAAATATTTTGTTCTCTGGGTGAGAACCATGAGCACTGAATCGATGTACGCCTTATTCCCGGTCTTTCTGAATTGGTCTTTATACATGACTTCACCCTTGATATAGGTATTCTTGGAGGAACCGGGGCATTCATTGAATACAGGTCTCCAGAATCTGAGGGCCATGTTATAATCCTTGTTCTCGTAATAGGTCGAATAAAGGGATGTATTGCGCATGCACCTGACACTGTCTTCCCCGCGGCCAAACGGGGTACCCGTTGTAACCCCTGTCTGAGCGGCGGCACTCAGTGTCAATGCGGTCAGGAATGCAACTGTCAGAATCATGCTGGCGATTTGTCTCATTGTTTTTCTTTTATTATTCATATTTTGCCTTGAGGAACCAGTAGTCAAACAGGTTGAGGCTGGCTCCGACCGAAATTCTGGTTTCTCTGAACTGAATGTCCCCGGGGTTTCCCCTCCTTGACAGATCTATGAACAGTGAAGCCCGCGATCTCGATTTTCTCAATGGTATCCCTGCTCCAAAAGTTATGCCGTATTCTTTTACCTGGGTATTGGCAAACAGGGTATAACTCTCACCGTAACGGCATCCCATGCGGTATTCAATCCGATCAAAAAAGTTATAGTTCGAGTATTTTTCAGGGATATATTCCACTCCGGCATGCAATGAAAGTGCATCGGAATATGTTCCGTATGAACCCGGTAATTCACCATCGGACCATTTTGACCAGACAAGGTCGAAGCCTACCGTAAGTTTGTCTTCTTTTCCGAAGGAAAGGCCGGCGCGTACCGTCGCAGGGATAAAGCTTACGGTATCTGTCTGCCTGTAATAGAGTGTGTCAAAGGCCAGGCTTGAAGTCTGTACATTCGAATATCTCAGGAACAACTGATCATATACAGTGTTGAACTTTTTACCCGGTGACCAGGTGATGCCGGCATTGATAAATTTCTTGTCGGGGAGTGGAAGCATAAACTGGGCGGATGCGTCAATGCCGATGCCTCTGATGCCGGTATTCTCCAGTTCCCTCATGTTGAAATAGTTATTGTCTTCCGAGAATATAAAGTCATTATACCTGTTAATCTCACCGAAAAGAACATACATGTTTGCCCCGAAGGAGACATATTTGAAAGGACTTACCCCTGTTCCCATGTAGAATTTCTGGTACCCGCCCAATCCCTTGTGGTACTCCACCACTTCACCTGCAATTTCTTCACTGGCATCGGGTGTAGTAGTCTCCCTCATTTCATAATAACCGTCAGTATAGGGAATAACCCCTGCAGAAAAGCCCCAGTTTTTCATAATCGGGAAGCCGATGAGCAGGTGAGTGAAGTTAATGTCCGTGGATTTGAAGCTAACGTCACCTTCCGTGAGCCCGACAACTGCACCGTCTATGCCGAAGTCAAATATGAAAGAGGCGGTATCGATGCTGCTGTATGAGGCCGGGGTAAGATAGTTAAGCGTTACATTGTTGCGTATGCCGCTGCTGACACCCCCCATGGCCCGGGTTCTGAAAGCTCCCTGGTTTTCAAGATTTCCTATGCCGTATCTTGCGAACGGAGAGTCAACTTTTTTCTGGGCATATGTTGATGCCGCAAAAAGCAGCATGACGGTCAGAACAATAAATCTTTCAGTTTTTTGCATTATACTCAAGTAAATAATTTAATCCATCAGCCACCAGATCGGGATAACAGATCACCCTGCGCTCTGTGAGTGATGATAATTTTTCGCCGTCGCCGCCTGTAATTACAGGGATGAGGGCATTATATCTTTTTTCAAACGTGCGAATATACTCATTTATTTCAAATACCAGCCCCATAAGTACTCCGCCGGCGATTGCATCAAGGGTTGAGGTGCCAGGGAAGCTGAAGCTTTCAGACAGCTCCGCAAGGGGTAACCTTCCGGTAAGCTCATGGAGGGCGCGGAGCCTCATGGTAAGGCCCGGAGATATGCTTCCACCGATATAATCGCCATCGGCGACAATATCGAAAGTGACAGCGCTGCCGGCATCAATCACGAGCAGGTCATGACCGGCGAACTTCAGTAATGCCCCTGCTGCAGCGGCCAGACGGTCAACACCCAGTGTCTCAGGCGTACTGTAATTGATTTTGAACGGGTACTCTGACCTCCATGTCAGATGATGCACATTCTTAATGCTCTCCTGAACAAGTGAAATCAGCTCTGCAGAGTCAGTTGCGACACTTGAAATGATTGCCCGGTCAGGCTGAGACTTACCAATAAATGATTTCAGAAAAGCACGGTTGATTGTTTCAGACCTCTCTTTTTTTACCAGGCTGTTCCCCTTGTAAATTGCAGCCTTGGCACTTGTATTTCCTATATCGAGGATCAGATTCATTTCTTTGTTTCCGCAGTTGCGGCGGCAAGGTGGTAAGACTGCATATCCTTAAACAGTGCTATGGCAGCAGCCACTGACGGAACATCACGCACTGTCAGGCTAAGCCTGCTGACGTTCTGCTTCACACTCATCCGGTTCTGTTTACGGTTCACATAATTCATGACTGAAACAAATAGCCGGCTCCTGTAGAATTCTGAGGCTGGGTCATTTACAAAGTTAGCAACAAGAGCGCCATTTTTCAGAATTATTTTCTCAACCCCCGATGCGGAGGCAGTCCACCTTAGTCTCACCAGGTCAAGCAGAGCCAGGGCGGGAGACGGCAACGGGCCGAACCTGTCAGCCAGACGTGTCTGATACCCGGCTAGGGCGGCCTCGTCCTTAAGGTCATTCAGCTCTTTGTACAGCCTTATCCTCTCCGAGATACTGGAGACGTAGTCATCAGGAAACATAATCTCGAAGTCGGTTTCCACAATGACATCCGCTACGTATTCCTGAGCTTCCTCTGTCTCCCCTGTCTCTTTTTTACGCCGCGGCTCCGGGAAAAGGTCGCTGAACTCCTCGTGCTTCAGTTCCCTTATCGCTTCATCAAGTATCTTCTGGTATGTTTCATAGCCGACATCTGCAATAAATCCGCTCTGTTCTCCTCCGAGCAGGTTGCCGGCACCGCGGATATCAAGATCCTGAAGGGCGATATTGAATCCGCTTCCGAGTTCATAATTTTCCTCAATAGCCTTCAGCCTTCGCCGGGCCTCAGGCGTCAGTGCAGACAGAGGCGGCGAAAGGAGGTAACAGAATGCCTTTTTGTTCGATCTTCCCACCCTTCCCCGCAACTGGTGAAGTTCTGAAAGACCGAAGTTATGAGCATCGTTGATAAAAATCGTGTTGGCATTCGGGATATCCAGTCCTGACTCGATTATAGTGGTAGCTATGAGTACATCATAATCGCCCTTAATGAAATCAAACATTACATTCTCGATTTCATTTCCTTCCATCCGTCCGTGCACGACAGCAGTCTTTATTCCCGGGCAGATACGATTGACGGTCGCCTGCAGCTCTTTTATGTTGTCAATCCTGTTATTTATGAAAAAGACCTGGCCGTTGCGGCTCAGTTCGTACATAATGCCCTCACGGATGATTTCTTCATTGAACCCGTGCAGTTCTGTCATTATGGGCATCCGGTTGGGAGGGGGAGTGGTTATTACCGAGAGGTCACGGGCTCCCATCAGTGAGAACTGCAGAGTACGGGGGATTGGCGTGGCTGTCAGGGTAAGAGTATCCACATTTGCCCGGAATCTTTTCAGCTTCTCCTTTACTGCCACCCCGAAACGCTGCTCCTCATCGATCACAAGCAGGCCCAGATCGTTGAATTTAACCTCTTTCCCAGTAAGCTTGTGAGTCCCGATTATTATATCGATTTCACCCCCGGCCAGCTTTCTGAATATCTCCTTTTGTTCCGAAGGCTTGCGGTGCCTGCTAATGTAATCCACCTTACAGGGGAAGTTTTCAAGTCGCGAGGTGAATGTTTTGTAATGCTGCAGCGCCAGAATGGTTGTCGGGACCAGTACCGCAGTCTGTTTTCCGTCAGTGGCAGCCTTGAAGGCAGCCCTTATTGCCACTTCGGTCTTGCCGAAGCCGACATCACCGCAGACAAGCCTGTCCATAGGGGTTGTGGCTTCCATATCCTCCTTGACGGCTACGGTGCTGGCAAGCTGGTCGGGTGTGTCTTCATAAATGAAAGAAGCCTCCAGTTCCCGCTGCAGGTAAGAATCCGGTGAGAAGGCGAAACCTCCGGTGGCTTTTCGCATTGCATAAAGCTTGATGAGATCCCTTGCAATATCCTTCACCTTCTTCTTTGTGGCCTGCTTCAGCTTCTGCCATGCACCCGTCCCCAGTTTGTTAATTCGCGGGGGAGAAGTATCCTTGCCTTTGTATTTGGAGATGCGGTGCAGGGCGTGAATGCCTACAAAAAGTGTATCGTTATCCTTGAATACCAGCTTGATGGCTTCCTGGGAACGGCCGTTAACATCAATCTTTTCCAATCCCCCGAAGCGTCCCACACCATGGTCAACGTGTACTATATAGTCACCCGGATTAAGATCGGTAAGCTCTCTGATTGTCAGGCTGTCACGGCGCGCGAAGAAACCCTTGATCCTGAACTTGTGGTACCGGTCGAAAATCTGATGGTCAGTGTAGACGGAGATGCGGAGATCATGGTCGGTAAAGCCCTGGTGCAGGTTCAGCAAAAGCGGTGTGAACCTGACTTTCGGATCAAGCTCGGCAAATATCTCGCTCAAACGCTGCTCCTGTACCTCGCTCTCGGAGATAATGAAGTTTTCATATCCCTCACCGGTATTGGACCGGAGCCTTGAAGCCAGAAGCTCGAAGTTTTTATTGAATGAGGGTTGGGGCTCCGTCTTAAAACTGACGGCTACGGCGTTTTCGCCCGGGCTTTCCTTTCCGAAGGCTATCTGTCTGTGTTGTGCACAGAGTTCCGCCAGTCTCCGGCCGGTAATGATTATATCCCTGCGGTCAGTGATTTCACCCTTGTCGCTCCGGTCGCGGGTCTGTGACCATATCGAATCGGTCTTTTCAATTATATATTTGAAGTTCTCAGTCCAGATGATTGATGAGGGAGGGATAAAATCGATGAAGGAGTCAGCAATATCCTGAAATGTAAGATCATGAATGTCAGGGATTACCTGTATCTCGTCATACAGTTTTACGGAGAGCTGGTCATCAGGATTGAATGATCTTATCGATTCAATCTCCTCACCGAAGAAGTCTATACGGTACGGCATGTCAGCCGAAAAGGAAAAGAGGTCGGTGATGCTTCCCCTGATCGAATACTGTCCGGGTTCATAGACAAAATCGGTTCGTCTGAAGCTGTACTCTCTCAGCACCTCCTCGAGGAATTCGATGGAGAGTTTCGCTCCCTTCTTTATCACAAAGGTGTTTTTCTTCAGGTTGGCTTTGCTTACCACCTTCTCCATGACAGATTCGGGATAGGTGACAATGATGCATTTTCTCCGGCCTGAATTAAGGAAGCTGAGAACCTCAGCACGTAGAATAATATTGGCAGGATCAGTCTGCTCGTACATCACAGACCTCTTGTATGTGCACGGGAAGAAGAAGATGTTTTCATCGCCGAGAAGCGATGTCAGGTCATTGTAGAAATATGCGGCATCCTCCTTTTCCGGCAGGATGACCAGGTGGGTTGTAGGCTGCTCTGACAGTGCACCGGCCATAACAACAGCCCTGGAAGAGCCGGTAAGCCCGTTTATGACCACTGACTCGCTGCTGCTTCCTGCAAGAAGTTCCTCCAGTCTGAGGAATGAGGGATGCTGTCTGTAATAATCCCTGAAAACGGTGTTACCCATTAAACGAATTTAAGAATACAAAAGTAGCAAACCCGTCTGTGAGTGCAAAACAAAACGGCAACGTTAACATCCTGAAGCGGAAATCAGGTCAGGAACTCTTCGAGTTTTGATATCATCAGGGGTGATCCGCAGTACAGCGCTGACCTCTGATGCAGAGATACGGGTGTTGTGTCAAGAATCCGTTTACGCCCGTCGAAGGCTCTTCCGCCTGCCTGTTCAATTATAAATGCAATCGGGTTGCATTCATACACAAGTCTTAATTTGCCTGAAGGGTAGTTTACCCCGGGGGGATAGAGAAATATACCGCCGGCAAGCAGGTTTCGGTGGACATCCGACACGAGCGACCCTATGTACCTCGAGGAATACGGTCTGCCGGTCTCACTGTCGCTCTCCTGGCAATACTTGATGAACTTTTTGACTCCGTCAGGGAATTTGACATAATTCCCCTCATTTACGGAATATATCCTTCCTTTTGCCGGGGTCGCAATTTCAGGATGCGAGAGACAGAATTCCCCGATTGTGGGATCGAGAGTAAAACCGTTGACCCCGTTGCCGGTTGTGTAGACAAGCATCGTGGAGGATCCGTATATCACATAACCCGCGGCAACCTGCCTGCTTCCTTCCTGAAGAAAATCAGCGATGCCGGCTTCAGCATCGCGTTCTGAAACACGTCTGTAGATTGAAAAGATTGTTCCGACTGAAACGTTGTAATCTATATTTGACGACCCGTCCAGCGGATCCATGCAGACAATATATTTCCCTTTTCGGGCGAGAGAGTCTGTAAAGACCACTTCGTTCTGGTTTTCCTCTGAAGCAATTCCACAACATTCGCCGCTGGCCATAAGTGCGTCAATGAAAACCTCATCGGCATACCGGTCAAGCTTCTGCTGTTCCTCTCCCTGGATATTCTGAATACCTGACTTTCCGATTATCTCTACAAGCCCGGCCTTCCTCATCTTCGAGTTCACCATCTTCGCTGCCGTTCCTATATGGTGAAGCAAGCTAGACAGTTCCCCGCGCGCATAGGAAAAATCTTTCTGCTTCCTGATAATGAAGTCGTTCAGACTGACAATATCATAACTTGACATTCTGGTTCGGGTTACTGGTTATTATCAATTTCTGAAGGGTAATTGCATAACGATGGCTAAGTTATACTTTTGTGCAAACCAAACCTAGAAATGATAGTATTTAAATTCGGAGGAGCTTCCGTACGTGATGCTGCAGGTATCAGGAACCTTTGTGACCTGGTCATGAAGGAGAAAGTGAGGCTGGTTGTGGTGGTATCTGCGTTCGGAAAGACTACCAATGCCCTGGAAGAGGTATTCAGTCTCTGGTACAGGGGAGATGCGGGTTACAGGGAAAAGATCGGAGCTCTGTCAGGGTATCATAACTCAGTGATAACTGATCTTTTCGGCACGGGGTCAAAGGCGGCTGACAGGATCAGTGTGTCGGTTTCGGAGCTTCTGACCAGGCTTGAAAATACCGGGAGGGGCGACTATGACCATGACTATGACATGATTGTTTCGATGGGTGAGGTCTGGTCAACGATCGTTGTCGAGGCCTGGCTAAGGTCCCGGGGATTGAACACCCAGTGGTGGGACATCAGGAAACTACTGGTCACAGACGGCAGGCACCGCGATGCAGGTGTAGACCGTGAGGAGTCGCAACAGAGGATAATGCTGGCTTACGGAAACAGTGATGCAGCCGTTTGTGTCACTCAGGGATTCATAGGTGCAACCGCCGGAGGTGAGGTCACCACCCTGGGGCGTGAAGGGTCAGACTATACCGCGGCACTAATTGCAAATATGCTGGATGCCGAAAAGGTAGTTGTGTGGAAAGATGTTCCCGGAATCATGAGCGCTGATCCCCGGTGGCTCTCCACTGCAGAGACCATAAGCAACATCTCCTACAACGAAGCCGTGGAGATGACTTTCTCCGGCGCCAAAGTCATCCATCCCAATACTATCAAGCCGCTGCATAACAAGAAGATACCGATGCATGTCAGATCGTTCATAGATCATGATGCGCCGGGCACGGTCATATCGGAGGAGGGCACCCCGGGACAGGCGAGACCAATCTATGTACGAAAAGAGGACCAGATACTTATATCAGTCCTTCCCAAAGACCTTTCTTTCGTGATGGGAGAGAATCTGGCTGATGTGTTTCACCTCTTCTCAGAAAACGGTGTGAAAGTAAACATGGTCCAGGCCGGGGCAGTCAGCATAAATGTTTGTGCAGATAACGAGGAACCGAAAATAGGCAGCGTCCTCGAAAAGCTTCGCAGGGATTACACAATTCTGTTTAATGAGGGTGCTGAAATGCTTACCGTAAGGCACTATGACGGGGACTCTTTTCAGAGAATAACCGATGGAATGGAGGTGCTGATTTCGCAGACGACCAGGAACGATTTAAGGATTGTTGCCAGGCGAAGATGAGTCCCGGTTGCCAAGGTCAGCCCTGAATTCAGGCCCGCTTCCCAGGTCAGCCCTGAATGCAGCCCGGTAGGCATACACATTCCCTGCACCGTTATAGAGCTCATAGCCTAAGACTACTGATTTTACGATTTTTTCAATTCTGTTTACGGAGGGGTCATAATACCAATCCTCGGTGAAAGAGAGCTTACCGATTTTTGAACGGTCGTTGCTGAATTCTTTTTCAATATCTCTCACATCGGTCGGTTTCATCGGTTGTCCTGAATGATAGTCGTAGGCGGTGAGCTTCCCCTCGTAGATGAGTCCGAAAATTGTATTTACCATCAGGTCACCCCTGTAACCTCCAACCTTTTCAATCTCCCAGGGATCGCCTTCGGGGTCTGGTCTGATGATAACCTCGGTGACAATATCTGAAGCAATCAGTACAAGGTCAGGTGACGCAGTTGCAGAAGCTGGCGGCATGGTGCCGGCAGTGCCTGTTCGGGAGTCTGCAGGCGGTACTCTTCCCCTGTCACCGCAGGATGTTACCACCACCAGCAATACATAGAGAAGTATATGATTTTTGCTCATTCTGCTGCAATGATTTTATCTTTCAAACTGTAGCATCTCTGCCGCCTTTTCACCCGTCAGCTGGCCGTTGCTGAAAACTATCCTGCCGTTTACAACGGTTGTGACAACCCTGCAGCGGAAAGTGGTTCCTTCAAGGGGTGACCATCCGCACTTATATAATATGTTGTCAGGAGTGACGGTCCAGGGTGAGTCGGGGTTGACAAGCACCAGGTCTGCCTTGTATCCTTCGCGGATGAATCCCCGGTCGCAGATGCTGAAAAGGGTGGCAGGATTATGGCACATCTTACTTACAATCAGCTCCGCAGAAAAGACACCCCTGTGACACAGTTCCAGCATCATTACGAGTGAATGCTGAACGAGCGGGCCTCCTGAAGGGGCTTTGAAATAGGTCTCTTTCTTTTCCTCAACAGTGTGAGGGGCATGGTCAGTCGATATGATGTCGAGTCTTCCGTCAATGACGGCTTCCCGCAGTGCCTCCAGGTCGGACGCACTTTTGATGGCAGGATTCCATTTGATTAAATTTCCCCGGGTGGCATAATCCGAGTCGTCAAACCACAGATAATGTACGCAGGCTTCCCCGATAATCTTCTTTGATGCAACATCATTCCCGGGAGTAAGCAGATCCATTTCTTCAGCCGTTGAGAGGTGGAGCAGGTGCAGCTTAGTATTCAGCCTTATTGCCCTTTTCACAGCCGCTGAAGAAGATATCAGACAAGCTTCCCTGCTTCTGATCAGGGGATGGAAAGCCGGATCGGGGTCATCACCGTATCCTTCCCTGTAAACAACAGCATTCCGTTTGATTGTTGCCTCGTCCTCGCAGTGACAGGCAACGGGGAGCTTAGTGATACTGAATATTTCGTCGAGGTGTTTTTCATCGTCCACAAGCATTTTGCCTGTCGATGCTCCCAGGAATACTTTTATGCCGCACACCTTTCGCGGATCTGCCTGTGCTGTCTCCTCGCCGTTGCTGTTTGTAGCTCCCAGGTAAAATGAATAGTTGATGACTGACTTGACTGCAGCCGTTTCGTTCTTCAGCTGCCATTCCTGTATGGAAGTTGTCTGAGGAACTGTATTGGGCATGTCCATGAAAGAGGTAACCCCGCCAGCAGACGCTGCGGCGCTCTCTGAATAGATGTCCCCCTTGTGGGTGAGTCCGGGTTCACGGAAATGAACGTGGGAGTCAATTACGCCTGGAAGGAGCCAGAGACCACTGGCGTCAATTACCGTGGTTCCGGATTCTGCAATGCCTTTTCCTGCCGGCATGATGGCTGCAATACGGTCGTCGCCGGTAAGGATATCCGCCTTCCAGGTGCGGCCTTCATTGATTACTGTGGCATTGGTGATCAGCAGACTGCTCATGGTGCTTTCTGTTTATTACGGGTTCAGGCTTCCGTTCTCCGGGGGTGTCTGAACAGACTTACAACTTTCATTCGCAGTACCCCCCATAGAGCTTCGTTAAATATACCGCCGGTCATTTTTGATGTTCCGGCCTGTCTGTCTGTGAACACGATAGGTATCTCAACAATCCTGTAACCAAGGAGCCAAGCTGTGAATTTCATTTCGATCTGAAAGCCGTAACCTACTGATTTTATGTGGTCAGGCCTGATGTTCCTGATGACTTCGCTCCTGTAACATTTAAAGCCGGCCGTTGTATCTTTTATTTTCATTCCTGTCACCAGCCTGACATACACTGATGCGATATAGGACATCAGTACCCTGCTCAGCGGCCAGTTGACAACGTTTACTCCGGAGATGTATCTTGAGCCTATGGCCAGGTCTGCCCCGTCACGGTCGCAGGCTTCAAAGAGCCTGACGAGATCGAGGGGGTTGTGTGAAAAGTCGGCATCCATCTCACATATATATTTATAGTCTCTTTGCATCGCCCAGTCGAATCCGGCGATATAGGCTCTTCCCAGTCCCATCTTGCCCGGCCGTTCAAGGAGGTGCAGATTCGGGAATGCAGGCTGCATTGCTTTGACAAGAGCGGCTGTACCGTCAGGGGAGTTGTCGTCAATGACCAGGATTTCGAAAGGGACAGGCAAAGATGTTATAGCCCTGATCATCTCGGTGATGTTTTCCTTTTCGTTGTAGGTTGGTATGATTACGAGATTGGCCATGCTGCAAAAGTTACAGCTGCGAATTTATAGTATTTTTTTTCTCTCTCTTGTCATTTTCAGAAATGCTTTTATATTTGCAGCCGCTTTTGACTTTCTTATTTGGGGGACAAAAAAAAGGAAAAAATATTTGAAAAAATATTTGGCGGGTAAATCAGGAAGCGTTACTTTTGTCACCCCAAGAAATTGGAATAATTGAGTTCTTTGAATTAATGATGAAGTAGTAGCACACAGGCGAGAGTAATGACTCGCCAAAACCTAGCAATTCTTTTGATAAGTATTTGGAGACCGGATTGATCCTCGA